>NZ_FCOG02000003.1 GCF_001544975.2 Caballeronia arationis | reverse complement strand
GCGACCGAGTCGTCAAATCCCGCCCTAAACGCTACACCGTTCGATACCTCAAAAAGAACATTAACTGAACGGCATTAGGCCGCGAGGGGCGGGTGATCGGCGGGGTATCGATGGGCGGTTTCGGCGCGCTGCGTTACGCGATGACACGTCCGGAGCTTTTCTGCGGCGCGATGCTGCTCGGTCCGGCCATTTATGCGGGCGCGCCGCCGGCCGGATCGGCGGCGCGCTATGTCGGCGTGTTCGGCGACCGGCAATTCGATCCGCTGGTCTGGCGCGCGCTGAATTATCCGGCGCAGTGGCAGACGTATATGAGCCGTGGCCTGCGCGTGCCGATGTTCATCGCAGCCGGCGACGACGACCTGCGCATCCAGGCCGAAGCATCGCTGCTGTACACGCATCTGCGCGAGGCGAAACAGCCGGCCGAATTGCGGATCATCGACGGCGGGCACACGTGGGCGGTCTGGAGCGCGCTGCTCGCTGAGGGCCTGAAGTATTCGCTGGCGTGCACGCGCTGAACGGGAACAACCCTTGCTTGAACGATCCCACTTCAATCAAAAGAACGGATCAGTCATGTTCAAGCTCGCCATTCTCTTCGCGGTCATTTCGGTGATTGCCGGCTTTTTCGGTTTTGGACGCGTGTCGTCGGGCGCCGCCGGCATCGCGAAGATCTGTTTCTTCATCTTCCTCATTCTGTTCGTGATCTTCCTGATCGTCGCGATTTCGGCGGGGTCGCTCGTGCTGTAGTCGAAGTCGCTACGCTGCGCGCAGGCCGATGGCCTCGCGCAGCGTATCCGACGGCCTCACGCCGAACAGCTTTCGATAGTCCGCAGAAAACTGGCTCAGATGCCAGAAGCCCCACGCCGCAGCGACATCCTGCACGCTGACGGCGTTCTCCCAGGATGCCGCACGCAACGCGCGCCGTACGCCATTCAATCGGATCGCGCGCAGATATGCGACCGGCGTCATGCCATAAAACTCCTGAAAACAGTATTGCAAGAGGCGCCGGCTTGCGCGCAGTTGTGCGCACAACTCGGGCACGGCGACCGGCCTGTCGCGATGTTCCAGCACATACGCGCGCGCCGCTTCGACGATCCACTTGCGATGCGGCTTCGAATGCAATGCCCCGGAATGGGCGCGGCCGCTCGCGCACAGATCGAACAACGAAGCGAGAATCTGCGACTGGAGGTTCTCGCGAGCCACGGGCGGCAGCGGTATCGACGCATGCGGGGCGTCGGAGAGAATCGTGTCGAGTGCGGCGCACAGGCGCGCCTTCTGCGTACCGCCGACGGACACGCTGTCGTCGGCGAAAAGCAGGTCGCTCGCCGACATGTGCTCGACTTCCGCTGCGTGCCGCCGCAACACCGACCCCTTCACCACGATGCCGAAGATGCGATAACGCGCGGGCGTCACGAGTTCGAATTCGACGCTGCCGGGCTTGAACGCAAACGCATCGGCGGCGATGGCGCGCGCGCCGATCCTGCCGCAATCGATGTCGTCGGCGGGAATGCCGAACCAGTAGGCGTCGGGACGCACTTCGCAAGTCTGGCGCAGCGCGTGGCTCGTGCTCTCGGCGAACAGGTGGATGTGGTCCAGACACAGTTCGGTGAGCGCGCCCTCGAAGGCGCCGGGCGTCAACTGGTCGTACTCCTGCGTCCATCCGGCGATCGCGCGCGCCTGGTCGTTCGCGTCGTGGGCGACGCGGCGCTCGACGCAGAACGGGCCGCTCCAGGCGGTGTCCTGCGCGCTAAGTTCGTTGGGAGAGCTCATGGCGGGCTGCGGGTCGGGGAGGCGCTGGATGCTCGACTATAGCCCGCCAAAAAATCGCGCAAATCGACGCGCTTTCATTGCGAATCGATCGCTCCGCCCGATTTCGCGGACGCCGCCAGCAGCGTATCGCTGTCGTCCTTCAGGCCGACGCCCGTCAGCTTCAGGCGGCGTGCTTCGTTGAGCAGGTAGCGCAGCTTGAACGCGGCGGGCGCATACGCGAGCCCTTCGGGACGCACGTTCGAAATGCAGTTGCGTTCGGCGTCGCTGCGTCCGATGCGCGGCTCCCAGGTCAGGTAGATGCCGAGACTGTCGGGAGAACTGAGGCCCGGCCGCTCGCCGATCAGCACCACGACGATGCGCGCCCGTAAAAGCTCACCGATACCGTCGCCGAGCGCGACGCGCGCTTGCGTCGCGACGACGGTCGTGCCGACCTTCCAGCCATCGAGAGCAGGGCGCAACGCATCGAGGAACGGCGTGGCGTGCCGTGCGGCTGCGTAGGCGGAAAGACCATCGGCGACGACGAACACGACATCCGGCGCCTCGTGCAGCGCTTTCCCGTGAGCGGCGAGCGCCGCCGCGCTTTCCTCGCTGAGCGTCCTGCCGAGATCGGGCCGGCGCAGATAATGATCGCGATCGGGCGCCGCGCTCGCGGCGTCGAGCGTATCGAAGCCCGCGGCGCGCAGGGCGTCGTGCAGCGCGGCGGTGTCGAGCGGCTGATGCACCGCGTCGCGCGCCTGCGCGTGGGAGAGATTGAACGCGAGCAGCGGCGCGGTCGGCAGGCTGCTGCCCGCGCGCCCCAGCGCGATGCGCGCGTTCGTGAAGCGGCGCAGCGTGTCCCACGGATTCTTGTCGACAGGCGAAGCCGGCTTGTCGTCCATCACGCGTCCATCCATTCGATGAGCGGCTGCGCCGCTTGCGCGAGCAAGGCGCCGCGCGCGTCGGTGATGCGCATCGATTCGAGCCACGCTTCGAATTCCGGCGCGCGTTTCAGGTTCAGCACGCGGCGCACGTAGAGCGCGTCATGGAACGATGTGCTTTGATAGTTGAGCATCACGTCGTCGGCGCCGGGAATGCCCATGATGAAGTTGACGTTCGCCACGCCGAGCAGCGTGAGCAGATTGTCCATGTCGTCCTGATCGGCTTCGGCGTGGTTCGTGTAGCAGATGTCGCAGCCCATCGGCACGCCGAGCAGCTTGCCGCAGAAGTGATCTTCGAGCCCGGCGCGGATGATCTGCCGGCCGTCGTACAGATACTCGGGTCCGATGAAGCCGACCACGGTATTGGTCAGAAGCGGATCGAACTTGCGCGCGACCGTGTAGGCGCGCACCTCGCACGTCTGCTGATCGACGCCGTGATGCGCGTTCGCCGAAAGCGCGCTGCCCTGGCCGGTTTCGAAGTACATGAGATTGTCGCCGACCGTGCCGCGCTTGAGCGACAGGCCCGCCTCGTGCGCTTCCTTCAACAGCGCGAGCGACACGCCGAAGCTCGCGTTGGCCTTCTCGGTGCCGGCGATCGACTGGAACACGAGGTCGACGGGGGCGCCTTTTTCGATGGCCGCGATCGTATTGGTCACATGCGTGAGCACGCAGGATTGCGTGGGGACATCGTAACGCTGGCGGAATTCGTCGATCATCTCGATGAGCGCGGTGATCGCGCTCAACGAATCCGATGCGGGATTGATGCCGATGACCGCGTCGCCGCAGCCGTACATGAGGCCGTCGAACATCGAGGCGGCGATGCCTTTGGTGTCGTCGGTCGGATGATTCGGCTGCAGGCGCACCGACAAGCGGCCGGGCAGCCCGATCGTATTTCGAAAGCGCGTAACGACCGGGCGTTTTTTGGCCGCGAGGATGAGGTCCTGGTTGCGCATCAGCTTCGACACGGCCGCGACCATTTCCGGCGTGAGGCCGGCCGTGACGGCGACGAGCGCGTCGGTACAGGTGGTATCGGCGAGCAGCCAGTTGCGGAAGTCGCCGACCGTCAGGTGTGAGACCGGCGCGAAGGCCTCGGACGAGTGATCGTCGATGATGAGGCGCGTGACTTCATCGTCCTCGTAAGGGATGACCGCTTCGGTCAGGAAGGTTTGCAGCGGCACGTTCGCCAGCGCCATTTTCGCTGCGACGCGTTCTTCTTCCGTTGCCGCCGTGACGCCGGCCAGTTGATCGCCGGAGCGCAACGGGCTGGCCTTCGCCAGCAGCGTCTTGAGGTCCGCGAAGCGGTAGGTTCGGCTTCCGATGGTTTCTGCGTAAGTCATCGCTCGGTCCTTTTCCTGCTGTGCACCGTGGATATTTTGCGCTGGTTCTTCAATCTTCGAGCAGCGCATCCGCCGGCGCAATGTCCCGCTGATGCCGCGTAGCGAGAAAGTATCCATAGCCAAGGGCCAGGAACCCCGCAAACACGAGCGCGACGAGCCAGTTGAAGTAGATCATGGTCGCGAGACAAACCACGGCCGCGCCGAGCGCAAAACCGGGAAAAACCGGAAACATCGGCGCCTTGAAAGGCCGCTCCATGTGGGGCTGGGTCCGGCGAAGCTTGAAGAGCGACATCATGCTGATGATGTACATCACGATCGCGCCGAACACCGACATCGTCACGATATTCGCCGTCAGCGTCTGCCCGCCGAACTGGATCAGGTTATCGCTGTAGATCGCGGCGATCCCGATCACGCCGCCCGCAATGATCGCCCGATGCGGCGTCTTGAACCGCGGATGCACCTTCGCCAGAAACTCCGGCAGATAACCCGCACGCGCCAGCGCGAAAATCTGGCGCGAATAGCCGAGGATGATGCCGTGGAACGACGCGACCAGTCCGAAAAGACCGAGCCATACGAGCATGTGCAGCCAGCCGCTGTTATTGCCGACGATGAACTTCATCGCCTGCGGCAGCGGATCGTTGATGTTCGAGAGCTTGGTCCAGTCGCCCGCGGCCCCCGCAAACACCATCACGCCGATCGCGAGCAGCACGAGCGTGATGATGCCCGCCACGTAGGCAATCGGAATCGATCGCTTTGGGTTCTTCGCTTCCTCGGCCGCCATCGCGACGCCTTCGATCGCAAGGAAGAACCAGATCGCGAACGGGATCGCGGCGAACATGCCGGAGAACGAGCCGACCGAGAAGCTGTCGGCGCCGGACCAGCCGCCCTTCACGAAGTTCGACCACTGGAATCCCGGTGCGACGACGCCCATGAACACGAGCAGTTCGAAGATCGCGAGCAGCGTGACGACGAGCTCGAACGTTGCCGCGATCTGCACGCCGACGATGTTGAGCGCCATGAAGACGAGATACGCGCCCATCGCCGCGTGCTTCGGATCGAGCCCGGGAAACTGCACGTGCAGATAGGCGCCGATCGCAAGCGAGATCGCGGGCGGCGCGAACACGAATTCGACGAGCGTCGCCGCACCCGCGAGATAGCCGCCGACCGGGCCGAACGCCTGCCGCGCGTAGGCGAACGGGCCGCCGGCATGCGGAATCGAAGTCGTCAGCTCGGTGAAGCTGAAGATGAACGTGGTGTACATCGCCGCGATGAAGAGCGCCGTCACGACGAACCCGAGCGTGCCGGCGCTTGCCCAGCCGTAGCTCCAGCCGAAATATTCGCCGGAAATCACGAGGCCGACCGCGATACCCCACAGCTGCCACGTGCCAAGCGTCTGCTTCAGTTCGTGGTGCGTGACGACGCCCGCATGCTGATTCGTCGATTCGATGCTCATCGGCTGGCTCCCGGATGAAAACGCGTGAAGGTGAGAGGACGTGTGCCGCGTCGCGGCCCGAACTGCCAATGTAGTGAGCCAAAAACGGCGGGCGTTATCGAAATTCGGCAGGAAATCGGACGTGTTTCGTAGGCTTCCTGTAATGTCGGCGAGCGGGCCGCGGGCCGCCAAAGCGCTTGCGTGCGATAATTCGCGTCCCGATCAATCGTCGAAACGCGCGTCGTCACCTTGAAAAATCTGCTCGTGAGCCTGGACCGGCTCAAGGATTTCGATGAAGTCGTCGACGTCCGCACGCCGCTCGAATTCGCCGAGGATCACATTCCCGGTGCGATCAATGCACCCGTTCTGAGCAACGAGGAGCGCGTGATCGTCGGCACGATGTACAAGCAGGTGTCGCCGTTCGAGGCGACGCGCGTCGGCGCCGCGATGGTTGCGCGCAACATCGCCCGGCATCTCGAGACCACCTTCGCCGACCGCCCGAGGAACTGGCGTCCCCTCATTTATTGCTGGCGCGGCGGCAAGCGTTCCGGCTCGATGACGACCTGGTTCAACATGATCGGCTGGCAGGCGCGTCAGCTCGACGGCGGCTACAAGACGTACCGGCGCGCGACGCTCGATTTGCTCGACGCGCTGCCGAAACGCTTTCGCTATGTCGCGCTTGTCGGTCATACGGGCAGCGGCAAGACGCGCCTGCTGCAGGCGTTGCGCGCGGCGGGCGCGCAGGTGCTCGATCTGGAAGGGCTCGCAGCGCATCGCGGGTCGCTGCTCGGCGCGCTGCCGGGCGAGCCGCAGCCGTCGCAGAAGAGTTTCGACTCCGCGCTCGTCGGCAAGCTGCGCGGGTTCGACGTTTCGCGGCCGGTGTTCGTCGAGGCGGAGAGCCGGCGCATCGGTTCGATCACGCTGCCGGAGTCGCTGCTCGTGACGTTTCACCGGGGCGCGTGCGTCGAGGTGGAGGCGAGCCACGACGACCGCATCGCGTTCCTGCTGCAGGATTACGGCCATCTCTTCGACGAGCCCGCGTTCTTCAAGCAGCAACTCGCCAAGCTGATAGGCCTGCATAGCCGCGAGCGCGTGACGCACTGGCATCGACTGATCGACGAGGGCGCGCGCGGCGCGTTGTTCGGCGAACTGATCGACCTGCATTACGACCCGGCCTATGCGCGCAGCAGCGGCGCGCATTTCACCGAGCTTGAGCATGCGACGCATGTGCTCTTTCGTCCGAACGATGCCGACAGCGTCGAGCAGGCGAGGGCGCTCCTTGCACAACTGAACGAAACGGCCGTTGCAATCGGTTGAAGACCGGCGCGCGAGCCCTGGCCCCGAATTCGCATACAACAACGCTTTATTCCCAAGACCATGAACCCCACCCTTCGACAACCGCGCATCGCACTCGGACTCGTGACGTTTGTGCTGATCGCCGTGATCGGCCTCTTCTACGTGAAGTGGTTCCCGTACTACAACCGCGCGTTCGTCGCGGCGAGCCAGCATTCGATCGGCAAGTCCATCCTGATGGGCACGGCCGCGAGCGCGCCCGAGCCGTCGCTCAAGGCTGCGCTCGATTACGCGCTGGCTTACGGCAAGGCGATCTGGCAGGCGATGGTGCTCGGCCTGCTGCTCGGCTCCGCCGTGCAGGCGCTGATTCCGCCGCAGTGGGTGGCGCGCGCGCTGGGCCGCAGCGATTTCGGGAGCGTCGTGAACGGCGGCCTGATGTCGTTGCCGGGGATGATGTGCACGTGCTGCGCGGCGCCGGTCGTCGCGGGATTGCGGGCGCGGCAGGCGGCGCCGGGCGCGGCGATCGCGTTCTGGCTCGGCAACACGGTGCTGAATCCGGCGGCGCTGGTGTTCATGGGCTTCGTGCTCGGCTGGCAGTGGATGGGTCTGCGCCTCGGGCTGGGCGTGTTGATGGTGTTCGGGCTCGGCTACGTCGTGAACCGGATGGTGACGCCGAAGGAAGCGGAGGCGTCGCGCGAAGCGCTCAAGCAGATGATCGATGAAGACGAGCCGGGCACGGCGTTTTCGCGCTGGATGAAGATTCTGGGCCGGATGACGCTGCGTCTCGTGCCCGAGTACATCGTGCTCGTGCTGTTGCTTGGCGCGGCGCGTGCGTGGCTCTTTCCGCATATCGGACCGGACATCGACAACAGTCTGATCTGGATCGTTGCGTTTGCAGTCGCGGGGATGCTGTTCGTGATACCGACGGCGGGCGAAGTGCCGATCATTCAGGCGATGCTCTCGCTCGGGATGGCGGCGGGGCCCGCCGGGGCGTTGCTGATGACGCTGCCGCCGATCAGCGTGCCGTCGCTGGCGATGCTCGGACGGTCGTTTCCGCGGCGCGTGCTCGTGGTGGTTTCGGTTGCCGTGGTGGGGTTTGGAATTGTCGCGGGGGGGATTGCCGTCGCGGCGGGGTTCTGATTTTTTCTGACGCGCGGGACGGGCTTGGTTGTCTGAGCAAAGTCCCGATTCCCGCTGCAAGCAGAATCTCGCTACCCGCCGGCCCCCGCCCGAATAAGCAGCTTGAACGGCAGAGCAAGCAACATCGTTCCGCCGACCCCGGCGAGCCAGAGCGCAAGAAACCAGCAAACTTGCGCCAGCCTGCCGCGCCCTGCGACCTTAGTGATAGTGATGTTCGCCATGGCGCACCTTCCCTCTGAAGACCCAATACCCAAGCGTGGTGTACGCCACGATCACGGGCAAAATGACCGCCGCCCCGACAATCGTGAACAACTGGCTGGAGCGCGGTGCAGCCGCATCCCACAACGAAACGCCCGGCAGGACTTCCTGCGGTGAAATGCTCACGACGAGACCCGCGAACCCGAGCAGCACAAACCCGAGCGCCATCGCAAATGGCCGCCTCTCATGCCGGGAGCGAATCGAGCGTCGCATGATCCACGCGCACGCAACCACCAGCACCGGCACCGGCAGCAGCCGATAAAAGAGCGGCGAATCGAACCAGCGCATCGCGATGCCCTGATCCTGAAACGGCGTCCAGATGCTGACCACGGCAATCGTTGCGAGCTGCAGGACGGTTAGCGGCCACACGATCCGATAGAACCGCCGCTGCAGGTCGCCCTCGGTCTTCGCAATCAGCCAGCAGCAGCCGAGCAGCGCGTACGTCACTACCAGTGCCGCGCCCGTGAACATGCTGAACGGCGTGAACCAGCCAAACGCGTCGCCGGAAAAGCGGCCGTCCGCGACCGGGATGCCGTCGAGGAACGCGCCCAGCGCTACGCCCTGGAAGAACGTCGCGCCCGCCGATCCGCCGATGAACGCAAGGTCCCAAAGGTGCTTCGTGCGCGACGCCTTCGCACGGATTTCGAACGACACGCCCCGGAAGATCAGGCACACGAGCATCAGCACGAGCGGCAGATAGAGCGCGGAAAGCACGGTCGAATAGAGCATCGGAAACGCGGCGAACAGGCCCGCGCCGCCGAGCACGAGCCAGGTCTCGTTGCCGTCCCAGACGGGCGCGACGGTGTTCATCATGACGTCGCGGTCGTGTTCGTCGGGAAAGAGCGGAAACAGGATGCCGATGCCGAGATCGAAGCCGTCCAGCACGACGTACATCAGCACGCCCAGCGCGATGATCGCGGCCCATGCGAGGGTGAGATCCATGAATTACGCTCCTTCGATCGATTGAGTGACGGCGCTCAGCGGGCGCCTCGCGGTGTGGCCGGCATCGTCCATGTCGGGCGCGCGGGTCGTCGTGCCGGGCAGCGCCGGGCCGTGCTTCAAGAGCTTCAGCAGGTAGTAGATGCCGGTGCCGAACACGAGCGTATAGACGATCACGAAGACCAGCAGCGACACGCCGACCTGCTGCGCCGTGACGGGCGACACGGCATCGGCCGTGCGCATCACGCCGTACACGACCCACGGCTGGCGGCCCGCTTCGGTCGTGACCCAGCCCGCAAGCAGCGTGATGAAACCAGTCGGCCCCATCGCCAGCGTGAAACGCAGGAACCAGCGCGATTCATAGAGCCTGCCGCGACGGCGCAACATCCAGGCCGCCGCCGACATCGCGATCATCAGCACGCCGAGTCCCGCCATGATCCGGAAGCTCCAGAAGACGACGGTCGAATTCGGCCGGTCTTCCTTCGGGAAGGACTTGAGTCCGCGAATCTCGCCGTCCCAGCTATGCGTGAGGATCAGGCTGCCGAGGTGCGGAATCGATACGGCGTACTTCGTCGTCTCGGCTTCCATGTCCGGGATGCCGAACAGGTTCAGCGCGGTGCCGCCTTGCTCGGTGTCCCACAGGCCCTCGATCGCCGCGATCTTCGCCGGCTGATGTTCGCGCGTGTTGATGCCGTGCGCATCGCCGACGATCGCCTGCACCGGCGTCAGCACGAGCAGCAGCCAGAGCGCCATCGAAAACATCTTCTTGATGGCCGGATCGCGGCGGCCCTTCAGCAGGTGCCACGCGCCGGTCGCGGCAACGACGAGCCCCGCGACGATGAACGCCGCGATTGCCATGTGCGTGAGCCGGTACGGGAACGACGGATTGAAGATGATCGCGAACCAGTCGACGGGCACGACGTGGTCGCCTTCGATGCGAAAGCCCTGCGGCGTCTGCATCCAGCTGTTCGACGCGAGGATCCAGAACGTCGAGATCAGCGTGCCGATCGCGACCATCAGCGTGGCGCCGAAATGCGCCTTCCTGCCGACCTTGTTCCAGCCGAACAGCATGATTCCGAGGAAGCCCGCTTCGAGGAAGAACGCGGTCATCACTTCATACGTGAGGAGCGGCCCGGTGATCGGCCCGGCGAAGCTGGAAAAGCCGCCCCAGTTGGTGCCGAACTCGTAACTCATCACGACGCCCGACACGACGCCCATGCCGAACGCGACGGCGAAGACCTTGGACCAGAAGAGACACAGTTCCTTGTAGACGGGCTTGCCGGTCTTGAGCCACGCGCCTTCGAGGACCGCGATGAAGCTCGCGAGCCCGATGCTCAGCGCCGGAAAAATGATGTGGAACGATACGGTAAAGGCGAACTGAATTCGCGCGAGATCCAGCGCTTCCTGAGTCGATTGCATGATGGATTGGGCGGGTTGCGCACGTCGCTCGGCGGCGCGCTTTCGTCAGTTGTTCGTTGATGGTTTGTCGGTTATGCGGCTTGTGACGGAAGAAGCTTAGCGAGCTTTCGAGATGCGTGTTGCGTCGCGTCAAAGAGTTACAAATGCGCGCAAATGCCGCAGGATCAAGGACTTGGCGCGTCTAAAGGCCTGAATTCTCTTGATTTTCGAGACAAGGCGAACGAACGCGTCGCGCGCACGGCGCGCCATTTCCGCGACAATCGACCGCACTGCGACAATCCGGTCGCGCGTGTTTGTCGCGGCATTTGTTAGAGCGATTGGAAGGCGAAGAAAAACTGTCGGCGACTTCGCGCAATTCCTTCGATCCCGCATGAGACGTGGTGCGCATAATGCTTGGAACCGTGGTTAGACATGGAAACCTGCCCGTGGGGAACTGTGCCATGTCGTCACGACGTCGGCCGTGCCGAACGGTTCGACGGATAACATAGCGGCTTTTTTGCCGCGCCAATGCGACCAGAAGAGGAGAAACACAATGCGTCTCGATGACGAAGCGGAAAGCCAGAATGTCGAGGACCGTCGCGGCGGCGGCGGGGGATTTCGGGTCGGCGGCGGCAGTATCGGGATCGGGACGATCGTCGTGGCACTGGCGGCCTCGTATTTCTTCGGCATCAATCCGATGGTGATCATCAACGGCGCGTCGCAAATGCAGTCGCACGCACCGCAGCAGCAGGCCGCACCCGCGAACCAGCCGCCCGCGAACGACGCAGGCGCGGTCTTCGTGCGCCGCGTGCTCGGCAATACCGAACGCACATGGCAGGAAATCTTTCACACGCAGTTCAATCAGGACTATCCGCCGCCGAAGCTCGTACTGTTCTCGGGCGGCACGCAGACCGCTTGCGGGGTCGGCGAAACGGCGATGGGCCCTTTCTACTGTCCCGCGGACCGCAAGGTGTACATCGACTTGTCGTTCTATCGCGAGTTGCGCGAACGCTTCGGCGCGAGCGGCGACTTTGCGCAGGCCTACGTGATCGCGCATGAAGTCGGGCATCACGTGCAGAACGTGCTCGGGATTTCGGAGAAAGTCGATGCCGCGCGCTCGCGCATGTCGCGCGAGCGCGCGAACGCGCTTTCGGTGCGCGTCGAATTGCAGGCCGACTGCTACGCCGGCGTGTGGGCCGCGACCGCGCAGCGCGACAACGCCAAGCTGATCGAGCCCGGCGACTTCGCGGAAGGCCTGAACGCGGCAGCCGCAATCGGCGACGACCGGCTCCAGAAGCAAACCCAAGGTCGCGTAGTGCCCGAAGCGTTCACGCACGGCACGAGCGAGCAGCGTCAGCGCTGGCTCAAGCGCGGACTCACGAGCGGCGATATTCGCCAGTGCGATACATTTGCGGCGTCGACGCTTTGAGCGTTTGATTAAAGCGATGGGTCGGGCCGCGCTTGCAGTGCACGCGGTCCTGCACTTTTGCCGCGATGCGTAGTGCGGCAACTCGAAGCGCGCAGCTCCGCGAACCTTATGCGCATAAAGCTCACGGAGGGGATGGTGTCGACAAATGAACGTCATCGAGCAGGCCGACGACGACGCCTTGCCGCGCGAATAAGCAAAGCAGAAATCGTCGGTTCCTTGCAGGCGGATGGATCGTTAGGCTTCTTCATCTGTCCGCTTGCGAATCCATCGACATGCCCAAACACATTCTGCTGAACGCATTCAACATGAACTGCGTCGGCCATATCAATCATGGCCTCTGGACGCATCCGCGCGACCAGTCGACGCGCTACAAGGACATCACGTACTGGACGGAACTCGCGCAGTTGCTCGAACGCGGCTTGTTCGACGGCCTTTTTCTCGCCGATATCGTCGGTGTCTACGATGTCTACCAGCAATCGGTCGATCTGCCGCTGCGCGAATCAATCCAGCTTCCGGTCAACGATCCGCTCCTGACCGTCTCCGCGATGGCCGCCGCGACCCGGAATCTCGGCTTCGGCGTCACGGTGAACCTGACCTACGAATTGCCGTATCTGCTCGCGCGACGCTTCTCGACGCTCGATCATCTGACGGACGGCCGCATCGGCTGGAACATCGTGACCGGGTACCTCGAAAGCGCCGCGAAGGCGATGGGCCTCGGGCAGCAGATCGAGCACGACGAACGCTACGACCGCGCCGAAGAATTCCTCGACGTCGTGTATGAGTTGTGGGAGCGAAGCTGGGAAGAAGGCGCGGTGCGCGCGGACCGCGAAGCGCGTGTCTACGCTGATCCGGCGCGCGTGCGGCCGATCGCGCATCACGGCAAGTACTACGACGTCGAGGGCTTTCACTTGTCGGAGCCGTCGCCGCAACGCACGCCGGTGCTGTTCCAGGCGGGATCGTCGGGGCGCGGGCAGGCGTTCGCCGCGCGCCACGCTGAGTGCGTGTTCGTCTCGCAGCAGGAGCGCGGCGCGTTGAAAAAGCTCGTGAGCGGCGTGCGTGACGAGGTCGAAAGGGAAGGCCGTCAGCGCGACGACATCAAGTTCTTCATGGGCATGTCGATCGTCACGGCAGCTACCGAGCGCGAAGCGCGCGAAAAATACGACGACTATGTGCAATACGCGAGCCCCGAAGCCGGCCTCGCTCACTACGCGAGTTCGAGCGGTATCGACTTCTCGCGCTATGCGCGCAACGAGCCGATCCGCTATGTGAAGAACAACGCGATCCAGTCGGTCGTGAAAAACCTGACCGCGGCCGGCCGCGAGCGCACTGTCGCCGACATCCTCAGCCAGGAATTGCAGCTCGGCGGGCGTTACCCGACGCTTGTCGGAAGCGCGTCGCAAGTCGCGGATGAGCTCGTCGCGTGGATCGACGATACCGGCATCGACGGCTTCAACCTCGCGCGCACGGTGACGCCCGAGTGCTATCGCGATTTCGTCGATCTCGTCGTGCCCGAGTTGCAGGCGCGCGGCGCATACAAGACGGAGTACGCCTCCGGCACGCTGCGCGAAAAGATTTTCGGCGCCGGACGCGCGCATTTACCGGCTGCGCATGCGGGGTCGAACAGGCGGGATCAACGGGAGCCGGTCAGAAAAGCGTCGTAATAAACGTTTGCACGTAATTCTTGCCGATTAAATGCTTGACGAAAAGTGGTGCGCGTCGGACGATGTTGGAATCGTCTCAATATCGTCCGCCCAATGACACTGGAATCCGTTGTCGCGCCGCTGTTGTCTGCCCTGGTTCGCCTGGGGCCTGAGGACGTGCCGCTACAAACACCGCTGGAATGGCCTATCGTCGCGGAGGATGGTGCGCTTCTGTTTGAAACCGGTACCATCGTGCGCGACGAAAACGCGCGCGACTTCCTGTTCGCGCACTTCGAGCCGCATCGTCGAAGGGAAGCCGAGGCGCCGCGTGAATCGCGTGATACTGAAGCGCCGCGCGATGCCGGGCCGCTGAAGCTCGACGACATCGGACTTGCGATCGGCGCGCGCGTGGGGCTGCGCGCGACAGTGGGCGCCGGCTCGGCGATGTACGCCTCGCGTGTGATCGGGTTTTCGTCGGGACGGCGCAACGGGGAGCGCGCGCTGTTCGTCACGCAGCCGGTGATGAACGGCATGGATCCGCTGGAACTCATCCTCGGCGAACAGGTGGAGATGGTGGCGCTGTCGGGGCGCGGCGTGTTCCGCTTCGCGTGCACGGTCGATGCCCTGTGCCGCGAACCGTTCAACTACGTCGTGCTGTCGGAGCCAGGCAACATCAAGCGTCTGCGGGCGCGCAAGTTCGCGCGCATGCCGACCCGCCTCGCGGCGCGCTTTTCAGCAGAAGCCTCGACCCAGCCGCTCGGGCAAGTGGGACGCGTGTGCGACATCAGCCCCTACGGGATGTCGCTCGCGGTGGTCGAGCCGACCGCGCAGGTCGGCGAGCGGCTGCGGGTGTCGTTTCACTTCAACACCGACGACATCGACGTCCACATCGACACGCACGCCATCGTGCGCCACGTCGGCACGGCCGATGGCGCGCAGCAGGGCGTGGCCTACGGACTGGAATTCGAGGCGCTCGAACCGTCGCAGCGCATTGCGCTGAAGTCGTTCATGGCCGAGCACAGCTAGGCGGCGGGCGACGCTCAGCCGGGAAAGCCGTCGGGAAAGAGCCGTTCGACGGCAGCTTCGAAGTGCTGCACCGGCGCCGCGCCGCGCAGGGCGATCGGCGGAGGCGGCTCTTCGCCGGGCGCGCCCTCGCGCGACAGCACGGCGAACGGCACGCCGGTCACGCCGATCTTCTTTGCGAAGTCTTCGTCCTCGATCACGAGGTCGGTGAATTCGCCTTCCGCGAGCGATTCCTCCAGCAACTCCGGATCGATGCCGCAGGTCGCGGCGATGTCGAGCAGCGCATCGGTGTCGCCGATGTCGAGGCCGTCCTCGAAGTACGCCTTGAAGAGCGCGTGATGCACGAGATCGTAGCGATTCGACTCGCGCGCGAACATCGCCGTCTCGAACGCCTTGCGGCTGCGCGGGTGGACGGCCGGCATGCGCAGCGTCAGGCCGCGCTCGGCTGCGAGCGGGTAGACGGACTTTTCCCATTGTTCGATCAGCGCGTCGCTGTTGGTGTCGGGCAGCGGCGTCGGCTCGGGGCGCAGCTCGAAAGCGTGCCAGCGGATCTCGACCGAATCGCCGTAGGCGTTGCGCAGCTGGTCGAGGACGGGCGTCTGCAGGTAGCAGAACGGGCATACGAAGTCGGACCAGACGTCGATAAACAAAGAAGGCGTGGATGCCATGAAAAGCCTCGGGGATGCGGGCGGCGCGGCTCATCTGCGCGCCGCCATCTGAACGAAAACCGCTATGTTAACGCGCCGGTGCGCCGGTGCGCTCAGAACCCGCCGTCGAGTTCGATCCTCGTGCCGTCGAAGAAGCGCGACAGACGAAATGCGCGCGGATCGACGAGCGGTGCGTCGTTCGCGACGATGTCCGCCATCAGCTTGCCCGCGCCCGGGCCGATGCCGAAGCCGTGCCCCGAAAATCCCGTCGCGATGAACGCGCCGCGCAGCCGCTCGACGCCCGAAATCACGAGCACGGCATCCGGCGTCACGTCGATATAGCCGGCCCACGACTGCGCGACCGGCGTCTTCGCCAGCTCCGGAAAGATCGCGCGGAACTCGGCGAGCGCGGCGTCGTTGAAGGATGCAACGGGCGCCGGATCGAGCGTGCGCACGGATTCGAACACGGTCGGCTGGTCGAGCCGCCAGCGACGCGGCCGGCGCAGTTCCTCGAAGAAGCGCGCGCCGATGCCGATCTTGATCGAGCCGAACTGGCTCTTGAACGCCGGCAGGAACTTCGCGAAGAGCCGGAAGCTGTCGGGCGTGATGTCGTGGTAGCTATGGAAGGCGTTCGCGAGCGTGTAACCGCCGTCGAGCCGCTTGCGATAGCCCATTTCCTGATTGCACGCGCTGACCTCCGGACCCTCGGCGACCACCGCCGTGCGCATGACCGACGAGCGCACCATCAGTTGCGGCACGTCGATGCCGAGATTGCCCGCGAAGAGCCGCGTCCACGCACCGCCCGCGACGACGACGCTCGCGAAATGGATCAGCCCGTATTCCGTCACGACGCCGCTCACCGCGCCGTCGGCCGTTTCGATGCCGCGCGCGGCGCATGGCGTCAGCACCTTCACGCCGCGGCGCCGCAGCGCGTTCGCGATGGCGGGCGCGGCGCGTTGCGGTTCCGCGCGGCCGTCGGAGGGCGTGTAGATGCCACCCGCGAAGCGGCGCGTGGAGCCTGTCATCAGCGAGGCGGTTTCGTCGGCGGAAACGATGCGCGAATCGATGCCGTCGCGCCCGACGAGCCGCTGCGCCCGCGCGAGCCAGTCCTCGTGAACGTCAAGTGACCTGGCGTCGTCGGCGGCGTAGAGGATGCCGCATTGCCGGAAGCCAGTTTCGACGCCGAGCCTGGCGTCGATTTCCCGCCAGAGTTTCAGGCTTTCCAGGCTCAGTTCCAGTTCGCGCAGGTCGCGATGCGTCGCGCGGCACCAGCCCCAGTTGCGGCTCGACTGTTCGCCGGCGATCTGGCCTTTCTCGCACAGCGCGACCGAAAGTCCTTTCTCCGCAAGAAAGAGTGCGGTCGAGACGCCGATGATTCCCCCGCCGATCACGACCACATCGGCACGTTCGGGCAACGCACGGTCCTCGCTTACCTGTTCGACTTGCGGACCCATCCCGCCTCCATGACTTTCGATGTCTGCGCGCCGCTTCCCGATCCGCTAGGATGAAGAGGGCGCTCCGCGTTTCGCCGCTGGCCAGGGCGAAAACGCTCCATGATAAGTGCCCATTTAACATCCGTCGACCGTCCGGGCATCGCGCGTGCTGCACTCATTCGTTCGCACGCGCGGGAGACAAGCCGCGCGGCGGCCAGTCGCAGCAAATCCACGTCACATTTCTGGAGAACACTCGTGCAAAAGACAGCATCGGCAAAATGGAGCGGCGGCATCAAAGACGGTAAGGGTTTCATCTCGACGCAAACCGGCGTGCTGAAGGACGCGCCGTATGGCTTCCAGTCGCGCTTCGAAAGCGGCCCGGGCACGAACCCGGAAGAACTGATCGGCGCGGCGCACGCGGGCTGCTTCACGATGGCGCTCTCGCTGCAACTCGAACAGGCCGGCATGAAGGCCGAGAGCCTGGAAACCAAGTCGACCGTCACGCTCGACAAGGTCGGCGATGGCTTCTCGATCACCGCCTGCCAGCTCGACCTGAAGGCGAAGATTCCGGGCGCCGACAAGGCCGCCTTCGAAAAGGCGGCCAACGCGGCGAAGGAAGGCTGCCCGGTGTCGAAGCTCTTCGCTAACAACGCCAAGATCACGCTGAACGCGGAACTCGAATCCTGATTCATCCCATCGAAATGATGGAAGCGCAAGGCGCGGCCCCGGCCGCGCCTTTTTTCATTGCGTGAGTCATTGCGTGAGTTCGTCGATCATCAGCCTGGCCGCCGCGGAAAGTGCCGCGCCGCGTCGCGTGACGATGCCGTAAGGTTCGGTGCGCGAGCGCACCGCGATCGCGAGGCGTCGGGCGAGGCCGTGCCCGGTGAGGAAATGGGCCATGTCAAGTGGCATCAGCGAAACGAGCGTCGGGTCGCGTTGCAAGAGAAGGACGGTCGTGATGGTCGATGACGTTTCGACCGGATGCAGCGGCAGCGGCAAGCCCGCTTCCTTGAACTCGCGCTCGAAGAGGCTTCGAAGCGGCATGATGCTCGGATAGACGATCCAGCGGCTTTGCGCGAGGTCGGCGAGCGTGACCTCGGGCGCATCGATCAGCGCGTGCTCCAGGCCCGCGACGATCGCAAGCGGCTCGTCGCGCAGTTCCACGTAGTCGTAGTGATCCGGCTGGCGCGCGACGCTCGCGCGGCAAATTGCCAGATCGAGCCGTCCCTGATCGAGTAGCGCAAGCAGGCGCGCGCTCGTGTCTTCCACCACTTCGACCGTCAGCGCGGGCTGTTTCGCGCGCAGGCGCGTGAGCGCATCGACGAGCACGCCCGACACCGCCCCCATGATCGATCCGACCGCGAGCCGCCCGCCCGCGCCTTGCAGGATGCCCGCCATTTCCTCGCGCAGATGCGCGACGTCCATGTGAATCAGCCGCGCGTAGCGGATCACGCAACGTCCGAGTTCGTTCGGCTGGATGCCTTGCGGAGAGCGCGAGAAGAGCGTCGCGCCGAACGTCGCCTCGATTTCCCGCAGCGCCTTGGTCGCGCCGGGCTGCGTGAGCGCCATTTCGTCGGCGGCGCGATGCAGCGAACCGTGCTCATCGAGCGCGATCAGCAGGCGAAGTTGCTTCAGGCGCAGGCGCGCGGCAATCGAATCGACGTTGGGCAGCATGGGCGGGATCGTGCGGCTAGGGATGACTAGGGAGAACGCGAAGATAACGGAAAGTTATCACGCGAGCAGCAGCTTTCATTATTCAAAGCGGCGCGCTTTCCCTACATTTGCGGGCAGACGCCTGTTGCGTCATGCGAGAACGAAACGCTTTGCTGAATGGAGACCCGATGAAACTGCTGCGATATGGCGCCCCCGGCCGCGAGAAGCCCGGCCTGCTCGATAACACTCACACCGTCCGCGACCTCTCCGGCGTGATCGACGACATCGCGGGCGAAGCGCTTCTGCCCGAAGCGCTGGAGCGCCTGCGCAAGCTCGATCCGAACACGCTGCCCGCCGTTGCGGCCGGCGAACGTATCGGGCCGTGTGTGGGGCGCATCGGCAAGTTCATCTGCATCGGCCTGAATTACGCGGATCACGCGGCCGAATCGGGCCTGCCCGTGCCGGCCGAGCCGGTCGTCTTCAACAAGTGGCTCTCGGCGGTGGTCGGCCCGAACGACGACGTGCGCATCCCGCGCGGATCGAAGAAGACCGACTGGGAAGTGGAACTGGGCGTCGTGATCGGAAAGGGCGGCGCCTATATCGACGAAGCCGACGCGCTCTCGCACGTCGCGGGCTATTGCGTGATCAACGATGTGTCGGAGCGCGAATACCAGATCGAGCGCGGCGGCACCTGGGACAAGGGCAAGGGCTGCGACACGTTCGGCCCGATCGGTCCGTGGCTCGTCACCGCGGACGAAGTGCCCGATCCGCATCGTCTGAGCCTGTGGCTCGAAGTCGACGGCAAGCGCTACCAGAACGGCAGCACGAGCACGATGATCTTCAATGTCGCGCATATCGTCTCGTATCTGAGCCGCTTCATGAGCCTGCAACCGGGCGACGTGATCTCGACGGGCACGCCGCCGGGCGTCGGCATGGGACAGAAGCCCGAGCCGGTTTACCTGCGCGCCGGGCAGACGATGCGTCTCGGCATCGAAGGGCTTGGTGAGCAGCAGCAACGCACTGTCGATGCATGAGGAGAACGCGATGAACCAGTACGACTTCACGAAGCGCGGCGCGGTGGTGACAGGCGGCGCGCAGGGCATTGGCCTCGCCGTGGCCGAGCGGCTGTTGCAGGGCGGCGCGCGTGTCGCGCTGTGGGACCGTGACGAAGCGGCGCTCGCCGCCGCGAAGCAAGCTCTCGCGCAGTTCGGCGATGTACTGACGGTCGTCGTCGACATCACGCAGCGCGATGCTGTGCAGCGGGCCACCGATGCGACCATCGCGCGCTTCGACGCGATCGACGTGCTCGTGCACAGCGCGGGCATCGCGGGCGCGAACGCGCCGCTCGCCGACTACGCAGCCGAGGAGTGGTCGCGCGTGATCGACGTCGATCTGAACGCGACCTTCCATGTGAACCAGGCGGTCGTTCGCACGATGATCGAGCGCGGGTATGGGCGCATCGTCAATATCGCGTCGATCGCGGGCAAGGAAGGCAATCCGAATGCGTCGGCCTACAGCGCGGCCAAGGCGGGCGTGATCGCGCTCACCAAGAGCCTCGGCAAGGAAACCGCGGCGCTCGATATCGCCGTCAACGCGATCACACCGGCCGCCGCGCGCACGAAGATCTTCGAGCAGATGGCGCAGCAGCATATCGACTACATGCTCTCGAAGATTCCGCGCGGGCGCTTCGTCGAGGTGAACGAGATCGCGTCGATGGTCGCGTGGCTCGTGTCGAAGGAGAACTCGTTCACGACGGGCGCCGTGTTCGACCTGTCCGGAGGGCGGGCGACTTATTGATCCGCCCGTCGAACGACGTCAATAAAAGCAAGCAACAAGTTGCATCGGAGGAGACAAACCGTGGAAACCCTATCGTCCGCCGTTCCGCAGGCCGCGACTCACGACGACGCCCAGCTCTACCGCAAGGTGTTCTGGCGTTTCGTGCCGCTCTTCGTGGCGTGCTTCGTGTTCTCGTATCTCGACCGCATCAACATCAGCTTCGCGAAGCTGCAGATGCAGAGCGAACTCGGTTTCAGCGATGCCGTCTACGGCTTCGGCGCGAGCGTGTTCTTCGTCGGCTACTTCCTCTTCGAGGTGCCGAGCAACATCGTGCTGCATCGCGTGGGAGCGAAGCGCTGGATCGCGCGGATCATGATCACGTGGGGCATCGCGTCGGCGGCGATGATGTTCGTGCACACCGAAACGTGGTTCTACGTGCTGCGGTTTCTGATCGGCGGGCTGGAGGCGGGCTTCGTGCCGGGCGCGCTCTACTTCTTCACGAAGTGGTTTCCTTCATCGCGGCGCGGGCGCATCAATTCGTTCTTCATGGCGTCGATTGCGCTGTGCGGGATCATCGGCAGCCCGCTCTCCGGCGCGATCATGAAGTTCTGCGATGGCCTGAACGGCATGCCGGGCTGGCAATGGCTCTTCCTGCTCGAAGGCATTCCGTCGGTCGTGCTCGGGATCGTCGTGCTCGTGATGGTCGACGACAGCATCGAGAAAGCTAAATGGCTCGATGCCGGCGAGAAGCGCGCGCTCTCCGAGCAACTGGCACGCGATCCGAAGGTCGGCGAAGTGCATTCGCTGAAGGCCGCGTTCAAGGAGCCGGTCACACTCGTGATGGCGGTGATCTACCTGTTCCTCGCGATGGGCATCTACGGCCTCGTCTTCTGGATGCCGCAACTCGTGAAGACGGCCGGCACCACGGACACCTTCGCGATCGGCCTGATCTCGATGCTGCCTTACGCGGTCGCGGGCATCGGCATGATCCTGATCGGCAAGAACTCGGACCGCACGGGCGAACGCCGCTGGCACCTCGGCGCGTGCGCGTTCGCGGGCGCCGTCGGCTACGTGCTGTGCGGCTTCTTTCCGACCAACACGGTGATGCTCGTGATCGGCCTCACGATTGCGGCGACCGGCATCATCACGTCGCTGGGTCTCTTCTGGATCCTGCCGACGCGCTTTCTCTCCGGCATCGCGGCGGCGAGCGGCATCGCGCTCATCAACTCGGTCGGGCAGTTCGGCGGCATCATCAGTCCGTACATGGTCGGCAAGGTGAAGACGATGACCGGCAGCGCGACGCCCGGCCTCTATGCGATCGCCGTGGCGTGCCTTTTGGGCTCGGCGCTGATCCTGTGGGGCTTGCCGAAGCGCCTGTACTTCCGCGAAAACGCGGGCGAGTGAGCGGTCAAGGCCTTGGACACGCCGGGTTTCGAAACCCGGCGCATTGTCAGTGGCGCGCGCCGCGCGCGGCGGACTTCAGGGACTGCTTGTGCGCGTACATCCTGCTGTCGCTCGACGCGAGCAGGTCGGCAATCGACGCGTGTCGCGCGGGATCGAAGTCCGTGTGGCCGACGCTGAAGCGGATGTCGTAGCCGCGCTCGGCCGCTCTGTTGCGCGCCGTCAGCGCCCGGTGCAGCCGCGCGACGACATCCTCTGTATGCGTGCCCTGCGCATCCGTGAGCAGCGCGACGAATTCGTCGCCGCCCAGCCGCCCGATCACATCGCTGTCGCGCAGTTCGCTGCGCAGGACCTCGGCGAACGTCGCAAGCGCGCGGTCGCCTTCCGCGTGACCGTAGGTGTCGTTGATCTGCTTGAAGTCGTTCAGGTCGAAAAAGAGCAGCGACGCCTGCCGCTCCAGCCGCCGGCACACGTTCAGCGCGTGTTGCGCGAGCGCTTCGAAGCCGCGCCGGTTAGACAGTAGCGTCAGTTCATCCATCGTCGCGAGCTGCACGGCGGCGAGTTCCTGCTCGGCCATGCAGGCCAGATCGCGCAGGAGCGCGCGATCCTCATCGTCGAGTTCACGCGGACGCACGTCGATCAGACACAGCGTACCGAGCTTCGAGCCATTCGGCACGGTGAGCGGACAGCCCGCGTAGAAGCGGATGCCCGGCTCGTCGACGACGAGCGGATTGTCGTGAAAACGCTCGTCGGCGCGCGCGTCGGGGATCAGCAGGATGTCGTCCTGCGCGATGGCATGCGCGCAGAACGACACGTCGCGCGGCGTTTCGGTCGCTTCCAGCCCGACGCACGACTTGAACCACTGGCGATTTTCATCGACGAGGCTGACGAGCGCGATCGGCACGCCGAACAGGCGCTTTGCGAGACGCGTGAGGCGGTCGAAGCGTTCTTCTGGCGCGGTGTCGAGAATCTTGAGCGAGCGCAGCGTCTCGATGCGCGCGCTCTCGTTGGCGGGTTTCGGCGGGATGAGCATGCGTGTTCGGATTCCTTGGTTTGAATGACGCGTATGGCGCTGCGAGACAGGCGTCGGTTTCGTCATACCTGTATCGATTGATCGATGATAGGGCAAAAAGTGCCCCGGATCTGCGCCTGCGTGCTGTCACACGCGTTCCGTATCGTGCCGTTGTGGACTGCGCGGCGCGGCTTGCGCACCATTTTTCGTTATGATGCCCCGGTGTCCGCGCGCGCCGCGCGCCAACAAGAACGATTGCCCGCCCGGAGCGCCGATGAAATTTAAACTCGACTGGACCGTCATCTCACCCATCGTCGCGCTCGCCGTGCTCGGCCTCGCGGTCGTGCTGACGAACGGCATCCTGCTCGTGCTCGCCGGCGTCGCGCTCGCGTTCGCGGTGTTCGCGGCGGTGCATCACGCGGAAGTGATCGCGCATCGGGTGGGCGAGCCGTTCGGCACGCTGGTGCTCGCGGTGGCAGTGACGGTCATCGAAGTGGCGCTGATCGTCTCGGTGATGCTCACGGGCGGGCCCGAGAAAGCCGCCTTGCCGCGCGACACCGTATTCGCCGCGATCATGATCGTGAGCAACGGGATCGTGGGGCTGTGTCTTCTCGTCGGCGGCATGCGGCATCACGTGCAGGACTTTCAGTTGCAGGGCGCGAGCGCGTCGCTCGCGATTCTCTGCGCGCTCTCGGTCCTCACGCTCGTGCTGCCGAATTTCACGAGCACGGTGAGCGGGCCGGTGTTGTCGATCTCGCAACTGGTGTTCGTCGGCGTGGTTTCGCTCGTGCTCTATATCGTGTTCGTGTTCGTGCAGACGGTGCGGCATCGCGACTACTTCCTGCCGCCCGTGCCCATCCGCGATCCGGATGCCGTCGACGACGAAGTGCATGCGCCGCCGCCTTCCGCCGGTCAGGCCTGGGCGGCGCTCGCGTGGCTCCTGCTTTCGCTGGTGTCGGTGGTAGGGCTCGCGAAGCTGCTGTCTCCGGCGGTCGAGGCGGGCGTGGCGAAGGCCGGTGCGCCGGAGGCCGTGGTCGGTGTGGTCATTGCGGCGCTCGTGCTGCTGCCCGAAGGCCTTGCAGCCTTGCGCGCCGCGCGGCTCAACCGGTTGCAGACTTCCCTCAATCTCGCGCTGGGGTCGGCGCTTGCCAGCATCGGCTTGACGATTCCGGCCGTGGCCGTCGTTTCCATCGCGATCGGGCAGCCTATCTCGCTCGGGCTCGATTCCAAAGAAATCGTGATGCTCGGCCTGACGCTGCTCGTCAGCGTCATTACGCTCGGCACCGGGCGCTCGACGGTGCTCCAGGGCGTCGTGCATCTCGTCATCTTTGCGACGTTCCTGTTCTTGTCGGTGGTGCCGTAGGCCGGATGAGTTTCGACCTCCCCGCGGCTCCCGCGGTCGTCTTTTAAGCTACCGTTCAGGGCTTTTTCGCGAAGCGGGCCGCCGTGCGCGTTTCGCGATGGCATCGGCTGCATCTGCAGTACGCTTTAACAGCAAGTGCATGCGCGGCAGGTCGGCGAGCGAGTGAGTGCCGGCGACACGATCGCAGGAGTGCTCGATCCAATCGAAGATCGGCTCGTCCCGCTTATTGCGCGCATGGACGGCTTGCTCTATGCGCGCCACTCGACGCGCTTCGCGACAGCAGGCATGCTCGTCGCACGCATCGCCGGCAACGGCGCGCCGAGGCGGGGTGATTTGCCGGTGCCCTGAAACTTCAATCCATCGCCGCATGCGCAAGCGATTCGTCCGGTACCTTTTTCGCCGGCCGGATCAGCAAGACGAGCGGCACTACGAGCAGCGTCGCGACGAACATCAGCTTGAAGTCGTTCAGATACGCGATCATCGCGGCCTGCTGCGTGATCGACTGGTTGAGCACCGCCATGTCGTAGGTCGATCCACTCGCGAGCATTGGCTGCAGCGCCGGATTGAACGCGGTCACGTTCGCGGCAAGGTCCGCGTGTGCCACCTGCGTGTTGCGCGTCATCAGCGTCTGCACGATCGAAATGCCGATACTGCTGCCGATATTGCGCATCAGGCTGTAGATAGCGGTGCCGTCGGCGCGTAGCTCGGGTGTGAGCGTCGAGAACGACAGCGCGGAAAGCGGCACGAACACGAGCCCGAGTCCGAAGCCCTGGATCACGCCGGGCCACACGATATCCGATGCCGAGAGGACGATCGTGTAATGCATCATCTGCCACAGCGCGAACGCCGAGATCAGAAAGCCCGCGAGCAGCATCAGCCGCGCATCGAAACGCTTGAGCAGCCGTCCCGCGAACATCATCGCGATCATCGTGCCCGCGCCGCTCGGCGCGGTGACGAGCCCGGTCGTCGCGACGGGGTAGTTCATCAGGTTCTGCAGCATCGGCGGCAGGAGTGCACGCGTTGCGTACATCACCGCGCCGATCACGAAGATGAACGACACGCCGGTTGCGAAATTGCGGTCCTTCAGCAACTCGTAGCGGAAGAACGACTTCCTGCCCGCCGTCGCCGTGTGCGCGATGAAGAACGCGAAGCTGATCGCCGCGAGAATAGCCTCGATGCGGATTTCGAGCGAGCCGAACCAGTCGAGCTGCTCGCCTCGATCGAGCATCGCCTGGAACGCGCCGATCGCGAGACTCAGGGTGGCAAAGCCAAAGGCATCGAACTTCACGCCGTGCTTGGGTTCTCTCGCGGGCAGGAACGTCAACACGCCGAAGAGCGCGAACGCGCCGATCGGCACGTTGATGAAGAACACCCAGCGCCAGTTGTAGCTGTCGGTGAGCCAGCCGCCGAGCGTCGGGCCGAGGATCGGGCCGACCATCACGCCCATGCCCCACACGGCCATCGCCTGGCCCTGCTTCTCGCGCGGATTGATGTCGAGCAGGATCGACTGCGAGAGCGGCACGAGCGACGCGCCGAAGATGCCCTGCAAGAGCCGCGAGCCGACGATCTGCCCGAGCGTCTCCGAAAGGCCGCAGAACGCCGACGCAATCGTGAAGCCCGCAATCGAAAATGCGAGCAGGCGCTTGACGCTCAGGCGGTCGGAGAGCCAGCCGGTGAGCGGCGTGGCGATTGCGGCCGCGACGATGTACGACGTCAGCACCCACGTGATCTCGTCCTGTGACGCCGACAGGCTGCCCTGCATGTGCGGCAGCGCCACGTTGGCGATGGTGCTGTCGAGCGTCTGGATCAGCGTCGCGAGCATGATCGAGATCGTGAGCATGGGCCGGTTGATCGGCGCGGCTGCGCTCGCCGGAGCGGCTTCGGAAGACATTTGAAAGGGATCGCCGGAAGATGATAAGCATGCTTATTATAAGCGGGCTTTACGCGCCGGACGCGTCCGCTTCCCTATAATCACGCGATGCAAACCCAACTCGACAAACGCTTCGGCTTTCTCGTGTCCGATGTCGGCCGGCTGGTCGGCAAGCGGTTCGACGATCTCGCAAAGTCGTCGCTCGATCTGACGCGCGCGCAATGCCGCGCGCTCGCGTATCTCTCGCATTACGGCGAGGTGAATCAGGCGCGGCTCGCGGACCTGCTCGAAGTCGCGCCGATCTCGGCCGGGCGGCTGCTCGACCGCATGGAAGAGGGCGGCTGGATCGAACGCATGCCGAATCCCGACGACCGCCGCGAGCGGCAGGTCCGCATGACGGCGAAGGCGCAGAAGGCGCTGAACGCGGCGCGGCGCGTCGGCGATGAAATCGCAGCCGAAGCGCTTTCCGGCTTCAGCGCGGCGGAGAGCGAGCAGCTGATCGCGCTGCTTGCGCGCGTGCGCTCGAACCTCAGCACGATCGTGGACCGCTAGCCGCTCAGATCATTCAGATCACATTGAGCATCGCGAGCGCGGTCTCCTGCAGCGGATGCAGCACGCGGGCGAGCGCCGCCTCCTTCGTCTCCTTGCCGATCAGCATGTTGGTGCTGAGCGCCGCGACGACCTCGCCGTGGCGGTCCTTCATCGGCACCGCGATACCCCTCACGCCCAGTTGCAACTGTTCTTCGATCACGGCGAAGCCGTCCGCGCGCGCCTGACGGATCTTTTCGTGGAGTTTCGTCTTGTTGGTCAGCGTCTGGGGCGTGAAGGGCTTCAACTCGGTATCGTCGAGCCATTGGCGGACCGCGTCTTCGTCGGGCTTGTGGGCGAGCAGCACGACGCCCGGCGAGGTCAGCGGCGCCGGCACGCGCGCGCCGAGCACGAAGCCCGTCGTCATCACGCGCGAGGTGCCGTTACGCGCGATGAACACCAGTTCCCATTCGTCGAGCACGCTCACATAAACCGACTCGCCGAGCGTCGCGCTCAGTTGCTGCAGGTACGGCTGCACGGTGCGCGGCAGCCGCGCGGAATCGAAATACGACCAGCCGACCCGCAGCACGCGCGGCGTCAGCCCGAACAGTTTGCCGTCGGTCTGCACGTAGCCGAGATGCTCCAGCGTCAGCAGATAGCGCCGCGCGGCGGTGCGCGTGAGGCCCGTGCGCATCGCGGCTTGCGTCGGCGTCATGCGGGCGTGCTGGTCGTCGAATGCTTCCAGGATCGCCAGGCCCTTTTCCAGTCCGGCGATCCAGTCGCGCTTGTCGAGCGATGTCTTCGTCATGAGCAATAACCCTCGTTCCGTGCGATCAGTGAACCGATATGCGCGATTATCGCGCGTTCGCGCCCGCTTTGCTCTGTCGCGTCACGGTCGTCGCTCCTATGCTTCGCCCATTCCGACAGCCAGGACCCGACATCATGCCCATCACCGGCACGACCCGACTCTTCTTCTGCATCGCCGATCCCGTCGATCAGGTGCGCGCGCCAGAAGTCTTCAACTCGATTTTCGCGCGTCACGGCATCGATGCCGCGATGGTGCCGTTGCGCGTGCCCGCCGCGCGGCTCGAAGCGACGCTGCGCGCGTTGCTGGACTCGCCGACGGTCGGCGGTGTGTCGCTTTCCATTCCGCACAAGGCGGCGGCCACGAGCATCGTCGATCGCGCGTCGCCGGCCGCGCTCGCCGCGAACGCGGTCAACGCCGTGCGCCTCAACGCGGCGGGCGAACTCGAAGGCGAACTGTTCGACGGTCTCGGCTTCATGCGCTCGCTCGCGCGCGCCGGCATCGCCCACGCGGGGCGGCGCGTGCTCGTGCTGGGCGCGGGCGGCGCGGCGTCGGCGGTGACGACGGCGCTGGCGGCGGCCGGCGTCGGCGAGATCGCGCTCTTCGATCCGGACCGCGCGAAAGCCCGGCAACTGGCGGCGCTCCTGCAACGCGACTTCGGCATCGCCGCTGCCGATGTGTCTTCGAACGATCCGGCGGGCTACGACGTCGTCGTCAACGCGTCTCCGCTCGGCCTCAAGGCCACCGATCCGCTGCCCGTCGACGTCGGCCGGATCGGCGCTGCCGCGGCCGTCTGCGACATCCTGATGAAGAACCAGCCGACGCCGCTCCTGCGCGCGGCGCGCTCGCGCGGCCTCACCGCCGAGCCGGGCTTCGACATGCTGATCCTGCAGACGCCGCTCTATCTCGACTTCTTCGGCTATCCGGAGCTCGCCGAATCAGTGCGCGCCGACGATTCGTATCTGCGGGAACTGCTCGTGCCGGAAGAGCTTCGTCGATCCGGCACATCGGCAAACGTCGGCTGAACGGCTCCGAAAATTTTAACCAAATGGTTAGTGCTAACCCCTGAAACGTTCGTTAATCGGACATATGCGTTCGATAATCGCACAAAATCTTGCGTAAGCCATTGCCTGCGAGGTCGCCGTCTCATATTCTCCACTCACCCCGACGCGACCCGCGCATGAACCGCTGGAAGCGTCGCCGGATGAGGGAAAGACAGCGATCCATCCGGCCTGTCGTTCGCAACAAGCGCCCCCGCGAAGACGCGAGCGAAGACTCACTGAAGATTCAATCGATTCATCCATACTGGAGACAAACATGGCTAGTTCCATGGACCACGAGCCGCAGGGCGAGCATCAGGCAAAGAAGGCCACCGCGAGCGGCTGGATCGGCTCGGCGCTGGAGTACTACGACTTCTTTATTTACGCGCAGGCTGCCGCGCTGATCTTCCCGCAACTGTTCTTCCCCTCGGGCGATCCGAAGACCGCGATCGTCGCGTCGCTTGCGACTTATGGCGTCGGTTACGTGGCGCGTCCGATCGGCGCGTTCGTCCTCGGTCACTGGGGCGATACGCACGGCCGTAAAACCGTGCTCCTGATCTGCATGTTCCTGATGGGTGCATCGACGATGGCAGTCGGCCTCCTGCCGACCTATCACCAGATCGGCATGGCCGCTCCGGCGCTGCTCGTGGTGCTGCGCCTGGTCCAGGGTTTCGCCGTTGCGGGTGAGATCTCCGGCGCCAGTTCGATGATTCTCGAACACGCTCCGTTCGGACGCCGCGGCTACTATGCGAGCTTCACGCTGCAAGGCGTGCAGGCCGGACAAATCCTGGCTGCCGCTGTGTTCCTGCCGCTTGCGTACTTCATGCCGGAAGACTCGTTCAATTCGTGGGGATGGCGCATTCCGTTCCTGATGTCCGCTGGTGTGCTGTTCGCGGGTTACATCATCCGTCGCGAAGTGAAGGAAACACCTGCTTTCGCGAAGGAAGCGGGCGAAACGCAAGTGCCGAAGTCGCCGATCAAGGAAGCGTTCAAGTACAGCTCCAAGGACATGTTCCGCGTCGTCTGCATGGCGCTGATGAACGTGATTCCGGTCGTCGCGACGATCTTCGGTGCGGCCTACGCGGTGCAGGCTTCGTACGGCATCGGCTTCCACAAGAGCGTGTACCTGTGGATTCCGGTCGCAGGCAACATCCTCGCGGTGCTGGTGATTCCGTATGTCGGCGATTTGTCTGACCGGATCGGCCGACGCCTGCCGGTGATGGTCGGCGCAATCGGCTCGGGCCTGCTCTCGTTCGGCTACCTGTATGCGATCAGCATCCACAACGTGCCGCTTGCGATCGTGATGTCGCTTCTCATGTGGGGCGTGGTGTACCAGGGTTATAACGCGATCTTCCCGAGCTTCTACCCGGAACTGTTCCCGACCCGCTCACGCGTCTCGGCGATGGCGATTGCGCAGAACGTCGGTACGCTGATCACGGCTCTCCTGCCTGCGCTGTTCGCACTGGTCGCGCCGCCGGGATCGAACAACATCCCGCTGACGGTCGGCTCGATCACGCTGGCGGTGACGGTCATTGCAGCACTGGCGGCTTACAGCGCTCGTGAGACGTATCGGATTCACCTGAACGATCTCGGCGAGCCGGACGCGGTGCCGATCGACAACCTCGACTATGAGCGCCTGCGCGCCCAGACGATGGCGGAGGAAAAGCTGGCGAAGGCTTCTGCCTGACAGCGGCGAGTTGGTGTAACGAAGAAGGCCACGCGCGAGCGTGGCCTTTTTTTATCTGGCGGGGACGTTATCGTCCGAGGGTCTGCGTCGGCAGCGGCCGCCCGTCGACCAGCGCCTTGCCGTATTCGATTGCAAACGAGCACGCCACCGTGGCGGAGGCGAACTTGCCGAGCGGTCCCATCGCGCGCCGGATGCCGTTCGGCTTCTCGACGAGTAACAGCACGTTGAAGGCCTCGGGCGTTCGGGAAACGATCGGCGTCAGCCCCCAGCCCTTGTATTCGATTGGAGTTCCGTCCATTGCGAGTCTCCTTGCCGTGCGGCGTCATCGGGAGTCACAAGACTAGTCTTGCGCACGACCGTGCGAAACCCTGCATAAGCAGGTGGCCGGATGGGGGCGCGCCGGGTCAGAACGGTTCCGAGCGGACGTCGAGTTCCCCGAAGCGCTTCCACCGGTAGACCGCCGCCGACAGCAGCCAGCACAGCACGAACACCCCGACGATCAGATAGCCGATCATCCCGAAGTTGTCGTTCAGGCTTGCTATGCCGTCCCAGAACGCGCCGCCCGGATGCAGCCGGTCCGCGATGAGTCCGAGCGCTTCGACCGTCGCGATCAGGAGCGCGACGATCACCGAGATCGTCGTGACCGTGATGTTGTAGTAGAGCTTGCGCACCGGCTTCACGTACGCCCAGCCGTAGGCGCCGAGCATCAGGATGCTGTCGGTCGTGTCGATGAGCGTCATGCCCGCCATGAACAGCACCGGGAACACGAGGATCGACCAGACCGGCATGCCCTGCGTGCCGCCCGCCGCCGACAGCCCGAGCAGGCTGATTTCCGTCGCGGTATCGAAGCCGAGCGCAAACAGGAAGCCGACGAAGTACATGTGCCAGCTCTTTCTGACGAGACGAAAGAGCGGTCTGAACAGGCGCGCGAGCAAGCCGCGCCCGGCGAGCAGCATGTCGAAGTCTTCGTCGGCGTAGCGCTTGCCGCGCCGCACGCGCGCGAAGGCGCGCAGCACCGAGCGCAGAATCGCGAGATTCATCAGCGCGATCGCGAAGAGGAAGCACACCGAGACGAGCGCGCCGATCAGCGAGCCGATTTCGCGGAAACCCGAGAGTCGCGTCTGGAGCGCGGTCGCGGTCGCGGCGATGAAGAGCGACGCGAGCACGACGATCGTCGAATGTCCGAGCGAGAACGCGAGGCCGACCGTGATCGGGCGTTCGCCGGCTTGCATCAGCTTGCGCGTGACGTTGTCGATGGCGGCGATGTGGTCGGCGTCCACCGCGTGGCGCAGCCCGAACGAATACGCGAGGAGACATGTGCCCATCAAGAGCGGATGACCGTGGAAGGTCACGAAGGCCCAGCCCCATGCAAGCACGTTGAACGCGATCAGGAACGCGTAAAGGCCCGCGACTCGTCGACGCAGCGTGCCACGCTCACAGCCGAACAACGCTTTGACAAGGAGGGTCATCGGTTCTCCAGAGAGGACCGCACAGGATAATACTTTTCATAAATATCGTCACACTGCCAAAACGATCAGATAGCATGAACGCCGACGGGCCGATGGCCGCAAGGAGGGTATATGCAGAGGATCACGATCACCATCGACGACGAGCTGCTCGCCGTCGTCGATTCATTGATGGCCGCACGCGGCTATACGAGCCGTTCGGAGGCGCTGCGCGACATCGTGCGCGAGAGCCAGGCGCGCGAGCCCGCGGACGATTCGCGCAGGCAATGCATCGCGACGCTCACCTACGTCTACGATCACGCGACGCGCGATCTCGCCCGGCGCATCACGCAGGCGCATCATGACCGCCACGATCTCTCGGTAGCGAGCATGCGGGTGCATCTGGACCACGAAAGCCTGCTGGAATCGTCGGTGCTGCGCGGTCGGGCGCACGATGTGACTGTGTTCGCGAACAGCGTGACGAGCCAGCGCGGGGTGCGCTACGCGCATCTGCATACGATTCCCGCGACCATCGAGCGCGCGCGGCATCATCACGGCGACGATGCCGCGCAGCACGAACACCTGCACGTCTGACGCGCACGCGTTGCTGCTTCAGGCTTCCACGAGAAACTGCACGATGCGGTCGCACACGCGGCCGAACATCTGCGTGCCCGTCACCGTGCCGCAGCCGCGCGCGCGGGCTGCTTCGATGAACGGCGTGAGCGGCGGCTTGGTGACCACGTCGCCGACGAAAGCCGTCGCGGGCATGCGCGACACGTCGATCGGCAAAGGGTCTTCGGCACGCATGCCCATCGGCGAGGCGTTGGCCACGACGTCGTAGTCTTCAGCGGCCACGTCGCTTGCAGCGATGCTCGCGCTGCCAAGTCCGAGTTCCGCGAGGCGCGCTACGAGTGCTCCGGTACGCGCGGCGTCGTTGTCGCGCACTGCGAGCGAGGCGACGCCGGCATTGACGAGCGCGTGCCCGATCGCCGACCCGGCCCCGCCCGCCCCGACAAGCAGCGCACGCTTGCCGTTCAGGTTGCAACCCGCGTCCTCCAGCGCCGCGACGAAACCCGTGCCGTCGAACATGCCTCCGTGCCACGAGCCGTCCGCCTGCCGGCGCAGCGTGTTGACCGCGCCGAGGAATTTCGCTTCGTCGGAAAGCGTCGCGCAATATTGCGTCGCGTTGAACTTGTGCGGCACGGTGATGATCACGCCGTCCGCGTTCTGCATCCGCGCCACCGCCGCGAAGAATCCGGGCAGGTCGTCCGGCGCGACATGCGCCGGCACGACGATCGCGTCGCGCCCCGCCGCGCGCAGCGCAGCCGTCACGCCCGAGGGCGATTTCACCTGCGCAATCGGATCGCCTACGATGAAATACACGCGCGTCGCGCCGCTCAAGCCCGTGTCGAGCGATGCCGAAAACGAGTTGTCCTGATCCATTGTGCTGCCTCCATGTCGAATCCGCTTTTTCATGCCCAGTATGATGCGGGCAAAGACAAGGTGAACTTTAATCTGAAGTGGAATTGTATTCAACAATTAAATCTGGAATAGTGTTCCGATGGACGGCTCGTTGGGAAAGACAGGGCGGCGACGTTACAGCGTGCTTTCCTGATAGAACGCCACCGTCTGCCGCAGGCCGTCTTCGAGCGACGTCTGTTGCAGACCGGGCAGCAATCGCGCGAGTTCCGGGTCCGCGGGAAACGAGGTTGTGATTGGCAGCGGCGCGCCCGCAGCATCGATGCGCGCGCCCGGCGCGATCGATTCGATCTGCGCGATCACCGTCTCGACGCTGGCGATCTCGCCCGCGAGCGTGAACGCATGCGCCCCGCGGAGATCGCGCAGCAGCGCGGCTTCGTATGCGGCGGCGACGTCTTCGGCGAAGACGAGACCCGTCGATCCGGTGAACCGGATGGTGTACGGCGTGTTGCGCGCCGCCGCCCGGCACGCGAGGCTCGGCCCCGCGCTCGATCCGCTTTCGCGCCCCGCGCCATACACGACGAGCGGCCGAAAGCCGACGCTCGCGATCCCGTGGTCGTGCCAGTAAGCGCGCGCCGATCCCTCGCAAGCCAGCTTGAACGCGCCGTAATGCGTCTGAGGAAAGGGCGTGACGCCGTCGTCGGGACCGAAGACGCCCGCGCTGCTCGCGTACAACACGCTTTTCAAGCCGGCCGCGCGGGCCGCTTCGAACACGTTGAGCGTGCCGATCAGGTTGATCTGCGCGCCCCGGACCGGATCGGCGGCGCACGCAGGCGTGAGCACGCCGGCGAGATGGATCACCGCGTCGCAGCCGTGCATTGCGCGGGCGACGTCGCTCGCGGATGAAATGTCGCCCGTCTGCCATTCCGCGCTCGCTGCACGCTGCCGTGCCAGCGCGCGTAGCAGTCGGCGGTCCTCGCGCACGTCGAAAGCACGCACGTTCAGTTCCCGCGCGAGCAGGCGCCGCATGACCCACGCCCCAAGAAATCCGCTTCCACCGGTGACCAGCACTCTCATCCTCGTCTCCTTCGTCTTGAAAAAACCGTTTGCAAATTGGCATTTGTGGAATAGTATTCCAACATCAAAGAATATTCCACATCGATGACGGATCGCCTGGCGAGCCGGAACGAACGAAGCCAAAGGAGTTTGAAATGGTGGAGACACTGGGCGGACTGGGACAGAACGATACGTTCGATGTCGTGGTCGTCGGCGCTGGCGGAGCGGGCATGTCGGCGGCGCTGTTCGCGGCCATCGACGGCGCGCGCGTTCTGCTCGTCGAAAGCACGGAGTATGTCGGCGGGACGACCGCGTATTCGGCGGGCACAACCTGGATTCCGGGCTCGAAGCACGCAGCCGACGTCAATCGCGACGATTCGGTGCAGAACGCCGAAGCGTTCCTGCAACGCGCGGTCGGCACGCGCAGCAGCGAAGCGATGCGCCGCGCGTTCCTCGCGGCGGGGCCGAAGGCGGTCGCGCATATCGAAGCGAACTCGGACGTGAAATACCGCGCGCGGCCGTTCCACCCCGACTATCTGTCCGAGCTCGAAGGCTCGACGCTGCGCGGCCGTGCGCTCGAACCGCTTCCGTTCGACGGCCGCAAGCTCGGCCGCGACTTCGCGCTGATCCGTCCGCCGATCCCCGAGTTCACCGTGCTCGGCGGCATGATGGTCGATCGCGACGACGTCGGGCATCTGCTGAAGATGACGAAGTCGTTTGCGTCGCTTCGTCACGCGGTGAAGCTGCTCGCGCGCCATGCCCGCGACCGCATGAGCTGGCCGCGCGGCACGCGGCTCGTGATGGGCAATGCGCTGATCGGGCGCCTGTTGTATTCGCTGCTCGCGCGCGGCGTGACGGTGGTGGTCGGCACGAAAGTCGAGGCGCTGCATCAGGGCGCGCACGGCGTCGAAGCGATCACGCTGACGCACAAGGGCGAGCGTCGCCGCATCGCCGTGAAGGGCGGCGTGATTCTCGCGAGCGGCGGCTTCAACCGTCATCCGGCCAGGCGCGCCGCGATGCTGCCGGGCGCCGATCAAAGCTGGTGCCCCGGCGCGCCCGGACACGCGGGGAGCGCGCAGGATCTCGCGCTTGCCGCTGGCGCGCGCTACGGCGAAGGCGCGCTCTCGAACGCGTTCTGGGCGCCAGTCTCCGTGCGCCGCCGCAGCGACGGCACGACCGCCGTTTTCCCGCATTTCCTGATGGACCGCGGCAAGCCGGGGATGGTCGTCGTGGACAAGGACGGCCGGCGTTTTCTCAACGAGAACACCTCGTATCACCTGTTCGGCATCGCGATGCAGGAAGCGAACCGCAAAGGCCAGTCGGTGCCGGCGTATCTCGTCACCGACGCCGAAGGCCTGCGCAAGTACGGCCTCGGCATGGTGCGTCCGGGCGGCAAGGGCCTCGGACCGTTTCTCGCCGACGGCTATCTCACCGAAGGCCGCACGCCCGGCGAACTGGCGTCGAAGCTCGGCATCGATGCGGCCGGTCTCGCGGACAGCATCGCGCGCATCAACCGTTATGCCGAGACGGGCGTCGATCCCGACTTCCAGCGCGGCACCACCGACTACCAGCGCGCGAACGGCGACGCCACGTGGACCGGCCCGAATCCGTGTCTCGGTCCGATCGGCCGCGCGCCGTTCTACGCGGTGCGCCTCTATCCGGGCGACATCGGCGCGGCGACCGGCCTCGTCGCCGACGAGAACGCGCGCGTCCTCGCCCGCGACGACCAGCCGATCGGCGGCCTCTACGCGTGCGGCAACGACATGCAGTCGGTCATGGGCGGCGTGTATCCCGGTCCCGGCATCACGTTAGGTCCCGGCCTCGCGTTCGCTTATCTCGCGGGGCGCCACGCGGCGGCGCGCGCGCGCGCTGGCGCGAATGCCAGCCAGAACAAGATCGCGACGACCGCATGATGAAACCGACCGAACGAAGCAGACTCCCCATGAAGCTGGAACCGATTCTCGAATGTGACGTGCTGGTGCTCGGCTCTGGCGCAGGCGGTCTCGCCACCGCCGTGACCGCCGCGACGCGCGGTCTCTCCGTGATGGTCGCCGAAAAGGAAGACGTGTTCGGCGGCACGACCGCGTGGTCGGGCGGCTGGATGTGGATTCCGCGCAGTCCGCTCGCGACGCGCGCGGGCATCGTCGAGGACATCGAGGCGCCGCGCACGTATCTGAAGAGCGAGCTTGGCGCGCACTTCGATGCCGACAAGGCCGAAGCGCTGCTCGAACACGGCCCGCAGATGGTCGAGTTCTTCGAGCGGAACACGTCGATGCGATTCATCGACGGCAACCGCGTCCCCGATTTCCATACGACAAACGGCGCTGCGAAGGGCGGCCGCTCGGTGTGCGCGATGCCGTTCGACGGCCGCGAGCTCGGACCGCTGATCGACAAGCTGCGCCCGCCACTCGATGAAGTCACCATCAAGGGCATGGCGATCGGGTCGGGACAGGACCTCGCGCACTTCTTCAACGCGACGCGCTCGCTGCGCTCCGCGTGGCATGTCACGCGGCGGCTCGTCGCGTTCGCGGGGCACAAGCTCCGCTACGGGCGTTCGATGCATCTCGTGAACGGCAACGCGCTGGTCGCGCGGTTGCTCAAGTCCGCCGCGGATCGCGGCGTGGACTTGCGCACGCGGGCCAGGGCCGTCGAGATCCTGCGCGAGGGCAATCGCGTGACGGGTGCGCGCGTCGAGATCGAAGGCGTGATGCATGTGGTGCGCGCGGCGCGCGGCGTGGTGCTCGCATGCGGCGGCTATCCGCACGACATCGCGCGCCGCGCGGAGACCTTCGCGTATACGCCGTCGGGGCGCGAACACTGGTCCGCGGCGCCGCGCTCGAATACCGGTGACGGCATTCGTCTCGGCGAAGCGATCGGCGCGCACTTCGACGCTTCGCTCGACACCCCCGCCGCATGGGCGCCCGTGTCGCTCGTGCCGAAGGGAAAGGGCAAGCCGGAAGCGGCGTTCCCGCATCTGATCGAGCGCGCGAAGCCGGGCGTGATCGCGGTGACGCGCGGCGGCAGGCGCTTCGTCAACGAGGCTTCGTCGTATCACGACTTCATCAGCGCGCTTATCGGCACGACGCATCCGGGCGATGAAGTGTGCGCGTGGCTCGTCTGCGATCATCGTTTCCAGCGGCGCTATGGGCTCGGCTTTTCGAAGCCCTTTCCGTTTCCGGTCGGGCCGTATCGACGTTCCGGCTATCTGAAGCAGGCCGCCACGCTGCACGAACTCGCGGCTCAATGCGGCATCGATCAGCAAGCGCTCGTCGATACCGTGACCACCTACAACGCCTACGCTAAGGACGGCTTCGATCCGCTGTTTCACAAGGGCTCGACGCCCTATAACCGCGTGCAGGGCGACGCGCTGCACGGCCCGAATCCGTGTCTCGCGCCGATCGTCGATGGACCGTTTTATGCGGTCAAGCTGCTGCCCGGCAGCCTCGGCACGTTCTCGGGCCTCGCGACCGACGCCCGGGCGCGCGTGCTCGACGAAAGCCATGCGCCGATTCCCGGCCTCTTTGCCGTCGGCAACGACGCGGCCAGCATGATGGGCGGCTGCTATCCGAGCGGCGGCATCACGCTCGGGCCCGCGATGACCTTCGGCTATCTCGCGGGCATCGCGCTCGCCGAGGCGCTTCAATCCGAAGCCGTCGCCGACATTTCAACTTTCAAACGTGCAAGGACAATGCAATGACTCTTTACGACGTAGTGACGCTCACGGTGAAAATCGGCACCAATGCGCAGGTCTTCGAAAACATCAGGGCGAACAGCGAGCAACCCGGCGCGAAACTGCTCGGTTGCTGGTACTCGGACATCGGCGCGCTCGGCCGCGTGATGGTGTTGCGCGGCTTCGAATCGGAAGCGGCGCTGATCGCCGAACGACGCCGCCTGCTGCTCGAAGGCAATCCGTTCAACTGCGGCGAGTTCGTCACGGACGTGAGCGTCGACAGCTACTCGCTCTTCCCCTTCCTGCCGCCGATCGAACCGGCCGAGTACGGCGGCATCTACGAGATGCGCGTCTACGGGACCAAGCTCGCGAGCCTTCAGCACACCATCGATGCGTGGAAGAACGCCGTGCCGGAACGCACGCAGCGCTCGCCGCTCGTCGGCGCGATGTATGCGCTCGACGGCACCGTGCCGCGCTTTCTGAACATCTGGCCGTACAAGAGCGTCGACGAGCGTTCGCGTATCCGTGCCGAAGCCGTGAAGGACGGCATCTGGCCGCCGAAGGGCGGACCCGCGCACCTCACGACGATGGAATCGACCATCTACGTGCCCGCGCCGTTTTCGCCGCTGCGCTAAGGAGGGCACATGTCAAAGGAAAACCTGCGCCCGCTGTCGCTTTCCGCGCTGACCGTGCTCGAACTCACGCCGCCGCAGATGGTGGAATGCGCGGCGCAAGCCGGCTATGACTTCGTCGGCCTGCGGCTTCTGCCCGCGACCGATCACGAAGTGCGTCACGACATCGTCGGCGATACGCCGTTGAAACGCGAAACGCTAGCGCGCCTGAAGGACACCGGCATACGCGTGCTCGATGCGGAGATCCTGCGCCTGAAGCCCGACACCGATGTGCGCGCTTACGAGCCGATGATGCAGACCGCCGCGGAACTCGGCGCGCGCTATCTGCTCGTCGCGGGCAACGATCCCGACGAAGCGCGCACCGCCAATCGCCTCGCGCAACTGTGTGAGCTCGCGGCGCCGCTCGGCCTCACGCCTTCGCTCGAACCGATGCCGTGGACCGACGCGAAGGACATCGTGCGGGCGGCACGGATCGTGAAGGCGTCGGGGGCGAAGAACACGGGCCTCATCGTCGATCCGCTTCACTTCGACCGCGCCGGTTCGTCAACGGACGAGTTGCGCGCATTGCCGCGCGAATGGTTCGGCTACGTGCAGTTCTGCGATGCCCCCGCCGAACGTCCGAAGGACCTGGAGACACTGCTCTACCAGGCGCGCTGCGAGCGGATGATTCCCGGCGAAGGCGGCCTCGATCTCGCGGGCATTTTGCGCGCGTTGCCGGACGGCGTGCCCGTGAGCATCGAAGTGCCGATGGAACGCTGGGCGAAGACCGCGAAGGCGGTCGAGCGCGCGAAGAAGCTGCGCGAAGCGACGCTCGCAGTGCTCGACAAGGCGTACGCGCTGAGTTGAGTCGCGCAAATTTTCGTGCGTGCCCGCGTCGTTCTATTGAGTTCCGAGCTGGAATCGTGTTCTCATTGAGAATCGGACATTCCTTGAGGAAGCAATGGCAGGCAATCTGGAACGCGCGCTCGGGATCATAGAGTTGCTGGCGAAGAACGGTGGCAGCATGCAACTCGCCGCAATCGCGGACACGCTCAACATTCCGCGCAGCGGCACGCACCGGCTGCTGTCGATGCTGATCGACGAAGGCTATGTCCGTCAGGACGAAGAGCACGGCGAATACATGCTGGCGTTGAAGCTCGTGTCGCTCGCGCTCATCTATCTCTCGACGGGCGGCGTGCTCGACGTCTCTCAGCCGGTGCTCGACCGGCTGGCGGCGGCGTCGGGGGAACTGGCGCGGCTCGGCGTTGTCGAGGACGATCACATCACGTTCGTCGGCAAGGCGCAGGGCGCGAAGTCGGGTCTGCGCTACGACCCCGACATGGGCAGCCAGCCGCCGCTGCATTGCACGGCGAGCGGGCAGGCGTGGCTGTCGTCGCTTTCCGACGAGGAAGCGCTCGAACTCGTCTCGCGTCAGGGCGGGCTCGGCAAGCCGGGGCAGGGCGGCCCGAAGGCGCCCAAAACGATCCAGCAGTTTCTTCAGGACCTGCAGGGCGCGCGCAAGCGCGGCTATGGCATCGCGAGCGAAACGTACGAAGCCGGCATGACGTCGATGGCCGCGCCGATCCGCAATCCGGTGACGGGCGTCGTGGTGGGTGTGGTGAGTCTCGCCGGGCCGACGAGCCGTCTGCCTGAAGCGCGTCTGAAGGCGCTCGCGCCCGCGCTGCTCGAAGCTGCGTCCGACATGGGCGCGGCCACCTTGAGTTCGCCGTACTTCAAGCGCAGCGTGCAGGCACCGGCTGCCGCTGCGCCTGCAACTCAGGCGACGAAAGCGCCTGCGGCAAAGAAGCAGCGTGCGCGCGTGACCTAAGTGCCCGCCTGCGGAACGACGCCGCCCGTCGCCATCCACAACACTTCTGCGTCTTGCTCGCTCGTCGACACGGCCGCGTGTCCGGTGCGGCTGTCGAAATAGAGGCTGTCGCCGGCGTTCAGATGCGTCGGCGTGTATAGCTCCGAATATAGGCACACGCTGCCGCTGATCACATACAGAAACTCCTCGCCTTCGTGACGGCCCCAGTCGTCGAAGGCGTCGAGCGTGTGCGCCGTGATGCGGATGCGAAACGGCAGCATCGCCTTGTGCGCGAGATCGGTGGCGAGCAGTTCCATCTGGTAGCCGCGATACGCGTGACGCTGCCCCTGGTCCTTGCGCGTGAGCGAGCGCCGGCCGCTCGCGCCGGGCGCGGACGCCGAGCCGAACAGCGCGCCGAGGTCGATCTCCAGGCCGCGCACGATCTTCTGCAGCACGTCAAAAGTGGGCGACATCAGCCCGTTCTCTATCTTCGACAACGCCGAACGCGACACGCCGCACAGCCGGCTCGCGGTTTCGAGCGTGAGGTCGTTCGCGAGCCGCGCGGCCTTGACCCTGCGTCCGAGATCGGATGTCGACTGTTCGGTGATCGCTTCGGTGTTTCTGGTCGCCATGGGTCGAATGTTTTCTTTCTCTTAGTTTCCGATAGTAACATCGATGCGGTCCGTGAATTCTTCATGTTCCACCGGGACCAATCGGCTATAACGGTATGAAAGCGCCATACCAGTTCATGGTTTTTACCTAGAGCGCCGGTTGCGCTGCGGTCAGCGGGCGGTGTCGTGTATAGTGGGCCGACCCGCTTTAGTTTCGTATCGGAAATACAAGGAGTCATTGTGGACGCTAATTCGATTCTCGCCGAACTCGGCATTACGAAGCTCGCCGACGGCGGCGACATGGACGTCACCTCGCCGATCACCGGCGCGCTCATCGGACGCGTGAAGACGCACGGCCAGGCGGACGTCGATGCCGTGCTCGGCCGTGCCCGCGCGGCATACGAGCAATGGCGCGACGTGCCGGCGCCGCAGCGCGGCGAACTTGTGCGGCTTCTCGGCAACCGCCTTCGCGAGAAGAAGGAAGCGCTCGGACGGCTCGTCTCGCTCGAAGCGGGCAAGATCCTGCAGGAAGGGCTCGGCGAAGTGCAGGAAATGATCGACATCTGCGACTTCGCGGTCGGCCTGTCGCGCCAGCTTTATGGCCTCACGATCGCCTCCGAGCGTCCGGGCCATCGGATGGCGGAAACATGGCATCCGCTCGGTGTCTGCACTGTGATCTCCGCGTTCAATTTCCCGGTGGCGGTGTGGTCGTGGAATGCCGCGCTTGCGCTCGTCTGCGGCAACGCGGTGGTGTGGAAGCCGTCGGAAAAGACGCCGCTCACCGCGCTCGCCGTCGATCGCATCATGCAGGATGCGATCGCGGAATTCGGCTCTGCGCCCGAAGGGCTGACGGCGCTCGTCATCGGCGGACGCGAAGTGGGCGCGCAACTCGTCGCCGATCCGCGTTCGGACATCGTCAGCGCGACGGGCAGCACCGCGATGGGCCACGCGGTTGGCGTGGAAGTCGCGCGCCGCTTCGGACGCTCGATCCTGGAACTGGGCGGCAACAACGCGGGCATCGTATCGAAGAGCGCGGATCGCGAACTCGCGCTGCGCGGCATCCTCTTTTCGGCGGTCGGCACGGCGGGACAGCGCTGCACGTCGCTGCGGCGCCTGTTCGTGCACGAAAGCATCTACGACGACACCGTCGCGCGCCTGAAAGAACTATACGCGAAGGTTCCGATCGGAAACCCGCTGGAGAAGGGTGTGCTGATGGGTCCGCTCATCGACGCGCCGTCGTTCGCGCGCATGCAGCAGGCGCTCGAACAGGCGAAAGCGGAGGGCGGCACGGTGTCCGGCGGCGAGCGCGTCGAGGTGAAGGGCTGCGAAGAGGGCTATTACGTGCGCCCGGCGCTCGTCGAGATGCCAGCGCAGACGCAGGTCGTGCTCACCGAAACCTTCGCGCCGATTCTCTACGTCCTGCGCTACAGCGACTTCGACGAAGCCATCGCGGCGAACAACGCGGCTTCGCACGGATTGTCGTCGTGCGCGTTCACCACCGACCTGCGCGAAGCCGAGCGCTTCCTGTCGGCGGCGGGCAGCGACTGCGGCATCGCGAACGTGAACATCGGGCCGAGCGGCGCGGAAATCGGCGGCGCGTTCGGCGGCGAGAAGGAAACCGGCGGCGGCCGCGAGTCCGGATCGGACGCGTGGAAGGGCTACATGCGCCGCGCGACCAACACGGTCAATTACTCGTCGGCACTGCCGCTCGCACAGGGCATCGATTTTTCGATCGGCTGAACCAACCGGACCGGGCAATGGCTTCGAAAGTGGTGATCGTCGGCGGCGGGGTGATCGGCAGTTCGGTGGCGTACTTTCTGCGCGCAAGCGCGCCGGACGTCGAGGTCACGGTGATCGAACGCGATCCGACGTACGCGCGTTCGTCGTCCGTGTTGTCGGCGGCGTCGATCCGGCAGCAGTTTTCGACGCCGCTCTCGGTGCAGATGTCGCTTTATGGCATCGAGTTCCTGCGCTCGATCGGCGAGCGGCTGGAGGTGAATGGCGCGAAGCCGTCGATCGACCTGCACGAAGGCGGCTATCTCTTTCTCGCGACGCCCGCCGGCGAGGCAACGTTGCGCGCGAATCACGCGCTTCAGCGAAGTCTTGGCGCCGATATCAGCCTGCTCGACAAGCCGCAGTTGCAAGAGCGCTTTCCATGGCTGAACGCCGACGATCTCGCAGCGGGTGCCTTTGGCGAAAGCGGCGAGGGCTGGTTCGACGGCTACGGCCTCGTGCAGGCGCTGCGCAAGAAGGCGCAGGCCCTCGGCGCGCGTTATGTGGCTTCTGACGTTACCGGCATGAAGCGCGAAGGGCGCACGGTCACGTATGTGCTCGCGTCGAACGGCGAGCGTTACGCTTGCGACGCGGTCGTGAACGCCGCGGGCGCGTGGTCGAGCCGCGTCGCCCAGATGATCGGCATAGAGCTTCCCGTGCGGGCGCGACGGCGCAGCATCTTCAATGTGTCGTCGCCGGCGAGGCTTGCGCCGTGTCCGCTCCTCATCGATCCGGGCGGCGTGTACTTTCGCCCTGAAGGGCGGACCTATATCTGCGGCACGTCGCCGTCGGCGGACAACGATCCCGACGACCTGCCGCTCGACGAAGTCGATCACGCGCTGTTCGACGATGTCATCTGGCCGGCGCTCGCGCATCGTGTGCCGGGGTTCGAGGCGCTGCGCGTCGAGAACTGCTGGTCCGGCTATTACGAGTACAACGTGCTCGACCAGAATGCGATCATCGGGCGTCACCCGGACATCGACAACTGCCTCTTCGCGAACGGTTTCAGCGGCCATGGACTGCAACAGGGACCGGCTACCGGACGCGGCGTCAGCGAACTGGTATTGCACGGCCGCTATACGACGCTAGACCTGTCGTCGCTTGGCTGGGAGCGGGTGCTCTCGAACCGGCCGATCGTCGAAAAGAACGTGGTCTGATGCGGTGCAACGTAAGGCATCCTTTGTGGTTGGTATTTGCCCGGGTCCGCCCGGGCATTTTTTTAGCTTCATCAAAGTGTGCGGCGCTGTGTTGTTCTGGCAACATCCGGCGCCTGCCGGGGCGGCGAGGCACTGGCGCCAGCGAGCTCGCCCGCCGTCCATCGAGAAAATCCACTAGGGCGCTTCGCCTTTCAAGCGCGCACTCTTTCAGTGAAGGCCAACCTTTCCATCGACTTCCACAAGGAGCGACACATGGACACCAACACGCATGCGACTTTCGCGACGTGGTTGGACGACGCCGATACCGCCGGCGACGAACAAGCACCCCAATCCCATCATTCGAGCCAGGTCTGCGCAGAGCCGGAGTATGTCGCCGAAGTCTGCGGACGCTTCGCCGGCGAAGGCGCGGAGGATGGCCAGCCAAGCCGCGTCGTGCGCGGCTATAACTAAACGTATTGCCTGACGCTTTATCGATTCATCCCGCTTTTCAGCGGACCGCCCGCAGTGTGCATTCGGCGGCCATTTTCGGCCTGCCGGGCACCGCGCGGCGTGCCTCGACCCCGCCTCCGGCCATCGGCCATCCGCATTTTCTCCCTGCCTTCCGTTGATCCGACTCGCCGTTCGCCGCGTTGCGTCCCTGTATTTTTGCGTTGACTCTTGGCCATAACCAGCCTATAAACATCCCATTGGATGGTAATAGGATGGCTAGAATGGCAAAAACAGCAATCGAAGCCCCGCGCCCGAAAGGTGGCGAGAGCGAAAAAATCACGATCAACCTCGGTCCTGTCGATCTCGGGCAGATCGACCTGCTCGTCGAAGAGGGCTTTTACTCGAACAGGACGGACCTGATCCGCACGGCGATCCGCAATCAGCTTGCGATCCACGCGAACGTCGTCAGCGAGACCGTGACGCGCCGCGAACTCGTGCTCGGCATGCAGCATTTCTCGAAACGCGATCTCGAAGCGGCGCTTGCCGCCAACGAGCGTCTGCAGATTCAGGTGCTGGGTCTTGCCAGCATCGCCACCGACGTTTCCGCGGAACTTGCACTTGCCACGATCGAATCGATCGTGGTGCTCGGAGCGTTTCACGCTTCGCCCGCGGTCAAGGCCGCGCTTGCCGACCGGATCGGCTAGCGCCCCTCACACGACAACTGGAACAAAGATGAAACTCAACGAAGGCTTTATGAATTCGATGCACAAGGTCATGGCGCTGCTGCGCAATGGCAGCCCGGCCGAAGCGACCGAAGCGATCCAGCGCGCATTGCGCGGCGAGGAAGCCGACGATGGCCGCGCGCACGAGGCACCTGCAACTGCGCCCACGCCCGAACCGGCACCGGCGCCAGCACCGGCATCGAAAGCCAGGACGTTCAAACGCACGGACCTCGATGTCGAGGATCGCGGCCACTTCACGACGCGCTCCTGCGCGAACGCCGCGGGCATGCGCGAATATCGGCTGTATGTGCCGTCGGGATATCGCGACGAGCCGCTGCCGCTTGTCGTGATGCTGCACGGCTGCACGCAGGACGCCAACGACTTCGCCTCCGGCACGCAGATGAACGCGCTCGCCGAACGGCACAACTGCATCGTCGCGTATCCGATTCAGCCGCAGCACGCGAACGCGTCGAAATGCTGGAACTGGTTCAAGCCGGGCGACCAGGAACGCGACAAGGGTGAGCCGTCGCTGATCGCGGACATCACACGCGACGTGATGGCGAGTCATCGCGTCGATCCGGAGCGGGTGTATGTCGCCGGCTTGTCGGCGGGCGGCGCGATGGCGGCGATCATGATCCGCGCATACCCCGAGCTGTATGCCGCGGCGGGCATTCACTCGGGCCTCGCGCATGGCGCGGCGCACGACCTGCCTTCCGCACTTGCGGCGATGCGCGGCGGCAAGCGCAAGGGAATGAAGATGCATCGTGCGCCGACGCAGGCGCCCGAGCGTCCGCTGATCGTCTTTCACGGCGACGCCGACAAGACCGTGCATCTCGCCAACGCGACCGAACTCGTGCGCGGCTTCGACGTGGAAGCCTCGGTGCAGCGTCACGAAGCGCATGCGGCGGGCGACGGCCACGCGTGTACGGTGAGGCATCTCAAGTCCGCACGCGGTGTCGATGCCGAGTCATGGACGATTCACGGCGCGCCGCACGCATGGGCGGGCGGCAGTTCGCGCGGCACCTATACCGATCCCGCCGGTCCCGATGCGAGCGCCGAAATGATGCGCTTCTTCCTCGCGCATCCGCGCGGCCGCTGACCGCTTCGTCGTCGTCCAGCGTCTGTCCATCGCGTGCGCGGCGCGTGCGTCGCGCCGTTGCGACGCGCGTATTCCCCAATGTAATTCATTCCTTCGACGATGCGCCGGGCAATAGAGCCTGGCCTCCATCGCATCGTGCATTGCCCGATGGAGTTCGCTTTTTTGATCGCCTACGCTGAACTGAACAAGTCTGGGGATCGCATATGGGCAGCACCGCATCATCGAGCATTGCGATAAGCGAAACGAAGCGCCTTCGTGGCGCGTGATTCTTACGAGCATCGCGATGACTCATCTCTCCCCCGACGACGATCCGCCCGTCAGCGGCCTCGCGCCGTTCTGGCGCCGGCGCGATCTGCCTGACGTGGCCGGCGATGCGCGGCGCATCGGGCGGTGCGTGACCGCATCGGCGTGTTTCGTGGTCGCATGGTCGCTCGTGGAAGTGCCGTGGGAAATCGACATCTCCGGTAGCGCGGGCGCGGACGGCACGGCGTACGCGAGCAGTGGCCCGATGAGCAGTCCGGAGGAGATCGCGGCCGTGCTCGCATCGAAGACATTGCTCTTCCTGATAGTCGGACTGGCGCTCAGGCGCAGACTCTTCGCGAGGTACGTGCTGCTCTTCGTATGCCTGATGAGCGTGCTCGCGATGGCGCCGGAGATTCCCGTCGAGTATGCGCATTCGCGCTGGCTCGCGACGCTCTCGGCCGTCGAGTGTCTCGGCAAGCTGGCGACGTTCGTGTTTCTTGCGCTCGACTTGCGCACGAAGCGCTGAATACTTCGTAGAGCGTCGAAGCCCAAAGCGGGTTATCTTCACGTAGCGGCCGCCGTGTGAGGCTGGATCGACGACGGCGGGCCAAATCGCCGCGCCGGATCACCGGATGCGCTCACGTCGGGTATCGGCGAATCGACAATAACGCGGTCCTCTCTGGAGAATTTGTCATGTTCCAAGTTCGCGCCGTTTCAGCAGCTATCGTGGCATCGATCGGCATCGGGCTCGCATGGGCGCCCGTCTCGATGGCGCAGACCGCGGCCCCGGATGCGGTCGCGTCCACGCCGAAGGAAGTCAAGAAGGCGCAGAAAAAGGCCGCGCGGGCGAAGAAGAATGCAGAGTTGAAGGAACTCGAGAAGAACGGCTATCAGCCCGGCGGGGACCAGCAGAATTATCCGCAGAACATTCAGGACGCGCAGCGCAAGGTCGATGCCGAGAAGGCAGCGAAGGGAACGGCGGCTTCGGCGCCCTGATGCGCAGACGGCGCTTCGAAACATCGACATGTAATGGACCCGCTTGCGTGCGGGTCTTTTTTTGCGCGTGGCGCACGTTGAAGAAGTGTTGGAAGATCGGTGCAGTGATCAATGCCGGGAGAACCCGTGGCGAACTTCGAACTCGACAATCCGTTTCTTGAATCGCTTGGCGCAATGTTCACCGAATGGCGCGCCGGCTATGCCGAATTCACCATGCCGGTCCTGCCGGAGCATCTGAACCGGCAGCATGTGCTCCAGGGCGGCGCGATCGCCACGCTGCTCGACGCAGCGTGCGGCTACGCTGGCCTTCACACCACGGAAGACGTGCCGCTGCATGCATTCACGTTGTCGCTTACGGTGAACTATCTGGACCGGGGGCTCGGCAGTAAGGCGGTGGCGAAGGGCTTCCTGGAGCGACAGGGGCGGTCGATCTACTTCTGTCGCGGGGAAGCGTGGATCGACGACCGGCTGCTGATCGCCAGCGCGCAGGGGACATTCAAATATGCGAGGCGATGAAGGGTGGTCCGGATCCTGTACCGTGGCGGTACCTGGCCGCGCCCGCTTTCGGCCGATATCGGGCCACAATATGGCCTGATCTGATCACTTTTGCCTCGCATGCCCCTCAAAAACCTCCTCCGCCGCCTCGACCTCACGACGCTGCAGCTTTTCCTCGCGATCTTCGAGGAAGGCACGCTGACGCGCGCAGCCGAGCGGGAAGCGATCGCGGTGTCGGCAGCGAGCAAACGACTGCTGGAGCTCGAGCAGGCCGTGGGCGCCGTGCTGTTCGAGCGCCGTGCGCGCGGCATGGACCTCACGCCCGCCGGCGGAACGCTGCTGCATCACGCGCGCCGGGTGCTGCGCGACATCGAGAACATCGGCATCGAACTCGCCGAGCACGCGAGCGGCGTGCGCGGCTACGTGCGGATGATGGCGAACCTGTCCGCGATCGTCGAATTCCTGCCGGAAGACCTGCGCGCGTTCATCACGCGTCACGACCAGATCAAGATCGACCTGGAGGAGCGCCCGAGCGGCGGCGTGATCGAAGCGGTGGCCGACAGCCTTGCCGACCTCGGCATCTGCTCCGGCGATGCCGACACCCGCGGTCTTCACACGGCGCACTATCGCCATGACCGCCTCGCGATCGTGATGCGCAGCGACCATCCGCTCGCGAACCGCGAACGCGTCCGCTTCGAAGAGACGCTCGACAGCGATCACGTCGGCCTGCATTCGGCCAGTTCGATCAACATGCGCACGCATCTCGCCGCGCGTCAGGCGGGCAAGCCGCTCAGGCTGCGCATCCACGTGCCCGGCTTCGACGCCGTCTGCCGCATGGTGCAGGCGGGGATGGGCGTCGGCGTGCTGCCGTTCGACGTCTATCGCGCGATGGGGCAGCAGCTCGGGCTCGTCGCGGTGACACTCGATGAAGAGTGGGCCGAACGCAGTCTCATCATCGCCGTGCGCGACGCGAACGCGCTTTCCCCCGTGAGCCGGCTGCTGTTCGACCATCTGCGTTCGGTCGAAGCCAGCGAGAGACACAACCCCGCGTAAATCCCGAGCGTTCGCGATCCGCGAACGGTGCTTGCCGAAATGCGGTTGGACATCGCAAGCCGCCGCTCATAACCTGCTCTCATACGAAACCCACACGGAGACAGGCACCATGAGCGGACCCCTTGACGGCATTCGCGTCATCGAGATCGGCACCCTGATTGCCGCACCCTTCGCGGCACGCATGCTCGCGGAATTCGGCGCAGAGGTGATCAAGATCGAGACCCCCAACGGAGGCGATCCCCTTCGCAAATGGCGAAAGCTGCATGAAGGAACGTCGCTCTGGTGGTATCTCCAGTCGCGCAACAAGAAGTCCGTCTGCGTGAACCTGAAGTCGCCCGAGGGGGTGGAGGTCGTCAAGCGTCTGGTGAAGGATGCCGACGTGCTGGTCGAAAACATGCGGCCCGGCGCGCTGGAAAAGCTCGGCATCGGCTGGGACGTGCTGCACGAAATCAACCCGAAGCTCACGATGGTGCGCATCTCCGGCTACGGCCAGTCGGGTCCGTACCGCGACCGGCCGGGCTTCGGCGCGATCGGCGAGGCGATGGGCGGCATCCGCTACACGACCGGCGACGAGGACGGCCTGCCGGCGCGCGTCGGCGTGAGTCTCGGCGATTCGCTCGCGTCGCTGCATGGCGTGATCGGCGCGCTGATGTCGGTGCTGCGCGTGAAGACCGGCAAGGGCGACGGCCAGGTGGTGGATGTCTCGCTCGTCGAGAGCGTCTTCAACCTGATGGAAAGCCTCGTGCCCGAATACGACCTGCTGGGCCACGTGCGCGAAAGAAGCGGCGGCGCGCTGCCAGGCATCGCGCCGTCGAACACGTATCGCACGGAAGACGGCGGCTTCGTCGTGATCGCGGGCAACAGCGATCCGATCTACAAGCGCCTGATGCACGTGATCGGCCGCCCCGATCTCGCCGACGATCCCGCGCTCGCCCACAACGACGGCCGCGCGCTGCAAAGCACGATGCTCGACGAAGCGATCACCGCGTGGACCTTGCACCAATCGGTCGACGACGTGCTCGCGACGCTCGAACGCGCGGAAGTGCCGTCGGGGCGCATCTATTCGGTCGCCGACATCGTGGCCGATCCGCATTACCAGGCGCGCGGCATGTTGCTCGACGCGGACTTGCCGGGCGGCGCGTCGGTGAAGATGCCGGGTATCGTGCCGAAGCTGTCCGATACGCCGGGCGAAGTGCACTGGCAAGGACCTGCGCTGGGTGAACACACGGCCGACGTGCTGGCTTCACTCGGCTTCGATTCGAACGATGTCGAGCGCCTGCGCGCAGAAGGAGCCGTGCAATGAACAGCATGACGAACCGTGACTACACCCAGCGCCTGATCGTCCAGGAAGTGGCCCCGCGCGACGGCTTGCAGATCGAGCCGCAATGGGTCGAGACGAGCGACAAGATTGCGCTGATCGATGCGCTGTCGACCTGCGGCTTCACGCGGATCGAGGCGGGCTCTTTCGTGTCGCCGAAAGCGATTCCCGCCCTGCGCGACGGCGACGAAGTGTTCCGTGGCATCGGCCGCCGTCCGGGCGTGATCTATGTAGCGCTGATTCCGAACGCAAAGGGCGCCGAGCGCGCGCTGGCCGCGCAGGCGGACGAGCTCAATCTCGTGATGTCCGCGAGCCAGACGCACAACCGCGCGAACATGCGCATGTCGTGCGAGGCGTCGCTCGCGGGCTTCGGCGATATCGTGCGGCTCGTCAAGGGGAGTCGCGCGAGCCTCAACGCGACGGTCGCGACGGCGTTCGGCTGCCCGTTCGAAGGACGCATCGATGAAGACCGCGTGATCTCGATCGTCGATGCATATCGCGAGATGGGGATCGCCGGCATAACGCTCGCCGATACTACCGGCATGGCCAATCCGCGCCAGGTCGCGCGGCTGGTCGAACGCGTGCTCGGTCGCATTCCCGCTGACGCCCTCACGCTGCACTTTCACAACACGCGCGGTCTCGGTCTCGCGAACGTGCTCGCTGCCTACGACGCCGGCGCGCGCCGCTTCGACGCCGCGCTTGGCGGTCTCGGCGGCTGTCCGTTTGCGCCGGGCGCGTCGGGCAACATCTGCACGGAAGACCTCGTGAACATGTGCGACGAGATGGGCATCCCGACGGGCATCGACTTGCAGAAGCTGATCGCACTGTCGCGGACGCTGCCGGCGCTCGTCGGCCACGACGTGCCGGGGCAGCTCGCGAAGGCGGGGCGCAACTGCGATGTGCATCCGGTGCCCGAGTACGTCAAGTCAATCTGAATTCACCCCTCACCAACTTATTCGACCGGACGGCGCATCGCCAGTCCGGCGTGGAGACAATCATGAGCGATCTGGGCGCAGTAGCGGCAACGAACCGTCCGCTAGCGAAGGAAAACACGGCGGACATCATTCGCAAGGTGGCGTGGCGGCTGATGCCGCTCATCATGCTCTGCTATCTGTTCGCATTCTTCGACCGCATCAACATCAGCTTCGCGAAGTTCCAGTTGCAAAGCGATCTCGGTTTCTCCGATACCGCCTACGGTCTCGGCGCGAGTCTCTTCGTGATCGGCTATGTGCTCTTCGAGGTGCCGAGCAACCTGATGCTCTACAAGGTCGGCGCGCGCAAATGGATCGCGCGGATCATGATCTCGTGGGGGCTGGCGACGACGGCAATGGTCTTCGTCTCGAACGAATGGCAGTTCTACGGGCTGCGCTTCATCATCGGCGCGATGGAAGCGGGCTTCGCGCCGGGCGTGCTGTACTACCTGACGCTGTGGTTCCCGGCGAGCTATCGCGGACGCATCACGTCGCTCCTGTTTCTTGCTTCGGCGTTCTCGGGGCTGGTCGGGGCGCCGCTGTCGGGGCTCGTGCTCGGGCATATGAACGGCGTGCTTGGCATGCCCGGCTGGCACTGGCTCTTCCTGCTCGGCGGCCTGCCTTGCGTGCTGCTCGGCATCCTCGTGTTGAAGGTGCTGAAGGATCGCGTCGATGACGCCGGGTGGCTCACCGCAGCGGAGAAAACGTACCTGAAGAGCCAGATTTCGTCGCAAAGCAAGCCGGCGCCCGGCGGCCATTCGCTCCTCGGGGCAATCAAGACGCCCGGCTTCCTCACGCTCGGACTAATCTACTTCCTGATCCAGATCGCGTCGTATGGCCTCAACTTCTGGGCGCCGCACCTGATTCGCGCAGCGGGCACCAACAATCCGACGATCATCGGCCTGCTCACCGCCGTGCCCTATGTGTGCGGTGCGATCTGCATGGTCGTGGTGGGCCGCATGTCGGACAGCTCCGGCGAGCGTCGCAAGTTCGTTTGCGTGTTGCTGCTGATGGCCGCGGCGGGCTTCTTCGCGGCAGGCGTCTTCGACAAGCAGACGACCTTGCTGATCGTGGCGCTCGGCGTGATGGGCGCGGGCGTGGTGGCTGCGATCCCGGCCTTCTGGGCGCTGCCGCCCAAGCTCCTGAGCGGTGCGGGCGCCGCGGGCGGCATTGCGCTGATCAATACACTAGGGCAACTGGGCGGCATCGTGAGCCCGGTGATGGTCGGACGCATCCGCGATCTCACGGGCAGCACTACACCCGCGCTGTATGCGATCGGCTGCATGAGCGTCGTGTGTGCGCTGATACTGATGTTCGGGCTGCCGCAATCGCTCAGGCAGAAGGATCACGCGGAGTGATCTCCGCAGCGGCCTGACTCATCAGGGAACGAAGGCCCCGCAGCGATGCGGGGCCTTCTTCATATCAGGCGTCTCATCCCTTCCAGGTCCACTCGCGAATCTCATCGCGATCGATGCCTTCCGCATGCGCATAACGGACGCTCTCGATCACCTGATCGTGCAGCCAGTTCTTCGCATGCGCACCGGTATCGCGCAGACGCGGCACGCGGTCGATCACGTCGATGGCGAGCGTATAGCGGTCCACGCCGTTGATGATCGCAAGCTCGAACGGTGTGTTGATATTGCCCTTCTCGCGATAGCCGTGCACGTGCATGTTCTCGTGATTGGTGCGGTTGTACGTGAGCTTGTGCACGAGCGTCGGATACGAGTGGAAGTTGAAGATGACCGGCTTGTCGCGCGTAAAGAGCGAATCGAAATCGCGCGCCGAAAGACCATGCGGATGTTCGGTCTCCGGCATCAACCGGAACAGGTCGACCACGTTCACGAAGCGGATCTTCAAATCGGGAAACTGCTTCTTCAGGATCTCGACGGCGGCGAGCGACTCCATCGTCGCGATGTCGCCAGCGCAGGCCATCACGACATCCGGTTCGTGGCCCGCGTCGGTGGACGCCCAGTCCCAGATGCCGATGCCCTTCGCGCAATGCACGATGGCGTCCTGCATGTCGAGGTACTGCAGATGCGGCTGCTTGTCCGCGACGATCACGTTCACGTAGTCGCGCGTGCGCAAGCAATGATCCGCCACTGAAAGCAGGCAGTTCGCATCGGGCGGCAGATAGATGCGCACGACATCCGGGCTCTTGTTCGTGACGACATCGAGAAAGCCCGGGTCCTGATGCGTGAAGCCGTTGTGATCCTGCCGCCAGACGAGCGACGTGATCAGCAGGTTGATCGACGGAACCGGCGCGCGCCAGTCGAGTTCGTTCTTTGCTTTCTCCAGCCACTTGGCGTGCTGGTTGAACATCGAATCGATCACGTGCACGAACGCTTCGTAAGTCGCAAAGAGGCCGTGGCGGCCCGTCAGCACATAGCCTTCGAACCAGCCTTCGAGCGTGTGCTCGGAGAGCATCTCCATCACGCGGCCGGCGGGGTCGAGCGCGCCGCCGTCGCTGTCTTCGGGTTTCGTTTCCGCGATCCAGCGCTTGCCCGACGCTTCGTACACGCCGTCGAGCTTGTTGCTCGCGGTTTCATCAGGACCGAAGAGCCTGAAGTTCGACATGTTGTTGCGGATCACGTCGCGCAGGAACTTCGCCAGCACCGCGGTCGGCGACGTATAGACGCTCGCCGGGCTTTTCACGTCGAACGCGTAGTCGCGGATGTCGGGCAGATGAAGCGCATGCCGCAGGCGTCCGCCGTTCGCATGCGGATTCGCGCTGATGCGGCGCTCGCCCTTGGGCGCAATCTCGCGAAGTTCTTCGATCAGCCGGCCCTCGGGATCGAACAGCTCGTCGGGCTTGTAGCTGCGCATCCAGTCTTCGAGCATGCGCAGGCTCTTGCGGTTCGTCGCCGGATCGAGCACGGGCACCTGATGTGAGCGCCAAAAGTCCTCGACCTTGTGGCCTTCCACTTCTTTCGGTCCGGTCCAGCCTTTCGGCGAACGCAGCACGATCATCGGCCAGCGCGGGCGCGCGGTGTCGTTGTTCGCCCGCGCGCGTTGCTGGTTCGCGCGAATCTCGCCGATGCACTGTTCCAGCGTCGCGGCCATGCGCTGATGCATGTCGTGCGGATCGTCGCCCTCGACGAAGTGCGGCTTGTAGCCGTAGCCGACGAAGAGCGCTTCGAGTTCTTCATGCGGAATGCGCGCGAGGATGGTCGGATTGGCGATCTTGTAGCCGTTCAGATGCAGGATCGGCAGCACGGCGCCGTCCTGCACCGGATTGAGAAACTTGTTCGAATGCCACGACGTGGCGAGCGGACCCGTCTCCGATTCGCCGTCGCCGACCATCGTGGCGACGATCAGATCGGGATTGTCGAACGCGGCGCCGAACGCATGCGACAGGCTGTAGCCAAGTTCGCCGCCTTCATGGATCGAACCGGGCGTCTCCGGCGTGCAGTGCGAACCGATCCCGCCCGGCGACGAAAACGCGCGAAACAGCTTCAGCATCCCGGCTTCGTCGTAGCTGCGGTCGGGATAGACCTCCGAGTAATAGCCTTCCAGATACGCATTCGACAGCGTCGCGGGCGCGCCGTGTCCCGGCCCCGAGACGAACAGCACGTTCAGGTCCTGCTTCACGATCAGCCGGTTCAGGTGGACCCAGGTGAACGATTGCCCCGGGTCCGATCCCCAGTGCCCGAGCAGGCGCCGCTTGATGTGCTCGGGCTTGAGCGGCTCGCGCAAGAGCGGATTTTCCCGCAGATAGATCATGCCGACCGACATGTAATTGCAAGCGCGCCAGTAGGCGTCGAGCTTGCGCAGTTCGTCGGGGGAAAGCGGCGTTTGCGATGCGGTCGTGGCGGGCGTCTGCCCTTGAACGTCGTCGTTCAATTGCCTCTCCAGTTGTTGGTGCGCCAGGCGGTTGCGCGCTCAGCGCGATGCGGTGCCCATTCCGGCGTGCGTCCGCGCTCGGGGTTCACGATTGATTATGGGACTATCGACCCCACTCTCGCAGAGACCGCGAACGTCTGTGCAAGTGCGCTACCCGACCGCTCTCGCCGCCAGAGTTCCCGTGCGACAAAACGCCCGAACTGACGGCGATCCATCAGCATCGTCGAGCAAGACGGCGTTTTCGTGACAGCCGGGCCGCACCCGAAGCCGCGCCGCACGCGAATTCCGATCGGCTCATAAAATAGCGTATGACCGACCATTCCCCTGTCGCCGATTTTCATCCTGCCGTCGCCAACTGGTTCGAGCGCCATTTCCCGGCCGCCACCGCCGCGCAGGCGCGCGCGTGGCCGCTCATCCGCACGCGCCGCTCGACGCTCGTCGCGGCACCGACCGGCTCCGGCAAGACGCTCACCGCGTTTCTCGCCGCCATCGACGAACTCGTGCGCGACGGCCTCGCGCACGGCGCGGCGCTGCCGGACGAGACGAGCATCGTCTACATTTCGCCGCTGAAGGCGCTGTCGAACGATATCCGCGTGAACCTGCAAGAGCCGCTCGCGGGCATTTCGGACGAACTCGCGCGGCTCGGCCTGCCGCCGGTCGAGATTCGCGCGGCGGTGCGCACCGGCGACACCACGCAGCAGGAGCGCGCCGCCGTCAGGAAGCGCGCGCCGCATATCCTCGTCACGACGCCGGAGTCGCTCTACGTGCTGCTCGGTTCGGACTCGGGGCGCGCGATGCTGTCCACGACGCGCACCGTGATCGTCGACGAGATTCACGCGGTCGCCGGCACGAAGCGCGGCGCGCACCTCGCGCTGAGCCTCGCGCGCCTCGATGCGCTCTGCGAGCGCAAACCGGTGCGCATCGGCTTGTCCGCGACACAGAAGCCGATCGAGCTGGTCTCGAAGTTTCTCGTGGGCGAGGGCGAGCCGTGCGAGATCGTCGATGTCGGACACGTCCGCGCGCGCGACCTTGCGCTCGAACTTCCGCCGATGCCGCTCGAAGCCATCATGTCGAACGACATGTGGGAGCGCGTCTATGACCGTCTCACCGAACTCGTCGCGCAGCATCGCACGACGCTCGTGTTCGTGAACACGCGCCGGATGGCCGAGCGCGCCGCGCGCCATCTGACCGACCGGCTCGCCAAGGAGGCGGTCGCGGCGCATCACGGCAGTCTCGCGCGCGAGCACCGGCTGGACGCCGAACAGCGGCTGAAGCGCGGCGAACTGCGGGTGCTGATCGCCACCGCTTCGCTGGAACTGGGCATCGATATCGGCGATGTCGAACTCGTTTGCCAGATCGGCTCGCCGGGGTCGATCGGAGGGTTCTTGCAGCGCGTCGGGCGTTCGGGGCATCAGGTCGGCGGGATGCCGAAAGGGCGGCTTTTCCCGACTTCGCGCGACGACCTGATCGAATGCGCGGCGCTGCTCGACTGTGTGCGGCGCGGCGAACTCGATGCGCTGTCGGTGCCGCGCGCGCCGCTCGACGTGCTCGCCCAGCAGATCACGGCGGAGGTGTCGTGTCGCGAGTGGAGCGAGGACGCGCTCTTCGAGCGCTTCACCCGCGCGTATCCCTACGCGACGCTCGCGCGCGAGAAGTTCGACGCCGTCGTGCGTTCGCTCGCGGAAGGTTTTACGAGCCGCCACGGTCCGCGCGGTGCGTATGTGCATCGAGATGCGGTGAGCGGCACGCTGCGCGGACGGCGCGGCGGCAGGCTGACGGCGGTGACGTCCGGCGGCGCGATCCCCGACAACGCCGATTTCGCCGTGCTGTTGGAGCCGCAGGGCTTGCAGATCGGCACGGTCAACGAGGATTTCGCCGTCGAAAGCCTCGCGGGCGACATCTTCCAGTTGGGCAACACGTCGTACCGGATCTTGCGGATCGAGGGCGGGCGCGTGCGTGTCGAGAACGCGAACGGCCAGCCGCCCAACATCCCGTTCTGGCTCGGCGAGGCGCCGGGCCGGAGCGACGAACTGTCTCACGCGATCGCGCGCATGCGCGGCCAGATCGACACGTGGCTCGGCAAGAAAGGCGCGGCGCCGCTCGATGCCGCTGTCGAGTCGCTGGCGGCGGAGGCGGGCATCGACCGGGACGCGGCGCGGCAGATCGTCGAATATCTGGCGCGTGCGCGTGCCGCGCTGACGGTCCTGCCGACGCAGGACACCCTCGTGATGGAGCGCTTTTTCGATGAATCCGGCGGCACGCAGCTCGTGATCCACGCGCCGTTCGGCAGCCGCGTGAATCGCGCCTGGGGGCTCGCGCTGCGCAAGCGCTTCTGCCGCACCTTCAACTTCGAACTGCAGGCCGCCGCGACCGAGGACGCGATCGTGCTGTCGCTCACGCGCAGCCACAGCTTCGCGCTCGACGAAGTGTGGCGCTACCTGCGCTCGAACACGGCGGAGCACGTGCTGATCCAGGCGCTGCTCGACGCGCCGCTATTCGGCGTGCGCTGGCGCTGGAACGCGACCAACGCGCTCGCGCTGCCGCGCTACGCGGGCGGACGCAAGGTCGCGCCGCAGTTGCAGCGCATGAAAAGCGAGGACCTGCTCGCGGCGATCTTTCCCGATCAGGTGGCGTGCGCGGAGAACGTCGTCGGCGAGCGCGACGTGCCGGAACATCCGCTCGTCGAGCAGACGCTCGACGACTGTCTGCACGACGCGATGGACAGCGAGCAATGGCTCGCGATCCTGCGGCGCATCGAGGACGGCGAGCTGCGGCTCGTGACGCGCGACCTGCCGGCGCCTTCGCCGCTGGCGGCTGAAATCCTGTCGGCGCGTCCGTACGCGTTCCTCGACGACGCCCCGCTCGAAGAGCGCCGCACGCAGGCCGTGCTGGCGCGCCGCTGGAGCGACCCGGAATCCGCAGACGATCTCGGCGCGCTCGACGCCGAGGCAATCGAAGGCGTGCGCGAGGAAGCATGGCCCGTCGTGCGCGGCGCCGACGAAATGCACGAGGCGCTGATGAGCCTTGCGTGCGTGACAGAAACCGAGGCCGGGCGCAACGACGGCTGGTCCGCCTGGCTCGACGCGCTCGCGAATTCCGGGCGCGCCACGCGCTTGCGCGTCGCGGAGCATGACGCGCTGTGGGTGCCGGTCGAGCGCCTGATGTGCGTGCGCGCCGTCTATCCGCAGGCGCCGATGCATCCCGCGTTGCACGCGCCCGAGGGCTACACCGATCCGTGGTCGGAAGACGACGCGCTCGTCGAGATCGTGCGCGCGCGGCTGTCGGGATTCGGTCCGCTGACGGTGCCGGCAATCGCCCGGGCGCTGACGCTGCCCGCATCGGCGGTGGCGCTCGCGCTGACAAAGCTCGAAGCCGAAGGCTACGTGCTGCGCGGCCGCTTCACGCCCGGCGTCGTCGATGAATGGTGCGAGCGGCATTTGCTCGCGCGGATTCATCGCTACACGGTGCGTCGGCTGCGTCGCGAGATCGAGCCGGTCGAGCGGCAGGACTTCATGCGCTTTTTATTCGAATGGCAGCATCTTTCCGCCGACACGCGCGGCGAAGGACGCGACGCGCTGCTCGCGGTCGTCGAGCAACTGGAAGGTTTCGAAGCTCCCGCCGTCGCGTGGGAAGAGGAGATGTTGCCCGCGCGAATCGCGGACTACTCGGGCTAGTGGCTCGACGAAATCTCGCGCTCGGGCAAGGTCGTCTGGAGCCGGCCGGGCGGACGCTCGCGCGCGGCAGGCGGCCCGGTGCGCGGCACGCCGATCGTCCTTCTGCCGCGCCGTCATCTCGCCGCCTGGAACGCGCTGATGCGACCGGGCGAGGCGCCGGAGATGAGCTCGCGCGCGCAGCTCGTTCACGACGCGCTGAAGGCGCACGGCGCGATGTTCTTCGACGAACTGCTCGCCGACACACGCCTTTTGCGCACGGAACTGGAGACCGCGCTCGGCGAACTGGTCGCGCTCGGGCTCGTGAACGCCGACAGCTTCGCCGGCCTGCGCGCGCTGCTCGCGCCGGCGGCGAAGCGCAACGCGTTCAGCCGGCGGCCGCGCCGGGGCGGCATGTTCATCGGCGGCATGGACGACGCCGGGCGCTGGGCACTTCTGCGCCGCACCGAAGCGGACGGCGCGCCCGACGCCGTCGAACATGCCGCGATGGTGCTGTTGCGCCGCTACGGCGTCGTGTTCTGGCGGCTGCTGGAGCGCGAAGCCGACTGGCTGCCGCCGTGGCGCGATCTGCTGCGCGTGTTCCATCGGCTGGAGGCGCGCGGCGAGATTCGCGGCGGACGCTTCGTCGCGGGCATCGCGGGCGAGCAGTTCGCGCTGCCGGAAGCCGTGCCGCTGTTGCGCGAAATGCGCAAGCGGACGCCCGATGGCAGTTTCGTCGCGGTGAGCGCCGTCGATCCGCTCAATCTCGTCGGCACGCTCTTGCCCGGTGAGAAAGTGCCCGCGCTGCCGGGCAACCGCCTGCTGTTCCGCGACGGCGTGCCGGTCGGCGCGGTGATCGCGGGCAAGACGCGCTATCTGGTGGAACTCGACGGTGAGGAACGCGAAACGGTGCGCTCGAAGCTCGTGAAGCGCAGCGCGCGTTCGATCGGCGGATTGACCGGGCTTTCGGGGACGACCGCGGGCGCAGCCTTGCCGCACTGAACGCCATCGGCTGTGTCGGCAAAGCCGGCGCCGAAGACGCCAGAAGCCAAAACCTATGCGCAAGACGCCAAAAAGCGGTCCGCAATGCATCGGCTTCGATGCATTGCGGACCGCTTCACCTGTGTTGCCGACTACTTACTTCGAAACCAGCTTCTTGCGAAACGGCCCGGGTGGCGCGGCCGGCACGTTCTGCACCGAGACGCCCGGATAGTTGGAGAGACGGTTTGCGTTCACGGCGGGACGCGCGCGAAAACCCTGGTGCGCGCCGGTCCGCGAACCGCCGACGATTGCGGTCATTGCTTCGCGGTCGAGAAGCACACTGTCCGATAGATCCTTGATGACGATGACGGCCATGACATTTTCCTGAAGGTTCGGAGTCGAAACCGGCGTGACGACGGGTCACGCTACGAAGCGCACGGATGCCGGAACACTGCACGCACCCAGTATAGGCAATCCGTCCGCGGTTGTGACCGGCGCGACCCCACGTCCGGCCACAACGCATGAAACGGCGAAAGGCCGCTCGCGACCTTGGCAGGTCGCGAACGGCCGGGTCGCCGGAAAACCGGCGGCGCTATGGCGTTCTCAGAACAACACCGTGGCGTTCGCCGCGCCGATCTGTTCCGGGTTGACGTCGAAGCGCGGTGCGACGAAATTGGGACCGATCACGCTGTTGTTCAGTGCAGCGACCTGCACGTTCTGGTATTGCTGGATGTTCTGGTTCACGTTGACGTTGACGTTCGCGAACGGGCCGAAGCCGCCTTGCGCGAGCGAAGCGCCGCCGTGAACGGACGACATCGCGTGGCGGTCGAGTTCCTGGCTGTGATGAAGGTCCTGGATCATGATGGACGACATGTTGGTTCTCCTGGCGTGCGTGCTGTGGTGGTGGGCGAGGTTCGAGCCGCGCTCAGAACAGGTTGATCGTGTTCGTGTTGGTCGCCTTCTGGATCGGCTTGACGTTCGAATCGATGTCGCTGACGAATGCGGCGTTGTTGCCGTTCGCGCTGGAAACGTTCTGCGTCTGGCCGATCAGCTGCTGCGTGTTGACGGTCACGTCGAGCTTTGAGAAGTCGTAGCCCGGGATGAAGAAGGCAGAGTTGCCGCCACGCACTGCCGACATGGCGCGGCTGTCGAGTTCTTCGGTCTTGGCGAGGTCTTTGATCATCAGCGATTTCATTTTGGTGCTCCTGGAGAGGGAAGGCTTTCGGGTTGGTCGAGCATTCTGTCTGCTCGGGTGGGATAAATGCATGGCCTGTGCCAAGCGGAGCGCGGACAGCGAAAATACTTTCAAGCGATTGAAAGCAAAGGATTATTTTCGAGGATGCGAGGAAGGCGGGGCGGCTGGCGACGAATTGCCCGGCGGCTTGCGCCCAACAGGCGCGGCTCACCTGTTGGATCGCGTGCGACACACGGATGCGAGCCGTCGATGATCGAAAACCAGATTTGCGAAAGGCGCGAGCGAAGGCTAGTATCGAACGTGCACATGTAGTTTGTTACGACAAGTGAATTGTCGGTCGATTTGGAGCCGCGTCGAGTCGCACAGATGACAAGCTTTTCAGAAGCGATTCGTACATTCCACAGCGACGACCAGTCGCGCGACTCGTTTTTGGCAGAGATCGACAGCGCGCTGGCGGACACCCGCGAGCCGCACTCGAAGCTCGTCGCGATCCTCGATGAAGTGCACGCCGCCAGGCCGCTGCCGCCCGACGTCTACGCGGCAGTGAAGCGTCGCATCGACGAAGCATCGCTCTCGGCGCCTCAGCGCAACGCCCATCCCCTCCCTCCCGACAACGCAGACGAAACCCGCGTGCAGACCACGCCGGCGGGCTTCACGCCGCGCCATTCGTCGGGGCAGACCTTTTCGGGCAATGGTCAGGTGGTCGCCGAGCTGGATCAGGTGAAAGGCGTCGGCGACACGCTCAACGGCCGTTTCGTGCTCGAAGAATGTCTCGGCATCGGCGGAATGGGCACCGTGTACAAGGCGCTCGACCTGCGCAAGCTGGAGGCGTCCGACCGCCGGCCCTATGTCGCGATCAAGGTGCTGAACCTGCAGTTCCGCGGCAACCCGAAATCGCTGATCGCGTTGCAGCGCGAGGCGCGCAAGGCGCAGACGCTCGCGCATCGAAATATCGTCACGGTGTACGACTTCGACCGCGACGGCTCGGTCGTCTATCTGACGATGGAGTATCTGTCGGGCCAGCCGCTATCGCGCTTGCTTCGGAACCCGAATTTCAAGGGCATGCCGTTCGCGGAAGTCGCCCCAATCTTCAAGGGCATGGCGAACGCGCTCGCCTACGCGCACGAGCGCGGCTTCGTGCATTGCGACTTCAAGCCGGCCAACGTGTTTCTCACCGATACGGCCGAAGTGAAGGTGATCGACTTCGGCATCGCGCGCGTGTTCCAGCGGCCCGAAGAGGAAACCGAAGCGACCATCTTCGATCCCGGCAGCCTCGGCGCGCTCACGCCCGCGTACGCGAGCCCGGAGATGCTGGAGCATCGCGAGCCCGATCCGCGCGACGATGTGTACGCGCTCGGCTGCATCACCTACGAACTGCTGACGGGCAAGCACCCGTTCGACCGCGTGCCCGCGACACAGGCGCGCAGCGCGGGCATGAAGGCCGCCCGTCCCGACGATCTCGGCAACAAGCAATGGCGGGCGATCAAGGCGGCGCTGTCGTTCGACCGCGAAGCGCGCACGCCGACCGTCGCGCAATTTTCCGACGAGCTTGCCGAGGAGCGGCCGGCCGCCGCGACGGGATCGAAAGGCAAGCCGAAGCTGATGCTCGGCGCGGCGGCGCTGGCCGCGGCCGTGGTCGCGGGCGCCGGCTACTACTTCTACGATCAGTCGAGGAGCGAGCAGGAAGGCGCAAAAAGCGCGCAGGAAACCGATGTTGCGGGCAGTGTCGTGGTGCCGGCGGCGGCGCCTCCGGCACCAGCCGTGGCCGTCGTGCCTTCGGCGCCCGCGGCGCCTTCAGCCGCCGTGGCGTCCGCGGCCGTTCCAGCGCCAGCGCTCACGCTCGATGCGGTCATGCCGGCGTTGGCCGCCGTGCCATGCTCGGCGCTCGTCGCGACGGTCCACGACCAGACCGTCGACGTGCAGGGCTACGTGTCGGAGCGTTACGGGATGGGGCGTCTCAGGCAGGTGCTCGGTGCGCTCCCGGGCGTGAAGACGGTCAACCTCGGCGTGCAGCCGGTCGCCGACGACAAGTGCGACGTCCTCAAAGTTGTCGGGCCGTACTGGACGGCAAACCATCAGACGGGCCGGCCTGCTTCGTTGCGTTCGCGCGCGCCCGGCGCGCGGCTGACCGAAGGCCAGCCGCTGATCGTCGACGTCATGACGCCGGGCTTCGATTCGTATGTCAACGTCGATTATTTCCAGCTCGACGGCACCGTGGTCCATCTCCTGCCGAACGAGCGCGCGAAGGACAACCAGGCGCCGCCGCACTACACCGCGACCATCGGGACGATGGGCGACTGGGTGGTCGGCAAGCCGTTCGGGTCGGAACTGATCGTCCTGCTCATCACGCCTGCGCCGCTCTTCGATTCACTGCGCCCAGACAGCGAACCCAAGGCCGACTATCTGCGCGCCGTCGATGCGCGGCTTGCGCAACTCGCCGGTAAGTACGGCCGCGACCACGTGGCGGTCGACATCGTGCAGATCAGCACGCAGGCGCGCAAGCACTAGCCGGGCGTCGCGCGCGGCGCTTTTTTGCATCGCACGATTACTTCATGTCCCGCGCTACGCGAAAGCCGTTTTGCGACTGCCGCACGCTGGCGCTGTACTTGAAGCGCGTCGCAGACTGCATGTACGCGGCGCCCTCGCGCCACGATCCGCCGCGTATCACGCGCACCGAGCACGCGGGATCGTCCCAGACGCGGCCGTCGGCGGGCGCGGACTTGTAGGAGCTGTGCCAGCAGTCGGCGACCCATTCCCAGACGCTGCCGTTCATGTCGAAGAGGCCATACGGATTTCCCGCGAACGAGCCGACCGCGACCGGGCTCTCGGTCGTCCACGGATCGCCGCAGTCCTTGCAGTCCGCGTTGCCTTTCTTCATCTGGTCGCCCCACCAGTAGACGGTCGACGTGCCGCCGCGCGCGGCATATTCCCATTCGGCCTCGGTCGGCAGGCGGTACGCCTTGCCGCCCACCTTCGACAGCCATTTCACGTAGACCTGCGCGTCGTCCCAGCTGACGTTGCGCATTGGTGAATTGTTCGGCGGATTGCCATCGATAGCGATACGCGTGCAGGCGCCTGCGTCCGCGCAGGCGTTCCACTGCTCGACGGTGACCTCGTATTTGCCGATGGCGAACGGCTGGGCGATCGCCACGCGATGCGGCGGCTTTTCGGCGGGGTCGTCGGAGTTGCTGCCCATCGTGAACGTGCCGGCCGCGAGCGGGATCAGTATCGGGCAGTTCGGGCAGTCCTTGATCTCGCTGCCGCTCGCGGCTTTCGCGGCGACGGACGGCGCGGGCGTCGCCGGCGTCGCTGGCGCTGGCGCCGCGGGCTTTGCCGTTTCGACCGGAACCGCCGGCTTGGCCTTTGCGGCAGGAGCAGGCGCAGGCGCCGGTGTGGGTGTTGCGACGGACGGCGCGGCACGCGAGGCGGGTGCTTCGCTCTTCGCGCCAGCGGCGCGCAGCCGCTCGATGCGCGCCTTCGCGAGCGCCGCGAACCGGCCGTTCGGGTACGCCTTCAGATAGGCTTCGTAGTCGCTCGGATAGGTGCTGTCCTTGATCGAATCCCAGAAGGTCAGCTCGTACTGCTCGCTGCTGTCCTTGGGCAGGATGCCGCGCATGCGCGTCGACGCCGCGTCGGGCGGCACCGCTTCGTCCGCCTGCACCGATGCGACCGCAAAGCCCGGACGGGCGTCGCCGAAACTGAACTCGTGCTTGAGCGTCGATGCAACCCACGGGACCTGCCGGCCGTGCGTCGCGGTCGCTACCGCTGCCGCCGCCGAGCGGAAGAGCGCGTTTGCATCGCGGGGGCGTGTCGCGAGGGTGCGCAGCAGCTCGGCCGTATAAACACCGTGCGTGGAGCCTTCGGCAGCGAGCGAACCGGGCGCCGTCGAGTACGCGACGAGCGTGTTCGCAGGCAGCGCGAGCGCATGCTGCGGTGCGGCTTCGAACGGATCGTTCAGGCAGGTGTCCAGGATGACGATGTTCGTGCGCCGTGTGCTCCGGCCGCCGTTGGTCATGCCGTCGAGCACGTTCGCGAGCGCGATGCCCTTCGTGACGAGGCGCGCGGGCGACGCGCTGTCGGCATCGACCGGAATCAGCAGCGTGTCGCGCGAGGTCCGCAGCCCGTGCCCGGCGAAATAGACGACGCCCGTGCCTTCCGCACCGAGCCGCCGGTCGAAATCGGCGAAGGCCTGCTTCATCTGCGCTTCGGTGAGGTTCGCACGGCTCACGACTTCGAAGCCGAGCGCGGCGAGCGCATCGCTCATGCGGCGCGCGTCGTTCAGCGGGCTGGCGAGCGGCTGCCCGGCGTAACCGGCGTTGCCGATCACGAGCGCGATACGGGGGGAATGCGCTGGCGGAGCATCGGCGACGCGCTCGATGGCGGGCCGGTCCTCATGGGTGGCTGAAGTGGCCGGCGCCGCTTGCGCGCACGGGACGCCGATCGTTCCGAATATGCATACGATCAAGAGTTTTCGCCACATATTCACACCCTGTCTGTCCGGCATTGAAGATGGCTGGCCGACGTTGCGTGTTTCGACTTCGCGTTGCGTAGCTGCAGCGGCGAGTTGCCGGTGCGAAACCCGAAACCCAGCAGCGACAACGATAGCACGGTGTCAGGCGATGCTTAATCCCATTGTGCAGGTATTCGTTTGGGGGATATCGCGATTTCCGATGCACCCGGGAACGCGGTTGTACGTATCTTTTTGAGGACTTCCGTTCTAAGCTAAAAGACGAAAAGAGGAAGAAAACCGAGGACGTTGCCGAAAGCCCCGACATGGACGCGCGAGCGCCATGCCGGCAGCCGGTCGATGTCCAGTCCATGGCGGGAGGCTGCGTAAACATGCTGAGAAGAACAATGCTTGGCGCGCTGGCTTCACTCGCGGCGCTGGCCGCGGACAAATCGTTTCCTGCACCGCGGCCACGCACGCCTTCGCCGCAGAATGCGGAGGCGTACATCATCTGGCCGCCGGACGGCGCGGTGATCACGGGCGGCAAGCTCTGGGTGCGCATGGGTCTGCGCAACATGGGCGTGTGTCCGAAGGGCATCGACCTGCCGAACGTCGGGCATCATCACCTGCTGATCGACACGGACCTGCCGCCGATGGATCAGGAGATTCCGTCAGACCGCAACCATCTGCACTACGGTGCGGGCGAAACCGACGCGCGGATCGAACTGCCGCCCGGCAAGCACACGCTGCAACTGCTGATGGGCGACATGAACCACGTGCCGCACGATCCGCCGGTGTACTCGAAGAAGGTCACCATCACCGTACGATGAAACCGGCATCGATGAAGCCGGCAGGATGCATGCGGGCAGAACCCAGGGGCAATGTCCAGCGGAGGGCACAAGCCATGAACAAGCTAATCGCCGCGGCCGCACTCGCGGCTTGCGTCTTCTCGGGCGCCGCGGCGGCGGGCCCGACACCGGCTCCGCCCAATGCCTATGCGTACATCGGCTATCCGAACGACGGGCAGGTGGTGCCGGCCGGCAAGCCGTTCAAGGTCTGGTTCGGTTTGCGCTACATGGGCGTCGCGCCGCGCGGCGTGAAATATCCGAACACGGGGCATCATCATCTGCTGATCGACACCGATCTGCCGCCGATGGATCAGGAGATTCCGTCGGACCGCAATCATCTGCACTACGGTGCGGGCGAAACCGAGACGCTGCTCGAACTGCCACCGGGAAAACACACGCTCCAGTTGCTGATGGGCGACGACAAGCACATTCCGCATAACCCACCGGTGTATTCGAAGAAGATCACGGTCATCGTGAAGTAGGACCCCTTTCCTTTTTCCTGAAAGCGCGCGGCCGGGGGAGCTTCCTTCGGCCGCGCGCTTTTGCGTACTGCGCCTGCACGAATCGCCTTCAACCCCCTGTTGCCCGATGTCCAACACCCGACAGTCAGGGTGTTGGATCACCAACGTCATGTGCCCAGCCGACGGACCGTCTGGCAGCAAATCGACCATCCCACGAACTCCTTTGTTTATAAGGCTCGGCGAACTATTTTTCGGGCTGGCATCGCGACTGGCACAGGCCATGCGTTAATGCCATCCGAGCAGACAGAATGCTCGACCAACCCGGAAAAGCCCATCCCTCCCAAGGAGCACCGAAATGAAATCGCTGATGATCAAAGACCTCGCCAAGACCGAAGAACTCGACAGCCGCGCCATGTCGGCCGTCCGCGGCGGCAACGCCTTCTACCTGCCCGGCTACGACTTCTCGAAGCTCGACGTGTCGGTGAATACGCAGCAAGGCATCGGCCAGACGCAGAACGTGTTCAACCAGAATGGCAACAACGTCGCGTTCGCCACCGATATCGATTCGAAGGTCAAGCCGATCCAGAAAGCCGACAACTCGAACACCGTCAACATCTACGGCGGCGGCCTCGCAGCCTGATCCCGGCCCGCAGACGAATACCACACTCTCTCAACACGAAACGCAAGGAGCACCGCCATGTCCACTCTCTCGATCCGCGATCTCTCGCACAGCGCCGAACTCGACCGTACCGAAATGTCCGCAGTCCGCGGCGGCAACGCCTTCTACCTGCCGAGCTACTACTCCGACTCGAGCTTCAACGTCAGCACGCAGCAGCTCATCGGCCAGACGCAAAACGTCTACAACGCGAACGGCAACAACGTCGCGTTCGCTACCGACATCGATTCGAAGGTCAAGCCGATCCAGAAGGCCGACAACTCGAACACGGTCAACGTGTATGGCGGCGGCCGGGCCCTGCTGTAAGCGGCAACTGCAACACCGAATCACCTGCGGAGGTCCGCGACCTCCGCAAGACACTCTCTCAATCGTAAGACACACAGCGCAAGGAGCACCACCATGTCCAGCCTCATGATCCGCGATCTCTCGCACAGCACCGACCTCGACAGCCAGACGATGTCCGCAGTCCGCGGCGGCACCGCCTTCTACCTGCCGAGCTACTACACGGACTCGAGCTTCACCGTCAACACGCAGCAGGGAATCGGCCAGACGCAGAACGTCTTCAACGCGAACGGCAACAACGTCGCGTTCGCCACCGACATCGACTCGAAGGTCAAGCCGGTTCAGAAAGCCGAGAACACGAACACCGTCAACGTGTTCGGCTCGCTGTAAGCAGTGCAGCAAGCGCGAGGGTTCGGGGACCCTCGCGACGCAGTCCCGCGGCCCGGCCGAGAGTCATCGCGTCGGGCCGCCCATTTCAGCAGACTTCGCAGAGAAACTCGAATCGCGTGTAGTGACGAACCTGTATGGAGTCGCGCGACGCGCTGTGCTCTACTGTAGTTTCGTCGTCCAGCCACGCTCTGTTCGTTGCTCTGTTCCCATAGAAGCCAGTGCATTCACCGGGAGTGAGATCGTGCAAGCCCTGTTGCCTTTGTTGCGCATGAAAGCCGGGCGTGGCATCGGAAGACGGCTCGCGTCGCTTTCGCGGCTCGCGCTTTACGGCGCCTGTTGCGCGACGCTGCTCACCGCGTGCATCGATGTCAAGGTTCCGACCTACCAGCGGCCCGACACGCCCGAAAAGACCGCGTATTCGAAGCCGGTTGTCGCGGCGAGCGAAACGATCCAACCCGACTGGTGGAAGCAATTCCACGATCCCTATCTCGACTCGCTGGTCGCACGGGCGATCAACAGCAACTTCGACATCAAGGTGCTCGCCGCGCGCATCCAGGTTGCGGGAGCGCAGATCGGCGAGGCGCGTGCAGGCGCGCTGCCGACGATGGACCTCGGCGCCGGCGCGAGCTTCGAAAAGACCACCGGCCAGGCCTTCAGCAAGCAGTACAACCTCGCGACGCAGGTGAACTGGGACATCGACATCTGGGGCGCGGTCGAGAAGGGCGTGCAGGCGCAGAAAGCCGAATTCCGCGCGACCGAGTGGGACTGGCGCGCGGCCTATCTGAAGCTCGTCGCCGATGTCTCGACGACCTACTTCCAGATCCTTCAGTTCGACGACCAGATCGAGCAGCAGAACGCAACCATCAAGACAAACCAGCAGATCCTGACGATCTTCGAGGGCATGCAGAAGAACGGTCTGGTGCCGAAGACGCAGGTGCTCACGCAGCGCGCCGAACTGAACCGGCTGACGCGCGAGATGCTCGAATTGCGCCGCTCGCGCGATCTCGCCGACAACGCGCTCGCCACGCTGATCGGCGTGCCGGCCGGCGACTTCAAGGTGCCCGACGGCCACCTGCAGAAGCGCGTGCAGATTCCCGTCGTGCCGCAAGGCCTGCCGTCGCAACTGCTCGCACGGCGGCCCGACCTGATCGCGGCGGAGTATCGCGTGCTCGAAGCGTACGACCTCGTCGGGCAGGCAAAGCTCGCGCAGTTGCCGACGATCAGCCTGACGGGCCGCGGCGGCAGCGCCAGCTTCCAGCTCACCGACTTGCTCAAGACTTTTACATTCAGCTTCCTGCCGAGCATCAATATTCCGATCCTCGATCCGAGCGTGCGGGCACACGTCAAGACGACGGAAGCGCAGACGACGGTGGTCGAGCAGCAATACCGCGCGACGGTGATGGGCGCGTTCGAGGAAGTCGAGAATGCGCTCGTCAATCTGGATTCGCACCAGAAGCAGCGCGTCGAGTTGCAGCAGGAAGTCGATCATCTGACGATCGTCGCCGCGCAGATCGACGCGCAACTTAAAGAGGGCGTGATCTCGCAGCTCCAGGTATTCGAAACCGAGCGCACGCTGCTCGCCGCGCAGCTCGCGCTGCTCGCGAATCATCAGCAGATGCTGTCGGATACCGTCACGCTTTACAAGGCGCTGGGCGGCGGATGGCCGGGCGTCAACGTGCAGAAGGAAAGTAAGGAAGCGTTGAAATAAACCAGTGCGTTTGATCCGGACTTCCGAAGATGAACGAAGCGGCTGTGATATGGCGTCGGCAGCCAGTGCCCGGCGATTGACTACGGCAATGCGTGACTTACACTTTCTACAGTCGCCGCCCGGCGGGCGGCTCAGTCCAACAAAGTCTATTTGTCCGCGTGTCGGCGGGCTTTCCTCTGACGCGCACGCGGCAGCGGCTAGACGTTCCCTGTGACGTGGACATGGCTCCTGGCGATTCGATGGCAGAGGTGCACGCGAGCGTGGGCGAGGCATTCGATGTCGTGCTCAAGCCGGTATCGCATCCGGAGCTGGCGGAAATCCGCATCGACGAAAACCTGTTCGCGATCGGCCGCGCGGAAGCACCGTTCGATTCGTGTGCGCCTGAGGCCGTAGCGCAACTCTCGCGGCGTCACGCGCGCATCTTCATCGAGCACGGCGCGGTGTATATCGCCGATCTCGACAGCAAGAACGGCACGTCGGTGAACGGCGCCGAGGTCCGTCAAAAGCCCGCGCTGCTGCATAACGGGGACACGATCAGCTTCGGCAGCAAGCTTTCGTATCGCGTGCAGTTCGTGCCGCGCGCGAAGAACCGCGCGAGCGTGGCGCGCACGGTCACGGTGACGCTCGCGCCCGAACGCGATGACCTCGGCCTGCAACCGATCGACATCACCCAGTATCCGTTTCTGATCAGCAAGGCCGACGACCTGTTCGCGCGTCATCGCGCGCAATATCCGCATCAGGTCAATTATGTTTCGCGGCGCCACGCGCATGTGTTCTTGAAGAACGACACGCCATTCGTAGAGGATCTCGGCAGCACCAACGGTACGTTCGTCAACGGCAAGCGGCTCGAAGCGGCTGCGGTCCCGCTCGAGAAGGGCGACGTGCTCGCGTTCGGCGGCACGCATTTCGTCTATCGCGTGAGCGTGCGCCGTGAACCGGAAGGCGATTCGACGCTCACGCAGGTCAGGGAGGCCGTCGACCCCGAAGCGGCCGACAGCGACAAGACGACCTTCGTCGGCTCGGCGCACTCGTTCCTCGACATCTTCTGCATCGATCAGCCGCTTGCCGCCGAGGACGAAGTCAACGAGGAAGCCCTTCCAGAAGCCGCCGATGCGAAGAAGGACGGCGAGCGCCGCCGCGATCGCAGCCGCTTCACGATGCTGTTCTCCGCGCTGCGCATCGCGTTCACGGGCAACGAACGGCTGACGAGCAAACGCGGCCTTGCCATCGGCGCGGCGCTGATCGCGGCGCTGGTGGCGATCGGGCTGACGATCTACTTCAGCGGTTCGTCCGAACGCCGGGTGAAGGGGCTGATGGCGAGCGGACAGTACGAAGAGGCGGCGAATGTCGCGAACGACTATCTTCAGCGACATCCGGATGACACGCGTTTCACCGCGCTCGATACCGAAGCGGTGCTGAAGGCGAAGGTGCCGGAATGGCTCGCGGCGCTGAAGAGCAAACAGTTCGACAAGGCGAACGCGATCATCGGGGAGATGAACCGGCTCGGCGCGAACAACGCCGACGTTCGGCCGCTCGTGAACGAACTGGAATGGATCGGCAAGCTGGAGAGTTTTGTTGTGGGACGCGGCGGGCCTGACGCGCCGATTCGCATGTACGCGGACGAAGACCGCATCGGTGAAATCCTCAGGCACTGGGAAGACGATGCGTCCGTCCATCAGCGTTCGCTCGACCGCATCGCTTCGTATGTCCCTGCGTTCGCGACACCGTATGCCGAAGCGCTCAGCCATCTGCGCAAGCTGCAGAGCGACGACTCGGTGTATCTCGCGGCGATCGACCGTCTGAAGGCCAGCATCGCGAAGGAGTTGAGTCAGGATCACGCGGAAGCGCTGCAAGGCGTGCTGAGTGAATACGCGGACAAATACCCGCGACTGGGCGGGCTCGACCGGGTGCGCGCGGACCTCGGCAACTACCTCGATTTGCAGACGCAGATGCGAGGAACGAGCCTCGCTCCGGTCGTCGCGATGATGGGCAAAGTGAAGTTCGATACGCCACCGTTTCAGGAGCGCTATGCGCAATTGAGTGCGAACCGGCTGCCGTCGCAGGATGTCCTGAGCCGCTATGAAAGCGTGCGCGATGCATGGCGAAGCGGCCAGAGCGCCCAGGCCATCGACGGCTTGCAGAAGATGCCCGCCGGCCCGTGGTCCGAGGTGATCGCAACGGAACTGGCGCACAAGAAGGCCGTCGCCGCGCAGTTCGCCGATGTGCAGAAGGCGCGCGGAACGAAGGCCTACGAAGATGCGTTGCTGAGCTTCTACGGAACGCTCGATCCCCAGCAGGACGCGTTTTACGTGAAGTCCGTCGATCCGGATGTCGCCGCGTTCAGGGACAAGGCCATCGCGCGCGCGCAGGACCTGCTCAATCGCGCGCAGACGCAGTGGACGCAGTATCGGGCGAACGGTTCGATCGGCGGCACGCAGCGGCTGGAGGCGGGCATCTCCGACACCTTCCGAACGCAGGCGCGCCTGCTCGCGGGCGCGCAGTCGGATGCGCAGGGCGGCATGCGCATCTTCAGGCAGGTGAAGGCGGATGGCGCGGCGAAGTGGCAGAAGATGGCCGACGAGATCGATGCGGAAGCGCAACTCCAGCGGCGTTCGCTGCAGGAGTTGCGCATGGTGCTCGAACCGGGGCTGCTCAAGGACAAGCTGGCATTGATCGGAGGGGCGGGCAGTGAAGAACGACGCACACCTTAAGCCCTTCGCCGAGGCGCTGGAGGATCACGGCGCGGAAGGCGTCGCGATCCTCACAGCCGAGCCGTGGCGGCTCACGCAGGCGCTTGTCATTTCGATGGTGGCGCTCGTCGTCGCGGCGGTCGTCTGGTCGTTCGTCGGCCGCGCCGACGTGATCGTGACCGCGCAGGGCACGCTCTCGCCGGAATCGGAAGTGCGGCGCATCTATGCGCCGATCGATGGCGAACTCGCCGATCTCTATATCGCCGAAGGACAGCCGGTGCAGAAGGACGACGTGCTTGCGCGCATCAATGCGCGCGGTGCGATCGAAGCAGCGAGCAACGCGCTCGAAGCGCGCCTCAAGCTCGATGACGCCGAGCGCGAATGGAGCCAGTTTCCCGAGAAAAAGCTCTTGATGGAGAGAAAGGCGGCGGCGCTGAAGGACCAGATGGAAGTCGAGGAGCGGCTGCATCAGAATCGCGTGTCAGAAGGCACGACCAAGCTCGCCGAAGGGCAGAAGGCACAGCTTCAGGAAGCGCGCAGTGCGCTCGAAAGCGCACGGCGTGCGCGCGACAATGCCAAGCTCGATCTCGACCGCTTCGCGCGTCTCTTCGCGTTGCCAGGCGGTGGCGGCATCGCCGAGGCGCAGGTCGAGCAAAAACGCAATACGTATCTGGAAGCGGATAGCGCGTTTCGCGTCGCGCAGTCGAAGCTTTCGGAACTCGACTTCCGGCTGAGCCACGAGTATTCGCAAGCGAAGGCGCAGCTCGAAACCAGCGGGCAGGAAGCGGTCAACCTGCGGCTGCAATACGAATCCGCGATGCGCGAGATCGCCAGCACGCAGGACAAGTTGCGTCTGCAGTTACAAACGGCACGACTGGTAGCCGATGCCGCCGCGCGCATCCGCTTCGAGAATATCGACAAGGACAATTTCCTGCTGATCCTCGCGCCGACCTCCGGCGTGATCACTGACGTCACCTCGACGCAGCCCGGCGACAAGATCCAGGCGAACACGCCGCTTGGCGGCATCGCGCCGAAGAACGCGAAGCCGGTGATCAAGATAGAAATCGCCGAGCACGACCGCGCGTTCCTGCGCGAAGGGCAGCCCGTCAAGCTCAAGTTCAATGCGTTTCCGTACCAGCGCTATGGCCTGATCGACGGCACGCTCGCGTTCATCTCGCCCGCGACGAAGCCGAGCCCGCAGAGCAAGCAGCCGGTGTACGAGGGACGCGTGACGCTCGATCGCGATTACTTCCAGGTGTCGGATACGAAGTACCCGCTGCGTTACGGCATGACGGCGACGGCCGAGATCGTCGTGCGCGAGCGGCGGCTGATCGACCTCGGGCTCGATCCGTTCAGGAATGTGGCCGGCTAGGAATGACAGTATCGACCGCGCTTTCGAGCGCGTTCCCAACCTTCAAGGAGCGAATGAGATGACGGCGATTGTGCGTATCGATGAAGAGGTGGTCGACGTCAGCGAGTTCGTGAGGCTGCTGAAGCTGAACGGCCAGTTCGACAGCCTCATCGAACAGCTCGTGCGGGACAAGCTGACGGTGCGGGCTGCGAAGCAGCACGGCGTCGTCGTGAGCGCGGACGAGATCCAGACGCGTGCCGACCAGTTCCGCCGCATTCGCGGCCTGCATCGGGCGGCGGACATGAACAACTATCTCGACGCGCTCGGCGTGAGCCTCGACGAGTTCGAGGTGTTCATCACCGAGACGCTGTATCAGGAGAAGATGCTGGAGCAGGTCGGCACCGATGCGGCTATCGAGGAATACTTCCAGTTGAATTCGCCGAAGTTCGACAGCATCGAGGTGAGCCATATCGTGCTCGATACCGAGGGCAAGGCGAAGGAGATGATCTCCTATCTCAACGACGACCCCGAGAGCTTCGCGGAGATGGCGCGCGAACATTCGGTCGCGGATACGCGCGAGGAGGGCGGCAAGATCGGCCGCGTGTTGCGCGGGCAGTTGCGCACCGACATCGAAGCGAAGGTGTTCAACGCGAACGTGGACGAACTGCTGGGGCCGTTTCCTGCCGCCGATGGCTCGTCGTTCGAGATCTTCTCGGTCACGGCGAAGCACCCGGCCAAGCTCGACGAAGACGTGGCAACCGAAATCCGGCGGCTGCTGCGCGAGGACTGGCTGATCGCGCGCGCGCAGGAACACGTGATCGAAGCGCGCTGAACGAAGGATCGATAGCTCATGGAAGCGCCACCCAAATCCGATTCGCCCGTCGACTCGACCGCCGATTTTCTTGCGACGGTGGAGTTGCTGTCGCCGTTCACGCGAGACGAGATCGAGCAACTGGCGGAGCATGCGCAGTCGCGTTTCTTCGCATTCGGCGAGACCGTGTGCAACGCGGGAGACGTCGCCGACGGGCTCTTCGTGATCAAGGCCGGGTCCGTGCGGATCTTCACTGAGGAGCACGGCAAGGAAATCAGCATGGGGGTGAGGAAGGAACGCGAAGTCTTCGCCGACATCGCGATGCTGCGCGAATACCGTCATGAGTCTTCGGTGCGTTCGTCCGGAAAGACCGAGCTGCTGTTCATTCCCCGCAGCATCATCGAGCCGGTCATTTCGAGGAACCAGGCCGCGGTCGCGTTCGTGACGAGCTATGTCGCGATCAATTCGGCGGGCGGCTTCGTCGCGCGCCTCTTCGATCTGCGCGGCAAGCTGAACAAGTCGGAACTCGAGGAATGTGTGCGCAGCGTGGGCGTGAAGCGTGTCGGCGCGGGCAAGGAGATCCTCAAGCAGGATTCGCGCGACGACCGGCGTCTCTATGTCGTGCGGCAGGGCGAAGTGCGTATCGTGCGCGACGAGGGCGGCACGGAGCATCTGCTCGCGACGCTCGGCCCCGGCGAAATCTTCGGCGAGAAAGCGTGCGTGATGCGCCAGGAACAGATGGCTTCGGTCGTCGCGAGCGCGGACACGCGCCTGCTCGTGATTCCCGAAAAGACGGTGCACTTCATTCTGGAGCGCAACGCGAAGCTGCGTGAAGTGCTGGAGGATCGGATCCGTTTTACCGAACGGGAACTGCAGCGACAGAAGAAGCTCGCAGAGCGCCGCAAGCTGCCTTCGATGCTCGACCTGCACACGAAGCCCGAATTCGGTGAGCGCATCATCAAGCGGTTCGCGTGGGTCGAACAGGCCGAGGAGATGGACTGCGGCGCCGCCTGCCTGGCGATGATCTGCAAGCACTACGGCATCTCGATGACGCTCGGCAAGCTGCGCGAACTCGCGAACGTCACGACGCAGGGCGCAACGCTCGACAGCCTTGCGCGTGCGGGCGAATCGCTCGGCTTCACGACGCGCGGCGTGCAATGCACGTTCGAATCGCTGCGCGGCTTCGACTTGCCCTTCATCGTGCACTGGGAAGGCTATCACTACATCATAGTGTATGGCGTGTCGAAGGAATGCGTGTGGGTGGCGGACCCGGCGATCGGCTTCAAGAAGATGACGATCGACGAATTCGAGCGCGGCTGGAGCGGCACGTGCCTGCTCTTCACGGCCGGGCAGGACATGGCGCAGATCTCGGTATCGCGCTCGCCGTGGATCAGGTTCGTCGGCTACCTCAAGCCTTATCACAAGATCCTGCTGCATCTGTTCCTCGCGACGTTCGTGATCCAGGTGCTCGGCGTGATCCCGCCGCTCATCATCCAGAACATCCTGGACGGCGTGATCGTGCACCAGAACGTCGGCTTGCTGCATGTGCTGATCGTCGGGCTCATCATCTCGAACCTGTTCTCGCAGCTGATGTCGACGATACGCGCGTATCTCGCGAACTTCATGGTGCGCAACATGGACTTCGCGATGATGTCGCAGTTCTTCAAGCACACGCTTTCGCTACCCTTCGGCTTCTTCGCCAAGCGCAAGACGGGCGACATCTTCGCGCGCTTCCAGGAGAACCACACGATCCGCGCGTTCCTGACCGAGTCGACTGTCACGACCGTGCTCAACCTGCTGATGATCTTCATCTACTTCACGATCATGTTCCTCTACAACGTGAAGATGACGCTGATCCTCATCGTGTTCGTGATTCCGATCATGGTCCTGACCGCGGTCGCTACGCCACGGATCAAGCATTACGCGCGCGAGGTCTTCGCCGCCGCCACCGATGCGAAGTCGTTCCTGATGGAAGCGCTCGGCGGTGTCGAGACGGTCAAGGGCATGGGCATCGAACGGCCCGTGCGTCTCAAGTGGGAGAAGAAGTACGCGAAGTCGCTGGAGGTGCAGTACAAGGCGCAGCGCTTCAATATCGCGGTGGGCCTCGGCAGCCAGTTGCTCAACACGGCGACGACGATCGCGATACTCTGGGTTGGCGCCAACATGGTGCTCTCGCACGAGATGACGATCGGCCAGCTGATCGCGTTCAATGCGTTCATGGGCAGCGTGCTCTCGCCGCTGATGGGGCTGATCGGGCTATGGAGCCTGCTGAACGATGCGGGCGTCGCGATGGAACGTCTCGGCGACGTGCTCGACATGGAGCCGGAGGAGAAGCCTGGTGATCTTGCATCCCGCGTGATGCTGCCCGACCTGCAGGGAGATATCAGCCTGAACGGCGTGTATTTCAAGTACGGCGAGTCGGACGCGGACTACGTGCTGGAAAACATCAGCTTCGACATCAAGCCGGGCGAGCTGGTCGCGATCGTCGGCCGCAGCGGCTCGGGCAAGACGACGCTTGCGAAGCTGCTGGTCGGCTTCTATACGGCGACCGAAGGCAAGATGATGGTCGACGGCTACGACATCAACGTGATCGACAAGGGCTATTACCGCGCGCAGATCGGCTACGTGATGCAGAGCAACCTGCTGTTCTCGGGGTCGATCGCGGAGAACATCGCGAGCGGCGACGAAGCGCCGGACCGGCGGCGCATCGAGGAAGTCGCGAAGATGGCCGATGCGCACGCGTTCATCGCGAAGATGCCGCTCGGCTATGAGCAGATCGTCGGCGAGCGGGGCGTGGGCCTGTCGGGCGGACAGATCCAGCGCCTTTGCATTGCGCGAGCGCTGTATCACGATCCGCGGCTGCTCGTATTCGATGAAGCCACTTCCGCGCTCGACACGCAATCCGAGAGCAACATCCTCGGCAACATGCAGGAGATACTGAAGGGCCGTACAGCGGTGATCATCGCGCACCGGCTTTCGACGATCATGCGCGCTGACAAGATTCTGGTGCTTTACGAGGGCGGAATCGTCGAGCAGGGCAAGCACGACGAGCTCGTCGCGCGCAAGGGGATGTACTACCAACTGGTGCAGAAGCAACTGAGCGCAGCATGAAAATACTCGATCAACCGGAAGACATCACGCCTCAGCCGGGCTCGGCCATCTCGTATGCGGGGCTCATCGAGAAGATCGAGATTCTTCGCTCGACGTTGCGATGGTCGTCGAAGCTCGAACGCCCCGAGATCGAAAAGCTGTTGAAGCAGGCGAGTTCCTTGCGCGACGAGGTCATGCAGTTGTCGCACAAGGAGCGCTTCGTGCAGGCGGCGACCGCCGAGCCGAAGCGTGTCGACCAGACGCCCGGTGCGCGGCGCCAGGGGCTGCTCGAACGCAGCTTCATCTTCGAGGGCACGTTCGGCGACAACCCCAAATTGCTCGAAGCGCTGGAGATTGCGGAGAAGGCGGCGCCGACCGATCTGCCGGTTCTGATCGACGGCGAAAGCGGCACGGGCAAGGAACTGATGGCCAAGGTGATCCATGCGAACGGTTTGCGCGCGGACAAGCCCTATATCTCCGTGAACTGCGGCGCGATTCCGGACAACCTGCTGGAGTCGGAGTTGTTCGGGCACAAGAAGGGCGCGTTCACGGGCGCGTCGAACGATCGCAAGGGCAAGTTCGAGAGCGCGCATACGGGCACGATCTTTCTCGACGAGATCGGCGAGCTGCCGTTATCGGGGCAAGTCAAGCTGTTGCGCGTGCTGGAGGCGCACGAGATCCAGCGCGTGGGATCGGATGAACCGATAGGAGTCGACACGCGGATCGTCGCGGCGACCAACCGCAATCTGCGCAAGTTTTGCGAGGAGGGGCGGTTTCGCGAGGACTTGTTCTATCGGCTGAGCGTGATCCATCTGACCTTGCCCCCATTGCGCGAGCGCCGCGACGAGATTCCGCTTCTGCTCGCCTATTTCAGCGACGAGGCGGCGGCGACTCTCAAACGGCGACCCGTGCGGATGTCGCCGCGGCTGCGCGATTTCCTCAAGAACTACGATTACCCGGGCAATATCCGCGAGCTGCGCAATGTGGTTTACCGGATTGTCTGCCTGGCGGTGGACATGGCGGACATCGAGCATTTGCCGCTCGATATCCGGCCGAAGTCGGCGGGCATGGTCGCGATGAACGACGCGCAGGTGAGCGTCGGCATCGGTGGGGCGACGTCGCTCAGCGAAGCGAAGCGCACGGCCAGCGATGAGGCAGAGCGCGCTTTCCTGGAACGCGGACTGATGGAAGTCGGCGGGACGGTTGCCGAACTGGCGCGGCGGTTCGAGATGAATCGTTCACACGTGCAGATGCTTTTGAAAAAGCACGGACTTCATTCGAAAGACTTTCGCCAGCAGGCGGGGCAGAGGGACAAGGAGGGGTAAGCCGCCGGCGGATCAACCCATCGAGCGGGCCAACGCGAGCGCCCCGAGGTTGCCTTCGCCAAAACCGTGGTGCCCCCTTCGCTCGACAATCTCGAAGAACATATCCCCGGGCTCGCGTTCGAGGAACGTCTGCAGGAACAGCTCCGGCGTCCCGTCTTCACCGATTTCGCCATCGACGAGAATCCCGCGCGAACGCAATTGCGCGACATCGAGCCCATGCCCCGGCAGCCTCGCATCGAGCTGATCGTAGTAGCGCGCCGGCGGCTCGACGAACCGCACTCCGCGCGCGATCAGCGCATCGACGGAAGTAAAAATATCGGTCGACGCCAGAGCGATATGCTGCACACCTTCGCCTTCATGATCGGGCAGATACTGCTGCATCAGATCCGTGCGATACGTGCCTTCCTCGTACACCGGAATCCGGATCGAACCACACGGCGAGACCGTCACCGCCGAATCCTGCGAAACGTGCCAGTCCGGGTGCACCTGATGAATCTCCTCGAAGTGCAGCACTTCGCGGTAGAAATCGAGCCATTCGCGAATGCGTCCCGCGCCGACCGTCTGCGTCAGGTGGTCCACTTCGAAAAGGCCCGTGCCCGCGCCCGGCGCGCTTGCCGCATCGGCGCCTTCGATCGGACGAAAGTCGATGTCGTAGATCGAGGCCTCGCTGTCGCCCGCCGGATGCTTGCCCGGCCAGTGGTCGACGAAATAGATGTGCGAGTCGCCGATGCCCTGGATCGCCGGAATCGCCAGTTCGTTCGGGCCGATCTTCTCGCCCTCGAAATCCCAGGCGCCGAAATCGACGGCGCGCTCGTGCGCCGTCTGCGCGTCGAGCACGCGGATGCCGATCGCGCAGATTCCCACGCCGTGCGTCTCGGCAAAGCGCGACGCGAACGAGTCGGGCTCTGCGTTGATCAGAAAATTCATGCTGCCCTGCCGGTACAGCGTCACCGCCTTGCTGACGTGCTGCGCCACCGGCACGAAGCCGAGCCGCCCGAAAAGCGCCGCGAGTCCTTCCGGGTCCGGGCTCGAAAACTCGACGAATTCCAGTCCCGCGATGCCGAGCGGGTTGTCGCCGGCGCCTTCGTCGGGAGTCGGGCGGGCGGAAGAATCGGAGTCGAAGTGAGTCATCGGCTTTATCTCTGAATGGGTCGGCAAGCATCCAGGCGATGCGATCGGGCGACGGGGACCGCGGCGGCCCGGCGCGTTGCCGGCCTGGTCCGCGACCGGGGCCAAGTCACGCAAACCTGGAAAAGTTGCCCGTAGAGTAGCGGTTGCGCGATCGGGATGTCAAAGCCGGCGAAGCCGGCCATGCTGCCTCGTCCGGCAAAGGCGGGGGCGGCCTGCCGCGGAATCGGGTGCGCCGCATGCGGCGGCGCAGTCGTACAGGCACGTAAGGAGTGTACCGTCCAGACGATGCACAAGCGGATCGGCGGCCCGAAGCCTCACGCAGCCAGCCGCCCGGTACCCATCGAAGGCCGCTTGGCCTGCGGCGGAAACACGTTCCACGAGCCATCGTCGTGGCGGAAGAAGATGATCGCGAGCATGCCCGTCGGGCGCAGCGCCTCGACGCAGACATAGCGTCCGAGCGTCGTGCGGCAGAAGCGTACGACGCGGGCCGGCATCGCCGGAGTCGGCGCGAGCCATTTGTCGACGGCCCAATGCAGTGATTGTTTGTCCGTGTGCATGATCTTCCCCTTGATCCTGGCGAGCTGCGCTTCAGGCAGCGTGGGCGCCGGCGAAGAACCGGCTGCGCTTTGCAACGATCAACGCCCGGAAAAGTCCCGCGACCGCATGAATCGCGACGCGCGGGCTGGCGAAGCAGGCTTCCACTTGCTGGCTGCGGTTCACACCGAACAGGCACCACGTGCAGAAGTGCTCGCAGTTGTTCGTGAGCAGCCGGTAGTTGTCTTCGCCGAGGCGGCTTTGCGCACGGCGAACCGCTTCGAATCCGACGAATGCAGCGGTCGGATTGAGGCGAATCGAAACCTGATGGCCGGCCGCGAACTCGTCGAGCGAGATTTCTTCGACCGGACCGCGATGCAGCGACTTCGCGAAGCCCGCATAGTGAATGACGCGGCCGTTGCCGATATAGATGCCGTGGTGTTCGTAGCCCGAGCGAAGCGTGACGAGCTGGGTGCCGAGCGCCGGTTCCGTGTCGAACGAAAAGGCGGTCGCGGAGACGACGCCCTGGTGTTCGAACATCGCGGAAGTTTGGTTGACTGACATGGCTCGCTCCGATTGTTTTTTCGTCCGAGCCGCTGAGGTGTCTGTTTTGCGTCTCGTTGCGAAGCTAATTGCATCAATCGGGCCAGTTCTTTCAGTGCATTGATTTAAAAGGAAAATATGGAAATGAGGATCGCTTTTGGCTCGTTGCCTGTCGCGACGAGGCCAACACTTTCGACGATGTTTGTTGGGCGACCAACACCACCACTTTCAGCGCGCGCTTAAGCCGCGAGACGAGTCCGCAACGAAGAAATCGAGCGATGAGGAGAGTGTTAGCCGTCAGCAACCCGTGCAACGGCGAGTGTTGGCGCCGGGCCAACGAAAGCGGGCCGGCCAGGCGGTGCACAGGCAGTGCGAAAACGCCGGCGAACCCCGCCGCGTCAGGCGCTTGCGCGAAAGCCAGGTGTCAGGGTGAAAACCGGCATGGGGCTTGCAAGATATCGGGCGTTCCACCCTCGACGCACACGCCTGGAGACTCGACATGAGCGCCATCACCGTCACCGACCTGCAATACGACCGCGAGCTCGATCACCAAGCGATGGCCACCATCGGCGGTGGCGGCGGCGCGCCGTGGGTATATGGATGGATCACGCCCTATTCGCCGCCGCGGCAGCAAGGCTTCGGCGGTGTCGTGAACATCTACGACATCACCAACAACTTCACCGCCGACCAGATGATCAACCAGTTCCAGTCGGTCGATGTCCGCAACAGCGGCGACAATTCAAACATCACCGTGAGCCCGAACGCGATCGCTGGCAACGCCAAGACGGTCTAGCGACGAGGCTCGCGCGAGCGAGACCACTCGATTTGCCACGCGGGGCACGGCGCGCGGGTGCACAATTGAACGGCACCGCGAGTGCCGCCGCGCCGCATCGGATCAACGCGGTATTGATGATCGGAAGATCGCAGAGGGTGTCGTGACCATGACCACTCAGTTTCGATGGACATCGGCCGCTCGCACGGACGCGGGACGCGTGCGGCAGATCAACGAGGACGCCTTGCTCGACGAGCCGGCGCGTGGCCTGTGGGCCGTCGCCGACGGCATGGGCGGCCATGCCGTCGGCGATCTGGCGAGCCGTCTCGTGATCGAGAGCCTGGCGGGCGTCACGGCGCCCGACGGCCTCGCGAGCGTCGTTGCCGATGCGCGCGAGCGCCTCGCGCAGGTGAACGGCCAGCTCCGCATGGAGGCGGCCCGGCGCCAGGTGCAGCGCATCGGCAGCACGGTTGTCCTCCTGCTTGCGCGCGAGCGCTGCTGCGGCTATCTGTGGGCCGGCGATAGCCGCATCTACCTGTGCCGCGACGGGCGCCTGCGTCAGCTCACGCGCGACCACAGTCACGTCGAGGAACTGAAGGCACGGGGCCAGCTCACCGCCGAGCAAGCGCTGCATCATCCGGCGCAACACCTGATCACGCGCGCGGTCGGCGCGACCGATTCGCTGCAACTGGACGAAGCCGCCGTCGACCTGAATGACGGCGACACCTTCCTGCTGTGCAGCGACGGCCTCTCCAACGAAGTGAGCGAACAGGAGATCCTGAGCGAACTCGCGCCCGGCGACTGCGAGCGGGCGGCCGAGCGGCTCGTCGATCTCGCGCTCGCGCGCGGCGGGCGCGACAACATCTCGGCGGTGGTCGTGCATGCGCAGGATCTGTTCGGCTCGGAGAAGACGCAGTTGAATCCGGCGGTCTGAGGCCGCGTCATTCGACCACCACCGTCCCCGTCATCTGCGGATGAATCGAGCAAAAGTAACGGTACGTCCCCGGCTTCGCGAACACGAACGAGAAGCTCTGGTCCGTGTCCATCGGCGTGGACTTGAACGTGCTCTTGTTCTCGTCGACGATGGTGTGGATCATGTCGTCGCGATTCACCCATGTCACCTTCGTGCCCGCCGCCACGCGCAGGGTCTGCGGACTGAACGCGAAGTTGTCGATGTGGATCGTCGCGTCGCTGGCATTGGCGGACCTCGCAAGCGGGCTTGCTGCGATCGCGGCGAGCGCGAAGAGGGTCAGGGCGGCGTGTCTGCGTGACTCGTTCATGATCAGGCTCCGAGGGTCGTATCGACGATGGCGAGTTCGCCGCGTTGCGCGACGTAGTTGACGGAGCGCAGGCCGAGCATCGAGCGCAGACGGTCGGCGGGCACCTTCATCGGTCCGGGGCCGGCGGCCGCGCCCGGCGCGGGCTGCGGAAATGCCGTCGACATCGCCGAGTAGAAGCTCATCGTGCCTTCTACCTTTTGCGCGACCTGGTGCACGTGGCCGTTCAGCACCGTCACCGAGCCGAAGCGCTTCATCAGCGCGAGCGCGCGGGCGCTGTCGTCGGTGCCCCAGCCCCATTGCGGATACAGCGACCACAGCGGGATGTGCGCGAACACGACGATCGGCGTGCTGCTCGAACGGCCTTCGAGATCGCGCCTGAGCCAGTCGAGCTGCGCATCGCCGAGAAAGCCGAGGCCGCCGCCCTTAAGGTCGATCACGTTGACGAGCCCGATGAAATGCACGCCGCCCTGGTCGAAGCTGTACCATTTCGTGCCGCCGTTGCTCTTCGAGAAGCGCTCGAAGTACGGCGCGCCTTCGTCGACCAGCACGTCGTGCTCGCCGGGTACGTAATGCACGTCGAGCCCGGCGCCGTCGATGATCTGCGCGGCGGTATCGAACTCGGCAGGCTTCGAGAGATGCGTGATGTCGCCGGTGTGGATCATGAACGCGGGACGCTGCGGCATGGCGCGGACCTTCGCGATGGCGTCGGCGAGGGTGCTCGCCGGCTCAATGTTCGGGTCCTTCGCGAAGCCGATGTGGCTGTCGCTGATCTGTATGAAGCTGAATGAGCGGCTGTCGGCCTGTGCGGCCTCGGCGCTGTTGAACAGGCGTGAGCCGGGCACGCCGCCGGAAAGCGTCCATACGACGCCGGCGCCTGCCCAGGCCATGCAGGAGAGCGCCGTGCGGCGGCGCTGGCCGTGTGTGCTCAGTTCGTTATCGGTCGGATCGGTCGGATCGGTCATTGCGGTCTCCTCGAAAAGGTTGCGGCGAAATGCTCGATGTAAAGGTCGAGACCTGCCGCAACTGGTTGCGTGAGCGAACGAGCCGCTTTCGGGCGAGGCCCGCGCAGCATTCGTCCATCGAACCCGCGGCGCCGCGCGCTTATTCCATCTATATTTTTTGCATCGGCGGCAGAAAGCGGGAATAAACGGCGCGCGGCGTTAGTCTTTGGGATCAGAGACGGCGCGGCGGCAATTTCCGCGGCGCCATTCGATGAACGGGCCTCGTAACGGGAGCCGCGCGATGTGGCATGTGAGATCCGCGAAAAAGGACGCCCGCGAAGCGCCGACGCGCTTCGAGGCGACGCTGCTTCCGCATCTGGACGCGGCGTACAACCTCGCGCGCTGGCTGACGGGCAGTCCGAGTGACGCCGACGACGTCGTGCAGGAAGCGTTTCTGCGCGCGTTCCGCTTCTTCGACGGCTTCGAAGGCGAAGAGGCCGGCAATGCGCGTGCGTGGCTGCTGCGCATAGTGCGCAATACGTGGTTCACGGAATGGCGGCGCCGCCTGCACAAGGCGGACAGCACGTCCTACGACGACGACCTGCTGGGCGACGAGCCGCTGCCCGGCTGGATCGACGAGTCGGGCAACGATCCGGAGACACTCGCCGTGCGCCGGGACGAAGTGCACCTGATCCACCGCGCGCTGGAAACGCTGCCGGTCGCTTACCGGGAAGTGCTCGTGCTGCGCGAACTGGAGGACTTGAGTTATCGCGATGTCGCATCGGTGATCGGCGTGCCGGTCGGCACGGTGATGTCGCGGCTCGCTCGCGGCCGGCCGTTGCTTGCGGCCGCGGTGCGCGCAGCGCAAAGCAGTGCGGGCGAGCGGCCGGGCGTGCGGCTCGTGCGCAGGCCAGCGGCGGGATCAGCCGACCCAGGGGAGTCGAGCAATGGACAATGACAACGAAATCGTTTCGCTGGGCGCGCGGCTGCGCGACGGCTCGCTGTACCAGCGCGCGCCGGATCATCTGCGCGCGCAGATCGTAGCGCGCGTGCGCAGCGAATCGGCGCCCGCGCTGCAGGCGCGTCCGGACAAGCGTTCGCGTTGGGGCTGGCCTGCATGGACGACGTGGTCCGGTCCGTTCGTCGGCGGGACGCTTGCGGGCAGCGCACTGTGCGCGCTTGCGTTCACCACCTTCCTGACCTTGCAGCGCACCGCGCCGTCCGATGGCATCGCGCAGGAGGTCGTGTCGAGCCATGTGCGCGCGCTGATCTCGGACCGCACGATGGACGTGCTGTCGAGCGACAAGCACACCGTAAAGCCGTGGTTCAACGGACGCATCGACTACGTGCCGCCGGTCGTCGATCCGCGCGAGCCGGGCTTTGCGCTCGTCGGCGGGCGGCTCGACTACGTGGGGCATCGGCCGGTCGCGGTGCTGGTGTATCGCTATCTCAAGCATCCGATCGACGTCTACGTGTTCCCCGACGGCAGCCATTCCGCGAACGCGCCGCCCGCCAAGCCGACGACGGCCGTCACGCAGTCCGACGATGGCTATGCGCTCGCGAACTGGCATCGCGACGGCATGAGCTACTGGGCGGTCAGCGATGCGTCGAGTTCGGTCCTGCGCCAGTTCGCCCAGGCGCTCCAGACGGACGAAAGTCACTGACGAAGAACGCGGGGCAAGGAGCCGGCGCAAACGTTTCGCCATCGGCATAGCGATTGCTGAAAAGGCGAGGCCGCAGCGCAACCGGATGGCGTCGCGGCACGCCCGCATCGTTGCGGTGCGGGCGGGCAGCGAATTCCCATCCGTTCTGACCGACTCCTTGGAGCGCCGTATGAACGACATGTCGAAGGAAGAAGAGATCCGCAGGAAAGCGTATGAACTTTGGGAAGCATCGGGCAGCCCGGAAGGCCGTGCCGACGAGTTCTGGGAAGAGGCGCGCGCGAGTGTCGGGGGAGACGACGCCGAGCCGGTATCGGAAGACCAGAGCGACACCGGGCCGGCCGGCGACGCGATGACGAAAACCTGACCGAACAAGAACACGCGCGGCTCGAACGACAAAAAGCGCTTAGGTCACTTTCATCGGACACAACAAAGCGGCGGGTTTTTCGATAAACCCGCCGCTTTTTCATGTGCGCCAGCCCTCACGCGTTCGGGTATCTCCGAATATTGTCTGATCCTTACAATTTCTACACTCGATCACCGATCAGTTTTGCACAAACGTTCGGTTAGAAAAGCGCCAGCCGGCACGCCACATCGGGGCATCCCGTCTGACAAAAACGATTCATGCGACGGAGACACATCATGGGTATCAAACTGAAGCTCATCGCGGGTGCGCTCGCATTTGGCGCATTCGCCACGGCCTACGCTGCGGATCCGATCAAGATCGGCGTCGACGGCCCGTTCACCGGCGGCTCTTCGTCGATGGGCGTGAGCATGCGCGACGGCGTGCGGCTCGCTACCGCCGAGATCAACAAGTCGGGCGGCGTGCTCGGCCGGCAGCTCGTGCTTGTCGAGCGCGACGACGAAGCGAAGAACGAACGCGGCGTGCAGATCGCCCAGGAACTGATCAACAAGGAGAAGGTCGTCGCGGTGGTCGGCTATATCAACACCGGCGTCGCGCTCGCTTCGCAACGCTTCTTCCAGGAAGCAAAGGTACCGGTCTTCAACAACGTCGCAACGGGCACGATCATCACGCGCCAGTTCGACGACCAGCCCGATAACTACGTCTTCCGCAACGCAGCGCCTGACCGCATTCAGGCGCCGATGATCGTCGAGGAAGCGATCGCGAAGCGCGGCTTCAAGAAGGTCGCGATTCTCGCCGACTCCACGAACTACGGCCAGCTTGGCCGCGAGGACCTGGAGAAGGCGCTGGCGGCGAAGGGCGTGAAGCCGGTGGCCGTCGAGAAGTTCAACATCAAGGACGTCGATATGACGGCCCAGTTGCTGAAGGCGAAGGAAGCGGGTGCCGAAGCCGTGCTGACCTACGGGATCGGGCCGGAACTCGCGCAGATCGCGAACGGCATGGCGAAGCTCGGCTGGAAGGTGCCGCTCGTCGGCAGCTGGACGCTCTCGATGGCGAACTACATCGATAACGCCGGCGCGAACGGCGAAGGTGCGCGCATGCCGCAGACCTTTATCCAGGAAGCGAACACGGCCAAGCGCAAGACGTTCATCGACGCGTACCTGAAGGAGTTCAGGCCGAAGAACGACCGCATCGATTCGCCGGTGTCGGCGGCGCAGGGATACGACTCTGTCTACCTGCTCGCAGCGGCGATCACGCAGGCCGGTTCGACCGAAGGTCCGAAAGTGCGCGCCGCGCTCGAAAACCTGAACTCGAAGGTGGAAGGTGTCGTGATGGTCTACGACAAGCCGTTCACGCACGGCGATCACGACGCGATCAGCCCGAACGTGCCGGTGGTCGGCGAGGTGAAGGGCGGCCGCGTGGTCTACGCGTACGACGCCGACAAGAAGGGCGGCAGCACGCTTCGCACGAAGCAGACGACCGCATCGAACTAAGGCGTTGGTCGTGTGCGCGGGAGCCGCGCCCGCCTGACGGCGGGGCGGCTTTGCTTTGTGTTTCGCTTGGTGTCTGACCTCTCGGCGGCTCGACGATGTCCATTCTTCTCCAGCTTGTCTATAGCGGCATCGCGCTCGGCATGATCTACGCCGTGATCGCGTTCGGCTATCAACTCACGTTTGCCACTTCCGGCACGCTGAACTTCGGGCAGGGCGATGCGCTGATGCTCGGCGCACTCGTCGGCCTCACGCTCGTCTCGGTGGGCGTCAACTACTGGCTGATGATTCCGCTCGTGTGTCTCTTCGGCCTCGCGCAGGGCGCGTTCGTCGAACGCATCGGCGTGCGGCCCGCGATCAGGATCAAGTCCGAATTCGGCTGGATCATGTCGACGATCGCGCTCGGCATCATCTTCAAGAACGTCGCGGAAAACGTCTGGGGCCGTGACGACCTGCGCTTTCCGTCGCCTTTGCCCGAAGCGCCACTCAAGGTCTTCGGCGCCAACGTGCTGCCGATGGAGCTGCTCGTCGTGGGCGGCGCGCTCGTGATGATGCTCGCGGTCGAGTTCTTCAACCGCAAGACGATCTTCGGCAAGGCCGTGGTCGCGACCGCGAACGATCGTGACGCCGCTTCGCTCATGGGCATCAATACCGGCCTCGTGATCACGTTCTCATATGCGCTCTCGTCGCTGACGGCCGCGTTCGCGGGCGTGCTGATCGCGCCGCTCACGCTGACCGGCGCGACGATGGGCGCGGTCCTCGGACTCAAGGCGTTCGCAGTGGCGATCATCGGCGGGCTGTCTAGCGGGATGGGGATCATCGTCGGCGGGATGATTCTCGGCATAGCGGAGACCACTACCGGCTTTTATATTTCGACCGGCTACAAGGACGTGCCGGGACTCGTGCTCCTGCTGATCGTGCTGGCGATGAAGCCGGCGGGTCTCTTCGGCAAGACTGCCATCAAGAAAGTCTGAGGCTACCGTGAACATCAAGAAAATCGTCGCGGGTGCTGTCGGACTCGTCGCACTCGCGGTATTCCCGGTGCTGTCGGGTAATCCGTATTACATCCACCTCGTCGAGACCATCATGATCTACGCGATCCTGCTGTTCGGTCTCGACATCGTGGTGGGGTATACGGGGCAGGTGTCGCTCGGGCATGCGGGGCTCTTCGGCGTCGGCGCGTACACGGCGGGCGTGCTCTTCATCAAGCTCGGCATGCCGTTCTTCGTCACGGCGCCGCTCGCGATCCTGGTGACGGCGGGCTTCGGCGCGATCCTCGCGCTGCCGGCGCTGCGCGTGTCCGGCCCCTATCTCGCGATGGTGACGCTTGCGTTCGGCACGATCATCCAGATCCTCATCAACGAGATGGATTTCCTGACCAACGGACCGATGGGCCTCAAGATTCCGAAGCCCACGATCGCCGGCCACATGCTGAACGAAGTCGAGTATTACTGGCTCGTCGCGGTGCTGCTGGTAGTGTCGCTGGTGGTCGTGCATCGCGTGCTGAAGTCGCATCTGGGCCGAGCGTTCGAGGCGCTGCGCGACAGCCCGATCGCGTCGGACTGCATGGGCGTGTCGGTATATCGCCACAAGGTCTATGCGTTCGTCATCAGCGCGGGTTTCGCGGGTCTTGCTGGCTGCCTCTATTCGTATTCCGAGCAGTACATCTCGCCGAACACCTACAACTTCGAACTGACGATCCTGTTCCTGCTCGCGATCATCATGGGCGGACGCAAGACGCGCACGGGCGCGGTGCTCGGCTCGACGATCATCGTGCTGCTGCCGAAGCTGCTCGACGACATCTCGATGTTCCGCACGGTGTCGACGGTGCTTGCGGCGGTCGTCGTGATCGGCGCGGCGATTGCGCTCGCGCGCCGCATCAGCACGCCGAAGAAGGTAGCGATTCCGGTGATCGGCACGGCGGGCCTCGCGATCTTTTCCTACTGGATCGATGCACTGACGGATTGGCGCCTGACCATTTTCGGCCTGATGATCCTGCTGGTCGTGTATTACCTGCAGGACGGCATCGTTGGCTTCGTACGCAAGATCCTGAGTCTCGGCCGCGTGCGCGTGACAAAGATCGATCCTGCCGATCTCGCGAATGCACAGGCGGACGCGGTGCTCGCGGTGCGTCCCGAGGGCGCAGAGAACATTCTCGAATTGCGCAACATCCTGATGCAGTTCAGCGGCCTGAAGGCGCTCAACGACGTGAACCTGACGGTGCGGCGCGGAACGATTCACGGCCTGATCGGACCGAACGGCTCGGGCAAGAGCACGATGATGAACGTGCTGACGGGCATTTATGTGCCTAGCGCGGGGGCGATCGAATACGACGGGCAGTCGATTGCGGGGCGGACGTCGGCGAACATCGCGCTGTCGGGCATTGCGCGGACGTTCCAGAACGTGCAGTTGTTCGGCGAGATGACTGCGCTGGAGAACGTGCTGGTCGGACTGCATCACACGTTCAAGTCGAATTTTGCCGATGTCGGGCTGATGACGGGGCGTTACCGGCGCGAGGAGCGTGCCGCGCGGGAGCGGGCGTTCAACCTGCTGCGCTTCGTCGGGCTGGAGGATGTAGCGACTGAGGAGGCGCGGAATCTGCCTTATGGCCGTCAGCGGCTGCTGGAGATTGCACGGGCGCTCGCGCTCGATCCGCAGTTGCTCCTGCTCGATGAGCCTGCGGCGGGGCTGACGGCGCCGGATATCCGCGAGCTGGTTGCGATCATTCGCAAGGTGAGGAATCACGGGATCACGCTTGTGCTCATCGAGCATCACATGGACGTGGTGATGAGTGTCTGCGACACGGTCTCGGTGCTGGACTTCGGGCAGAAGATTGCCGAAGGAAAACCTGCCGAGGTGCAGGCTGATGAGAAGGTTATCGAGGCTTATTTGGGTGGGCAGGCAGCATAGGGCGTTCATCGCTCGCGCTGGGGCGTGGTTGTTTTGAACACCGTTTGATATTTTCGGGCTTCTATGGAACTTGTTTTCTTAACGGTCTATTAGCACGCCCCTGTGCGGGGCGGCAGTCACTTTCTTTGCTGCTGCAAAGAAAGTAACCAAAGAAAGCAGCTTTTTCAGGCAGCAGTCGCAAACCGGCAACGCACTAGCAATACCGATTGGCCCAGCCCCTAAGTGTCGCCCTCAACGGACTTTAGGGGCTTGGTGCGCGGCACGCACTGTGTCATCGCGCAGTGAACAAGTTGGCACAGCAGTCATTCATCCGTTTTCGCTTCGCTGGACGAGAGGTGCATCGTCGCGCGGTTTGGGTTCGCGGTCGTTGCCATCCGCTGGTTTTCGGTTGTGCCCGTCGTCCGAGCGAAGCGCGGACGGACCGGAACGCAGCGCATACCACTTTGTTGGACTGCGAGGGGTGTCAGTGCGTGCGCGCGCCAAGCCCGGTGGTCCTTTGAGGGCGACACTTAGGCGCTGGGCCAGTCAGTGATGCGAGTGCGTTGCCGGTTTGCGACTGGTGCCTGAAAAAGCTGCTTTCTTTGCTTACTTTCTTTGCAGCAGCAAAGAAAGTAAGTCCCGCCCCGGACAGGGGCAGTGCTAATAGACCGACAAGAGAACAAGTTTCACGCAAGAGCAGAGACCAAAACCGGCGCAAATAACGTACAGCCCAACCGCAACGCAGAGAACCGAAAAAAATGCTATCGATCAGAAACCTGCACGCCGGCTACGGCAAGGTAAAAGTGCTGCATGGCATATCGATGGACGTGCCTAAGGCGCAGGTGGTCACCTTGATCGGCTCTAACGGAGCCGGCAAGACCACGACGATGCGCGCGATCTCCGGCATGATCAAGGCGACCGACGGCGAGATCACAATGGGCGTCGGCAACGAGGCAAAACGCATCGACGCGATGGACTCGCACAAGATCGCGCGCCTCGGTCTCGCGCATTCGCCCGAAGGCCGGCGCGTCTTCGCCACCATGTCGGTCACCGACAACCTCATCCTCGGCGCATTCCCGCGCCTGACCTGGGCGCGGCCGAAGGGCGACGTGTCCGCCGACCTCGAACGCGCCATCGAACTCTTTCCGCGCCTCAAGGAACGCCGTCATCAACTGGCCGGCACGCTCTCAGGCGGCGAACAGCAGATGCTCGCGATGGCGCGCGCCATCATGCTCAACCCGGATGTCGTGCTGCTCGACGAACCGTCGATGGGCCTGGCTCCCATCCTCGTCGAAGAAATCTTCCGCATTATAGAAAGGCTCAAGCAGGAAGGCGTCACGATGCTGCTCGTCGAACAATTCGCGGTCGCCGCGCTCAATGTCGCGGACTATGGCTACGTGCTGGAAAACGGCCGCATCGCCACGCACGGCCCGGCCGAGCAGTTGCGCAACGATCCGTCGGTCAAGGCTGCCTACCTCGGCACCAGCCACTAACCCCCAACGGTCGACCGGCCTTCGGCCCGGTCGATCAGCCATTCCCTCCAGATTCACGCATGCGCCGATGCGCTCCGATTAATCGGAGGAAACGGCGCGCGTGACCGTGCCAAGAGCGCATCGCCGTGCGACCCGGATCACGCGCCAAAGCACCCCACCGCCTGTTCAGCAGACGCTGAATGCACCCCCGTCACGGGCCAGGAATCCATATGGACGTCGTCGGCGATAAAATGTACTATTTGGTACACATTGGGGCGACGTGATTCCAGGTGCTGGCGCGCGGTCGCCGGCAGGCGCACTATGATGGTGATGTCCGCCGTCGACGTGATTGCAGCGGAACCGTAAGGCCTGATCCAGGAACTCGTTAGAAAAAGGAGCGCTGCGATGATCAGCGGAAAAACGACGCTTATCGCCCATCTGGGTTTCCCGACCGAGGCGTTCAAGGCGCCGATGATCTACAACCCGTGGTTCGAGAAAAACGGCATCGACGCCGTCGTGATGCCGATGGGCGTCAAGCCCGAGGACTACGAGGCCTTCCTGCCGATGCTGTTCCGGCTGAGCAACATCCGCGGCGCGCTCGTCACGATGCCGCACAAGGTCACGACCGTCGGCCTCGTCGACGAGGTGACGCCCACCGGCCGCATCGCGGGCGCATGCAACGCGATCCTCAAACGTCCGGACGGCAAGCTCGTCGGCGATCAGTTCGATGGCGCAGGCTTCGTGCGCGGCGTCGAGCGCAAGGGCCGTGCGCTCAAGGGCGCGCGCGTGCTCGTGGTGGGCAGCGGCGGAGTGGGCTCGGCGATTGCTGCATCGCTGGCCGCGGCCGGCGTTGCCGAGATGGCACTCTTCGATACCAATACGCCTTCCGTCGAAGCGCTCGCTGGCCGGCTGCGCGACCACTATTCGCAACTCGTCGTCACGACGGGATCGAAAGACCCGGCGGGCTTCGACGTTATCGTCAACGCGACGCCGCTTGGCATGAAGGAAGACGACCCGTTGCCGTTCGACATCGACCGCATTGCGCCGAGCACCCTCGTTGGCGAGGTCGTAATGAAGTCCGAATACACTCCGTTGTTGCGCGCGGCGAAGGAGAAGGGCTGCGCGGTGCAGGTCGGCACGGACATGCTGTTCGAGATGATCCCCGCTTACCTGGAGTTTTTCGGCTTCGGCACGGCGACGCCCGACGAGCTTCGCGCGGTATCGCAGATCAAGTACGCCTGACATCCGTGCCGAACAGCCGCGGACAGAAGCACGACACGTTCTCGGGCCATTTACTGTGCACGGAGCGCGCGGCCGTTCCTATACTTCGATAAGTGCATAAGTAGCAGCTCTCATCCTCTGACGAATAAACGAGCGCGCGACAAGCGTAAATCTGGAGGAATCATGGGATTGACTGCATCGGGCGCGACCTCGGACGACAAGGCCGGCGCGCCTGCGCCCCATCATCCGGCCCCGCATCATCCGGCCCTCTGGAGTCTTGCGCTCGCGGCGCTCGGCATCGTCTACGGAGACATTGGCACGAGTCCGTTGTACACGCTCAAAACAGTGTTCGATCCTGCAAACGGATTGCCGCTCGAACCGCTCAACGTGATCGGCATCGTGTCGCTGATCTTCTGGTCGCTCATCATCGTCGTGTCGCTCAAGTACGTGACGCTGATCCTGCGCGCCAACAACCACGGCGAAGGCGGGATCATGGCGTTGCTCGCGCTTGCGGCCTCGTCGGTCGCGAGCCGGCCGCGGCTGCGTCATGTGCTGCTCGGCATCGGCGTGATGGGCGCCGCGCTTTTCTACGGCGACGGCGTGATAACCCCGGCCATCTCCGTGCTGAGCGCGGTCGAGGGACTCGAAGTCGCCACGCCGCTCCTCAAGCCGTACGTCATTCCGGTCACGCTGATCGCCCTCACCGCGCTCTTCATGATGCAGAAGCACGGTACGGCGGGCATCGGCGCGGTATTCGGGCCCGTGATGGTGGTGTGGTTCTTCGTCCTCGCCATCGCGGGCGCTGTCAATATCGCAGACGCGCCGCGCATTTTGGAAGCGCTCGACCCCCTTGCGGGCCTCGCGTTCTGCCTGCGTCACCGCTGGCTCGCATTTGTCGCGCTGGGCGCGGTGGTGCTCTCGCTCACGGGTGCCGAGGCGCTCTATGCCGACATGGGCCACTTCGGCGCGCGGCCGATCCGTGTCACTTGGTTCGGCATGGTCTTTCCTGCGCTCGCACTGAACTATCTGGGGCAAGGCGCGCTGCTGCTCGCCGATCCCTCGGCGTTGCAAAACCCGTTCTATCATCTCTTTCCGCAATGGATGCTCTATCCGATGGTCGGGCTTTCGACCGTCGCGACGGTGATCGCATCGCAAGCCGTGATCTCCGGCACCTATTCGATGACCAAGCAGGCGATGCAGTTAGGCTTCCTGCCGCGCATGAACGTGGTGTACACATCGGCCAAGGAGATCGGGCAGATCTATGTGCCCGGCATCAACTGGACGCTTCTGATCGCCGTGGTCGGGGCGGTGCTCGCGTTCGGCTCGTCGACGGCACTTGGCTCGGCTTATGGCATCGCGGTGACAGGGACGATGCTCATCACGACCGTGCTGACGTTCTTCGTGATTCGCTACGCGTGGCACTACAACTGGCTGCTGTGCGTGTGCGCGACGGCCTTCTTCTTCGTGATCGATGCGACGTTCTTCTCCGCGAACTTATTGAAGATCGCGCAGGGCGGCTGGTTCCCGCTCGCGATCGGGTTCGTCATGTTCACGATCATGGCGACCTGGGGCCGCGGCTGGGAGATGATGCTGGCCGAAGCGCGCCTGCGCGCGGGCACGACACCGCTCAAGCCGTTTCTCGCGTCCTTGCTGGCGAAGCCGCCGGTGCGCGTGGAAGGCACCGCGATCTTCATGAACGCCGATCCGCATGGCGTGCCGCATTCGCTGCTGAACAATCTCGTGCACAACCGCGTGCTGCACGAGACCGTGATCTTTCTCACGGTCGCGAACAGCGAGGTGCCGTGGATTCCGTCGAACCAGCGCGTGTCGGTGCAGTCGCTCGGGCAGGGCTGTTATCAGGTGACGGTTCTCTACGGCTTTAAGGACGAAGTCGATTTGCCTGCTGCGCTGGAAGCGTGCGCGTCGTCGGGGGTGCGGTTCGATCGCACGCAGATCTCGTGGTTCCTGAGCCGTGCGACGGTTGTGCCGACGCCGGGCAAGGGCATGGCGCTCTGGCGCGAACGGCTCTTTGCCGTCATGCTGCACAATGTGGGCAACGTTGCCGCTTATCTGAAACTGCCCGCCGACCGCGTGATCGAACTGGGGGCGCGCGTCGAGATCTGAACACGGCGACGAGGGACGCCACCGAAAACTGACAAGCACGCGACGACCTGCTGAACGGAGACAACATGAGCGAAACTGTCCGGCCTTATCTGCCCGCCACCGCACGCACGGTCGAGCGGGGCAAGATCGTATCGGCACGCGAGGCCGTGCGCCTGATCCGCTCGGGGAACACGATCGCGACGAGCGGTTTCGTCGGCATCGGCTTTGCGGAAGCGGTGGCGGTCGCGCTCGAAGAGCGGTTCCTCGAAGGCGATAGCGCGGGCGGCGAAGCGCTCGCGGACCTCACGCTCGTCTATGCAGCAGGCCAGGGTGACGGCAAGTCGAAGGGGCTCAATCATCTTGCCCGCGAGGGTCTCGTGCGCCGAGTGATCGGCGGGCACTGGGGGCTCGTGCCGGGTTTGCAGCAGCTCGCGATCAACAACCGCATCGAAGCGTACAACCTTCCGCAGGGCGTGATCTCGCAACTCTTTCGCGATATCGCCGCGCATCGTCCCGGACATATTTCGACAGTCGGTCTCGGCACCTTCGTCGACCCGCGCAACGGCGGCGGCAAACTCAACGCGCGCACCACGGACGATCTTGTCACGCTGATGCAGATCGACGGCAAAGACTATCTTTTCTACAAGACCTTTCCGATCGACGTCGCGATCGTGCGCGGCACGACGGCTGACGTCAACGGCAACATCACGATGGAGAAGGAAGCGCTGACGCTCGAAGGGCTGTCGATCGCAATGGCCGCGCGCAATTCCGGTGGCATCGTGATCGCGCAGGTCGAGCGGCTCGCAGAGTCGAACACGCTCAACTCGCGGCAGGTGAAGATTCCGGGCGTAATGGTCGATTGCGTGGTGGTCGCGCAGCCAGAGCATCATTGGCAGACCTTCGGCGAGCAGTACAGCGCTGCGTTTTCGAGCGAGCTGCGCGTCGCGGCGAGTTCGGTGTTGCCGATGGCGTTGTCCGAGCGCAAGATCATCGCGCGTCGCGCGGCGTTCGAACTGATGGCGAACAGCATCGTGAATCTCGGCATCGGCATGCCGGAGGGCATCGCGAGCGTGGCGAACGAAGAGCAGGTGATCGATCTCTTTACGATGACGACGGAGCCGGGCGTGATCGGTGGCATTCCGGCGGGCGGCCTGAATTTCGGTGCCGCGACCAACACGCAGGCGATCATCGACCAGCCGTACCAGTTCGATTTCTACGATGGCGGCGGACTCGACATTGCGTTCCTCGGGCTCGCGCAGGCCGACCGCGAAGGCAATCTGAACGTGAGCAAGTTCGGCCCGAAGCTCGCGGGCGCGGGCGGCTTCATCAACATCAGCCAGAGCGCGAAGAAGGTGGTGTTCGTCGGCACGTTCAACGCGGGAAAGCTGGATATCGCGATCGAGGACGGGCATATCTGGATCGTGCGCGACGGGACTTGCCAGAAGTTCGTCGATGCCGTCGAGCACCGGACGTTCAGCGGCAGGTATGCGGCCGAGCGCGGTCAGCCGGTGCTGTACATCACCGAGCGCTGTGTGTTTTCGCTGACGCCTGAAGGGCTCGAGTTGATCGAGGTAGCGCCGGGCATCGACGTGGAGCGCGACATCCTCTCGCAGATGGGCTTTGCGCCAGTCATCAAGCGGCCGCCCCGGCTGATGGATGCGCGCATCTTCCAGAGCGCGCCTATGGGTTTGCGCAATATCCTGCTGCGCTTGCGTATCAGCGAGCGGTTCAGCTATGACGCCGAGAAGAACATGTTCTTCATCAACTTCGAAGGACATGAAGTCGCGACACTCGACGATGTTGAGGCGATACGGCGCGAGGTCGAGGCGAAGCTCAGCGGGTTGAAGGTCAGGCCGCACGCCATCGTCAACTATGACAATTTCTCGATCCGGCCGGATATGCTCGACGCCTATTCGGAGATGGTCACGAAGCTCGTGAATGGTTGTTATGAAGGGGTCACGCGATACACGACTTCCAGCTTCTTGCGGCTCAAGCTTGGCGATGCGCTCAAGAAGCGCGGCCTGGCCGCGTATATCTATGAAAGTCCTGAGGAAGCACGTGCGGCCGGCGCGGGGGGAGGGGCTGGATAACACCGTTTGATGTTTCTGCGCTTCTATGGAACTTGCTCTCTTAGTGGTCTATTAGCACTGCCCCGGACAGGGGCAATGCTAATAAACCGATAACAATACAAGTTCCACAGAAAGCGCATGAGCATCAAATGGTGTCAACGCACGCGGCGCCCAGCAGCGGAAATTTTCAACCTGCTATGCCGGATGCCATATCCAAAATAAATGACGACCCCAATGGCCATCCAGACAATAAGTCGAATCCATGTATCGGCGGGCAGGCCCGCCATCAGGAAGACTGAAGAAAGCGCCCCCAGCGGTGCGACGACGAACACGGCCGGCGTCCTGAACGCCCGCTTCAAGTCCGGCTGAGTAATCCGCAACACGAGCACCCCGACGCAAACGACCGCAAAGGCGAACAGAGTCCCGATACTCACCAGCTCTCCGACAAGCCCGATCGGCAACAGCCCGGCCAGCACCATCACGATCAGCCCCGTAATGATTGTCGTGATGTAAGGCGTGCGAAACCGCGGATGAATCTTCGAAGCGAACGGCGGCAGCAGCCCGTCGCGTGCCATCGAGTAGAAGATGCGCGGCTGGCTCAGGAGCAGCACGAGCACCACCGACGTAAGCCCGAAGATCGCGCCGAGCTTCACGATAGGCGAGAGCCAGCGCATGCCGATCGCATCGACGCCGACCGCGATCGGGTCCGCTACGTTGAGCTTGTCGTAAGGCACGATGCCCGTGAGCACATACGACACGAGCACGTAAAGCAGGGTGCAGATCGCAAGCGAGCCAAGCAGGCCGAGCGGCATGTCGCGGCTCGGGTTCTTCGTTTCCTGCGCGACAGTCGATACGGAATCGAAGCCGATGTACGCAAAGAACACGACCGCCGCACCACGCAGCACGCCGCTCATGCCGTACACGCCCGATTCGCCCGTGTTCGGCGGGATGAACGCGCCATGCGGATTCGTGCTCGTCGTCCAGTGCGCCGTATCGACATATCCGATGCCCGCGATGATGAACGCAATCACGATCACCACTTTCACCACCACGATGACGCTGTTCACGCGAGCCGATTCGCGGATGCCAATCACGAGCAGCATCGTGATCAGCCCGACGATCACCATCGCCGGCACGTTGAGGAGCGCGCCCGCATGGCTCCAGCCGTGCCCGGGTTCGTAGGAGAAGGGCGCTTGCGAAAGGCGCGCGGGAATGTCGACGCCGAGCGAATGCAGAAAGCTCACCACGTACCCCGACCAGCCGATCGCGACGGTCGTCGCCCCCACGGCATATTCGAGGATCAGGTCCCAGCCGATCAACCACGCAATGAACTCGCCCATCGTCGCGTAAGCATACGTGTAGGCGCTGCCGGAGACGGGCACGGTCGAGGCCATTTCCGCATAACACAGGCCCGCAAGTCCGCAGACGATGCCCCCGAGCACAAACGAGATCGTGATGGCCGGTCCCGCGTTGGTGGCGGCCGCGTGCCCCGTCAGCACGAAAATCCCCGCGCCGATGATGCAGCCGATGCCAAGCATGGTCAGGTCGAGGCCGGAGAGCGAGCGCTTGAGCGTGTGTCCGCCTTCCTCATGCAGGACCTCATCGCTTTCCGAGGCCTCGGCCTGCAACGCATCGATGGACTTTCTTTGCATCATCGTCACGATACTCTCCTGTTCCCTGAGGCATCATTGAAAGGGCGGTCTTATTCCGTGATAGCAGATTTAATAGAAGAATTCGAGCTTTAAGCAGGAGCAAGACGCGCGCCCGGACCGCACTATAATCACAATGTAAATAGCTTGTTTTAGCCCCGGGGTCAGGTTTGCGAGCCAGTGGACGCTTGCGCCGTCCCGGGTTACTCACACAGTGGAGATTGAATATGTCCATCCGTATTGGTGATGAAGCCCCCGACTTCACGGCAGAAACAACTGAAGGAACCGTCCGCTTTCACGAGTGGATCGGTGACAAGTGGGCCATCCTGTTTTCGCATCCGAAAGATTTCACGCCGGTCTGCACGACCGAACTGGGCTACTTGGCACGGCTCAAACCCGAATTCGACAAGCGCAACACCAAGGTGATCGGCCTGTCCATCGATCCGGTCGACAATCATTCGAAGTGGGCAAAGGACATCGAGGAAACGCAGGGTACGGCGGTCAACTACCCGATGATCGGCGATGCGGACCTCAACGTCGCCAAGCTCTACGACATGATCCATCCGAACGCGAGCGGCGGTCCGCGCACGGCGGTGGACAACGCCACCATCCGCGCCGTGTTCATCGTCGGCCCGGACAAGAAGGTCAAGGCCACCTTTACCTATCCGATGAGCGCGGGCCGCAATTTCGACGAGGTTCTGCGCCTCCTGGACGCGCTGCAACTCAACGCGAAGCACGCCGTGGCCACGCCCGTGAACTGGAAGCCGGGCGAGGACGTGATCATTCCGACGTCGGTGTCGGATGAGGACGCAAAGAAGAAGTATCCGCAGGGCTTCAAGACGCTGAAGCCGTATCTGCGTACGGTCGAGCAGCCGAAGTAAGCCTGTCGCGCGGAAGTGGCCGGCCGTACCCGTCGAGGGTGCGGCCGGTTTTTTTAGTGGCCCGCGATCGACGGATCGGCGGGCGCCGTCGCCGCATCGACCGGATGCACGGCCTGCTTGATCAGGAGCGCGACGCACGCGATCAGGCCCGCTACCGCGATCACCGTGAAGATGCCCGCGAAAGTGAACTGCCGCCGCGTGAGTTCGGCGACGAGAAACGAGCCCGCGATGCCGCCGAAGCGCCCGATGCCGAGCATCCACGCGACGCCGGTTGCGCGTCCCTGAGTCGGATAGAACGCGGCCGCGAGCGCCGGCATCGACGATTGCGCGGTATTCATCAGGATGCCGGCTGCGAAGACGCTGACCATAAGCCAGCCCACATCGCCGATCGACTGGCCGATCGCATAGACGGTAACCGCGGTCAGTGCATAACCCGCCGCGATCACGCGGTTCGGATTGAAGCGGTCCATCAACATGCCGAACAGCACGGCGCCCACGCCGCCTAGCGGAAAGAGCGCAGAGATGAGCGTTGCGCGTTGCGGGGTAAGGCCCGCTTCCTTGAAGAGGATGGGCATCCAGTTGATCGACGCGTAGAAGATCACGAGGCCCATGAAATACGCGAGCCACAGCATCACCGAGCCGACCACGTACGACGGCGAAAGCACCACGCTCAAGCCGCCCTTGGCGCTCGTGCGCGGCGCCTGTTCGGTCATGATGAAGGCGGTCGCGCGCGATGCGCTCGCGGACACGCGTGAGAGTGCTGCGCGAATCTTCTCCGCCGGATGGTTCTTCGCGACCATGTAGCGCACCGATTCGGGCATCACGACCATTAGCAGCACGGCAAGGATGAGCGGAGTCACGCCACCTAGGACCAGCACGCTGCGCCAGCCGAAATGCGGGATCATCCACGCGGCGAGAAAGCCGCCGAATGCCGCGCCCAGCGGAAAGCCGCAGAACATGAGGTTGGTGAGCGTCGCGCGCCGCTGGTCCGGGCAGTACTCGCTCATCATCGTGACCGCGTTGGGCATCGCGGCACCGAGGCCGAGGCCGGTGACAAAGCGCAGCACGGTGAGCTGGAACAGGTTGCCCGACCACGCTGACGCAAGGCACGCGAAGCCGAAGACGGTCACCGAGACGATCAGTAGCAGACGCCGCCCGAGCCGGTCCGAGAGCGGACCCGCCGCGAGTGCGCCGAACGCGAGTCCGAAGAGCGCCGCACTCAGTACCGGCGCAAGCGCCGGCCTGCTGATGTGCCATTCCGTGACGAGCGACGGCGCGATGAAGCCGATGGCGGCGGTGTCGAAGCCGTCGAGAAGCACGACGACGAAGCACATCGCGAAGATGAGCCACTGAAATCCAGAGAACGGGTGCTCGTTCAGGAACGTCTGTATGTTGACGGTCGTACCTTTATCCATTTTTATTACCCCGAGAGTGAAGACTCCAACGCACGACGCAGCTGCGCCGCATGCGTTCGCTCCCCGAATTGTGCAGCGCACCCGCATGGGCGTCGACATTCGCGGGCACAGGATTACCCTAATAGAAATGCTGCGCGGCGACGCTTCCCGAGGCACGCATCGTCATCGGCATCGAGCCTGCGTCAGGCCTTGCCCGTCTGGCGCTCGGTCGAGGTCGTCACTTCGCCTGGCCGGCGCAGCATCTTGTCGACTTCGCCCGCATGCATCTCCTCGGTATGGATCATCTGGCGCGCGAACTCTTCCAGCGCGACGGAGCGGTCCTCGACGAGCGCGAGCAGATCGCGATAGAGCTTCAGCGCGACATTCTCGGCCTGGAGCGACTCGCGCAGGATCGACGCGATATCGAACGTGTGCGAATCGAGCAGCGGCCCGATCGCGAGGGAGGGATACGCGCCGAGCGTCGTGATCCACTCTCCGACCTGCTGGGCATGCAGCAGCGACTCGTCGGCCTGCTCGCGCAGCCAGGAGACGATCGGGATGCGCCCGAAGCCGAAGACGAGAAACGAATAGTGCGTGTAGCGGACGACGCCGGCCAGTTCGGACTCGAGAATCTGGTTCAGCACCGCGACGACTTTTTCCTTGTCGATTTCCCTGTCGATCTCTGACATTGCTGCCTCCATTCGTGTCTTGCGCGGCGAATGCGCGATGCGCAGAGCCGCTGTTAGCCGCGATCTCCGACATCAGCTAATTGTAGTCACGCGGACGGATCGTGCGAGGCGTTTGTCGAACTGCCTCCGCGACGATGCGCTCTACGCGCAAGATACGGTCCCAGGACACGGTGGCGCGCGAGAGACAAGCGTGCCGAAGCGACACGCAATGGGGAAGAAGGCAATGCGGAAGTTGACGAAGGCGCCTGCACCCGAGTTCGATGGCCCGGGCGAGGCGGGCATCAGGCGGCTTCTTCCAACAGCCGCGTCGCGCAGTTCGCGAGGAGGTAGGTCATTGCGGTCCGGGCGCTGTCGGCGTCGGACGCCTCGATCGCCTGCACCACCTTCGCGTAGTCCGCGAGATTCGACTGGTGCGCGAGCGCGTGAGGATGTTCGGCCGGCTTCGCCGCCCGCAATGCCATGCGCACGATGTGGCCCATTTGGCGCAGGAGTTCGTCGCCGCTCGCATCGACGATCGCGGATTGCAGCGCGTCCTCGGCCGCGCAGGCCGCCGCACCGTTCGCGTCCGCCTGCGCGAACCTCTGGTAGGCGGCCGCAATCGCGATGCGCTGGTTGCGGGTCGCGCGCTCGGCCGCGAGCGCTGCCGCGCGCGGATCGACGAGCGACCGGAATTCGATCAGCCCGCGCAGGTACTCCGGGTCCGCCGCCGCACGAAGCCGCCATTCGGCGACTTCATGGTCGATGATGAGCCACTCCGTCGGCGGCCGGATGCGCGTGCCGGTCTTCGGACGCACGTCGAGCATCCTTCGCGAGATCAGGATGGAAAGCGCCTCGCGCATGATGGTGCGGCTCACGCCATGTTTCTTTGAGAGCTCGACTTGCGGCGGCAGCACGTTCGCTGCGTATTCGCCATTTACGATGCAGGTAACCAGTTGGTTCACCACTCGTTTGACGAGCGATACTTCGTATCCATGGTTCATTTGTTCTTCTCGTAGAATCACCTGAATGCCAGTCCGTTCGCCGCCCACCCCGAGCGGCCTGCGTTCGCATGAACGCTGGCGCGATAGTATTGCTGCGATGCCATGCGCGGCGGCTGGCCGTGCTGCCTCGGTGCTGTCGGCGCCGCTTCGATTTCCAGCCTGATTTCCAGCCTGTTTTTTAGTTCGATTACCGCTTCGATCCCGCTTCTGTGCCGAACGTGTGCCGCTGTCGTGCAGACTTCGCGCTCTTGTGCGCGCCTCTTGCTGCGCTTTTTCCGGGGGGCGAACTTCGCGTCTCCTTGAATCGATGGACGCGGCTCGCCTTGTCTTTGCTCTGATCTTCTGGTCTTCAGGTGATGCAGGACGGTCGTCCGGTCGCGGAGATACCGACCGGACGCTTCGCTCCGAGCGCCGCCAGACCGTTCGGTAATTTTTATCCGCTGCGCCGTGACGGTCGGCAAAAGAAGCCTATCGCTCGCTGGCTTCCTTGCCAATATGGTGCACCGCGGATTCGTCTGCGCAACGTTCGTCCGCCCACACACATTTTGCAAAGGCGCATCGCGCAAGCGTTTGCGCGTGCCCGCGGGTTGCGAAAGTACGTCAGGCGGCGCCTTCGAAGATCTCGCGCAGCCATTGCGTGAAAACGCGAACGCGCGACGAGAGTTGACGGCTTTGCGGATACAGAACGGAAACGGGCATGGACGGCGGCGGAAAGCTGGCGAGCACGACTTCGAGCCTGCCCGCGGCCAACTCGTCGAGCACGCGATAGCGCGGCACCTGAACGATCCCCAAGCCCGCCAGCGCGGCGCCGGTGTAGAGCTCGGCGCCCGTCACGGAGACGCTCGACGGCAGTTCCATCTCGACGACGCGGCCATCGACGCTGAATTCCAGCGGCAACATGCGGCCCGATCCGCTCGACATGTAGTTGACCGCGCGATGGGTGCCCGCCTTGCCGAGCGCATCGAGCGACGAAGGCGCGCCATGCTTCGCGAGATACGCGGGACTCGCCACCGTTACCTGCTCCATCAGCGCAACGCGCCGGCCGACCATCGACGAATCCTGCAGCGTGCCCGCGCGCAGCACGCAATCGATGCCCTCGCGCACGAGATCGACGAGCCGGTCGTCCTCGCCGATCTGCAACTCGATGTCCGGATAGCGCGCGATGAACGCCGGCAGCGCAGGCGCGACGAAGTGCCTGGCGAGGGTGCCCTGCAAGTTTGCGCGCAGAAGGCCCTTCGGCGCGACATGACGAAACGATCCTTCGGCTTCTTCCATGTCCGCGACGAGCCGCACGCAGCGCCGGTAATACGCCTCGCCGTCGTGCGTGAGGCGCACGGTGCGCGTCGTGCGTTCGAGCAGGCGCGTGCCAAGGCGCTCTTCCATGCGCTTCATCAGGTTCGTCACGGTGGCGCGCGGAATCTGCAGATCGTCGGCCGCCTGCGTGAAGCTCTTTCTCTCCGCAATGCGGATGAAGACCTGCATTTCCATAAAGCGGTCCATGCGTTCTCGTCGGGTCGGTTCGAGCGGATTGTTGAAGCAGATGGAGCGATGGTAACAAGACTGCTGCGATTATTCGCGCCCGGGCCGCAACGGGAAGATGAAGATCGCGGCGACGATGCCGAGCACGCCGCCGATCAATGTCTCCCAGGCGCGCGCGGCGAGTAGCGGCACCGAGTGCGTACCGCTTGCCGCCATCGTCACGATCAGCGTGAATGCGAAGGCCGCGCATGCGACGTCGTAGCGTTCTGGCAGCGCCATTGCATAGACGATCATCGCGAACGCGGCCACGCACCAGAGCACGAGCGGCGCATGCACGGCAAGCGGCAGGCACGCGAGTGCGAGCGGCACGCCGACCAGCGTCCCGACGATCCGGCGCCGAACCCGCGCTAGCGTCCCCGTCGCCGAGCCCGCAACGACGTAGGTGCAGGCCGTGATCGCCCATGAGGACTCGACGAGACCCAATGCGTCGTTCATCGCAACGATCGCGAGCGCGCCGCTTGCGGCCTGCAATCCCATGATGAATTCCGCCGACATGCCGTGACGGCCCGACGGCAGCCCCGGCGCGAGCGCAGCAACGGTGGCCGGGCGTTCGGCGGGGCCGCTCAGCATGCGCGGAACGATCGACGCGAGCGCGGCGATCGCGACCGCTACGGCGATCGTCGGCAGGTCGCCGGGCGCGAGATGCATGCCGTAGGCGAGCAATTGCCCGATGTAGACCTGCGATCCGACGCCCGCGCCCAGCACGCCAAAGCGCTTCAGATAGCCGACGAGAAACGCACCGGACACGAGCATCAGTTCCGGACCCGCGCGCGCGACGTGTTGCAGGAGCGGCGCGAGCAGGCAGAACATCGCCGCCCCCGCGCCCGCCGCGATACACAGCAGTGCGAGATCGCGGCTCGATTCGGGACGCGTCGTGCGCGCCTCCGACACGCTCGCCCAGAGCGCGAAACTGCCCGCCAGCGCGCCGAGCAGGGCGCCCCCCGGCAATCCGTGCGCGATGTCCTGGAGTGAGCCGAGCGACGCGGCAATGCCATAAGCGGTGACGAGACGCAGGCCCTTGATTCGCCGGTGCGTGCCCGGATCGATGCGTTCCAGCCAGCCGGCGACCGGCGCGAACGGTCGTGCGCGAGCGCGCATGGCAGCGGCCTCGTGGTCGTCGTCAGCGGGGTTCATCGTCCATGCTCGCTTTGCGTTTCGCGCGTTCACTGATTCTCGGAGGCCGCACGGCAATTCGCCGAAGAGGCGGCCAAAGCGCGCGCTATTTGCCGGATCGCGGGCGCGGTGCCGCGTGCACAATGCTCGCCAGGGTAAGAACTCAGGGCAACCATGCGACCGATCCGGCCGGGCATCGACAGGGAAAAAGCACGGCTTCGCGCACTCGTGCAGATTCCGGCGCTGACGCTTCTCGTCCTGTGCGTGCTGTGGATCACCATCCTCGTGCGGCTGCAGATCGAGAAGTCGGCCGTGCTGCGCGACACGCAGGACGCGGCCCGCACGATTGCGCGTTCGCTGCAGACGCATACGCTCAAGACGATTCACGACGTCGACGTGATCGCGCTGCTCATCAAATACGGTTACGAAACCGCGCCCCTCACGTTCGATCTCGCGCGCTATCAGGCCTATGGGCTCATCACCGCAGACACCGCGCTGCAAGTGACGGTAGTCGGCGCGAACGGGCATGTGCTCAGCTCGACGCTGCCGTTCAAGGGCGTGGTCGACCTGAGCGACCGCGAACACTTTCTCGTGCACCGCTCGAATCCTCAGACGGGACTCTTCATCAGCCGTCCCGTGATCGGCCGCGTGTCGAAGCAATGGTCGATTCAGGCGACACGCCGCATCGACAATCCGGACGGCAGCTTCTGCGGTGTCGTCGTCATTTCGGAAAACCCCGCGTATCTCACCGATGGTTTCTATAACAGCGCGGCCCTCGGACGTCACGGCCTCATTGCGGTGATCTCGAAGCAGGGCTTCACGCTCTCGCGCCGCGCGGGCGAAGCGCCCAGCACGACAGGCGGGCCGAGCCTCGACCGCTATCGCGACATCTCGCACGCGCCGGTCGCGACGATGGTCGATCCGGTCGACCACATCGAACGGGTTGTCGCGAGCAGCACCGTGGATCGATACGGCCTCGCGGTGGTCGCGGGCCTCTCGCTCGATGAAGCGCTCGACGACTATTACCACATGCGCCGCGTCTATGTGACGATGGCCGCCGTCATCTCCGCGATGCTGATCGGCTTTGCGGCATGGATCATGGCGCTCGTGTCGAAACTGCACCGGGGCAAGGACGAACTGCGGCGCCTCGCGCAAACCGACCGGCTGACGGGACTCTACAACCGCGGCCGCATCAAGGACGTGCTGCACGACGCGGCCGCGGCGCCCGACGCATGCGGCAACGTCGCGGCGATCTTCGTCGACCTCGACAACTTCAAGGAACTCAACGACAGCTACGGGCATCAGTGCGGGGATCAGGTGCTCACGGTCGTGGCCGACCGGCTGCGCGCGGCGGTGGGCGAACACGGCGCGATCGGACGGCTCGGCGGCGACGAATTTCTCGTCGTGATCGAGGCACGCGATGCGCTCGAAGCCGGCATAAGGAGCGCGCAATCCATCGCTGCCGCGCTTGCGGCGGACGTCAGCGTGCATGGCAAGCCGTATGTGATCCGCGCGAGCCTCGGGCTCGCGGTGCTCGCCATCGGCGACACCGCCAGCGATCTCGTGCGCAAGGCGGACCAGGCGATGTACGAGGCCAAGCGCTGCGGCCGGGGCGTCCGCGCGACGACCTGGCACGCCTGGTCCGAAACGAGCGAAGGCGCCCGCGCTCCGCACAGCGCTCCGGAGCGCTCGATCGCCTGAGGCGCCTTCACTCCTGCCACGCCGCGCCGTCTGGAAACGCGTAGCGCTCGAGCGACTTCGCATGCATTTCGATGCTGTACCCGGGCGATTGCGGCGGCATATAGCGCCCGTTCGCGATCACGACAGGATCGATGAAATGCTCATGCAGATGATCGACATATTCGAGCACGTGATTATCGAGCGACGCGGAGACGCAGACGTAATCGAACAGCGAAATATGCTGCACGTACTCGCATAATCCGACGCCCCCCGCGTGCGGACAGACCGGCACGCCGAACTTGGCGGCCATCAGCAGCACGAGCAGCACTTCGTTCAGGCCGCCGAGCCGGCAACTGTCGACCTGACAGAAGTCGATGGCCTGCGCCTGAAGCAACTGCTTGAACATCACGCGGTTGTGGCAGTGCTCGCCCGTTGCGACCCCGATCGGCGCGAGCCGCCGCCGGATCTCTGCGTGGCCGAGGATATCGTCGGGGCTCGTCGGTTCTTCGATCCACCACGGGTCGAACTCGGCGAGGCGCCGCATGTTGGCAATCGCTTCGTCGACTTCCCAGACCTGGTTCGCATCCATCATCAGCTTGCGCTCCGCTCCGATTTCCTCGCGAAGGATGCGCGCGCGCCGCACGTCCTCTTCCAGGTTGCCGCCCACCTTCTGCTTGAAGTGCGTCCACCCTTGCGCGACGCCTTCGCGAGCGAGGCGCCGGATCTTGTCGTCGTCGTACCCGAGCCAGCCTGCCGAAGTTGTGTATGCGGGATAACCCTTGGCGAGCATCTCGCGTTCGCGCTCGTCCCGCGTGGGCTCATGGCGGCGCAGGATCGCGAGCGCCTCTTGAGGCGTGAGCACATCGGTGACATAGCGGAAGTCGAGACAACGCACGAGCGCTTCCGGGCTCATGTCAACGAGAAGCTTCCACACCGGCTTGCCTTCGGCCTTCGCCCACAGGTCCCAAACCGCGTTGACGACTGCCGCGGTCGCGAGGTGGATCACGCCCTTGTCGGGGCCGAGCCAGCGCAACTGGCTATCGGATGTGATCGCGCGCCAGAAGCCGCCCATGTCCGCGGCGATATCCTCCAGCCGCTTGCCGACGACGAGCGGCGCCAGCGCGTTGAGCGCGGCCACGCAGACCTCGTTGCCGCGCCCGATCGTGAACGTGAGGCCGTGGCCGGTGAGGCCATCGGGCGAATCAGTTTCGAGGATCGCGTAGGTGGCGGAATAATCGGGCGCGGCGTTCATCGCATCGGAGCCGTCGAGCGAACGCGAGGTCGGAAACCGGATATCGCGCGCGGATAGCTTGGTGATGGTGGTCATTGTCGGCTCCTTGAAAAGAACATGACGGCTTAAAAGCCGCGACGATTTGTTCAGGCGGATCGCACTTCGGATCTCTTCGCCTAAGAGGACGTTGACAAGCTCCATTCCGCCTCCTAGCCTGCTAGCATGTTAGTTCGAAATCAGGGGCGGTGTGAGCGATTCGACCAACGACACGAGTCTCGCCGCCGACCCCTACAGCGCACTCGCGAAGCTACATGGCGCCGGCCGCGGCAGCCTCACCGACGCGGTTGCGCAGGCGTTGCGCGCCGCTATCGTCAGCCTCGCGATGGAGCCCGGCATGATGATCGACAAGCTCGCGATATGCGAACGCATGGGCGTCTCGCGCTTTCCGGTGTCTGCCGCGCTCGCGAAACTCGCGGCGGCGGGGCTCGTCGAGGTCTTGCCGCAGCGCGGCACGCGCGTCACGCCGATCGTGATGCACGACATTCGCCAGCACCTGTTCATTCGCAGCGCGCTCGAAGTGGAGACCGTCCGCATGCTGGCAAGCGCCGAACCCGGTTCTACCGACAACACGCTCGACACACTGGAGGCCAACCTCGCGAAGCAGCGCGAGGTGGTCGCGGCGGGCATGCGCCCGGAATTTCACACGCTCGATCTCGGCTTTCACGAGATCCTGCTCGACGCGATCGGACTGCCGCGCGTGAAGGAGATCGTCGCGGTCTCGCGCAGCGCGCTCGACCGCGCGCGCCGCCTGATGGCGAGCCCTGAGCGTCATGCAAACACGATTCTGGAACACGAGCGCATCGTCGATGCAATCCGGGCAGGCGATGCGGATGCCGCCGCGCAGGCGATGCATCATCACCTCGATGAAGTCGTCGCTGAATTGCGGCGCTTTGCTGGCGAAAGACCCGACCTGTTCAAGGAGTAAGACGCGAAACAAAAGGCTTAACGCAGTCAACTCGGTGTGAGGAGACAACAAATGAAGCTACTAAAACTGGCAAGCGCGGCCGCATTGCTGGCGGCCGCGGGCATGGTCGCGACCGGCGCGCGGGCCGCGGAAGATTTCAAGGGCGTGACGGTCAACGTGATGACCTTCGCCGGGCCGCAGATCGCGGAACCGTTGCAACGCCGCGCGCCCGAATTCGAAAAGCTGACGGGCGCGAAGGTCAACATCCAGACGGTCCCGTTCTCCGATCTCTATCAGAAACTCCTGACCGACTGGGCTTCGGGCTCGAACTCGGTCGATGCGGCCGTGTTCGCGCCGCAGTGGATGGTCGACTATACGAAGGGCGGCTTTCTCGAAGACCTCTCGGGGCGCATCGCGAAAGACGCGGCATTGAAAGAGAACGACGTGATGCCGTTCTTCAGCGACTTCTCGCAGAAGTTCAATGGCAAGACGTATCTGGTCGCGCTCGACGGCGACTTCCAGATGGTCTACTACCGCACCGATATCCTCCAGCAGCTCGGCAAGCAGCCGCCGAAGACCTGGGACGACTATCTCGACATCGCGAAGGCCGCAAACGGCAAGACCTTCGGCGGCGACGGCAAGCCGGTCGCGGGCTCGTGCATTTCGAAGAAGCGCAACGCGCAGGCCTACTGGGCGATCATCTCGATCGCGGGCGGCTATCTCCAGTCGAAGGGCACGGCGCAGGGCGCATTCTTCGATCCGCGCAGCTTCAAGCCGCTCGTCAACAACGACGCCTTCAAAGCCGCGCTCAACGTGCTGAAGGAATCGACGACCTACGGTCCGCAGAACGAGATCAACCTCGACGTCGGCGATACGCGCAGCGCATTCATCTCGGGGCACTGCGCGCTGACGCTCGACTGGGGCGACGTCGGCGTGCTCGCGATCGATCCGAAGCAGTCGAAGGTGATCGACAAGGTCGGCGCCGTAATCCTGCCCGGCTCGACGAAGGTGCTGAGCCGCGACACCGGCAAGCTCGTTCCATGCGACAAGGCCACTTGCCCGTATGCAGTCGATGGCGTGAATCACGCGCCGTTCGCGGCGTTCGGCGGGTGGTCGGGCGGCATCAACGCGAAGGCGAAGCCGAAGGTCAAGGAAGCCGCCTACGCGTTTCTCTCGTTCATGAGTCAGCCGGCCCAGTCGAATGTGGACGTGACGATCGGCGCGAGCGGCTTCAATCCGTATCGGCGGTCGCAGTTCACCGACCTGTCGATGTGGAAGAAGGCGGGCATGAGCGAGACGGCAGCCGGCTCGTATCTCGGCGCGATCAAGGCGAGCCTCGAAAGCCCGAACATGGTGATCGACCTGCGCATTCCGCAGAACCAGCGCTATGAACAGGTCGTGCTCGACACGGCGGTCGCGCGCTTTCTCGCGGGCGAGCTCGACGCGGATGCCACGATGAAGGCAATCGAAAGCGGCTGGAACGAAATCACCGACGATCTCGGCAAGGACGACCAGTTGCGTGCCTACAAGGCGTCGATCGGGGCGAAGTAGCGACTACGGGAGACCCGCTTCGATGCAATCTTCGTCGCATGCTTCATCGGCTGAAACGCCGCGTCACGCGTGGCGGCGCTCGTCGGTCTCGAACTGGCTCGACCGGCAGGCGCCGTATGTGTTTGTGTTGCCGACGGTGCTCGTCATCCTCGGCTTCTCGATTTTTCCGCTCGTGACGTCGGCGTATCTTTCGCTGATGCGCTTCGGGCTCGGCGAAGGTGGCTACGAGCTTTCTTTCGTCGGGCTGCGCAACTACGTGCGCCTCTTCAGCGGCACGCAGCAGTTCCACTTCGTCGGCGTGTTCCGGCCGCCCGGTGTCGTGAGTGTTGCCGTCATGCTCGCGGCTTTTCTCGTGACCGCCTGGTGGCTCGTGCGCTATCTGCAAGGCACGCGCCGCTCGGTCATGGGCTTCGCCGGACGGTCGATACTCGCCGTGACCTTCGTGGCGATCGTGTGGCTCGCGATCAATACGACAGGCAAGGGCGGCGCACTCGGCAGCCTGATGGTCACGCTCTTCTACGTGCTGTTTGGGGTGGCGCTGCAGTTTCTGATCGGGTTCGGCCTCGCTTATCTGTGCACGCTGCCGCTCAAGGGAGGGCGCTTTTTTCGACTGCTGTTCTTTCTGCCGCTGATGGTGACGCCCGTGGGCATCGCGTACATGTTCCGCATGATGGCCGATACCTCGGTCGGGCCGCTCGCGCCGCTGTGGTCGCTACTCGGCCTCGGCCAGATTGCGTGGGCGGCGGACCCGTGGCTCGCGAGAACCGTGGTCGTGATCGGCGATACGTGGCAATGGGTGCCGTTCATGTTCCTCGTGCTGCTCGCGGCACTCGAAGGCACCTCGCGCGACCAGATCGAGGCGGCACAACTCGACGGCGCATCGGGCTGGCGCATCTTTCGCGACGTCACCTGGCCGTCGATCGCGCCGGTTGCGGCGAGCGCGGTGCTGATACGCCTGATCGAAGCCTTCAAGATCGTCGACCTGCCGAACGTGCTCACTAACGGCGGTCCCGGTATTGCCACCGAATCGATGACGCTTCACGCGTTCATCGAATGGCGCACGCTCAATCTCGGCGGCGCGTCGGCGGTGGCCTACATGTTGTTCTTCATCTCGACGATCGCCTGCGTATCGTTCTTTCAACTCGTCGTGCGACGCGCGAGAGGGCAGCGCTCATGAACGCTTTCAAGCGCCTTTTCGTGCGCGCCCGCATCGACGAGATGCCACCGGGTGCGCGCCTCGTCGCGTATGCGCTGCTGGCGCTGTGGTCGCTCGTCGTGCTGTTTCCGCTCTACTGGATGGCGATCACTTCGTTCAAGCTGCCCGTCGACGTGTCGAGCGGCCCCGCGTATCTGCCCTTCATAGACTTCAAGCCGAGCCTCGACGCATGGCACTACATCTTCGTCGACCTCGGGCCGGACACCTTCCGGCCGTATCTGAACTCGCTGATCGTCGCGAGTTGCGGCACGGCGGCGGCGGTCTTCTTCGGGTCGATGGCAGCGTATGCGCTCGCACGCATCGAGTACCGGCCACCTGTCGCGGCGGTCGGCCTCGGCGCGCTTTTGATCGCCGCGCTGGTCGCGGCGGTCGGCTGGGGCGGCGTGGATCTGCGCATCGCGGCCGCCGCCGCCGTCGCGCTCTTTTTCCTGCTGCTGCGTCCGCTGATTCGTCGCGCGCGCAGGCATCTAGGCAACGATGATATCCTCTTCTGGATCGTCTCGCAGCGTATCCTGCCGCCGGTGGTCACGGTGATCCCGATCTATCTCACCTTCAAGAGCGTCGGCCTGCTCGACACGCATCTCGCGCTCATCATCACCTACGCGACCGCGAACGTGCCGATCGTCGTGTGGCTGATGTTCGATTTCTTCGACGGCGTGCCGAAGGAAATCGAAGAAAGCGCGCAGATCGACGGCGCGACGCGCTTCTCCATTCTGTTCGGCATCGTGCTGCCGCTCGTCGCACCCGGTCTCGTCGCGACGAGCCTCCTGGTCCTGATCCTCTCGTGGAACGAGTACCTGTTTGCGCTCTTTCTCACGACGGCCAACGCGCAGACGATGCCGCTCCTGGTCGCCGCGCAGAACGCGACGCGCGGTCCGCAATGGTGGAACATGTCGGTACTGATTCTGATCATGATCCTGCCGGTGATGCTGCTCACCCTCACGTTGCAGCGCTTCATCGTCAAGGGCATTCTCGTGGGAGCGGTCAAGGGATGACGGACATGCAGATGCCCGCGCAAGATGCGCGGCTCGGCCAGATCGCGGCGGGCCAGCATTCGAAGAGCGTCTCGCTGCGCAACGTCGGCAAGACGTTCGGCGACACGCGCGTGCTACGCGATCTCACGCTCGACGTGCACGCGGGCGAGTTCCTCGTGCTGCTCGGCGAATCGGGCTGCGGCAAGACCACGGCGTTGCGGATCATCGCGGGGCTGGAGTCGGCGACCGAGGGCACCGTGCATGTCGGCGACAAGGACGTGACGCAGCATCTGCCGCGCGACCGCGATGTGGCGATGGTGTTCCAGTCATATGCGCTCTATCCGCACAAGACAGTGTTCGAGAACATCGCGTATCCGCTGCTCGTCAGAAAGCGCCCGAAGGCCGAGATCGAAGCTGCCGTGCGCGAGGTGGCCGCGAGCGTGCAGCTCGAACCATTGCTTGCGCGCTATCCGCGCCAACTTTCCGGCGGGCAGCGGCAGCGCGTTGCACTCGCCCGCGCGATCATCAGAAGGCCCGCCGCGTTCCTGATGGACGAGCCGCTCTCGAATCTCGACGCGAAGCTGCGCGGGCACATGCGCGCGGAACTGAAGCACATGCAGCACGAGCTCGACATCACGACGATCTACGTCACGCACGACCAGATCGAGGCGATGACGCTCGCACATCGCGTCGCGCTGATCGACAAGGGCGTGCTCCAGCAACTCGATACGCCCGCGCGCATCTATTCGGATCCGGCCAACCTGTTCGTTGCGGGTTTCATCGGTTCGCCGCCGATGAACTTCCTGCGCGGCACGCTCGCGAATCACCGCTTCGAAGCGCAGGGCCTCGCGCTCGGAGCGAACGTGACGCAACAGGGCGAAGTGACGCTCGGCGTGCGCCCGGAGGAATGCACGCTCGTGGCGGTGTCCGATGGGGAACTGAAAGGACGCATCTATTCGGTCGAACTGATCGGCGACCATTCTCTTGTCACGATGAACGTCGGCGCGCAGCAGGTGGTCGTGAAGGTCTCGAACACGTTTGCAGGCGAGATCGGCAGCGAGGCGGGCGTGCGCGTGAACCGCGAGCGCGTCTATTTCTTCGATCAGGCTTCGGGCGAACGCATCCGCTCCTGAATAAGACTATATTTGAAGGGCAGGACCATGGTCCGCGTGTCCTGCAAGGAGGGACGACATGCGGCGCATCTATTTTCTCCTGCCCGACGTGAAGAGCGCTAAGGGCATCATCGACGAACTGCTGCTCAAGCGGGTGGAGTGGCGTCACATTCACGTGCTCGCGCGGCCACATACGCCGCTCGAAGACCTGCCGCAAGCGACACTCGCGCAACGCAGCGACCTGCTTTATGCACTCGGACGCGGCACAGCCGCGGGCGGCGTGACAGGCATGCTGGCGGGCCTCGTCGCGATGGCATTTCCGCCCGCCGGCCTCACGATCGCCGGCGGCGCGGTGGTCTGCATGGCGCTCGCGAGCGCCGGCTTCGGCGCATGGACCGCAACGATGATCGGCGTCGACGTGCCGAACACACGGCTCAAGCGCTTCGAGAAGGCGATCGAGAACGGCGAATTGCTGATGATGGTCGACGTGCCGAAGGATCGCGTGGAAGAGATCGAGGAACTCGTGAAAAGCCATCATCCCGAAGCGGATGTCGAGGGCACGGACCCGACGATTCCCGCCTTTCCATGAATTCACGCCGCGCGCTTCGCGCGGCGTTTTTCTGATGCGCTAAGATCACGTGCCAGTGTGCGGGGCGCTTGCTTTCGCGCGCCGCCGGGTTTCCACGAAATGCTTAAAAAAATAAACGAGAAATCGCGAAGTTTCGAATTAACGATGGTTTTTCAACCGAGGGTCGAAAATCGATGCGCCGAGTAGTATTCAATCAAAAGGGTGGTGTCGGAAAATCCACCATCGTCTGCAATCTGGCTGCTATCAGCGCGTCGCAGGGATTGCGCACGCTCGTGATCGACCTCGATCCGCAGGGCAATTCCAGCCAGTACCTGCTCGGTGCCCAAGCGCAGAACGCGCAGCCGAATCTCGCCACGTTCTTCGAATCGGCGTTGAGTTACAGTTTCCGCGAGCCGGATTTCAATTCGTTCATCCATTCGACGCCATTTGAAAATCTCGACATCGTTCCGTCACATCCGGGTCTGGATGCGCTGATGGGAAAACTCGAATCGCGCTACAAGATATATAAGCTGCGCGACGCGCTGAAAGGCCTGCAGAATTACGACGCCGTTTATATCGACACGCCGCCCGCGCTCAATTTCTTTACGCGTTCGGCGCTGATCGCGGTCGAGCGCTGCCTGATTCCGTTCGATTGCGACGATTTTTCCCGCCGCGCGCTGTATTCCGTGCTCGAAAACGTGCAGGAGATTCGCCATGACCACAATCCCGGGCTGGCCGTCGAAGGCATCGTGATCAATCAGTTCCAGCCGCGCGCGAGCCTGCCGCAGCAACTCGTCGACGAATTGCGCAGCGAAGACCTGCCGGTGCTCAACTCGCACTTGTCGCTGTCGGTGAAGATTCGCGAGAGCCATCAGCACGCGCGGCCGATGATCTACCTCGAGCCGCGTCACAAGCTCGCGCAGGAATATCTCGCGCTGCATAACGAGCTCAACGCATAGGGCCCGATGGGCGCGCGCCGCGCCCGCCCTGACGCATGACGTACATCCTGCTCTCCGATGCCGTGCTCATCGCGCATCTGGCGTTCGTCGCGTTCGTAGTGTTCGGCGGCTTTCTCGTGCTGCGGCGCCGGCGCTTCGCATGGCTTCACCTGCCGGCGCTCGCATGGGGAATCGCGGTGGAACTCGCAGGCTGGATCTGTCCGCTGACGCCGCTCGAAAACCGCCTGTTGCAACTGGGCGGCGAGGCCGGCTACACGGGCGGCTTCATCGAGCATCTCATCGGACGCGTGCTTTATCCCGGCGATCTCACGCCGACACTCCGCTATGGACTCGCGTTCGTGCTCGTCGCCGTGAACGCCGGCGGTTTATGCGGTCGTGATCGCGCGCAGCCGGCGCGGGCGCTGAAGGTCAGCTCTTTCTGGTGGTCTTCGCGACGAAATGCGTCGGTGCGTGCTGCACCTTTTCGCTTCCGCACTTCGGACAACGGAGATGAATCGTCGCGTGCTCGGCGAGATGTTCCGCGTGCTCGAACGTTTCGCCGCATTGCTCGCATCGATACTGATAGGTCGGCATGGCTCGTCTCCAACACCGGGTCCGCGAGGCAGACCCGGCTATCAACCATTCTAGACTGCCGTGCGATGCACGAAAGGCGTTTCGGGGGTCGGAAAGCCCGCTTGCTTGAACGTTTCGGCAATCACGCGATTGGTGTCGAAGTAGACCTGCCAGTAGTGTTCCGTCATGGTGTAGGGGCGCACGCAGAGCATCGGACCTTCGGGCGTGAACGAAAGAATCTCGACATCCGGCGCCGGACTCTCGGCTACGTTCGGTATCTGCGCGATGGCCGCCTTGAGCCGCGCGATGGCGTCGAGCGGATCGACGCCATTCGCGATCTTCGCGGTCAGCTCGACGCGCCGGTTCGGCAGCAGGCTGTAGTTCCAGATCGTGTCGGAGAAGATCTTGTTGTTGCCAACGATGGTCGCGACGTTGTCGGGCGTCGTGATCATCGTGCCGAAGAGGCCGAGTTCCATGACCGTGCCGGTCACACCGCCCGCCGTGACGAAGTCGCCGACCTTGAACGGCCGCAGCACCTGCATGAAGATGCCTGCCGCGAAGTGCGCGAGCAGGCCGCCCCACGCGACGCCGATCGCGAGACCGAGGCCCGCGAGCAGCGCGGCGAACGACGTCGTCTGAACGCCGAAAATCTGCAGGATCGCGAGGATCAGCAGCAGGTTCAGGAGCGCGCCGATGATCGAGCCGAGGTAGTGCGCGAGCGTGGGATCGACGCGGCCGTTGCGCGCGAGCACCTTGCGCGTCGTGCCGATCACGAGGCCGATCAGCCATCGCCCGATGATCCACAGGGCGATGGCAGCGATCACATTGATCGCGAAGTCCACGCCGCGGGTCATGATGAAAACGCGCACCGTTTCGATGTTCATATCTTTCTCGTTTGACCCGCGCCAATCGGAAAATTCTTCGCTGATGCCTTGAGATTTATAGGCGACTGGCCGCGCGACTGCAAGAACCGTGAACGGTCGTGTTCAGGTCCAGTCGGTCGGGGTGTCGTTGGGGTCGGCGAGCGTAAGGCCGGCTGCGGGCAAAGGCAGCGCCGTCTTGTAGCGAACCTGCTTGAGCGCGAAGCTCGACCGGATATTCGATACGCCCGGGATCTTCGTGAGCCGTTCGAGGATGAAGCGCTCCAGCGCCATCACATCGGGCATGACCACGCGCAGCAGATAATCGGCGTCGCCCGTCATCAGATAGCACTCCATCACCTCGGGCCGCGCGCTGATCGCTTCCTCGAAGCGGTGCAGCGCGTCCTCGACCTGCTTTTCGAGGCTCACCTGGATGAACACGTTGATGCGCAGGCCGAGCACTTCGGGGTTGAGCAGCGTGACATGCTGCTTGAAGAGGCCCGCCTTTTCGAGCGCGCGCACGCGGTTGAAGCACGGCGTTGGCGAAAGGTTCACCGCGTGCGCGAGTTCCGCGTTGGTGATGCGCGCATTCTGCTGAAGCTGGTTGAGGATACCGATGTCGATCCGGTCGAGACGCTGCTTGGACGAAGACGTCATAGTCGAAATATTCCGTGAAAGGCTCGCGATCAGGAATAAATACACTATCAGCGGCGTCAGGGCCAGATAAAAGAGACGCACATTCTGTCCGGCGATGGTTATGCTGTTTTGAATCTCTTTGAATAGTCTCAGCCCTTTAGCGGAGTCGCGCAATGACGGATTTAGCGAGCGGAACCAGCCAGATCATCTCTTTAGCGAAAGGTCGCGAAGACACCGACCCGCAGGAAACAGCCGAATGGCTCGAAGCGCTGGATGCCGTCGTCAAGCATGTCGGCAAGGAACGCGCGCAGTATCTCTTCGACCGGCTCGCGGATCACGCGCGCTCGATCGGCGTAGAGTCGGCGCGCGCCCGCGTCACGCCTTACCGCAACACGATCGACATCGCGGAGCAGCCGCGCTATCCGGGCAATCTCGAGATCGAGGAAAGGCTCGCCGCCGTGCTGCGCTGGAATGCGCTCGCGATGGTCGTGCGCGCGAACCGCGCATATGGCGAACTCGGCGGGCATATCGCGAGCTACGCATCGGCGGCCGACCTGTTCGAAGTGGGCTTCAATCATTTTTTCCGGGCGTCGGGCGAGGATGAGCAGCACGGCGACCTCGTCTATTTCCAGCCGCATTCGTCGCCGGGCGTTTATGCGCGCGCGTTCCTCGAAGGCTTTCTCGACGAGGAGCATCTGCGACACTATCGACGCGAGATCGCGGGGCCGGGGCTGTGTTCGTATCCGCATCCGTGGCTGATGCCGGACTTCTGGCAGTTTCCGACCGGATCGATGGGCATCGGCCCGATCAACTCGATCTATCAGGCGCGCTTCATGCGCTATCTGCAGAACCGCGGGTTGCAAAAGACCGACGGCCGCAAGGTCTGGGGCTTCTTCGGCGACGGCGAGATGGACGAGCCGGAATCGATCGGCGCGCTCTCGCTTGCGGCGCGCGAGCAGCTCGACGATCTCGTTTTCGTCATCAACTGCAACCTCCAACGGCTCGATGGTCCCGTGCGCAGCAATGGCCGCATCGTCGACGAACTGGAGGCGCAGTTCACGGGCGCCGGGTGGAATGTGATCAAGGTCCTGTGGGGCTCGGACTGGGACGCGCTGTTCGCACGCGACCGCACCGGCGCGCTCTTGCGCGCGTTCGCGCATACCGTCGACGGCCAGTTCCAGACCTTCTCGGCCAACGACGGCCACTACAACCGTGAGCGCTTCTTCGGTCAGAACCCCGAGCTGGCCGCGCTCGCAGCGCATCTCTCCGACGAGGACATCGATCGCTTGCGGCGCGGCGGTCACGATGTGCGCAAGCTGCACGCCGCCTACGCGGCTGCGCTCGCGCACGAGGGCCAGCCGACTGTGATCCTTGCCAAGACGATGAAGGGTTTCGGCATGGGCGCGACGGGCCAGGGCCGGATGACGACGCACCAGCAGAAGAAGCTCGATCTCGACGACCTGAAGGCGTTCCGTGATCGCTTCCGCCTGCCGCTTTCGGATGCGGACGTCGAAGAGGTGAAGTTCTACAAGCCCGCCGACGACAGTCCCGAGATGCGCTATCTCCATGCACGCCGCGTGGCGCTCGGCGGCTATCTGCCGCGGCGTCGCAAGGTGGCGTCGCAAGCCCTGACGGTGCCGCCGATGCAAAGCTGGGCGCAGTTCGCGATCGAATCGAACGGCAAGGAAATGTCGAGCACGATGGCGATCGTGCGCATGCTCGGCAGCCTGATGAAGGACGCGCGGCTCGGGCCGCGCATCGTTCCGGTGGTCGCGGACGAAGCGCGCACGTTCGGCATGGCGAATCTCTTCCGCCAGGTCGGCATCTATTCGCCGCTCGGGCAGTTGTACGAACCGGAAGACATGGGTTCGATGCTCTATTACCGCGAGGACACGCGCGGACAGATCCTCGAAGAGGGCATCTCGGAGGCGGGCGCGATCTCGTCGTGGATCGCGGCCGCGACGTCCTACAGCGTGCACGACCTGCCGATGCTGCCGTTCTACATCTACTACTCGATGTTCGGCTTCCAGCGCATCGGCGACATCATCTGGGCCGCCGCCGACCAGCGCGCGCGGGGCTTTCTGATCGGTGCGACGGCGGGCAAGACGACGCTCGGCGGCGAAGGATTGCAGCATCAGGACGGCAGCAGTCACCTCGTCGCATCGACGATTCCGAACTGCCGGGCGTACGATCCCGCGTTTGCGTACGAAGTCGCGGCGATCGTCGACGAAGGCATGCGCGAGATGGTCGAGCGCCAGCACGACGTGTTCTACTACATGACCGCGATGAACGAGAACTACGCGCATCCTTCGGCGCCCGGTGGCCTCGACGACGCGACACGCACCGGCATTCTCAATGGTATCTACCGGCTTTCAGCGAAGGACGGCGCGCGCGTGCAACTGCTTGGCGCGGGCGCGATTCTCGGCGAGGTCATCGCGGCGCGGGCGCTGCTCGAAGCGGACTGGAACATCGCCGCTGACGTCTGGAGCGTGACGAGCTTTACCGAACTGCATCGCGATGGCGCGGCCTCCGAGCGGGACGACCGGCTCGGCGCCGCGCCTGCCGAACCGTTCGTGACGCGCGCGCTGGCGTCGACGAGCGGCCCGGTGATCGCCGCGACCGACTACGTGCGTGCGGTGCCCGAACTGATCCGGGCGTACGTGCCGCGCCGCTACGTGACGCTCGGCACTGACGGCTTCGGGCGCAGCGACACGCGACAGTCGCTGCGCGAGTTCTTCGAAGTGGACCGCGCGTCGATTGTCATTGCGGCACTGAAGGCGCTCGCGGACGGTGGCGCCATCGACGCGGCACTGGTCGCGAGCGCGCGCGAGCGTTACGGCAAGCGCCCGGCCGGCGCGCCGTGGCAGCGCTAGTGCTCCGGCGCACCGGCCAGTATCCACGCGATCACGGCGTGCAGGTCGTCGTCCGGGATGCCCGGATTCGGCGGCATCGCGACCTGTCGCCAAACGCCGGTGCCGCCGTTGCGGACCTTGCTAAAGAGCTTGTCGGGCGCGCCGGCGTCGCCCTTGTACTTCTTCGCGACGTCGCGATACGAAGGCCCCACGACCGGCGCATTCACCGCGTGACACGCGAGGCAGTTGTTCTTCTGCAGGATCTCCTTGAGCGCGGCGGCGTCGGGGGCGGCGAGTGCGGATGCCGTCGCGAGCAAGAGAACCGAAGCGCAAAGGTGTCGTAACGTCATCGGTCTACCCCGTCACTTTGTCGGCGACGGCCACTCCCGTCACCCGGCTGCGAAAACCAAGCGACGCATCGGCTTTTAAACCCTGATAGCGCAGGCACGTGACCCGCAGGAACGAAGCGAAGTTGGTCGCCTCGCCGAAGTGCTGCGTGACCTCCTCATGCAGCTTCGCAATCATTTGGTTGGTGGTCATGTCGTTGTCGGCGGCGAGTTCGGAAAGCGTCTGCCAGAAGAGATTCTCGAGGCGGATGGTCGTCGTCACGCCGCTGATGCGCATCGAGCGGCTTCGGCATTCGTAAAGGATCGGATCGGTTTGCGCGTAGATCTTGCACATGAGAGGTTTCCTCGTGACGGGCGGGCCACCGGAGCACAGTACCGGTCGCCCGCGCGGTTCAGATGTTGCGGCGGCGCATCTGGTCGGCGATGTAGTCGGACTGGCGAATAGCCAGCGTGACGATCGTGAGCGTCGGGTTTTCGGCGGCGCCGGTGGTGAACTGGCTGCCGTCGGAGATGAACAGGTTCTTCACGTCGAACGTCTGGCCGTACTTGTTGCACACGCCGTCGCGCGCATTCGCGCTCATCCTGCACGTGCCGAGATTGTGCGTCGACGGATACGGCGGCGTGCGCAGCGTCTTTGTCGCGCCTGCCGCCATATAGATCGCCTCGCCCTGCTGGTACGCGTGGTTGCGCATCGCGATGTCGTTCGGATGGTCGTCGTAATGGACATTCGCAACCGGCAAGCCATACTTGTCCTTCACGTCCCGATTGAGCGTCACGCGATTGCTCTCGCGCGGCATGTCTTCGCCGACGATCCACATGCCCGCGAGGTTCGTGTAGTTGTCGAGGTAGTAAGTGAAGTCCTGCCCCCACGCGCCGGGATTCAGGAAGGCCGCCGCAAACGGAAGGCCGAGCGAGATCGTCTCCATTTCGTAGCCGCCCGCGAAGCCGCGCTTCGGATTGAAGGCCGCTTCGTCGGTGACGATGCCCGCCATCACCGTGCCGCGATAGAAGTGCACCGGCTCCTTGAACACGGCGTAGACGGAGCCGGTCGTGTGCCGCATGTAGTTGCGGCCCACCTGGCCCGAGCTGTTGGCGAGCCCGTTCGGATGCTTCGACGACTCCGACAGCATGAGCAGCCGCGGCGTCTCGATCGAGTTGCCCGCGACGCACACGACCCGCGCGCGCTGGCGTTGCTGCTTTCCGTCGCCGTCCATGTAGACGACGCTGCTCGCCTTGCCCGCCGCGTTGGTCTCGATGCGCATCACGTGCGATTCGGGACGCAGGTCGAGCTTGCCGGTGGCTTCGGCGGCGGGGATCTCGGTGTAGAGCGTCGACCACTTCGCTCCCGACTTGCAGCCCTGGAAGCAGAAGCCGAGCTGCATGCAGCGCCCGCGGCCCGCGCGCGGCTCGCTGTTGATCGCCATGTGTCCGGTGTTGACGGTCTTGTAGCCGACCTTGGTCGCGCCGTCGTACATGATCTTGAAGTTGTTGTTGCCCGGCAGGCCCGGCACGTTGTTCGTGCGTGTCACGCCCATCTTGTCCTCGGCGCGCGCGTAGTAGGGCGCGAGGTCGGCGAGCGTGATCGGCCAGTCGTGCAGGTTTGCGCCGTCGATTGCGCCGTAAGTGGTGCGCGCCTTGAACTCGTGCTCGTGAAAGCGCAGCGACGCGCCCGCCCAGTGCGTGGTCGTGCCGCCGACCGTCTTGCAGATCCACGCGGGCAGCCCGGGAAAGTCCTGCGCGACGCGCCAGTTGCCCGATGTCGTGCGCTTGTCGGTCCAGGCAAGCTGCCCGAACGATTTCCATTCGTCGTTGATGAAGGTCGCGGATGACTCGCGCTTGCCGGCCTCCAGCAGCACGACCTTCACGCCCTTCTGACACAGCTCGTTCGCAAGCGTGCCGCCGCCCGCGCCCGAGCCGACGATCACGACGACCGAGTCGTCGCTATAGTCGAACTTGGCCATCTCTGCCTCCTCGGCATGGTTGGTATGGTTGACGCGTGAAGCGAGTCGTTCAGGTCGCGACGGGCGGACTCGCTTCCGGAGGCGGGTTCGGCAGCCAGGTCAGGTCGTTGAAGCCGCGGAAGATGTAGCCGCCCTTGCTGAACGCCTCGCCCTGATAGCCGAAGTGCGCATACGCCATGTCGTTGTCATAGAGCGACGTGATGCACTGGCCGCGCACGAGCTGCACGAACGGATCGGTCTGGTTCGCCGTGACGAGCGCAGTGCGCTTCTCGGGATCTAGGCTCGCGAACTTGCCGCCCGCCGCCTGGTCGAGCTTCGTGACGCCGGTCGCGATGAGCGCGGCGGTTGGCGGATCGCTTGCCTTCGCGTCGAGATCCTTGGGGACGAGTGCGTAGACTGCGTCGGGCAGCGTGGCGTGAGGGTAGAGCGTGCGCGCGAGCGCCATCAGCGCGTCGGCCTGTGCCTGGTCGATGTGGCTCAGTTCGACGGCCCACGCGCGGCTCGGCGCGAGGAGCGCGATCGGCGTGCCGGCCGCGAGCACGCCGGAGAGGACTGCGGAGCCTTGCAGGAAGCGCCGGCGCGCAATGCGCGCCCGGGGCGCGGCGGCAGCGGCGGAACCCGACGCGCTTGCCGAGACGACAGGGATGGGGATTGCCTTGGACATGATGCGTCTCCTTATATTTTGTGTACTGCGGGGTGCTGCTGTGCTACCTCATACGTAATGTCCCTCCCGTGAAAGCACTTCGATCTTGTAGCCATCCGGATCGGTGATGAAGAAGAAGCGTGCCACGAGCTGGTCGCCGTGACTGAGCGACTTGAGATCGCCGGGCGCGAGGCCGAGCGCGATCAGCCGGTCGCGGAACGCCTCGATGCCGTCGACGGCGAACGCCACGTGACCGTATCCGCTACCGTGCGTATAGGGCGTATCGGTGCCCTTGTTCAATGTGAGTTCGATTTCGCTGCCGCTCTCCGGCTCGCGCAGATAGACGAGGGTGAAGCTCGGGAAGTCGAGCCGGTGTGTCTCGGCCATGCCGAAAGCGTCCTGATAGAAGCGGATCGAGCGTTCGAGATGCGCGACGCGGATCATCATGTGAATGAGTTTTGGCATCGAAAGCCCCCGTTGAGTGGCGTCGGATCAGTATGCGACGTTGGCGCAAATTCGGGTAACAATCGGCTACTACGCTTGCGTCGCATCGGTAAGAATGCGGATGCGCCGATCCATTCTTCCTCGCGGACATCGCCAGTCAGCGAGCATCCACAGCACGGCAAGAAAACCCGATGACCGAACCCGACTCGTTCAACCGCTACTCCGACGCCGAAATCGCCGCCGTCTATCGCGCGATCCGCGAGCGGCGCGACATGCGCCACTTCACGGATCAACCGGTCCCCGCCGACCAGCTCGCGCGGCTGTTGCAGGCCGCGCATCACGCGCCGAGCGTCGGCTTCATGCAGCCGTGGCGCTTCGTGCGCGTGACCGACCGTGCGCTGCGTGTTGCGCTGCATGAAGTCGTCGAAGCGGAGCGCCGCGCGACCGCCGACGCGCTCAACGAACGTGCCGATGAATTCATGCGCCTCAAGGTGCAGGGCATTCTCGATTGCGGCGAAGTGGTGGTGGCGGGCCTGATGGAAAAGCGCGAGCGGCATGTCTTCGGGCGGCGCACGCTGCCGGAGATGGATCTCGCCTCGGTCGCGTGCGCGATCCAGAACCTGTGGCTCGCGGCGCGCGCGGAAGGGCTGGGTGTCGGCTGGGTGTCGCTCTTCGACGTCGATGCGGTGCGGCAACTGCTCCACATGCCCGCCGATGCCAAGCCGGTCGCGATCCTGTGCATCGGGCACGTCGAGCGCTTCTATGACGAGCCGATGCTGCAGTCGGAGGGCTGGGCGAAGCGGGTGCCGGGCGCGCTGTGCGTCGACGAGAACCGCTGGCCCGCGCCGCTCGCCGGCGATTCACGCTGAGGGTTTTTTCAGGCGCCGCGCTTCGCTGTCGCGGCGCGCTTCGCGCAGCAGGTCGAACACTTCCTCGTCGCTCGTCTGCGAGAAGTCGAAATAGAACTGCCCGACGCCGAAATAGCTGCGCGGCCGCATCGCGCAGACGAATTCGTCGACGACCGTTTCGACACGGGACTCCGAATCCGCCGGCGCGACCGGCAACGCGGCGACGATGCGCGCCGGCTTGCGGTCGCGCAAGGCCATCGCCGCGGCTTTCATGGTGGCGCCGGTGGCCATGCCGTCGTCGACCACGATCGCGATGCGTCCTTCCACTTCGACCGGCCCGCGATTGCCCCGATAAGCGCGTTCGCGCCGCGCCAGTTCGATGCGCTCGCTTGCGATCACGGCATCGAGTTCGGCTGGACTCACGCCCGCATAGCGGACGATGTCGTCGTCCAGATAGAACGCGCCGCCCGACGCGATCGCGCCCATCGCGAGTTCCGGCTGGACCGGCACGCCGAGCTTGCGCACCACGAGCACGTCGAGATCGGCGTCGAGCGCGCGCGCCACCTCGAACGCGACCGGCACGCCGCCGCGCGGCAGTCCGAGCACGAGGACGTCGTCGCGGTGCGCGTAGCCCGCGAGCAGTCGGGCGAGCACGCGGCCCGCCTCGGCGCGATTTTCATAGACCGATTCCATGCTGCGCTTCCATCGATGATCCCGGCGACACGAACGCACCCGACGCGCGCACGCGTTCCATAGGAACCTTAGTCCGCGCGTGGTGGAAGTCAACGCGGGCTTCGGGCAGCGACAGCGAGATGCTTCATGTCGCTCCGCCGTGGCGCCCCGCGACGGTAGCAAAGCGCGGCGCCCGCGAGCCATGTGCAAGTCATTGAATCGAAAGGATACTCGCCCGACGCGCGAGGGTGTTTCGCCATCACGGGGCATGGCTGCTCAAAATCGGTGCGCAAGCTTACGAAGGTTTCGGCGCAAGCACCGGATTCATGCATCGGTTGAATCCGCAACGGTGCGCGATGCACCATCCGAAACGGCTCGCAGCCCCGTCCCGCACCGGATCGGCGCGTATGGCACCAACATTGGTCCGGAACTTGCAATTAGAGCCGCTTTTTTTGGCCCGTCGAATATGCAGGCACTTCAATCCGGAACCAACACCCTTTTCCTGCTGCTGGGCGCGGCGATGGTCTTTGCGATGCACGCCGGTTTCGCGTTCCTCGAACTCGGCACGGTGCGCAAGGAAAACCAGGTCAATGCGCTCGTCAAGATCCTGGTCGACTTCGCGGTCTCGACGCTCGCGTACTTCTTCATCGGCTACAACATCGCCTACGGCGTGCAGTTCCTGCATGGCGCCCACGTGCTCGCCGAGCACAACGGCTACGCGCTCGTACGCTTCTTCTTCCTCCTGACCTTCGCGGCCGCGATCCCGGCGATCGTCTCGGGCGGTATCGCCGAGCGCTCGAAGTTCAACCCGCAACTGTTCGCGACCTTCGTGATCGTCGGCTTCATCTATCCGCTCCTGGAAGGCGTCGCGTGGAACGAGCGTTTCGGCATCCAGGCGTGGCTCAGAAGCGCCTTCGATGCCCCGTTCCACGATTTCGCCGGATCGGTCGTCGTGCATGCGTTCGGCGGCTGGATCGCGCTGCCCGCCGTGCTCCTGCTCGGCGCGCGCCACGGCCGCTATCACAAGGACGGGCGGATCGCGGCGCATCCGCCGTCGAGCATTCCGTTTCTCGCGCTCGGCGCGTGGGTGCTGGCGGTCGGCTGGTTCGGCTTCAACGTGATGAGCGCGCAGAGCGTCGACAAAATCAGCGGCCTTGTCGCGGTCAACTCGCTGATGGCAATGGTCGGCGGCACACTTGCAGCCTGGGTCGCCGGACGCAACGATCCGGGCTTCACCTACAACGGGCCGCTCGCGGGACTCGTCGCGGTGTGCGCGGGCTCGGACATCATGCATCCGCTCGGCGCGCTGATCGTGGGCGGCGTGGCCGGCGCGCTGTTCGTGCAGATGTTCACCTGCGTGCAGAACCGCTGGCGCATCGACGACGTGCTCGGCGTCTGGCCGCTGCACGGCCTGTGCGGCGCGTGGGGCGGCATCGCGGCGGGCATCTTCGGCCAAAAGGCGCTCGGCGGCATGGGCGGGGTGTCGGTGTGGTCGCAACTGATCGGCACGGGCGGCGCGATTGCGCTCGCGCTTGCGGGTGGCGCGGCCGTCTATGGCGCGATCAAATATACCGTTGGCCTGCGCCTCGATCGCGAAGACGAGTTCAACGGCGCCGATCTGTCCGTCCATCGGATCTCGTCCACGCCCGAGCGCGAGATGGCGGGCTGAGCGGCACATCGCTTGCTGAAACGGTTGACGAAGCGGCGGCTCTCGACGCCGTCCGCTCGGACAACCGGAGGAAACATGAAACATGGCAAGAAACTGGTCGTATCGACGCTGCTCGCGCTGACGTGCGGGGTCGCAATGGCGCAGAACGGCGGCGGCAGCGCCGGCGGACAGGGCGGCACGGGCGGCGGCAATGCGCACGGTGCGGCGACGGCCGGACCGACCGCGGGCGGCGATCCGGCATCGGGAGCGATGAGCGGCCCGAGCAAAAAGACGCACAAGACGCCAGGAAAGGCGGCGACCGACACCACCAATTTCCCCGGCGCCAACGCCAGCAGCGACGCCAAGGGGCAATGACACGCTCCCTGCCCGAGTCCGCGGATGCGTGCATCCACGGCTCATCCACGGCCTTCTTCGGCCTATTGCATTGCATCGCACCATGACGGGCGGCTGAGCCCGGGCCGGTGTGCCGACGTCGATTGACGCAGTGCCTAACACTGCATGAGCGTAGCCATCCGGCAAGCTCCATGCCGAGGCCCGCGCGCCGGTATGATATCGACTCGACATTCCGAGGCCCGACGCTTGAACCCCACAGAGACTGCGACCTTCGACCTGCCGCTGCCTTCGCGCAATTTTGCCGAGACGCGCCGCGTGCTCTTGATCGTGCTGATCGGGTCGATCCTGATCCCGCTCGCGTGTCTCACGGCTTACGGTTATTACGACTACCAGCGGCGCCTAGCCAATGCCGACGAACTGGTGGAGCGCGTGGTGCGGGTCGCGAACGAACACGCCGTCAAGGTCATGGACCTGAACCAGCAGCTCCAGACGCGCATCGTCGACATGCTGGGCGAAAGCGACGACGCCAGCGTCTCGGCCCGCGAATCGGCGCTGCATCACACGCTCGACGACATCGGCGGGGGCTTTCCGCAGGTCGCGGCGATCTCCGTGTTCGGCGTGAACGGCGATCTGCTTGCGAACAGCCGCTATTACCCGGTGCCGCGCGTGTCGATCGCGGAACGCGACGATTTCCGCTCGGCCCGTGCGATGGCGCCCGTCACGTATTTCTCGCTGCCGCTGCGCGGCAAGGTCGCGCAGGCGGACGTCTTCACCTCGACGATGGGCCGCGTATCGCACGGCGGACAGTTTCTCGGCGTGGTGTCGATCGCGCTCAAGCGCGAATATTTCAGCGACTACTATCGTGAACTCGCCGCCGGCGACCCCGCTCTGACCATCGGCCTGTACCGGCGCGACGGCGGCATCATGGTGCGCTTTCCGCCCGAGCCGGCGGGTGCGCAGCCGGCGAGCAACACGCCGTTTACCAACGCGTTTCGCAACAACGAACTCTACGGCCGGATGCGCATGACCTCGACGGTCGACAGCGTCGAGAAGCTGCTCGCCTACCGGCGTGTCGCCGACTATCCGCTCTACGTCGCGGCGGGCTACGCGACCGATTCGATCTTCCAGAACTGGTGGCGCAATTGCCTCCTGGTCGGCGCGATCGCACTCGTGCCGTGCGTGGTCGTGTGGCTGCTCGTCGTGTTCTCGATCCGCCGCCTGAACGCCGAGCAGGCCGCGTGGGAACGCTGGCGGGCCGAAGTGGCGATCCGGCTTTCCATCGAGGCGTCGAGCCGCCAGTTGCGCCGCATGGGCGCGCTCGGCAATCTCGTCGCGAACGTCGCGCACGACTTCAACAACCTGCTGATGGTCGTGTCGTCGAACATGGAACTGGCGCGGCGCAAGAATTTCAACGACGTCGAAAGCGAAGTGCTGGCCGTCGAACGCGCGACCGCAGGCGCGGAATCGCTCGCGCGGCGGCTCATGAGCGTCGCGAGAAAGCAGCCGCTCAAGCAGGAACTCATCGATCCGGCCGTCTGGCTGCAGGGCATCGCCGAACTGGTGAAGACTTCGGTGCGGCCGAATATCCTGGTGTCGATCGAACTGTCGCCGGATCTGTGGACCGTGATGGCCGATCCGGTCGAACTCGAACTCGCGCTCGTGAACATCGTCGTCAATGCGAGCGAGGCGATGCCGCGCGGCGGACGCATTGTGATCCGCTGCCAGAACGTGCGCGTGAAAGCGGGGGAAACCGAACTGCCGAACGGCGAATACGTGCTTATCTCGATCTCGGACAACGGCGAAGGTATGAGCGATGACGTGCGCCAGCGCGCGTTCGAGCCGCTTTTCACGACCAAGGTGCGCGGCGCGGGCACGGGTCTCGGGCTCGTGCAGGTGCTCGCCGCGTGTGAGCAGGCGGGCGGCTCCGCGCGCATCACGAGCGTGCCGGGCGCGGGCACGACGGTGCGGCTCTATCTGCCGCACCATCATGCGCCGCATGTCGAGGAGCCGCCGCTGTCTGTCGCGGACGAGCAACTCGTGACTGCGCCCGCCGAGGAGCGCGGGCAGGAGTTGCGCGGGATATCCGTGCTGCTGGTCGAGGACAACGTGGACGTCGCGGCGGGCATCATGGCCGTGCTGGAAGTGTTCGGCTGCGCGGTGCATCACGAGGAAAACGCCGATGCCGCGTTCGACCTGCTCGGCCAGGGCTACGGATTCGATCTCGTGCTGTCGGACGTCCAGATGCCCGGGCGCATGAACGGCATCGACCTCGCGGAGCAGATCATCACGCGGCTGCCTTCGCAGAAAGTGGTACTGATGACCGGTTACGCCGACGAACTCGAACGCGCAAAGCACCTCGGCGTACCGATTCTGGCCAAGCCGTTCGATATGGACGACCTGCGCGAGCGACTCGCGCCCGGCGTCGCGCAGTAATTCAAGGGGCGGCTTCCGTCCCGTTTCCCATCTTCCTTGCAGGTCCGTTCCCGAGAGGGAACGGCGCATGCGTATTGCTTAGCCAGCAGGCCGGGCATCAGCACGCATCGGGCGTCGCAAGCACGTACACATGCATGCACCCCAGCGCCGCTGCGCCTTGCGCCGCGGGCATGTGCCTGTACGAAACGCGGCCTTTAGGCGTCGCAAAGTCGATGCGCTGACGCCCGTCGCTACTATGTAGTCTTGCTAAGAATGTCCAGTCCATTGCACTTCGTCTGGCCGCCGCGTGTAAAAGCGCGCGCGACGCTGGCAGAAAATGCAGGGCGCCCGTCCGAGGCGGGCATCTGGCAGGTGACTGTGTGAAACGAGGAGGCACGCAGTGAGAAAACCGAAACTGGCCTATTCGAAGGCGATGCGCAAGGCGGGGCCGCAGGTGGGACCGCCGACGGAGCAGGATTTCGAAATCTACGCGTCGTACCAGGTCAACGCGGCGGGACTGTACATCGGCACGCTGAAGGTGGTGCGCAAGACCGACGGCCGGCTGCTGTTTCCGTTCACGGGCGCGCCGGTCATCGGTCCGTTTCCTACTCGCCAGGAAGCGCGCACGGCGGCGGCGTCGTTCGGGAGCCGGATCGTCGCGGGGGATATCGACAATCCGGAAGCATGACGCAAGGCCCGGCACGCGGCGGGGCAGACTTCCATGCTCAGGACGACTTGCCTACCGCCGCCACTGGCATCACGCCGCCGGTCCCCGCCTTCGTCTCATCGACGGTCGTACGGCCGCCATCCCTGAAGAATGCCTGTTCCGCCGCCTTGTTGAGCACGAGGATGCTGATGCGCCGGTTGGTCGGCTCGTCGGCGACGTCCTTGTTGAGCGGCAGCACGTCGGCGAGGCCGCGCACCTGCAGCACCTTGCGTTCGCTCATGCCGCCCGCGACCAGCGCGCGGCGCGCGGCGTTCGCGCGCTCGCCCGACAGTTCCCAGTTCGAATAGCCGGCCTGGCCGCCGGAGTAGGGCACGGCATCGGTGTGGCCGGCGATCGACACGCGGTTGTCGACGTCGTTCAGCGATGCGCCGATCTGCGACAGAATCGTCGTCACGTAGCCTTCGAGGCGCGAGCTGCCGGAGGCGAACATCGGCCGCTTCAGCGAATCGACGATCTCGATGCGCAGGCCTTCGCTCGTGATCGCGATGCGGATCTGGTCCTTGAACGCCCGCAGCGCCGGCGTGTTCTCGATGAGCGCGGTGAGCTTCTGCTTCAGTTGCTGCAGGCGCTGCGAGTCGTCGGCGGCGACGGCAGCGCGCGCGATCGACTGCGGCACCGGCTGCGTCTGGCTCTTGTTGGCTTCGCCCGGACGCGAGCTCGACAGGTCGCGCCCGCCGCCTTCGATCACGCTCGTATGCGCGGCGCCGCTGCCGTCCTTGCCGCCGAACACGGCGGCAAGCGGCGTGTTGAAGTACTCCTCGATGCCCTGCTTGTCGTATTTCGACGTCGAGCCGAGCAGCCACATCAACAGGAAGAACGCCATCATCGCCGTGACGAAGTCGGCGTAGGCGATCTTCCATGCGCCGCCATGATGGCCGCCGTGGCCGCCCTTCTTCTTGCGGCGCACGACGACGGTCGGCGCGAGCACGGATTGCAGCGGGTCGCGTGAAGGTTTCTCAGCCATGATCTCGTTCGTTCGCTGCGAAAATTAGGCCGACTTCGGCATCTTGGTGGCGCGCACGGCGTCGTCGAGTTCCTTGAAGCTCGGGCGGTCGGCGGTGAAGAGCACCTTGCGGCCGAACTCGACGGCGAGCGTCGGCGCATAGCCGTTCATGGAGGCAAGCAGCACGGACTTGACGCACTGATACGGCTTGGCTTCGGCCTGGCCCTTGGCGTTGAGCAGGTCCGCGAGCGGGCCGATGAAGCCGTACGCGAGCAGAATGCCGAGGAAGGTGCCGACGAGCGCGCCGGCGATCATCTCGCCGAGCACGGCGGGCGCGGCACCGACCGAACCCATCGTGTGCACGACGCCCATCACCGCCGCAACGATGCCGAACGCGGGCAGGCCGTCGGCCATCTTCTGAATCGCGTTCGCGGCCACCGAAGCTTCGGTGTGGTGCGTTTCGAGCTCTTCGTCCATCAGGTCCTGCATTTCGAGCGCGTTCACATTGCCGCTCGACATCATGCGCAGATAGTCGACGATGAAGTCGAGCAGGTGATGGTCCTTCATCACGTCGTCGTACTTCTGAAAGAGCGGGCTGGATTCGGGCGCGTCGACGTCTGCTTCGAGCGCCATCATCCCTTCCTTGCGCGCTTTCTGAAGCAGTTCGTAGAGCAGCGCGATCAGCGCGAGATATTTCTCCTTCGTATAAGCGCCGCTCTTAAAGATGCTCGGCAATGCCTTGAGCGTCTTCTTCAGAGTGGCGGTCGGATTCGACACGACGAACGCGCCGAGCGCCGCGCCGAAAATGCACAGCAACTCGAACGGCTGCACGAGCGCGCCCAGATGCCCGCCGACGCCGACAAAACTTCCGATCACCGAGCCGATGACCACCACCCATCCGATTACGACAAACATTGATTTCTCCGCGAGAGTCCGGGGCTTTGCGCGCGGCGCCGGCATTTTCGGGCCTGCAACGCGCGCAAAGTCGTCTTCGGTCTTAACGGCTTCGTTAATCGGAGATTTAGGGCAGCAGAGAATAAAGTTTCCGGCGAACGTTTGCGAGGTAATTTTTACGGCGTCGCGCCGCGTCAGCCGGGCACTTCGTCGAGGAAGCCCGTGATCGAAACGATGCGTTCGCTCTCGTCGAGCGTGCCGAAATCGGTGCCTTTCACGATGGCCTGGCCCTGCGGCGTGCGCAATTCCCAGCTGAAACGCAGATGGTTCGCGAAGCCGTCGACATCGGTCGTGCGCCGGAAGGTGTGGGCCGGAAAGCGCTCGTGAACGGCGCGAATCATCGTGTCGATGCCGGCGTGGCCGTCGCCGCGCAAAAGCGGATCGCGATACGTCGCGTGCTCCGCATAGCTCGCGCGAATCAGCGTGGCGCGCCGTTCGGCGTCGGTTTCGTTCCATGCGTCGAAGTAGCGGTCGATCAGGGCATCGCGGGAAGGGGACTGGGTGTTCATGGTGCCTCCATTGGCGGGTTGTTGAGTCCGGCGCGGCAGCGGATGCGTGGTGGCTTGCCGCGTGACGGAACTATCGGAGACGCGCGAGCGTGTGTCGATTACGCGGGAGGCAATGGAAAGCCCACGTTGCCTTCGACTATGATCGCCCTCATGAACTCGACCCTTGCCCACGCCGCGCCGCTCCAGCCCGTCGGCGCATTGCTGCGTGAATGGCGGCAGCGCAGAAGACTGAGCCAGCTCGACCTCGCGGGCGACGCGCAGGTCTCCACGCGCCATCTGAGCTTCGTCGAATCGGGCCGTTCCGTGCCGAGCCGGGAGATGCTGATGCGCCTCGCCGAACAACTCGACGTGCCGCTGCGCGAGCGCAATACGCTCTTCGTCGCGGCGGGTTATGCGCCGCTGTATCGCGAGCGCAATCTCGCCGATCCGCAACTGTCCGCGGCGCGGCGGGCAGTGGACCTGGTGCTGAAGGGGCACGAGCCGTATCCGGCGCTGGCGGTCGATCGCCACTGGACGATGGTCGCCGCCAACGCCGCGGTGGCGCCGCTCGTCGCGCTCGCCGATCCGGCGCTGCTGGAAGGGCCCGTGAACGTGCTGCGGCTGTCGCTGCATCCGAAGGGACTCGCAAACGCGATCGTCAACTGGCACGAGTGGCGCGCGCATCTGCTCGCGCGCGTGCGGCGGCAGGTCGACGTTTCCGGCGATCCGGTGCTCGCCGATTTGCTGGGCGAACTGGAGTCGTATCCGGCGCCGCTTCAGGCGGGCGCGGGGTTTGCTCACAGTCCGAATGGCGAGATCGATGCGGTCGTCGTGCCGTTCAGGCTGCGCACGGCAACGGGCGTGCTGTCGTTCTTCAGCACGACGACCGTGTTCGGCACGCCCGTCGACATCACGTTGTCCGAACTGGCGATCGAGGCATTTTTTCCGGCCGACGCCGGGACCGCCGCCGCCTTGCGCGAGGCGGCGTCTGCGTGACGGCCGGCGCGGGCAAAATTGAACCTCCGGCCGGGCCGCCGATCAATGAAACAGGGTCGCATACGGCGGGCGTCGTTCGCGAAGGCGCCGAATCGCGCCTGAAGCACGGCCCGGCGAACCATCCAACGAAGCATCAGACAAGGGCGAGAAAGCGATGATCCATACCTTCGAGCAAACCATCGGCGGACAGCGGATGGAGTTCTGCGCCAGCATCGCCGAGGGCGGCGGGCCGCAGCGCGTGATCATCAGCCGCGCGGATTCGGCCGAGTCGCTCGTGATCGTCGACGCGACCGGCATCATCGGTGCGATCAAGGCGGAGGTGGAGGCGCCCGAGAGCTTCGTCGCCGATGCGGTGCGCAAGGCGCAGCAGGAAGCGCTGATCGAGCGCGCGCTCGAAACTGGCGAGGTCCAGACCACGAGTCTGTAGGTTTTCGGGCTCTGGCGGCTGACCGCTACGACGGCGCCCGCCCGCGGTTTTGCGGCGCGGGCGCTTTTGCGTGAACAGCGCGGCGCGCCTATATCCGGGCTGAAGCGCCGGGCGTGAACAGCAAGATGGAATCGGGACCGTCGGGCAGGTCGGGATCGTCCGGATTCGGCGATGCATCGGGGTCGAGCAACTCGTCCGGATCGGGATCGAGCGGCGTGTATTCGGGCGGCGTGGACATGTTGGCTTTCCTCAAGCGGCCTGCGGATCGCGTGTTTGCACGAAAGGCGCTCGCCTGACGCTGCAAAGGGCGTTCCCGCAGATGATGATCGGGATGGGGAGTGTCGGCGACCTCGTGGGCCTGCCGCGCTCAGGGCCTTCGCGCCGAAGCAGATTCGTCGGCGCTTTCGCATCGACTGTACGCCCGGTTCGGCATTCCCGAAGCGATCTGCCTGTACCTGTTGCGCAGGCGGTACGTTTACGCCCTCGGCGCCTGTCCCGCCATGCCTTTCGCCGCCAGCTGCGCGGCGTTGCGCACCCTGCGCGCCGTCAGCGCGCCGCAGATCAGGAGCGCTACCGAAATCCCTGCCGACCACTTCACGCCCGCGACGATGCTCGCTGTCTGGCTTCCGCCCGTGGCGTGACCCGCGAGCGCGCCGAACGCCGCGACGCCGATCGCCCCCGCTGCTTGGCGCGCCGTGTTGAGCACTGCGGACGCCGTCCCCGCGCGCTCCTGAGCGACCGTGCCGAGGATGGCCGTCGTCATCGCGGGCACGGCGAGGCCCATGCCGGTCGGGATCAGCAGGAACGGCAACAGCAGTGCGGCGGTCGACGTCGATGCACCGACGAACATGAGCGCCGCGAAACCGGCCGCATCGATCAGCGCACCGGCGATCATCGGCCCGCGCGAGCCGAAACGCGCGACCACCGGTCCGCTCGCCAGGTTCGACAGCAGGAAGCCGCCTGTCAGCGGCAGGAACGCGAGTCCCGTCTGCAAGGGCGTGTGGCCGAGTACGCGCTGCAAATACAGGCTCAGCACGAAGACCATCCCGTAGTACGTCAGGTTGGCGAACCCGCCGAACACCACTGCCGCGCTGAACGTGCGGTCCGCGAAGAGCGAGAGCGGCAGCATCGGCGCGGCGCTCTGCCTTTCGACGGCGACAAAGGCAGCGCACGCGGCAATCGCGAGCGCGATCCCGCCGAGCACGAGCGGATGCGCGATGCCGAGCGGCCGCAGTTCGATCATCGCGCCGACGAACGCCGTCAGCGCGACGATCGCGAGCGCCTGGCCGGGCAGGTCGACGCCGCTTGCCTGCGCCGGGCGCGGGGTGTCGTCGACCCAGGCGAAGGTCGCGACGATACCAATGACGCACAGCGGCAGGTGACCCAGAAAATCCCGCGCCAGCCGAACGCCGCGATCAGCATTCCGCCGACGATCGGGCCCGCGGCGATCGACACCGCCCCCGCCGCCGTCCACAGTCCGACCGCGTGCGCGCGCAGGCGCCGGTCGTCGCCGCACGACTGGTTCAGGAGCGCGAGGGAGTTCGGCAGCATCGCCGCCGCGCCGACGCCCTGCAAGGCGCGCGCGGCGACGAGCTGCGGCGCGTCGGCCGCGAACGCGCAGCCGAGCGACGCCAGCGCGAAGAGCGCGAGGCCCGCGACGAACAGACGCCGCGCGCCGAAGCGGTCGCCGAGCACGCCCGCCGAGAGCATCAACGCGGCGAACGCGAGGGCGTAGGCGTCGACGGTCCATTGCAGGCTCGCGAGGCTCGCGTTCAGGTCGTGGGCGATGCTCGCGAGCGCGACGTTGACGATCGACACATCGAGTTGCGAGACGACGAAGCCGACGCTCGTCGTGCCGACGATCAGCAAGTGTCGCGCGTCGAGGCCGGAGGAAGGGGAGGTGGGGTTCGAGTTCATGCGGACATCGTAGGCGCGTCGCGCACACGATGTTTCGGGGTGGCGTGAAACGTGGCCGCAGCGTCGAAGGCAAAAAAAGCGCGCCCGAAGGCGCGCCTTGCAGCGAAACCGGCAATGCCGCGTCTTCAGCGTTTTTCCGGCGCGTGACGGATGAAAAGCGTCGTCAGCGCGCCGACGACGCACAGCGCCGCCACGTACAGCGCGGGCGCCATCGGATTGGATTTCATCATCAGCGAGACGACGATCGGCGTGAGGCCGCCGAAAATCGCGTAGGCCACGTTGTACGAGAACGAAATTCCCGAAAAACGCACGACGGCCGGGAACGACTTGACCATCACGAACGGAATCGCGCCGATCACGCCGACGGTGAAGCCGGTGAACGCGTACCACGGCACGAGCACGGACGTATCCACGGCCAGTTGCTGGAACAGCGTGTAGTACGAGATCGCGAGCGCAATGCCGCCGACGAAGATCGTCTTGCCCGCGCCGATCCGCCCGGCGATCGCGCCCGCCAGCACGCAGCCTATCGTCAGGCAAAGCGTCGCGACGCAGTTCGCGATCAGCGCGGTCGCCGCGGGGATGTGGAACTGCTTCTGCAAAAGCGTCGGCGTCATCAGGATCACGACGACGATCGCGGCGGACAGCATCCACGTGAGCAGCATCGAGACGATCACGGCGCGGCCGTGGTCGCGCAGCACGGCCTTCAACGGAATCTCGGCCGCAAGCGACTTGCGCTTCTGCAGTTCGGCGAACACCGGCGTTTCATGCAGCCAGCGGCGCAGATAAACCGAGAACAATCCGAAGACGCCGCCGAGCAGGAACGGAACGCGCCAGGCGTAATCCGCGACTTCAGCCGGCGCGAAGTTCCGGTTGACGGCCGCCGCGATCAGCGAGCCGAGCAGGATGCCGGCCGTGAGACCCGCGGTGAGCGTGCCGCACGCGTAGCCGATGTGCCGCGACGGCACGTGTTCGGACACGAACACCCACGCGCCCGGGACCTCGCCGCCGACCGCCGCGCCCTGCATCACGCGGAACAGGAGCAGCAGCACCGGCGCCATCAGGCCAATCGACGCGTAGGTGGGAAGGAGGCCCATCAGGAGCGTCGGAACGGACATCAGCAGCACGGAAAGCGTGAACATGCGCTTGCGGCCGAGCAGGTCGCCGAAGTGCGCCATGATGATCCCGCCGAGCGGCCGCGCGAGATAGCCGGCCGCGAAAATGCCGAATGTCTGCAACTGGCGCAGCCAGTCCGGAATCGTCGCGGGGAAGAACAACTGGCCGATCACCGGCGCGAAGAACACGAAGATGATGAAGTCGTAGAACTCGAGCGCGCCGCCGAGTGCCGCGAGCGACAGGGTTTTATAGTCGCCGCGCGTGAGTGCGCGGCCAGCGGCGGGGGCGGCGCCCTTGAGTGGTGTTGCTTGCATCGATGAAAGAAGTCGGTAAATGGAAAAGCCGCGCGCACGGGGTTCGAAGGGTTGGGAGCGCGCAGGACGAGGCATCGCCCGACTGCGGAAAAGTTGCGCCGGATCAGCGCGAAAACCGCGGCCGCACGGCGCGGCTCAGAGCCGCGGCGCAGCCTGCTTTTACGATCTGCGGGTGGCAGCGCGAAAGCGGGAACTTTTTGCCAAACGCGGGATGTTACAGGATGCCGCGCGACGCACTGCCGAATGCGCCCTCTAGTTGAATCATTGTGTAAAAAAATAAGACTTATCCAATGTGACACGCCCAGGCCCTTCTTCAGAATCCGGCGTCTGTACTGGCTTTTGCGAAGCGACTGCTTCCGGAGCCAAGGCGAACCAAGCTCCGGCAGCCCCGGACCCCTTGTCGCCGCATTTTCCGACTCACCGGGCCCGACTTTCATGCGTGTCGCCGTTCTTCAAACCGATCCCACCCACCGTCTGCTGCTTGGCGAACTCGTCAAGCGGCTCGGCCATACCTGCGTCGTCTATGGCGATGGCCTCGTGCTCTCGAAAGCATTGTCGCGCTCGACCGTCGACATGCTGATCCTCGACTGGCATTCCACCGGCCTCTGCGGCCTCGACCTGCTGAAGTCGGTGCGTGCAAGCTTCGGCGAGCGCGTCCCGGTGTTGTTCGTCACCGCCGACGGCGCCGAGCACAACATCGTGCGCGCGCTAACGGCCGGCGCCGACGACTTCCTCGCCCACCCGGTGCGCGCCGCCGAATTCGGCGCACGCGTCGAGGCGCTTTTCCGGCGCGCGTATCCGTCGCAGACGTCCGCGGGCCTCGACGTCGGCTGCTATCACTTCGACGCGCGCCAGCAGAGCGTCACCGTGCGCGGCAAGCCGGTGCAACTGAGCGGCACGCAATTCCGGCTCGCGATGCTGTTCTTCTCGAACGTGGGGCGCGTGCTGTCGCGCGATCACATCTTCGCGATGGTCTGGGGGCGCGAGTTCCGCGAAACCACGCGTACCATCGACAGCCACGTGTCGCGCCTGCGCCTTGCACTGGACATCGAGCCAATCAATCACTTCCGGCTGCAGCCTGTCTACAAGAGCGGATACCGGCTGCTTCATCTCTACGGGGACGAAGCGGAACAACTCGAGCGTGAATCGCCGGGGGTCGCTGCCTGACGACTCCAACGAAAAATGCCGCCGCAAGACGGCATTTTTTTCGTCCGTACGCCTCGCGTATGCGTTACAGGGAAGGCAGCGCGGGCCGCGTTTCGATCGAGCGGCGGATCAGCGCTTCGACTTGCCGGCGCTCCTCGCCCGCGAGCGGCAGGCGCGGCGGCCGGACCGGCTCGGTGCCGAGCCCGACGATCGCTTCGGCAAGCTTGATGTTCTGCACGAGCTTGTGCGAAACGTCGAGCGCGAGCATCGGCGCGAACCAGCGGTAGATCGTCCGCGCTTCCTCGATGCGCCCGACGCGCAGCAGCCGGTAGATCGCCACGGTCTCGTGCGGAAATGCGCACACGAGTCCGGCAACCCAGCCATGCGCGCCCATCAGGATGGCTTCCATCGCGAGGTTGTCGACGCCGCAGAAGAGCGCGTAGCGGTCGCCGGTCTCGTTGATGAGATCGGTGATGCGGCGCACGTCGCCCGACGATTCCTTGATCGCGGCGAATTTCTTGTCTTCGGCGAGTTCGGCGAACATCTGCGGCGTCACGTCGACGCCATACGCGAGCGGATTGTTGTAGACCATGATCGGCAGCGGGCTCGCGTCGGCGACCATGCGGAAGTGGTTCAGCGTCTCGCGGCGGTCCGACAGGTAACGCAGGCCCGGCAGCACCATGTAGCCGGCCGCGCCGTGACTGGCCGCGCGCTCGGCCTGCCGGCAGCCGTCGAGCGTGCTGTTTTCCGCAATCGTCAGGAGGACCGGCACGCGGCCGCGCGACGCGTCCACGGCGATGTCGAGCACATCGAGCTTTTCGTCGAGCGACAGAGTAGACGCCTCGCCGAGCGATCCGCCCACGATGATGCCGTCGACGCCCGCGTCGATCTGCGCTTCGATATTCTTCTCCGTCCAACTGCGGTCTATGCTGAAATCCGCGTTGAACTTGGTGGTGACGGCGGGAATCACGCCTTCCCAGATATGCGCCACGGCGGCTCTCCTCGAGTGAATGTAGCCGCCAGTTTAGGCAGCGAAAATGGACGCGTCTTGCGCAAATCAAGCGTCTCGCGTGCCGATTTCGGCATAGTCCTGGAAACGCCCCGCTGTGCCGAAATCGTCACGAAAACCGGGTAGCTGCGCCAAGACGCGCCGCCGCCGCGTTTCTACGATAGCAGCATGAAAACACTCGACATCATCGATTCGCACACGGGCGGTGAGCCTACCCGCCTCATCGTGTCGGGCGGGCCAGATCTGGGGCGCGGCTCGCTCAGGGAAAGGCTCGACGTCTTTCGCACGCAATTCGACGGCTGGCGCGCGGGCATCGTCACGGAGCCGCGCGGCTCGGACGTGGTGGTCGGCGCGCTGCTGTGCGAACCGGACGATCCGGCGAGCACGGCCGCGGTCATCTTCTTCAACAACGTCGGCTATCTCGGCATGTGCGGGCACGGCACGATCGGGCTCGTCGTCTCGCTCGCGCATCTGGGCCGGATCGCGCCGGGGCCGCACCGGATCGAGACGCCGGTCGGCATCGTCGAGGCGACGCTCAACGAGAACGGCAGCGTCAGCGTGCGCAACGTGCCGGCGTACCGGCACCGGCAGGCGGTGAAGGTCGATGTGCCGGGCCACGGCGCGCTCACGGGCGATGTCGCGTGGGGCGGCAACTGGTTCTTTCTCGTCGCGGACCACGGGCGTGAACTCGTGCCGGCGAACATCGCCGGCCTGACGGCTTTCACCGACGCGATCCGCGACGCGCTCGCCGCGCAGAACGTCACGGGCGCCGACGGCGCATATATCGACCACATCGAACTGTTCGCGGATTCGCCGCGCGCGGGGCTCGACAGCCGCAGCTTCGTGCTATGCCCGGGCAGCGCCTACGATCGCTCGCCGTGCGGGACCGGCACGAGCGCGAAGGTGGCGTGCCTCGCTGCCGACGGCCTGCTGGCGCCGGGCGAAGTCTGGCGGCAGGAGAGCGTGATCGGCAGCGTGTTCGAGGCGAGTTACCAGCCGGGCGACGCCGGGATCATCCCGACGATCACCGGCCACGCCCACATCATGGGCGAAGGGCGTCTCTGCTTCGATCCCGCCGATCCGTTCGCGTGGGGCATTCCCGCCGTTCCCGCGAACGCGATCCGATGAGCGCGGATGTCATCGTCGTCGGGGCGGGGATTGTCGGCGCGGCGTGCGCGGCGGAACTGGCGGCGCACGGTCTCGCGGTCGAGGTGCTGGAGTCGCGCGGAATCGGCGGCGGGGCGACGGCGGCGGGCATGGGCCACATCGTGGTGATGAACGATTCGGCACCCGAATTCGCGCTCGCGCGTCATTCGCGCGAACTCTGGCTCGATCTCGCGCCGCAACTGCGCGCCTGCGATGCCTTCGCGCGCTGCGGCACGCTGTGGGTCGCGGAGGACGACGAGGAGATGGCCGCCGCCCGCGACATGCGTGAGGCGTTCGCGGCGCACGGCGTGCGCGCGGAAATGCTCGATACGCAGGCATTGCGGACGAGCGAACCTGCGCTGCATCACCGGTTTGCGGGCGGCCTGCTGGTCGGGGACGACTCCATCGTCTATGCGCCGCGCGCCGCCGAATGGCTGCTGACGCAGTCGCCTCATGCCTCGCGCATCCGCGTGTCGACGGGTTGCAGCGCGGCGAAAATCGGGCGCGGACGCGTCACGCTCGCGAATGGCGAGGCGCGCACGGCGGCGCATGTCGTCGTCGCGAACGGGCTGGCCGCGCGCGATCTGCTGCCGGGCGTGCCGCTCGCCGCGAAAAAGGGACATCTGCTGATAACCGACCGCTATCCCGGCCTGATCCGTCATCAACTGCTCGAACTCGGCTATATCAAGAGCGCGCATCACGCGACCGGGACCTCGGTCGCGTTCAACGCGCAGCCGCGGCCGACCGGCCAATTGCTGATCGGATCGTCGCGGCAGTTCGACACGCTCGATCCCGCTGTCGAATCGGACGTACTCGCCGCGATGCTCGCGCGGGCGGCGCGTTATCTGCCGAACTTGCCGGCGCTCAGCGCGATTCGCGCGTGGACCGGGTTTCGGGCAGCGTCTCCGGACGGCTTGCCGCTGATCGGCGCCGCGCACGACGTCGACGATGGCATCTGGCTCGCCGCCGGCCACGAAGGGCTCGGCGTGACGACTTCGCTCGGCACGGCGAAACTGCTCGCGGCGCAGATGCTGAACCACGCCTGCCCGCTCGATCCTGCTGCGTTCGCGCCGCGCCGCTTTTCGACAGAGCACGCGCATGACTGACACCGTGACCGTCACGATCGACGGGGAAGCGCTCAGCGTTCCGGCGTTCACGACCGTCGCCGCGGCGCTGGCGATGCACGGCGCGCTCGCGACGCGGCTTTCGGTGACGGGCGAGCCGCGCGGCCCGCTGTGCGGCATGGGCGTGTGTCAGGAATGCCGCGTGAGCATCGACGGACGCCCGCACGTGCTCGCCTGCCAGGCGCTTTGCCGCGACGGCCTCGCGATCGGGACCGTGCGATGAAGGTCGAACGCTACGACATTGCGATCATCGGCGCGGGGCCGGCGGGCTTGCGTGCCGCGCAAGTGGCCGCGGGCGAGGGCGCGCGCGTCGCGCTGATCGACGACAATCCGCGCCCCGGCGGACAGATCTGGCGGCAGGGCCCGGGCGTCGTGCCGCAGCCCCCGCTCGCGCTTTGGCTCGCCGACACCGCGCCGCGCCCGAACCTCGACGTGATGCAGGGCGCAAAGGTCATCGCGGCGATCGGCGCGAACCGGCTGCTGCTCGAATGCGCCGACCGACCCGCCTGCATCGAATCCACGCACCTGCTGCTCGCGACCGGCGCCCGCGAACGCCTCTTGCCCTTCGACGGCTGGACGCTGCCCGGCGTCACCGGCGCGGGCGGCTTGCAGGCGCTGATCAAGGGCGGCATGCCGGTCGCGGGCGAGCGCATCGTGATCGCGGGCAGCGGACCGTTGCTGCTCGCGGCGGCATCGACGGCGGCGCGGCGCGGCGCTGACGTGCGCGCGGTCGTCGAGCAGGCGGGCGCGGCCCGGGTGCTGCGCTTCGCCGCAACGCTCGCACTCACGCCGGCGAAGCTGGCGCAGGCGGTTGCGCTGATGCGCACGATCCGCAGGTCGCGCTACCGGACGGGCGCCGTTGTCGTGAAGGCGCATGGCGCAAAGCGCGTCGAAGCGGTGAGGATCCGCGCCGCTGGGCGCGAGCGGTCGATCGAAACGGACCGCGTCGCGTGCGGCTACGGGCTCGTGCCGAACGTTGCGCTCGCGCAGGCGCTCGGTTGCACGCTCGATTCGCACGGCGCGATTCGCGTCGACGACTCGCAGCGCACGTCGGTGCGAGGCGTGCTGGCCGCGGGCGAATGCACGGGCGTCGGCGGGATGGAACTCGCAAGCGTCGAAGGCGCGCTCGCGGCTTACGCGGCGCTTGGCATCGACGATGCGCGCGTCGCGACCGAACGTCGCTCACGCGAGCGCTGGCGGCGCTTTGCCGCACGTGTTGCCGCCGCGTTCGAATTGGGCGAAGAGGCGCGCCGGCTGCCTTCGCCCGACACGCTGATCTGCCGCTGCGAGGACGTGAGCATCGGCTCCGTCTCGACGCATGCGAACTGGCGCGACGCGAAGCTGCACACGCGCTGCGGCATGGGCCCGTGCCAGGGCCGCGTGTGCGGCGCGGCGGCTTCGACCTATTTCGGGTGGAACGTAGAGGCGCCGCGCGAGCCGTTCAGCCCGGCGCGCATCGACACACTGATCGCAGCCGGCGACATCGGCCCATAGAGCGGTCAAGTACTCACTTTTGAATGCCGCCGCGCGCCCTATAATCGAGCGCAGCCATGCCGCGCGACGACCGGCCGCGCGCATCCGTCCATGACAGGCAAAGTCGACCACGACGCGAGCGATACGCGCATGACCATCACGATGGACCGCCCCGCCGACGAACTCGGTACTGCCGCATTGCGCGCGAGCGCGGGCGGATCGACGCTCAACGCGATGCTCGGGCACTTCATGCTGCTCGAACCGGTCTTCGACGCCATGCCCGACGTCGTGTTCTTCGTGAAGGACGAGGAAGCGCGCTATGCGATGGTCAATCGCACGCTTGCACGGCGCTGCGGCCAGAAGGACAAGCGCGCGCTCATCGGCAAGACGGCCGAAGACGTGTTTCCGCGCCGCTTCGGGCGGATCTATACCGCGCAGGACAAGGCGATCATCGCGCAGGGCAATCAACTGATCGATCAGCTCGAACTGCATCTCTATGCCGGACGCGAGCCCGGCTGGTGCATGACCTGCAAGCAGCCGCTGCACGATGCGTCGGGCAAGGTGGTCGGCCTCGCGGGCATCTCGCGCGACCTGCAGGCGGCCGAAGGCACGCATCCCGCGTACAGCCGGCTCGCCGCCGTCGTGCAGCACATCCAGGAAAACTTCGTGCAGCCGCTCACGATGCGCGAACTGGCCTCGATGGCGAACATGTCGATCGCGCAACTCGAACGATATTTCCACAAGGTCTTTCACCTCACGCCGCGCCAGGTGCTGCTCAAGACGCGCCTCGACGCCGCCACTGCGCTGCTCGTCACCCACGACAAGGTCACCGATGTCGCCGCGCTGTGCGGTTACACCGACCACAGTGCATTCACGCGCCAGTTCAAGGCGACTGTCGGCATTACGCCGACCGAATATCGCGCGCTCCTGCACGCCGGCGCGGTGCCCGAAAAGTCTGACTAGAAAGCGGGCACGATCAATGGAGGATTTACACGGTCGTGCTTATCGCTGGAGGCGGGCAGTAGGCGCGCATGCCGCCGCGAGCCGCCCCGAAAGGGCCTGGCGGGTGCTGCAAGGCTCCGGCCTGCTTTTTGCTCAATCGGGTGCGGACGGGACCGGCGGCGAGTCGCGCTGCCGTTTCCTCCAGGCACCGCGCGCGTTCCGCACCGGACAAGCGTGGCCCACCAACCGATCAACAACGGTGCTGTCGGAATCCATGTCGCGACCCTGAAGCGAACAGGCTTAGGGGTCGAGCGGCTAGCAGTAGAATCGCCGGTATATGAATTCCGCTTTTGCAGTTTCAAAACAAAATGATGAACGAAGTAGCAAGACTGGGGCACACGAGGATCGTGCTGATCGAAGACGATCCGGAGAGCAGGGAATCATTGCAGATGTTGCTCGAGGAGGAAGGCGCGGATGTGGTTGCCGTCGCCGATGCCGAGGAGGGCGTGGAAACCGCGATCCGGCTTCTGCCCGATGCAGTGATTTGCGACATCGACCTTCCCGTGATGGATGGTTTCTACCTGATACAACGTTTGCGCGATCACGAGATTCGCGGCAACCTGCCGCCATCGGTGGCGATCGCGCTAACGGGCCACGACGGCGATGAATATCGATTGCGAAGTATCGGCGAGGGCTTCCAGCACTTCATGATGAAACCCGCGCATCCCGACGAACTGGTGATGTTGATCCACGACTCGCTGAACGCGCGCGCGGTGTCCTGAGTGAAGCGCTGGCTGGAGGCGCGCCGCGCGCGCTTCCTGGCTTGGTCGACGGCGATGCTATGACCGGTCGCGGTTGCGCGCTCGCGTTGCGCCCGTGATGACGGCGATGCCGAGCAGGATGACGGCCACGATGGCGATTGTGTGCTGCGCGACGTGCATTGCGACGAGCGCCCACGCCACGCCGCCGATGAAGATCAGCCAGCCGACCAGATAATGATGAGTGTCATTGAATTCTCCCTTTGCTTGCGTCATTGGTTTTGATCGAACGCGGCCGCTCTGGAAGAGGCCTTCTACATTCGACGCTTCGGCGCCGCGGATTCATTGGTATGCTGCGGCGCAACTCACCACGCCTTTGCAAATCACATTCCATCCCTGCACATGCTCACTGTCCATCACCTCAACAATTCCCGTTCGCAGCGTGTGCTCTGGATGCTGGAGGAACTCGGCGTCGAGTATGAACTGAAGCGCTACCAGCGCGATCCGAAGACGATGCTTGCACCGGCTGAGCTGCGTGCCGTGCATCCGCTCGGCAAGTCGCCGGTCATTACCGACGATGGTCTCACGATCGCCGAGTCGGGTGCGATCATCGAGTATCTGGTCGAGCGCTATGGCGAGGGACGCTTTGCGCCGCCGCACGGCGTGACGCCCGAGCGCGTGCGTTATAGCTACTGGATGCATTATGCGGAAGGCTCGGCGATGCCGCCGCTTCTGCTCAAGCTGGTCGCATTGCGTATCGGCAGTGCGCGGATGCCGTTCTTCGTCAAGCCGGTCGCGCGCCGGATTGCGGAGACGATGCAAAGCAGTTTCATCGATCCGCAGCTCAAGCTGCACTTTGGGTATGTCGAGGGAGAGCTCGCCAAGTCGGAGTGGTTCGCCGGTGATGCATTCACGGCGGCCGATGTGCAGATGAGTTTTCCGCTCGAAGCGGCCAGTCATCGGGCAGGGGCTAAGGCGCTTCCTCATATTCGCTCTTTCCTCGAGCGCATTCATGCACGAGATGCCTATAAGAGGGCGCTGGCGCGTGGGGGGAAGTATGACTTTGCTGATTGAGGGCTGATGTTAGTCGGGCTGTTGGGGCTGGTCGGGTTGCTTTCCGCCTCCATGGAACTTGATTTCTTAGTGGTCTATTAGCTCTGCCCCTGTCCGGGGCGGGACTTACTTTCTTTTCTGCTGCAAAGAAAGTAAGCAAAGAAAGCAGCTTTTTCAGGCAGCAGTCACAACACGTCAACGCACGAGCAATACCGAGTGGCCCAGCGCCTGAGTGTCGCCCTCAAAGGACCGCCCCGGCTTGGCGCGCGCACGCACTGACACCCCTCGCACCCCAACAGAGCGGTATGCACTCCGCTTCGGTCCGTCCGCGCTTCGCTCGGACGAGGGGCACAACCGAAAACCAGCGGACTGCAACCTCGACCGCGACCCTAAACCGCACGACTAATGCACCTTTCGTCCAGCGAAGCGAAAACGGATGAATGACTGCTGTGCCAATGTGCTCACTGCGCGATGACACAGTGCGCGCCGCGCACCAAGCCCCTGAAGTCCTTTGAGGGCGACACTTAGGGGCTGGGCCACTCGGTATTGCGAGGGTGGTCACGTCCTAATACCGTTGGCCCCCTAGCTGCTTTCTTTGCTTACTTTCTTTGCAGCAGCAAAGAAAGTAAGCCCCGCCCCGGACAGGGGCAGAGCAAATAGACCACAAAGAAAGCAAGTTCCATAGAAGCGCACATCAAACACCCGGCCCGAAGGGCGAAACCGCAAAAACGCGCGAGGCCCCGAGCGTCATGCGTACAATTGCGACTACCGTCCCCAACACCTTGCGCTGACGCGCAAAAAAGGCTGAGCATGGCTCGCATCGTCCCCGACGACTGGAAGAATCTCGAAGCAACCGGCGCCGCCGTGCGCGAACTCGAGACGCTGTCGCTCCTGGAAAAGCTCCCCGACGACTACACCGTCTACCACGGCGTTCACTGGACTCGCATCAACGAGGGGTTCTCGGTCTTCGGGGAAGCGGACTTTGTCGTCGTTGCCCCATCGGGCCGCGTGCTCGTCATCGAACAGAAGGCGGGCTTCCTGCGCGAAACGCCCTCCGGGCTCGTGAAGGTCTATCTGCAGAAGGAACGCAACGTCGCCGTACAACTTGCGCGCACGCTGGAAAATCTCCACCGGCGCTTCACCGCAGCGTTCGGCGCAGGTACCTATCGCATCGAAGAACTCCTGTACTGCCCCGACTACACGGTCAAGGACGACTCCATCGCAGGCGTGCCGCCCGCCCGCATCGTCGATGCGAGCCGCAAGCGCAAGCTGCCCTCCGTGGTGCTGGACATCCTGCCGCCCGATGAACCGCGCTTCGAATCGTCGACTCGCATCCATCACTTCCTCGCCGACGAACTTGCGCTCACGCCCGATACCAATGCGCTCGTCGGTCAGGCCGACATGCTCGTCACGCGCCTGTCCGGCGGCCTCGCGACCTGGGCGCGCCGCCTCGAATTCGAGCCGTTTCGTCTGCGCGTGATCGGCACGGCCGGCTCCGGCAAGACGCAACTCGCCGTGCAGGTGATGCGCGATGCGGTTGCGAAGTGCAAGAGCGTGCTGTACGTCTGCTTCAACCGGCCGCTTGCCGATCACATCCGGCTCGTCGCGCCCTCCGAGGCGAAGATCGCTAACTATCACCAACTGAGCGCGGCGGTCGCGCGCGATGCGGGCAGTCCGCCCGACTTCAGCCAGCCGAATGTATTTGCAACGCTTGAAGAACGCTTTGCGAACGTCGAGGTTCCGGAGCACTGGAAGTTCGATGTGTTGATCGTCGACGAGGGGCAGGATTTTCACGCGGCGTGGGTCGATGCCCTCGCGCGGCTCCTTAAGCCCGAAGGCGCCTGGTGGTGGCTCGAAGACCCGATGCAGAACCTTTATTTCCGCGAGCCCGTTCCGCTGCCCGGCTGGACGACGCTGCGCGAGAACACCAACTACCGCAGCCCGCGTGATCTGCTCGCCTACATCCGGCGCATCGTCGGAAACGAGGTGCGGCTCGATGCGGGCAGTCCCTTCGACGGCTCCGATGTCAGCATCTCGACCTACGCAAGCGGTCACGCCGACGAAGTGATCGAGGCGACCAAGCGCGCGATCACGCAGGCGCTCTCGCTCGGCTTTCGCAAGCAGGACATCGCGGTGCTGTCGTTTCGCGGGCGCGAAGGTTCGGTGCTGACCGCGGTCGAGCAGCTCGGCCCGCACCGGTTGCGCAGCTTCACCGGCGGCTACGACCTGTTCGGCAATCCCGAGTACCGCGAGGGCGATGTGCTGCTCGAATCGATCTATCGCTTCAAGGGGCAATCGGCCCCGTGCGTGATCCTGACCGAAGTCGACTTCGATGCGCTCGACGAACAGGCCGCGCGCAAGTTCTTCGTCGGCGCGACGCGTGCGACGATGAAGCTGATCGTCGTGGCTTCGGAGCGCGCCGCGAAGGCGTTCGACGAGGCGCGCTGATGGCGATCCCGTACTTGCGCATCGCCGTCCTGTGGCTGCTGTTCGCCATCGCGCCACTGGTTCGCGCGGCGCCGCCCCTCGCACTCGAAGTGCAGGGAAAAATTTCAAGAACCAACGACGCGTCGCACACGGTCTATCGCATTTCCGAAGCGGAACTGCTGAAGCTTCCGGTGCATACGATCGTCACTTCGACGCGCTGGACGCCCAAGTCGACCTTCACCGGACCGCTCTTCTCCGACGTGCTGAAGCTCGTCGGCGCGACGGGCCGCACGGTCGAATTTCTCACGCTCGACGACTACACGGTAAGCATGCCCGCAAGCAACGCCGAGCGTTACGGCGCGATCCTCGCGTACACCATGAACGGCAAGCGCCTCGAAGTGCGCGACTTCGGCCCGTTCTTTCTCGTCTATCCCCGCGACACGTATCCGTCGGAACTGACGGGCGCGGCCGCCGATGCCCGATTCGTATGGCAGGTCAAAGCACTGATCCTCAAATGACGCGCCCGTGGTACAGGCGCGTGTGGTACGCGGCGCTGATCGCGCTCGCGATTGCGCCGCCGATCGGCGCCGTCGCCTACATGCTCTACACGGGCCTGCTCGTGAAGCAGACGCCGCAACAGATCGTCGTTGCCTACGACGGCTTCTATTGGGACGCCGCGCAGCTGGAGATCGCCTACGAGCGCTTTGCGAACCAGGTGCTGCTGTATCGCGGCGGTATCGACGAGGACGCCGACGCGGTCCGCCTGCGCTACCAACTCGTCGAATCGAAGCTCAACGTCGTCGCCGGGTCCACGCAGATGCTCGGCAACCATGAGGCGTTGCGCAACCGGCAGGAAGAGATCTTGCGGCAGCTGGCGAACGCGATCGGGTCGATTTCTTCTGACGTCGATACGATCGACCAGGACCCCCAGCGCACGCTGCGCATCACGGGCGTGCTGCGGCAGAACCTCGCGGCGGTGAGCGAGCTGTCGAACGGCAGACGCATGGTGGACGTGGCCGAGCGAGAGGGCATCGTGAGCGACTTCGAGACCAAGCGGCGCTATCTGATCTATGGCGGCATCCTGCTCGCGCTCCTCTCGGCAGCGGCGACCACGCTGCTGCTGCTGAACGGCTACCGGCGCACGCGCCTGATCGAGCAGCAGCGCGCGGCACTGGCGGCCGAACATCAGGCGACGCGCGCCGCGCGCGAGGCGAGCGTCGCGAAGGACACCTTCCTCGGCATGATCAGCCACGAGTTGCGCACGCCGCTGCATGCGATCGTATCGTCGGTGGAATTGCTGGGCCTGAGCCTGCGCGACGACGCCGACCGCAAGATCATCCAGCGTCTGGAAACCGGCGCGCGTCATCTGGAAGCGCAGATGCGCGACCTGACCGACTACGCACGGCTCGGCGCCGGCAAGCTCGAACTGCGCATGACGGTGTTCGATCCGCTCGAACTGCTCGATTCCATCGTCGATGCGAACACGCCGGGCGCGACGGCGAAGGGCCTCGAATTGCGCGGCGAGTTCCTCGGACAGCGCGGCCCGCTCGAGAGCGACCAGCACCGCCTGAGGCAGATCGTGACGAACCTCGTCACCAACGCGATCAAGTACACGGACGCAGGCTCGATCGACGTGCGCTTCGAGCGCGCCGACGACCGCCTCGACATCTCGGTGATCGACACCGGCCCCGGCATCGCGCGCGAGCAGCTTCCGCTGATCTTTCAGGAGTTCACGCAGCTCGATTCGTCGAGCACGCGCCGTTTCGACGGCGCAGGCATGGGGCTCGCGGTGGTGCGCGGCCTCGTCGAACTGCTGGGCGGCAGGATCGAGGTATCGAGCGAAGTCGGGCAGGGCGCGGCGTTTCGCGTGAGTCTGCCGGCCGTGTCGGCGGACGCGCTGCCGGAGCGCCGCGAGCAGGCCGCCGAAAGCGCGCCGCTCAGGAAGTCGCGCGTGCTCGTGATCGACGACCACGAATCGATCCGCGAGTCGCTCACGGAAATGCTGACGCATCTCGGCTACGCTGCCGTCGCAATGGGCGACGTGGACAGCGCGCTCGCGTGGCTCGCGTCGAATCAGGCGGACGTGATCCTCGCGGACCTGCACATGCCCGGCAAGGACGGCTATTCGTTCGCACAGGAGTATCGCGCGCGGCTCGCGCCCGGTGCGAGCGTGCCGATCATCGCGGTGAGCGCCTACGCGCCCGAACTCGTCGACCCGGCCGCGACCATCCTGTTCTTCGATTATCTGCTGAAGCCGGTGCGCTACGAGGTGCTCAAGAGCGCAGTGGCACGCGCAGTGTCGGCGACGCGGCGCATCGCCTGAGCGCTCATGTTGATGCTCAGGCGCGCAGCAGGCGCTTGGAGAGATCGGCCACCAGAATCGCGAGACGAGCAGGCTTTTCGAAGCACGCGACGTTGTAGTCGCGAATGACCTGGCTGATGTCGGATTCGCTGGCCTTGCCCGTTGTGAGTTCGCCGGTGAGGACGAAGACCGGCGCGTCCGGGTTGTCGGACTCGCGCACCGCGCGAATCGCGCCCGCCGACGTATGCACGCCGAACAGCCAGTCGATCACGACCGCATCGAACACTTGCGTCTGCAGCGATTCCAGGAACGCGTCGAGGTTGTAGAACGCGATGGCCGTGAAGCCCGTGCATTCCAGATAGTCATGCAGGTTGTCGGCCGAGGCCTGATCGTCGTCGACGACTGCAATTACCGGCTTTTCCATGTCCGCGCGACGCGGCTGGATTTCGATCTTGTGGACGTCGAACGCTGCGTGGAGCAACACACCCTCGTGCTTGGTCACGAGCCAGCGGTTGTTCAGCTTTTGCACGATGAAATCGGGTCGACTGCCCGCATCGAGCGCCGCGCCGACCCACGCTGTGCACGGGATCTCCGTCGAGCCGATCTTGAACACGGCGTCGTGGGCGGTGCCTTCGGTATCGTCGACGTCGGTGTTTTTTGCATCGAAGAGCTGCAGCGCGGGTTCGTCGAATGCATCGGCGACGCGGCGGATCTGCGTGAGCGTCCACGGGCTGTTGCCGCGCAGCTTGCGATGGCCTTGCGAGAAACTGAGGTCGAGGATGCGGCACAGTTCGGCGGTCTGCTGCCGCTTGCCGATGCCATGGCGGCTCATGAGTTCGCGCACGCGCTCCGCGACGGCGAGCGATTCCGATGAAGATGTTTCAGTGACCATTGCCGGTTCGACGGTGAGAGAGGCGCCTCGTTCCCGCATGCGCGGTCCGCGAGGGTGTGATGCGTTCGACCGATTTCGTGTTTCGTCTTCTCGTGTTCGACTGCGGCGTCATTGTAAAGCGGAACGGCCGAGGCCCGTGTGCGGGATGCAATGGAAACGGCCGGAAACCGGTCCGGCCGTTTCATGGGCTGAAAGGCTTTCGTGATGCAAAGCCCGGAGCTTTACTGACTGCCGGAAGCGGGTGCGTCCATCGTCGAGGAGCCCTTCTTCTGCGTCTTCTTGTGCGACATGTTGGACTTCGACGAGCCCATCGAGTTGCCGCCGGTCGCGTTGGAGTTCGCGCCCGTTTCGCCGTTCGCGTTCGGCGTGCTCATGCCGGTGCCGCCCTGGCCCGCGCCGGTGCCGCCCGCAGTGCCGCCGCCCGCGCCACCGCCGCCGCCGGCCTGCGCATAGGCGGCTCCGGACAGGCTTAGGATGAACGCCGATATCAGCAGGCCTCTGGTTCCCTTCGCAGCGAGTTTCATGGTTATCTCCTTGAGTTTGGATAGGAGTCGCATTCAGTGCGATGCGACCCGCATGACTCTCACTGCAATCGTCGTGCCTCGGCCGAAAGGTCCGGTAAAGCGCAATGAAAACCCTGGCCGCCGATCTCATCGCGTCTGGCCAAATCCGACGACGACGCCACGCAAATGGTAATCTTTGGATTCAGTCCGGTCTTTTTCGGGGCCGCATCGATCGCACGCGGGCTTCATCGAAGTCCGCCTCCGCGCGAACGCCGGACCCTCTGGCGCGACGCCGGGTGGAACGGATTGCGCCACGCTTTGCACTCGACTGCCTTCGTCTCGTCACGCGTTCGCCTCGAGTGCGACCCGCCCCGCAGCCACGCGCGAACCAGCGAGCCTCGATGCCCGCCCGAAACAACCGAATGACCGGCATCGCCGCCCGCGCTTTCAGTCGCCTGCTCTGGATGGCGAAGGCAGTACGGGCTTTCTCCGGCGATGTCTTGCAGTGCTGCCACCGGGTACTCCCACACGGCGGTGTTTTTTCACGAACGACCGGGAGATGAGGATGAGCCACGCTGACACTCTGGAACGGCGCATCTGCCCTGTATGCAAGCGCTTTCCCGCGGGATACGCGGACAGCGACGTCTGCCTGATTTGCGGAGCCGATACGGTCCCCGTGCCGGGAACGGCCGACGGGCAGCAAAACACGGATGCGATGCATCCGGAAACCCGCGCGTCGCGTGGACGTGCCGACCGGTCGAATCCGGACCCGGCCGGTGGCGTGTTCTTTCCTTTCGAAAGCCATCGTCCGGTACGCAAACCGGTGTGGCCATATGTGCTCGCCGTTCTGGGCGCGGCCTTGTTCGTCACCGTCTACTTTCGTCACGAGAGTCCGCAGCAGCAGTCGCTGCAGCCCGAAATCGAATCGCAGCGCGGCTACGATTCGGGTGCGGTCGTCGCGCCGCCTGCGGGAGCGGCGCCGGATGCCGTGGCCGCAGCGAGCACGCCACCGCAGATGGCTCCAGTTCCTGCGCCGACCCCGGCTCCAGGTAATGCCAACGGCGAATCGACGGCGGACTCCGCTTCGCCGGAAGCTGCCGGCACGGTTTCCTCCGCTCTGACCGATGCGGCACCGCCGAGGCCAGCTGTCCCCGTTCCAGCGCCGAAAGCCGAGATTCCACCGGCGAAGAACGCGGTCACGGCGTCGGAACTGAACATTCTAAACAGCGTGCGCTACGCGCTGAAGCAGGGAGACCTCACCGACGCACGCGAGCGCTTTGGACGGCTGCGCCAGGGTGTACAAGCGCGACCGGAGGCTCGGCAGGTGTCGGACGAATTGATCCGGCGCGAGCGCGAGCGTGATGCCGCCTTGCAGCGCGCTCGCTATTGCGAAACGGGTAAGGACTGGTCCTGCATGGCGCAGAATGCCGCTCACGCAAAGGATCTCGATTCGGGCAGCGCGCAATCGCAGGTAATGCTCTCGATGGCGACGAGCCAGCTTCGGTGGGCGAAGAGCACGAGGCCTGCACCGCCGCCGAGGAGCGCCGTGCCGACGCCCGCGGGTCCGGTTGCTGCTGGCCAATGATTTTCAGGCGCGATGCATTGATTGCTCGCAACTCAGACAGGCATATACGACGGAGCTAGCATGACTACTGGTTCTGGTTTGGCTGACGGTCCGCTGGAAGAAACGCCCGGGGCGCTGCGGACGCTGATCGGGTACCTCGAGCTATCGCTCGACTCGGGGAAGGGCGTCGTCATGATGCGTCGCGATCCCGAGGTCTTTGCCGTCTGCCTCGGCAACCCCGAGAACGAGGAGGAGGGTCTGAAAAGCCAGGGAACCATTACTGCGGCCGTGGCGAGCGAGATCCTCGAACTGACGCACGTCGGCGTTAACCGGCTGACGGTCGGCGACCAGACCTACCGGTTTTTCAGGAGCTTTACGCACATCGCCGATGTCGGAGCGGTGGTCTTCGTTCCCGCGTAGGCCGCTTTGCGCTATATGACCGGAACCTGACCTCAAGCGGTCTGCGGTGTCATTCGCCACTCCATCGAGCTATGGTCGACTATCCTTAAGACAGTACTGTCAGACCATCGTTTTGTAACGAGCTAAAGCGCAAGCTTCGGAGGCAGGCGGTCATGAAATCCCTAATCTATTCAGTCGTTGCGGCGTCGGTGCTGGCCGCTCCGCTGGTGTCATTCGCACAATCGGATTCGTCGCTGACGAGAGCGCAAGTGCGCACCGAACTCAAGCAACTGGAATCGGCGGGCTATACGCCGGGCGGCGGCGACGAGCCGAATTATCCCTCCAACATCCAGGCCGCCGAGGCACGTATATCCCCGAGCGACGCTGCTACCGGTTACGGCGGAGCGGTCAGCGGTTCGTCGGCCTCCGGGGGCGGAACGGCGGTAAGGCCCGCCTCGCCTGCCGAAATGAACAAGCTGTATTTCGGCGGTCAGTGAATCGGGTGTCATTCGTCGGCAGCTTTCGCGCGGAAATCGCCGGAATCGCCGTGCGTTGATTGGTCTCACCACGTTCTCCGAGCGGCTGCGACCGTGAGAGCGTTAGGGCGCCACGAGAATCCTCGATGTGGCGCCTTTCTTTTTCTCATAGCCGTATCGGGTTCATCCGAAACCCAGCGTGACCGCTACGCCGCAGGACGACTGCCATCGCCGGACTCTTCCTCGATGACGATCGTATTCGCCATGCGATCGTGCAATCCCTGTCTTCGTTCGTTGAACAGAATCGACAGGAAGCCCGCGCCACACGTCGCGAAACAGATCAGGTAGCCGAGAGTGCGCAGAGCAGCCTGCTTCGCGGTCATCCGCTGCCCGCTATCCGCATCGACTATTCTCAGATGTAGCGCTCGTTTGCCCGGCGAAGTGCCCCAGATGACCCACATCAGGCCGGTAAGCAGTATCGGAACGCATTGGGCGAGGAGCGTCCACAGAAGGATCGTTGCAACGAGGGACTCCGGTTGCGCGAGGAGTTCCTCGGTCGACGGACCGAGCGGGACAAAAAGCACGATTACGGTCCACCAGATGGAATCGATGCCCAGTGCGCTCATGCGTCGGGAGTGTTTGGCGTATCGCATCAATGGCACGACGTCCGTATCGGGAGTAAGTCCATGTCCGCTTTCAGGAAATAATTTTCGAGGGCGCATGTGTCATAGTTCGGCTGGTTACTACGCGGAAAAACACATGGTGACATTAGAACAAATCCAGGCGCGCATGACGAAGCCGCAAGCGGCGGTGTGCGATGCACGCGGCTTGTCATTGTCAAGCCAACACAGATCGTAGAGGTCCGCTTGTCCATTCGACGACTGGAGCAAGCGCGCCGCTTGCTGGCACTGGCCCAAAGCGGCCTGCACTACACCGATGGCGCATTCGACAAGGAGCGCTATGAGGAGATCGCCGCTATCGCTCACGCGCAGCTTGGCGAACTGGCTGACATGGATGCGGAGAAGGTCGCTGAACTCTTCGCGCACGAAGCAGGCTATGCGAACCCGAAGCTCGACGTCCGATGCGCAGTGTTCAACGACGCAGGCGAAATCCTTCTGGTGCGCGAGGTGGCGGACGGATTGTGGTCACTTCCCGGCGGCTGGGCGGATGTCGGCGCATCGCCCTCCGATAACGCTGCCAAGGAAGTGCGGGAAGAAAGCGGATATACGGTTACCGTAGAGCGGCTGCTGGCCGTGTGGGATACAGCGAAGCATCCGCATCCGCCTTCGGTCTTTCATATCTGGAAGCTCATTTTTCTGGGCAGGATCGTGGCCTCGGGCGATGTCATCGGCGTTGAAACGGACGGCGTCGGCTTTTTCGATATCGACGCGTTGCCGCCACTGTCGCTTGGTCGAATCCTGCCCGAGCAAATCCGACGGCTCGACGCGCTTCGACGCGATGGCGGCATAGCGTTCGACTGAGGAGGGCGCAGCGGTTTGCGCTGCGCCGCCGTTCATGACGGGTCGTCCTGCGCCAACGCTTTAGGCTGCGTCTCGTCGAGGATCCGCAGCTTTTCGTCGATATCCGCAAGCGGATGGCCGCTCGCGCGGACCTCGGCCACGAGCCGGTGCGCGTAGGAGCGACAGTTCTCCAGCGTTCCATGCAACTCGGGCTCGCTTTTCAGCGCGGAAACTGCCGCTTCCATTTCGGCCGGGGTGTCGCTCAGCAACGCGGCGACAACCTCCTGGGGCGGGATGGGTGAAGCGTGACTGCGCAACTGGCGCATCCAGTCGGTCGCATACAGGGCGGCGCGTCGTCGATGCTCGTGCGCCTCGGCCGTATCGAGCGAGGAGAGGCTTTGTCTGCTGTTCCCGAGTGCGGAACGCCAGAGCGTCATCACGTTGCCTCGCATCTCGGCAATCGAGGTGCCAAGGGCCGCATTCTCGCCGCCAGTCATGAGACGCCGGTCTTCCAGCGAATCGAGCCGCCCGCGGAAGCCATTCAGGAACGGATGCCAGTCCGAGGGGAGTTCCTTGTGAGCGTAGAACTCGCTCGTCAGTTCCGTCAGCTCCTTGCGAATCTCGGCGAGCGTCTGATGGTCCGCGAGACGCGCCTCGTACACGTCCTTCGACGTCACGACCTGTCGATGCAGCGGGAAAAGCGGGTTGTTGTAGCGACGCTGCAAATGGCGCTCGATGGCGCCGGGGGCCGCGCTCCATTTCCACTGAGGCAGGGCGTGAGCGTCGAACTCCGGCAGGCCGCGAACCATTTCCCGAAAAAGGGGCATGGCGTGCTCGGTCGCATTGCGCAGGCAGGCGGCAACCCGGATGTCGTTGCCCTCCAGATCGCTGCCTGTCCGGCCGTAGTAAGGAGAGTCCGGAGCCTGTAGCAGGAAGCCTGTCGCCAGCACGAACTCCATCGGCAGTTCCAGAAGATTTCCATCGACGACGAAACTGCGTTGCTCGACGGGCGTAGCGTCGAAGGATTGAATGAGGCGGTTCTCGAGTTCGATCAGCGTGTCGAGCACGTCGCCGGTCGCAGGCTGGGCTTCATCCGCGAGCAGGCAGAACGTGTCGCGCGCCATCCGCGCCGCGACCACGCCGTGTTTTTCGGCGAACAGCCAGAACCAGAGCGCGAGTGCGTAGCCCTTGGTCGCGCTCTGAGCCGTGTTCTCGACTTCCGGGGTGAAAACGATGCCGGCCACGTTCCAGTTGGAAAAAGGCGGAGCGTCCGCCCTCATGAGCATGCCCAGCAGTTTGCGCAACGCTCCGTAGGTGTCCGAGGCCGACTCGGACGCTCCATGGGAAGGGGATGATTTGTTCCAGAACTTCCAGTCCACATTGTCCTCAGCTGAGCAAGGGAACACTATTCGGGGCGCGATACGCGCGCGCGTTCGAAGTCCAGCCAATCATCGCGGTTTGCGCCCGCGCAGGCAAGGTCCGCCTCGCGACGACGCGCGCCAGCTATGGTCAGAGCATTCCGCCCGGTCTCGCGGATTCGGCGCGCACCCGCCATGGCACTAACGATCCACTTTCGCTATCGCGTCATCATCAAGACGAATTGTCCGGCTATTGCCACTTCACTATAGTGGCTTGACTCGTGAAGACAACAGACAAGGAGACGCGATGAACCAGGTCGATCTGGCAGGACGCACGGTGGTGATTACGGGAGGCGCTCGCGGCATCGGTTATGCGGTTGCGCAGCGGTCGCTCAAGTCGGGCGCGCAGGTTGCGCTTTGGGACATCGACGCCGAGCGCCTGCAGCGCGCCGCCGATGAACTCGACGGGGCGGACAGGGTCAGCGCGACGGTGGTCGAACTCACCGACGAGGCATCCGTCGAAGCCGCCGTGCAGAAGACGCTCGCCGCGCACGGCAAGATCGACGTGCTGGTCAACAATGCGGGCATCACGGGCGGCAACGGCACGACCTGGGAACTCGCGCCCGACGTGTGGCGCCGCGTCATCGACGTGAACCTGACCGGCCCGTTTCTCACCTGCCGCGCGATCGTGCCGCACATGCTGAAGAACGGCTACGGGCGGATCGTCAATATCGCTTCGGTGGCGGGCAAGGAAGGCAATCCGAACGCGTCGCACTACAGCGCGTCGAAGGCAGGGCTGATCGGGCTCACCAAGTCGCTCGGCAAGGAACTCGCGACGAAGAACGTCCTCGTCAACGCGGTCACGCCGGCTGCGGCGAAGACCGAGATCTTCGATTCGATGTCGCAGCAGCACATCGACTACATGCTCTCCAAGATTCCGATGAACCGCTTTCTCCTGCCGGAGGAAGCCGCGTCGCTGATCCTCTGGCTCTCTTCCGAAGACTGCGCGTTCAGCACCGGCGCAGTGTTCGACCTGTCGGGCGGACGCGCCACCTACTAGCCGCCGCGCGGGACAAGAATACCGGAGACAACCCATGAGCGATCCGCGCCACGCGGAGGACGCAGTGACCGCGAAGGTCATGCGTCGTCTGCTGCCGTTCCTTCTACTGATGTACGTGCTCGCGTTTCTCGACCGCGCGAACATCGGCTTTGCGCAAAAGGCCCTGCAGCAGGACACGGGGCTCTCGAACGCCGCGTTCGCGTTCGGCGCGGGCATCTTCTTCGTCGGCTATGCGCTCTTCGAGGTGCCGAGCAACCTGCTGCTGCATCGCGTGGGCGCGAAGCTGTGGATGTGCCGGATCATGGTGACGTGGGGGCTCGTCTCGGCGGCGATGGCCTTCGCCCATTCGACCACCACGTTCTATGTCCTGCGCTTTCTGCTCGGCGTGGCGGAGGCGGGCTTCTTTCCGGGCATCGTCTATTACCTGACGCGCTGGTTTCCGCAGTCGGCGCGTGCGCGTGCGCTCGGCGTCTTCTACTTCGGTGCGCCGCTCGCGTTCATCTTCGGCAGCCCGCTGTCGGGCTTGTTGCTCGACCTGCATGGCGCGCTCGGTTTCGCGGGCTGGCAGTGGCTCTTCCTGATCGAAGGCGGCCTCGCATCGATCGTCGGCGTGTGGGCGTTCTGGTATCTCGACAACGAACCAGCCAGGGCACGCTGGCTCACGTCCGACGAGCGTTTGCTGCTCGCTGCGCGGATCGAAAGCGATGCGCGCGCCGCATCGTCGCATGGGCCGCACAGCGTGCTCGCCGCGCTCGTCGACGTGCGCGTGCTGATTCTCTCGACCGTCTACTTCCTGATCCAGGTGGCGGTCTACGGCGTGATCTTTTATCTGCCGCAACAGGTGTCCGCGCTGCTCGGCGCGAAAGTGGGCCTGAAGGTCGGACTCGTGACGGCGATACCGTGGATCTGCGCCGTCGTCGTCACGTGGATCGTGCCGCGCTATGCGGATGCGAGCGGCCTGCACCGGCGCCTCGCGGTGCTGATGCTGCTGGTCGCGGGCGCGGGCATCGCCGTGTCCGGGCTCGCGAGCCAGCCGGTCGTATCGATGATTGCGCTCTGTTTTGCCGCGAGCTGCTTCATTGGTGCGCAGCCGCTCTTCTGGACTTTCCCCACCCGCTATCTCACAGGCGCAGCGGCCGCGGCGGGCATTGCGCTGATCAATTCGCTCGGCAGCATTGGCGGCTTCGTCGCGCCGATGCTGCGAACGGCGGCCGAGGCGGCGTATGCATCGAAGAGTGCGGGGCTCGTCGCGCTCGGTGCGGCGAGCGTGCTGGCAGCGCTTGTCATCGTCGTGTTCGTGCGCCAGCCGAAAGCCGCCGGGTATGCCCGGGCCAAGCCCGTGAAAGCGTCATAACCAGAACATTCAACGGAGTCAGATCATGTCCATGCCAACCATCCGGCAAGTGCGCGCCTTCACCGTGCGGGGCGGCGGCGCCGATTACCACGACCAGGGCGCCGACCACTGGATCGACGACCATGTCTCGACGCCGATGGCACGCTATCCCGAGTATCGGCAGAGCCGGCAGTCATTCGGGATCAACGTGCTCGGCTCGCTCGTCGTCGAAATCGAGGCCAGCGATGGCACCGTCGGCTTCGCAGTGACGACGGGAGGCGAAGTGGGTGCGTTTATCGTCGAGAAGCATCTGGCGCGGTTTCTCGAAGGGCAGCGCGTGACCGACATCGAAAAGATGTGGGACCAGATGTACTTCGCGACCCTTTACTACGGCCGCAAGGGCATCGTGCTGAACGCGATTTCGGGCGTCGATCTCGCACTCTGGGACTTGCTTGCCAAGGTTCGGAAGGAGCCGGTGTTTCATCTGCTCGGCGGGCCGGTGCGCGACGAACTGCAGTTCTACGCGACGGGTGCGCGTCCGGATCTCGCGAAGGAGATGGGCTTCATCGGCGGCAAGATGCCGTTGCAGCATGGCCCGGCCGAGGGCGAGGAGGGGCTCGCGAAGAACATCGCGAAGCTGGCCGACATGCGATCGAAGGTCGGTGATGATTTCTGGCTGATGTTCGATTGCTGGATGAGCCTGGATCTGAACTATGCGAAGCGCCTGGCGTCGGCGGCGCACGAGTATGGGCTGAAGTGGATCGAGGAGGCGCTTCCTCCTGACGATTATTGGGGTTACGCCGAACTGCGCCGCTCGGTGCCGCGCGGCATGATGGTGACGACCGGCGAGCACGAGGCGACGCGCTGGGGCTTCCGGATGTTGTTCGAGATGGGGTGCGCGGATCTGGTCCAGCCGGACGTGGGCTGGTGCGGTGGCATCACGGAGCTGATCAAGATTTCCGCGCTCGCGGATGCACATAACGTGCTTGTCGTGCCGCATGGCTCCTCGGTGTACAGCTATCACTTCGTGGTCACGCGGCATAACTCGCCGTTTGCGGAGTTCCTGATGATGGCGCCGAAGGCCGATGAGGTCGTGCCCATGTTCACGCCGCTGTTGCTTGATGAGCCGGTGCCGGTGAACGGACGAATGAAGGTGCCGGAGACGCCAGGGTTCGGGGTGCGCCTCAACCCCGAATGTGCTCTTGTTCGGCCTTACACACACGATTGAGGAGCAAGCCCGTGCTACTGGAGAACAAGGTGGTCATCGTCACCGGCGGATCGCGAGGCATCGGCCGCGCGATCGCTGTAGCAAGCGCCAAAGAGGGCGCGGACATCGCCATCAACTACTGGGGCGACAATGACAAGTCCTACGGCCGCATGTCGGCGGTCGAGGAAGTGGTCGGCGAGATCGAAGCGCTGGGCCGCCGCGTGATCGCGATAGAAGGCAATGTCGCGGACCGCGAAACCGGCGTGCAGCTCGTCAAGCGCACCGTCGAAGCGTTCGGCCACGTGGAAGTGCTCGCGAGCAACGCAGGCATCTGCCCGTTCCACGCATTCCTCGACATGCCTGCATCCGTCTACGAGACGACCGTCGCCGTCAATCTGAACGGTGCGTTCTACGTGACGCAGGCGGTCGCAAACCAGATGAAGGAGCAAGGCACAGGCGGCGCGATCGTCGCGACCAGTTCGATCAGCGCGCTCGTTGGCGGCGGCATGCAGACGCACTACACGCCGACGAAAGCCGGCGTGCATTCGCTGATGCAATCGTGCGCAATCGCGCTCGGGCCGTACGGCATCCGTTGCAACTCGGTGATGCCGGGCACCATCGCGACCGACCTGAACGCCGACGACTTGTCCGATACGGAGAAGCGCGCGTATATGGAAAAACGCATCCCGCTCGGCCGTCTCGGCGACCCCGACGACGTCGCGCAGTGCGTCGTGTTCCTCGCATCCGATCGCGCGCGCTACGTGACGGGCGCGGCGCTGCTCGTCGATGGCGGGCTCTTCGTCAACCTGCAATGAGCGAAGACGCCGAATACTTGCGCAAGAGCGCGATGAAGTATTCGGCGGGCTCGGAGAGCGTCTCATGCTTGCGCCGCAACAGGCCGAAGCCCGCCAGGCTCTTGCCGATCTCGACAGGCAATTCGACCAGCAATTGCGCGCGCAGGTAATCGCGCACGACGGATTCGGGCAGCATCGCGACCGCTTCGCTGTTCTGCAGCAATTGCAGCGTGGCGAAGATCGACGCGCACTCGACCACGTTCGAAGGCGACGTGAGGCCCGCCCGCGCGAGTTCCTCCTCGAACAGGCCGCGCGCCGGGCTCGTGATCGGCTGGAGAATCCACGGCCACGCGATGAGCGCATCGAGCGCGAGCGGCGTCTTGCCGGCAAGCGGATGTTTTGCACGCACGACGAGCCGCATGGCTTCGCGCGCGAGCGGTTCGAAATCGAAATCGTTGTGTTGCAGCGGCGTCGTAAGCCGGCCGAGCGCGAGATCGACTTCGCGGCGGTGCAGCAGTTGCACGACCTGATCGCTCGTTTCACCGAGGATGCGTACGTTGAGAAGCGGCCGTTCCGACTTCAGTTCGGCAACGGCCATCGCGAGCACGTCGGGCGCGGCGCCCATGATCGCGCCGACCGTCAGTTGGCCGTGGCCGCCGCGCCGCTTGCTGTCGAGGTCGGCGGCGAAGCGCGTCAGGTCCGCGAGCGAGCGGCGCGCGTAGGCGAGCGTCGCGGTGCCGAGCGGTGTCGGCTGCATGCCGCGCGCGTTGCGCTCGAACAGCTGGAAGCCGAACGCTTCCTCGATGTCGGACAGCATGCGGCTTGCGCTCGGCTGCGCGACGTTGATGGTGTCCGCGGCCTGATGCAGGTTGCGTGCGTCGTCGAGCGCGACGAGCAGCGCGAGATGCTTGAATTTCAGCCGGTTGACGAGTGCGTGGGAGATGTTTTCGTTCATCGCGATTCGCCTGGGCGATACGGTTTTGCGATCGGCCAATCCTGCAATCGGATTGTGATGTTATCGGTCGGCGCATTATAGTCGCAGCACAAGAGCCTGGACGCACCTGATTCAACGATCACAAAACCATCGAAAGGGCAGGCCGCAATGGAGACACTTGCGTTTCGAATGACCCTCAAGCCGGGCATGCGCGATGAATACGAGCGGCGTCATCGCGAGATATGGCCCGAGCTGGCCGAGGTGCTTCGCGCCGCCGGCATCCGCGATTACTGGATCTTTCTCGACGAATCGACCGGACACCTGTTCGCGACATTCAAGCGCGAGGCATCGCATTCGACCGATGCGCTGCCTACGTTGCCGGTGATGCGCAAATGGTGGGATTACATGGCGGAACTGATGGCAACGAATCCGGACAACTCGCCGGTATCGACGCCGCTCGTTCCTGTCTTTCATCTTCCCTGAATCGCTGGCTTTTTCGAACCGGCACGAGGACACCGCCATGCAGGTTGTCGATCCGCATATTCATCTGTGGGATTTGAAGACGCATCACTATCCGTGGCTTGCGAATCCGCAGACGTCGTTCGTCGGCGATGCGCGCGAGTTGCAGCACGATTATCTGATCAGCGATCTCTTGCGCGATGCCGGCGACATCGAAGTGCTGAAGCTCGTGCACGTCGATGCGAATCACGATCCGGCCGACCCGGTCGAGGAAACGCGCTGGCTGCAAGGCATCGCCGATGGCGAGGGGCGCGGCATGCCAAACGGCATCGTCGCTTACGCGGATCTTTCGTCCGATAACGCACCGGCGCTGCTGGAAGCGCACGCGGCGTTCAAAAACACCCGCGGCATCCGCCAGATTCTCAACGTGCACGAGAGTCCGCTTTATGACTACGGCGGCCGTCATTTCATGCATGAGGCGGTATGGCGCAGGAATTTCGGCTTGCTGAAACGCCATTCGATGTCGTTCGATATGCAACTATATCCGTCGCAGATGAACGATGCCGCCGCGTTGGCACGCAAGCATCACGACACGCAGTTCATCGTGAATCACACAGGCATGTTCGTGGACCGTTCGTCGGTCGAAGGCTACCGCGCATGGCGTGACGGCATGCGCGCGCTTGCTGCCTGCGAGAACGTCGCAGTGAAGATCAGCGGACTCGCGATGTTCGATCACGCATGGACCGTCGAGAGCTTTAGGCCCTACGTGCTGGAAACGATCGATGCATTCGGCTGCGAGCGCGCGATGTTCGCGTCGAACTTTCCGGTCGACAGGTTGTTCGGTTCGTACGGCGCGTTATGGAACGCGTATGCGTCAATAGTTGCGGATGCAACCGATGGCGAAAGGGAAGCGCTCTTCAGGCGCAACGCGGAACGCATCTATCGCATTTGAAGGTCGCAACAACCATGTTGCACGAGACCAGAGTGAGCGCATTGGATTACGCTAAGCGCCAGGAGACAGCATGACAGACACGAAAACGCCGAGGCTCGAGCTTCGGCATGCGAGCAAGTCGTTCGGACGCGTGCGCGCGCTCGGCGACGGCAGTCTCGCGCTATGGCCGGGCGAAGTGCATGCGCTGCTCGGTGAGAACGGCGCGGGCAAGTCGACGCTCGTGAAGATTCTCGCGGGCGTGCATCAGCCGGATACGGGCGAACTGCTCGTCGATGGCATCGGGCGCCGCTTCGCGAACCCCGCCGAGGCACGCGCTGCCGGGCTCGCTGTGATCTATCAGGAGCCGACGCTTTTCGCCGACCTCTCGATTGCCGAGAACATCTACATGGGCCGGCAGCCGCGCGATGGCCTGCGTCGCATTCGCTACGACGAAATGAACCGCGAAGTCGATACGCTGCTCGCGACGCTCGGCGTGAACCTGTGCGCGGAACGGCTTGTGCGCGGCTTGTCGATTGCGGACCAGCAGGTGGTCGAGATCGCCAAGGCGCTGTCGCTCAACGCGAACGTCCTGATCATGGACGAGCCGACCGCGGCGCTGTCGCTGCCCGAAGTCGAGCGGCTCTTTGCCATCGTGCGCGCGCTGCGCGAACGCGACGTCGCGATCCTGTTCATCACGCACCGGCTCGACGAAGTATTTGCGCTCACGCAGCGCATGACGATCATGCGCGATGGCGTGAAGGTGTACGACGCGCTTACCGCCGACATGACCATCGACGCGATCGTGAGCAAGATGGTCGGCCGCGATCTCGATACGTTCTATCCGAAGGCCGATGTCGAGCGCGGCGAAGTGCGCCTTTCCGTGCGCGGCCTGACGCGCGAAGGCGTCTTCAGCAACGTCTCGTTCAATGTTCACGCGGGCGAGATCGTCGCGCTCGCGGGTCTGGTCGGCGCGGGACGCAGCGAAGTGGCTCGCGCCGTCTTCGGCATCGATCCGGTCGACGCTGGCGAAGTGAAGATCGCGGGCAAGCCGCTCTCGCTCGGCAGGCCAGCCGCAGCGGTCCGCGCGGGCCTCGCGCTCGTGCCGGAAGACCGCCGGGCGCAGGGTCTCGCGCTCGAACTCAGCATTGCGCGCAATGCGTCGCTCACGGTGCTCGGCAGGCTCATGAAGCACGGCCTCATCTCGGCGAAAAGCGAATCGACGCTTGCCGCCGACTGGGGCAAGCGCCTGCGCCTGAAGGCGAGCGATCTCGATGCGCCGGTCGGCACGCTCTCGGGCGGCAACCAGCAGAAGGTCGTGATCGGCAAGTGGCTCGCGACGAATCCCAAGGTGCTGATCATCGACGAACCGACGCGCGGTATCGACGTCGGCGCGAAGGCGGAGGTGTATCGCACGCTCGCGGACCTGGTGCGCGAAGGCATGGCGGTATTGATGATTTCGAGCGAGCTGCCCGAAGTGCTGGGCATGGCCGACCGCGTGCTCGTGATGCACGAAGGCCGGATCAGCGCCGATATCGCGCGCGCGGATGCGAACGAGGAACGGGTGATGAGCGCCGCGCTCGGTGCATCGCCGCAAGCTCTGGGGCGCGCAGCATGACTCGACACTCATCCACCATGCCCGCGATGCATGCCCCCAAGCCCAAGCGGCCGAATCTCGTCGCCGGACTCGTGAAGAGCCGCGAAGCCACGCTCTTCATCGTGCTGATCGCGCTCGTCGCTGCGACGGCCGCCGTCAAGCCGGAGTTCCTCAATCTGCAGAACCTGCGCGACGTGCTGCTCAACGTATCGATCATCGGCCTGCTCACGGCGGGCATGACGGTCGTGATGCTCATGCGGCACATCGACCTGTCGGTGGCGTCGGTGGTCGGCGTGAGCGCGTATGCGGTCGGCAGCCTGTTCGTGATGTTTCCGCACATGCCAGTGGTGCTCGCGATGCTCGCGGGCATCGGCATCGGTCTCGCGATCGGCGCGCTGAACGGGGCGCTCGTGACGTTCGGCCGCGTGCCGTCGCTTGTCGCCACGCTCTCGACGCTCTACATCGTGCGTGGCGCCGATTACGCGTGGGTGCACGGCGGCCAGATCAATGCCACGAGCCTTCCCGATACCTTCGCGCTGATCGCTACCGGCTCGCTTCTCGGCATACCCAATCTCGTGTTGATCGCGTTCGTGGTGCTCGTCGCGCTTGCAATCTATCTTCGGCAATATCGCGGCGGACGCGAGCACTACGCGATCGGCTCGAACCCCGAGGCCGCGCGGCTCGCGGGCATTCGCGTCGAACGCCGCGTGATGATCGGCTTTCTGCTCTCCGGTGCGATTGCGGGGCTGGCCGGCGTGCTCTGGCTCGCGCGCTTCGGCACCGTCGATGCGAGTACCGCAAAAGGCATCGAGCTGCAGGTGGTCGCCGCGGCGGTAGTCGGCAGCGTTGCGATCACGGGCGGCGTCGGCACCGTGATGGGCGCGACGCTCGGCGCGCTCGTGCTCGGCGTGATCAACATCGCGCTCGTGGTGCTGCGCGTGTCACCGTTCTGGCAGCAGGCCATTCAGGGCCTGCTGATCGTCGCGGCCATCACGCTCGATACGCTGCTTGCCCGCTCCGTCGCCAAACGCATGATGAGGAAACGCGATCATGGCTAAACCCGATTCCGCTCTCTCCACGACCAAGCGCCGCCACCTGCAATGGGAAGCGATGCTCGCAATCGTGCTCGCCGTATCGCTCGCCGGCGGACGCGTGCTCTCGCCGATGTTCCTGTCGTCGGCGAATCTCTCGAACATGCTCGCCGACTTCACCGAGATCGCGCTGATCGCCTTGCCGATGACGCTCATCATCATCGCCGCCGAGATAGACCTGTCGGTGGCGTCCGTGCTCGGCGCTTCGAGCGCGCTGATGGGCGTGCTGTGGCACATGGGCCTGCCGATGCCGCTCGTCATCGCCATCGTGCTGGTTGCCGGCACGCTCGCGGGGCTCTTCAACGGGCTCGTGATCGTGCGGTTCAACCTGCCGTCGCTCGCGGTCACGATCGGCACACTCGCGCTCTTTCGCGGGCTCGCGTACGTGCTGCTCGGCGATCAGGCGATCGCGGATTTCCCCGCGGCGTACACCGCTTTCGGCATCGACACGATCGCGGCCACGTTCCTGCCGATGCCGTTCATCCTGGTGATTCTCGGCGCGATCGTGTTCACGGTGCTGTTGCAGGCGACGCCCTTCGGCCGCAGCCTCTATGCGATCGGCGCGAACCCGGTGGCCGCGCAGTTCTCCGGCATCGATGTCGCGAAGACCAAGCTCAGGCTCTTCATGCTGTCGGGCGCGATGGCGGCACTCGCGGGCGTCGTCTATACGCTTCGCTTCACGAGCGCGCGCGGCGATAATGGCGAAGGCTTCGAGCTTTCCGTGATCGCGGCCGTGCTGTTCGGCGGCGTGAGCATCTTCGGCGGACGCGGGTCGATGATCGGCGTGCTGCTCTCGCTTCTCATCATCGGCGTGCTGCGCAATGCGCTGACGCTCGCGGATGTGTCGAGCGAAACGCTGACCATCGTGACCGGCGCGCTGTTGCTGTCGTCGGTGCTGATACCGAATCTCGTCGCGCGCTTCCGGGCGACACGAGAAAAGCGCTTCATGACTCAGACGCTTTAACGCAGGTTTTATAACCGGCGCGCGGAGGACTTCGAGACTTCGCACTTAGCGAAGCCGCGCGCGATATCAGGAGACTCAAGGCCATGTTCAAACCATTACGCTCGATCCGCCATCCGGCGCTCGCGGCCGCGCTGCTGGCGGCCTGCGTCGCGATGACCGCCAACGCCGCCGACCTGAAGAGCGGCCTGAAGATCGCGTTCCTGCCGAAGCAGATCAACAACCCTTACGAAGTAATCGCGGACGACGGCGGCATGGCCGCGATCAAGGAAATGAACGGGCAGGGCAAGGTGGTCGGCCCGTCGGATGCGGGCGCGTCTTCGCAGGTCTCTTACATCAATACGCTCATCACGCAGCGGCAGGACGCGATCGTAATCGCCGCGAACGATGCCAATGCGGTCGTGCCGTATCTGAAGAAGGCGATGTCGCAGAACATCAAGGTCGTGACCTTCGACTCCGACACCGCGCCGGACGGCCGCCAGATCTTCGTCAATCAGGCCGACTCGGAAGCCATCGGACGCGGGCAGATCCAGTTGCTCTCGAAGCTCGTCGGCGGCGAGGGCGAGTTCGCCATTCTCTCGGCCACGCCGAACGCGACGAATCAGAACACGTGGATCAAGTGGATGCAGGAGGAACTGAAGAAGCCCGAGTATTCGAAGCTCAAGCTCGTGAAGATCGCGTACGGCAACGACGACGACCAGAAGTCCTTTGTCGAGACGCAGGGCCTGCTGCAGGCGTATCCGAATCTCAAGGGCATCGTCGCGCCGACATCCGTGGGGATTGCGGCGGCGGCGCGGTACGTCCAGTCGTCGCCGGCGAAGGGCAAGGTTGTCGTGACGGGGCTCGGCACGCCAAACCAGATGCGCGCGTTCGTGAAGAACGGCACCGTGAAGGCGTTCCAGTTGTGGGACCCGGGCCAGCTTGGTTATCTCGCGGCGTTCGCGGCGGCCAACCTCGCGTCGGGCAAAATCACCGGCAAGGAAGGCGATTCATTCGAAGCGGGCAAGCTCGGCAAGCGCACGGTGGGCAAGAGCGGCGAGGTGATTCTCGGGCCGCCGACCACGTTCGATGCGGCCAACATCGACAACTTCAACTTCTGATTTCGAGCACGTCAAAAGGCGCAGCGCCCGTCGGTCGCTGCGCTTTTTTCATTCGCTGCCGCTTCCAGGCACCGCGGGATAAATCCCTTGCCGATCAGCGCGTTGCCTGGTCCGCGCACGGGCTGTCCACAGGTCTGTCAACAGAATCTGTGGACAACTCCGCGCTCATTTCACCGCCGACCCGCCGCGCAGCACCTGGATCGCCGTGGCCGACACGAACTCGGCCCGCACGGTGTCGCCGGCCTTCAATCCGTCGAGCGAGACATCCGGCGCAAGCTCGAAGACTTCGGTGCGGTTCGGTCCGCGCAAAGTAATCTGGCGCTTCTTCGGATCGATCTTCTGGATCGTCGCGAGAATCTGCACGCTGCGTGCCGTCGAGGTCACGCCCCCGGAAGCGGGAATGGTCGCCTCGGTGTCGATGCGCTCGCGAATCCCCGTCGACTTGACCTTCGTTGCACGCACGACCAGCGCGTTCCGATACTGGATGTTGACCGTATCGCCGATACGCAGCTTCTTCACGTCGCCGACTTCGGGATTGACCGCGATCTCGACGATGCGTCCCTGCGGCCCCTGCAGGGCCACGCTGTTGGTCGCCGGATCGATGCCGACAACATGCGCCTGAACCTCCGCGACCGTCGCGGCGCCGCGGGCTTCGCCCGCCGCGCCCGATGCCGCGTCTTGCGCCAGGACCGGGTGTGCGAGCGCGATTGCGGCGATGGCGGCCGCGCGCACGAGGGCCGTATGCAGGACACGTGATTGAGCTTGAAGTGACATGCGGTACTCCTTGTGAGTGAAAAGACGTCCCGGGCGGCGCGACTAGCGCCGCGATTTCGACAGCAGGTGTCCGAGACCGAGGTTGGTTGCGATCTGCCAGATATAGACGCGCGAGAAACGCACGCCATAACGTTGTTCGATGAGCGCGCGCAGGCGTGAGTTGGTCCACGCGTCGCTTTCGAAGCCATGCGCGCGCGCCGGGCCTTTCAGTGCCGAGGCGATCCATTCGAGCGCCTGCTGGTCGAGCACCGAGGAGCGGCCGCCGACGCCCATCTTCTGCAATGCTTCGAGCCCTCCCGCCGACACGATGGCCTGATAGCGCTTAACTGTCTGCGTGGAAAGATGCAACTGCTCGGCAACGGCCTCGATCGACGCGCCGTCGAGCAGCATCTGCCCGGCTGTCATTCTCCGGACGACACTCGGAAGGTTTTCTGGTCGGGAAAGCATCTGCGCACTCGTCGTTGTGATCGCAGGAAAGCGGCTGATGCCGTGCGTGCGGCGAATGCCGCTACCGCCAGGACCGAAGCCGTTCGTGGAAAGCACAATCCGTTTTCCGATGCCGAAACCTCGGACTCCCTTACAGCATGTATCAATATACGTTTTCTCGGGAATTTGGGAAAAATGAACCGAAATTTTTTGCTTGAAATTCGATTTTCTTTTTCCTATGGCAAGAAATTCGTATTGAATCGGTCAGGGGAATACGTGCGGTGAAATGACGGGCGTATGTGTTGCGTTTTTCGGCGCGGTTATAAAAATGTTCTTGGCATGGACGAAAAACGTTTGTTAGCATCTGTAAAAAGAGGCAAAGAAGCTCTTTGTAAGAAACTCATCCGCGCCACCGCGGCTTCACGCGCCGCCCACGTTGTCCGAGGAACGTGTATGGCTTTCCCTCCCTAGCTGCCTGCAAGCCAGACTCGCCAGTCGAAGGCGCACGGACGCTTGCGTCCCCCTTTCGACTCATTGGCCGAGTCCGCCAGCGTAATCCGTATCGAGCGTTTTTCTAATTGCCCACGCAAAGGGCGGGAGAATTCGCGCGCGTTTTTTATCGATGTTCCGTTAAGACCAACGCAAGGATTGCCTTGAAATGGATCGTCGGAGTGGGGTAATGGCGCGGTTTCGATTTGCGGTCGTTTTCACCGCGGCACCTTTAATGTGCGTCGCTTTCGATCCCATTTTGCATCGAAGCCTGGCCGGTCAATTCGGGTTATTGCCCTCGCCATTACTGCCGTTCGACCCGTTCGGATCGCGCGAAGATCTCAAGAGCGACTCCATGAAGCGCGTCGTCTCACATCGCAACCGGTCGCCGGGGAGTTCGACATGACCGCATCGTGCTTCAAAGCGCATTCACGGCAGCGCTCGCGCAAGGCCGCCACGGCGTTCGCGATGGCCGGCGCATGCGCGGTGCTGGCTGCATCGATGCCGGCTCGCGCGACCGAAGGCGGCGTCGGGCGTCCGATCACGGGCATGCAACTGACGCCATACGCCGGCGTCGTTCCGCCCACCTCCGACTGGATCGTGACGCTCGCGACCATCTACTACGAAGGCTCGCTCGGCTCAAGCAAGACCTTGCCAGTGGCGGGCACGATCACGACAGGGCTCAACTACACCGTCGTCTATTCGCAGGCGAATTTGATCAAGACCTGGGGCATCACGGTGGGCGGCTGGAACTTCGCGACGTCGGTCGGCGTGCCGGTGCAGTACACGAACGCGTCGTCGTTTCGTGGCGTCCTGCCCGACGACCACGGCACGCAGTTCGCCGATCTCTTCTTTACGCCGGTGATCGCGGGCTACCACCTGACGAAGACCGATCACATCGCGCTGAGCCTGCAGATCTACGCGCCGACCGGCGCCTACAACCCGAACCGCCTCGCCAACGCAGGCCAGAACACCTGGACCTTCACGCCGACGGTGTCGTACACGAAGCTGTTTCCCGCGCAGGACGTGGAGCTCTCGCTGAACTACGGCGTGAACTTTTACACGACCAACAACGCGACCCAGTACCACAACGCCCCGCTCTCCGTGCTCGACCTGCTCGCGCTCAAGCGCTTCAAGAACGGCTGGGGTGTCGGCGTGGTGGGCGGCTGGATCCAGCAGCTCGGCGACGATACCGGCGGCCTCGCGGAACTCACGAACGGTGCGCGAGGCAATTCGGTCGGCCTCGGGCCAGTCATCACGTGGGCGGGGAAGGTCGGCAAGACGCCGGTTTCGGCGGGACTGCGCTGGGTCAATGAATTCGAGGCGCGTAACCGCCCGAAAGGAAACGCCGTGCTGCTTTCGCTCAGCGCGACGTTCGAGTGAGCGCGCCATGAGCACGCCACGCGTCATGCGGACAGATTCGCCCGGGTCCGGCGGGCGACGCACATAGGCATCGGCTTCGTGCGAACCGTTCCGCTCTGCAAGAAAGTGCACGCGAATCCGCGCACGCAAACCCGGACCTGAGCCTATGAAAAAGGAGCCGTCATGGACACCCCGATGACCGAACGCATCACCCGCGCCCTGGCGCGCGCCGCGGCGAACGAAGGTGTGCTGCCCTATGTGAAATTCCACGCGATGTTCGAGCGCACGGTGCCGCTCACCGAGCGTTATCGGCTGCTGGAGGCGGTCGTGCGCTCTTTTGCGGATGTCTCGTCGGTCGACTACGGCGTGCTGCTCGCATGCGACAACGGCCTGCCGGGCCCCGATTTCTTCCAGCGCTTTCGCCGGTGCCGCAACGGAGAATATGCCGCGGTGGTCGGATCTTCGCCGCTGCAGAACGCAACGATGAAGCAGAAGCGCCTCATCGCCGTCGCGGAGCGGGCTCGCGTGTACGAGCATGCGCGCGAGAAGGCCGGGCGAGCGGAAAAGGCGGTCGCGTAGCGTGAGTCCACGAGCGCTGCGCGCACGGCGGCGCAGCGCGGGGTGCGCTGCATGGCACTTTGTCGCGCGCTTGCGGACCCGCTGTCAGACCCGGTAGAACTCGATGTCCTGCCCGGCGTGAACGGCGCGCTTGAGCCACTCGGGCATGTCGCCGATGCCGTCCCACGTGTCGCCGCTGGCGTTCATGAACGCAGGCTTCGCGCCGTTGCCGGCATGCGGCACGGAGGGCAGTTGCGGCATGGGCCGCTTCGTGCCGTTCGTCTTCGGGGGGAGGGGAGTCGCTGCCACGTTTGCTTCGGCCAGAGCCTCGGCGAGCGCCGTTTCGGTTATGCCGAACTCGACCATTCGGCCACGCAAATAGGCAATGATGCTGTCTCTCTTTCTTTCGTCCACGGCTGTCCTGATTCAGCTTATTACTTTCTGGAAGGCGAACCGATATCCCGCGCGGACCGGGCGGTTCGATGAGTTAAATGGTTTTTACAAAGCGTGGCGCGCGGCGAACCACGCGTCAATTAGTGTAATACCGCAATTGCCGTAATTCCCCTGAAAACGCGATGAGGGGACGGCGGCGCTTCGGCTTTGGCTGGCGGACGTTGCGAAGGACAGGCGCGAAAGATGACACGTCAGGGTGCTCTTACGGAATCCGGGAAGCCGGCCAGCGATGCCAGGGCGCTTCGAAACCACGAACCCTTCTATTGTATGCCGCTTATTGTAATCGCTAAATCCTTTTAACGATTATGTTGCTCACCCGGCAATTCGGCGCCGTGCGCGCGAATGGCCGCGATCAATTCCGACGGCGTAATCTCATAGCGCACTTCGCGGTGAATGCCGGCTTTACGCTCGTCGATTTCGATCAGGAGGACGGCCTTGCCGTCGTCGGCCGGCACGAGACGCAGCGTGCGCAGTTCCTGACCGGTTGCTTCATCGCACTCCGTCAGCAAGGTCATCGATCCTGTGGCGGGACTTCTTGGCATCGACATTCTCCGTTCCGGTTATCGACGTGATCGCGTTCTCGTGCGCGCCTCGTCCCGCAGCGCACGGAAAATGTGCCGCGACAGGCGCAGCGCCCGCAGCCGCGTCAGCCGGACGAGCCGGCGACGATTCCATTATTGCTTGCCAAATCTCCGCGCGTCCAGAGGCGCGCGGATTATCGCGGGTGCGGGCGCCGACCGCCGTCGCGGCTCTGGACGCGCATCTCCGCGCCTCTCGCTCAGCGCGCTGCCAGCGCCGCGTGTGCTTGAGCAGTGATCTCGAACGAGCGCAGCCGCGCCGCGTGATCGAAGATCTGCGCCGTCACGATGAGTTCGTCGGCCTGCGTCTGGTCGATCAGCGAGGCCAGTCCGGCTTCGACCTCGGCCGGGTCGCCGACCACGGAGCACGCGAGCGAATGCTCGACGCCCGCGCGCTCCGCCTCGCTCCAAGCGATGTCGCGCGTCGGGGGCGGCAACTGGCCGGGCGTCCCGCGCCGCAGGTTGATGAACTGCTGCTGCAGCGACGAGAAGAGGAACTCGGCGTCCTCGGTGCGATCGGCGGCGAATACGTTCACGCCGACCATCGCGTAGGGTTTGTCGAGCGTCTTCGATGGACGGAACTGCGCGCGATACACCTGCAGCGCCGTCAGCAGGTAGTCCGGCGCGAAGTGCGACGCGAACGCGAACGGCAGGCCGAGCGCCGCGGCAAGCTGCGCGCTGAAGAGCGACGAACCGAGCAGCCAGATCGGCACGTTCAGCCCGGCGCCCGGCACGGCGCGCACGCGCTGGCCTTCGACCGGATCGGCGAAATAGCGCTGCAGTTCGACGACGTCGTCGGGGAACGAGTCCGCGCTGCCCTGCAATTCGCGGCGCAGCGCGCGGGAGGTGGTCTGGTCGGTGCCGGGCGCGCGGCCGAGACCCAGGTCGATGCGGCCCGGATACAGCGACGCGAGCGTGCCGAACTGCTCGGCGATCACAAGCGGCGCGTGGTTCGGCAGCATCACGCCGCCGGAGCCGACGCGAATCGTCTTCGTGCCGCCCGCGATATGACCGATCACGACCGACGTGGCCGCGCTCGCGATACCCGTCATGTTGTGATGCTCGGCGAGCCAGTAGCGCAGGTAGCCCCACTTTTCCGCGTGCTGCGCGAGGTCGAGCGAATGTCGAAAGGCGTCGGCGGCGGTGGCGCCCGCCGGAATCGGGGATAAATCGAGTACAGAAAAGGGGATCATTCGACGTGTCCGGTGTCTGGAGGCGCCGGGGCGCGCAGTGCGAATTGCACGGGGCGTGTGCAGATTGCGGGCGCGTCTCGCGACGCTGGATGAAAAGCCGATTGTGCCGAAAGTCGGGAAAACGTGCCCGTCACACCGGGTGTAGGGTTATTCGCGCGGCTTTTTTGGAACCTTGGCGATCACGCGAGCGCCGGATAACCGCGCTCGATGGCCGCGCGCTCGATGTCGAGGATCGACGCGTAGTCGGCGGCGGGGCGGCGCACGAAGCCTTTGAGTTTCAGCCGGCGCGCCAGCGCGGGATTTGCGTGGACGGCGTCGTCGAGCGCGTCGGCGAGAAGGGCGGCCGCTTCCGCCGGCAATGCCTTCGATGCGATGAACGGCAAGCCCGGCGCGCTTTGCGTCACGCCGATCTCGCGTATTGCACCGGCCAGCTCGGGCAGCAGGTCGCGCACGAACGCCAGCGTCACGCAGTCGATGGCGGCGACGTCGGCGCTTCGGTCGATCGCGAGCGCGCGCAGGGATTGCAGGTGGCCGCCCGTTCGCAGCACCGCGGAAAAGAACGGCTTGCCGAGCGCAAGCGGCGCGACGGCCGCGCGAAACAGGTTCATGCCGCTGTTGGAGTCGTCGTCGTTGAAGGCTGCGCGCAGGCCCTGGCATTGCGCGAGCGTCGTCGCGGTGACATGCGCACCCGTCACGAGCACGCTGCGATAGTTGCCATCCGCGCAACCGTCGATGTCGAATGCGGGCGTCGCGATCACGCGAACCCGCTTCCAAAGTGCGTGAACCAGCGGGTAGCCGCAGGTCTGCGACAACAGCAGATCGTCGCGCAGCCAGAAGCGTTCGAGCGGCTCGTCGGGCTCGACGAGTGCGAGCGAATCGCCGCGTGCCGCCAGCCAGCGTTCGAGCCGCCCTCCGGCATGCGCGAGGAGCGCGCGCCAGTCGGCGGCGAGCTCGGGCGTCACGTTGTACATCGGCAGGGCGGCGATCCAGTTCATGGGCGTTGGGAGCATTGGCTGCTATGGCGCGATGACATACCGGCGATCCGTCACAGGCGTTTCGCCGATGTAGCCGTCCACCGAGCCAGCGCGTTGCCAGCCGTTTCGTTCGTAGAATGCGATGGCGCGCGCGTTGCCTTCGAGCGTGTAGAGGTGCATCTGTTTTTCGCCCAGTTGCCGGGCCCAGGCGCGGGCTGCGTCGATCAGCAGTTTTCCCGCTCCGTGGCCCTGAAAAGGCGCCAGCACGTGGAGACAGTCGAGGAGCACGCCATACGCCGGATTAGGCAGCTTCTCGGCGCTGACGAAGCCGATGGGGTTGCCCTGCATCTCTGCCACCTCGACGAGGCCCCACATCGCTTCGGGGCGCGCCAGGTAAGACTGCCAGAGGGCCAGATGCTCCCGGGGCGCCTGGACGGCGAGGTACTCCTCGGGAAGAATATGGCGATACGCGGTTTGCCAGCTCGCGGTATGCAGCCCGGCGATGATTCGTGCGTCGCCGGGAGTGGCTCGGCGCAGGATGATCGGGTTTGCTGACATGACGTATCCATCTGCCAACCAGTCGGAATCGATGCGGCGAGCGTTTCTCGACGCAGAGGTGCAGTATAGTCGCCGGCTCCCGCTGCGTTGAAATCGCCGACGCGCGAGAGCGGGCCAGGGATGCCCGGGTTCGCCCGACATGACTTTGGGAGGCCGTCCGTGAGACTCATGCGATTCGTCGCTCTGGCGGGAATCCCGATATGCGCGTGCCTGCCGCCGGCAGTTCCCGTTGCGTACTCCGCACAATGGACGTTGTTCGCGAAAACGGGCGACGCGCTCGTCTATCTTGATCTCACGACGTATCGGCGCGCCGGGACGACGCGCTCCGGTTGGACCCGCGAGACTTTTTTCCGTCCGGTCACGATTCCGGGCACGCGAAAGCAGGGCGATATGCGTGATGTCCGCTTCGTCATCGATTGCGCGACGCGAAGCAAGTCCGACGGTGAATACAACTTCTATCTGCACGGCGCCTGGCTGGACCACGGCTGGGGCACGCCCGACGTGTTCAGCGTGCCGCGGGACGGCAGTGTCGACGAAATGCTGGTGGCGAAGCTTTGCCGCTAGCGGGACGCCCATATCGCTGGCCGGTTACGCGGTGTAGAGCGTGATCAGAAAAATGGCGAACCGGTAACCGAGCACGATGACGCCCGCCGCTAGCGCCATCGCGACCGCCTTGACGACGCGCCAGATTCCACGCGACGCGAACACGGGCTTCAGGGCCAGAAACGCATAACCACCGCAGACGCCGAGATTGACGATGGAAAGAATCTTGTCGACGACGGGCGAGCCGAGCCCCGCGCCGCCCAGCCTGACGTCGATGGCCGCGACGGCAAGCGCGAGCGAGACCAGCAGCAACAGGAACGCGTAGAGGTGCAACGAGAAATAGACGAACGCGACGAACGGCTTGCCCGCACGAAGCAGGATCAGCCACGACATCAGCGTGAACGGGACGACCATCAGAATGATCAGCGACTTGGCGTTGAGCACCGCGGCACGGTCGAAAACGAGGGTGTACTGCGCTGGATCCATCCGCAACTTCTCGACCCGTTCGGCCACCAGGGACTGCGCGAGCGGACTCCAGTCCTGATGATGAAGATGCGATTCGAGCGTCGAACCGAAGATCTGGGTGTCGGTCAGCGACTGCATCGCGAAGAAGAACGCGTTCGCGATCAGAAACAGCTGGAACGGCGGCACATACGGCATGCGCTGGCCGTTCAGGTGCGCGACCGTCAGCCGGCCCGGATGACGCAGCAGAAGCCAGAGCGTGCGAACCAGCTTGCCGTCGATGCTCGTTGCCGCGTGCAGCAGCTTCGTGCCGATCCCGCGCAGCGTCAGGTCTGGCGGCCGAACAGGGCTCTCGCCGCACTGTGGGCAGAAGGGGGTGGCGACGCGGATTGCGCACGTCGGGCATGTCCAGGGCTCGGTGGCAGACATGGCTTCCTCGGTTGGACCGCGCGCACGATGGCGGCGATTCCTGCGGCCGTCGCGTGCGTGCCGGACACCGCCGGACGATGCAGGATGCCGGCCGAGGTCCGGACATGCACGGGATGCGCTACAGCGGCGAACGCGAGGCGACGCGCCATCGCCCAATAACCCGCGTACATGAAGCCGTTACAACGTTTCAGGTAGGCCGGGCGGGCCTTCTCGTAGATTCCGGGGAGAGCGAACCAGGGGACGTGCGGCAGGTCATGATGGACTAAATGATAGTTGTTGTTCAGGAACAGCAGTCGCCAGAACCAGCCCGCTTCGTTGATGACGGTGCGCTCTGCCGGATCGGCGGCCTCGCGGTGTTCGTGAAACGAGCGGATCGCGCCGAGCGCGAGGGCCGGATAGCCGACCCCGAACAGGAACGCGAACCAGCCGATGCCGCAGCGGCTATCGAGCCAGTCGATCAGCACCGCGAGCAATGCGCCGTGCAGCGCCCAGCTGCCGGCGGCGCGCAGGTCCCCACGAACGATCGACGATGCCGCGCCGCGCAGCGTGCCCGCGATCGCGAACGCAGGCCCGATCAGCACGCGGCCGGGCAGCGTATTGCGGAATGCGAAGAGCGCGCGCAGGCACGTTCCGGCGCGCTCCCAGCGTTCGGCCGACACGAAAAAGCTCTCGGGATCGCGCGCGGGGTCGGTCAGATGGGCGTCGTCGTGATGACGCAGATGCGACTCGCGATACACCGCATACGGAAACCAGACCGCGAGCGGCGCGACGCCGAAGAGCGCGTTGACGAGGGGAAAGCGCGTCGGATGGCCGTGCAGCAGTTCATGCTGCAGCGACATGTACCAGCACGACAGCAGTGCCAGTGCGCCGAGCGCGAGCGGCATGCCGAGCGTGCGCGCATTGAGCGCGACGGCGAACCATCCGCCGTACACGCAGGCGATCAGGAGCCACGTCGGCCATTGGCTGCGCCAGCGCCACGAGGCGCGCAGACGGTGGATGTCGTGGCGTTGGGCATCGTCGAGATAGATGGACATCGGCGTTCGGTGACATGGCGAGCCCAAATGGTAGCGACGCCCGCCGCCCGGCCCAACCAACCATTGCGCCTAACCATGTGCCGCTGACGGGAAAGCTTTGCGCATCGAGGCGACGCGGTACGGCATTTGCTACCGGAGCCACGTCGCTTCGTGCCTTCTGACGGTTTTGGCACTAGTCTGAGTAAATCCGCGCAAAACGTTGAAGATGTCGCCGTTTGTGAGTGCGTGAGCGCCGGCTTAAAAAAAACTGAGAACAACAGATGACTTCCAATAACGCCCGTTCGGGATCGGCTGTCCCGGGCGCAAACGCAGCGCCGCAGCATCCGGGCCCGCGCCCGCTGCCCCGCGCGCACGGCGGCGCAGCGCGCCGCCCGGTCGACTGATGCGGTCTGCACGCCGCGCTCGCGCGTGCCCCCGCATGTGCCAGAAGCGCCGCCGCCGGCTGCAGGCCGTCGCGCTGGCGTGGTTCTCTGCCTTCGCCGCGATGCTCCTGCCGTGGTGCGCGCACGCCGCCCCAGCGGCCCGGCCGTCGATCGCGCTCTTCTATGGGTCGAAGGTGCCGGCCGCGCAGTTGTCTGCGTTCGATGCGGTCGTCGTCGAGCCGGACAGCGGCTTCGATCCGCGTACGCAAGCGGCACAACCGGCAGAAGCGGCACAAGCGGCACAAGCGGGCCAAGCGGCACAATCCGCGCCGGCCTCGAAATGGTTCGCGTATGTGAGCGTCGGCGAGGTGACGCCGTCGCGATCGTACTATCGCAAGATCCCGCCGTCCTGGCTCGTGGGCGGCAATGCGGCGTGGCAATCGCATGTCGTAGATCAGTCGGCGGAGGGCTGGCCGCGGTTTTTCGTCGACGAAGTGATCGCGCCGCTGTGGGACAAAGGCTATCGCGGCTTTTTCCTGGATACGCTCGACTCCTACCAGCTCGCAGCCCGAAGCGACGACGCTCGCGCGCGCCAGCAAGCCGGCCTCGTTGCGGTGATCCGCGCGATCAAGACGCGCTATCCCGACGCGCGGCTCATCTTCAACCGCGGTTTCGAACTGATGCCGCAGGTCCACGATCTCGCGTACGCGGTGGCCTTCGAGTCGCTTTATCGCGGCTGGAATCAGGCTCGCAAGCAATACGTCGCGGTCCCGCAGGCGGATCGCGACTGGCTGCTCGCGCAGGCGAAGACGCTGCGCGAGCAGTATGGCCTGCCGGTGCTCGCCATCGACTATTGCGCGCCCGCCGACCGTCGCTGCGCGCGCGAAACCGCCGCGAAAATCAGCGCCGACGGCCTGATTCCGTATGTCACCGATGGCGCGTTGAGCACGGTCGGCGGCGGCGCGGCGACAACTTCGGCCGATGAGCCGCAGCAGAACGCGCGGCAAAGCGCGCCGGGCGACCAGCAGGCGCTCGCCCGCACCATCCTCGTCGTTCAGAACGTGCCTGCGGGCACGAACCTGAACGTGACGCCGGGCGTGCGCTATGTGTCGATGCCGCTCAACTACCTCGGCTACCGCGTCGAATTCGCGGATGCATCGAAGCCGCTGCCCGCCGCGCCGCTCGACGGGCGCTATGCGGGCATCGTCGTCTGGCTCGACGGGCCGCCGCCCGATGCCGGCGCACTCCGCGCGTGGCTGCTCGCGCAGATCGACAGCGGCATGCACGTCGCGATGCTGACGAGCTTCGGCATGAATCTCGACGACGCGCTCGCCGCTAAGCTCGATCTGGAGCCGGTTCTAGGGCTTCCGGGCAAACGTTTGCGGGTCGATTCGATGGATGACGCGATGATGGGCTTCGAAATGAAGCCGCGTCCCGATCCGCGCGACACCACCGGCGTACGCGCGGGCCCGCACAGCCGTTCGCTCCTGCGCCTTCGCTCGGCGGACCTCGGCAACGACTACGCCATCGACGCCGCCGCGATCACGCCTTGGGGCGGCTACGCGCTGCGGCCGTTCGCGGTGTTCGACATGTCGCTGGCGAACCAGGCGCGCTGGGTCGTCCAGCCGATCCGCTTCTTCAAGGCGGCGCTGCGGCTGCCGGACGACATGCCGGCGCCCGATCCGTCGACGGAAAACGGCCGGCGTTTGCTGATGACGCATATCGACGGCGACGGCCTCGCGTCACGCGCCGAGTATGCGGTGGACGGCGGCGCGATGAACCCGAAGGCGCCGCAGTATTCCGGCGACGCGCTCTACGAGGTGATCCGCGAATTCGGCCTGCCGACGACCGTCTCCGTGATCGAGGGCGAGATTTCCGACGACGGCCCGTATCGCAGCATCGCGCCGCGCCTGCGCGAGATCGCGCGCAGGATGTTCGCGCTGCCAAACGTCGAGATGGCGAGCCACACCTACACGCATCCGCTGCAATGGATGCGCGTGACCGGCCTCGCCGCGAAACCCAGCGAAGACACCACGACCGAGGGCGGCAGCCGCGCGAACTACAACGGACTGTCGATCGACATCCCCGGCTACCGGTACGACACCGCGCGCGAGATCGGCGGATCGATCGGCTATATCGACCGCCTCGCGCCGCCCGGCAAGCGCGTGAAGGTGCTGCTCTGGAGCGGCGACTGCCAGGTGCCCGCGAGCGTGATCCAGGCCGCCGACGCGGCGGGCGTCTACAACATGAACGGCGGCGACACGCTGATCACGAAGAGCGACCCGACCTGGAGCGCGATCGCGCCGCTCGGCGTGAACAAGGACGGCTACTTCCAGGTGTTCGCGCCGAACCAGAACGAGGAGCCGTACACGCAGCTGTGGCAGGGACCGTACTACGGCTACACGCGCGTGCTCGAAACCTTCGACATGACCGGTACGCCGATCCGCTTCAAGCCCGTCGATGTCTACTACCACATGTTCAGCGGCACCAAGTTCGCCTCGGTCGAGGCGCTGAAGAAGGTGTACGGCAGGCTGCTCGCCGAGCCGCTGATGCCGGTGTACGCATCGGAATATGCGCAGAAGGTGCTCGATTTCGAGCGCATGAGCATCGCGCGCGACGGCGATTTCTGGCGCGTCCACGGCGGCGGCGCGCTGCGCACCGTGCGGCTGCCGCCGGGACGCGCGCCGGAGCTTGCAAGCGCCGAAGGCGTCGCGGGCTATCTCGCGGGGCCGGGCGGCGTCTACGTGCACCTGACGGGCACCGACGCGCGCTTTCGCACCGTCGATGCCGCGCGGGCGCAAAGCCTCCCGTATCTCGCCGATGCGAACGGCGCGATCTCGCGTTTCGCGCGCACCGCGAATGGTTTGTCGTTCGATCTCGCATCGCATGTCGCGCCGCGCTTTTCGCTCGCCGGGGCGCGCGCATGCCGCGTGAGCGCCGACGGCCGCGCGCTTTCGGCCACGCTGTCTCCCGGACCGCAGGGACGCGCCGGGTACGCGCCGCCGCGCCGGTCTTCCGCTGACACCACCACGGTCCACGTCGATGTCGCCTGTGGAACCTGATCGCGAGCGTTTGTTCTCGCCCTTCGTCATCGCCGCATTCGGGCTCCTCGTGATGCTCATGCTGATGCTCGCATTCCCCCGCGAGCGCCTGCAGGAGCGGCTGCTGCAGGGCCAGAAGACCGACACGCTGACCATCGCGTATCTGGAGGCGTGGCTGCGCATCGCGCCGGACAACGCCGAAGTGCTGACCGAACTGACGCGGCAGTATCTGAAGGCGGAACGCATCGCGGATGCCGAGCGGATGCTCGCCCGGCTCGCAATGTCGTCCGACGAGGACGCGCAGGCGCGCTCGCTGAAAGTGCGCATCGAACTGGCGCAGACGCAGGCGTATGCGTTGAAACCGGGCGATCCGGCGCGCGTCGAGCGGCTTCGGGAACTGGACCGGCTGCTTACCGTGGCGGCCGGGAAGCCGTGGCCGCCGGGCGAACTGGAAGCGTTCGCGGCGAAGGCGGCCGCGCTCGGCGACGCCGCGCTCGCGGGCCGCTACTACGCGCGTCTCGCGGAGGCCGAACCCGCGCGCGCGGGCGAATGGCTCGAGGCGAGCGCGAAGCTGAAGCTCGGCGCGCGCGACTATGCCGCAGCGGCCGACGCGTTCTTCGCGGCGCGCAGGAAGGCGCGCACCATCGACGAAGAGCGGCGTCTCTTCCTGAGCGGCGTGCAGGCGCTTCAGTCAGGCAACCAGTTGAACGAAGCATTGCTGGCGGCCGATCAGCAACTCGGCTCGCTCGCGCGCGACCGCGAGACGCTGCGCTTTCTGACGCGGCTTGCGCTGGCGGCGGGGCGGCCGGATGTCGCGGATCGTTATGCGCGGCGGCTCATCGACATGTCCGCGCGCGGGCGTGTCGATGGGGAGTCGCGGCAGGCGTCGTCGCAAATGGCCGCGGTGTGGCGGCGCGCGACGTGGCGTACCGAAGCGGCTTCCGAAGCGCCGGTTGTCCACGCGGACATGGCGTCGAATCGGGACGACAACCGCGCGGTCGGCGTAGTGAATGCAGTCTGGTCGCCCGGTCCGCGAAACACGCTGCACGACGGCCTGCGCCGGATCGCGTCCGATGCTCCGTCCGCAACGTCGCGGGAAGCCGCCCCGCGCGCCGCCTTCGACAACGACGACTACGAACTCGCCTTCAAGGTCTTCCTCGCGAACGGCAACGTGGCGAGCGCGCAGCGCGTCGCGCAAAGCGCCGTTGATCACGATCCCGATTCGATCGTCTGGCGCGAGCGTCTCGCGCAGGTCGCCGAATGGAATCATGCGCCGGACGTCGCGCTGAAGAACTACGCGATCCTCGCCCGCCGCCGCAACGACGCGGCAAGCTGGGCGCAGGTCGAGCGCCTCGCCCCGGCACTCGGCGACGACGCGGCGCTCCTCGAAGCGTCGATCTTCGAAGCGGACCGCGATCCCGCGGACATGAAGCGCGTCGATCACGTCGTGAATGCCTACGAACTGCTCGGCGATCCGGATTCCGCGCTGCGTTTCCTGAAGGAGCGCATCGATCGACAGCCGCGCGGCCCGAGCCGCCGCGCCTTGCTCGAACGCTACGCGGCGCTCGCCGAGCGCAAGGGCGACGACGATCTCGCGCTCTCCACCTACACGCGCCTGAACAACGAGTTCGGTCCCGACCCGAAGTACGCGTTCAAGCTCTGTATCCTGTATTACGTGCGCACGGACTTCGAGCGCTCGCTCGCGGTCCTGCAAAGCGCAAGGCGCGCGGCCTCGCCCGGCGACGGCGACTTCTGGCATCTCTACACGATGATGGCGTCCGTGAGTCAGGACGACGCCGCCGCGAAGGAGGGCTATCAAGAGCTCTTGCAGGGCGGAAAGGCGTCGCCGGAAGACATGGCGTCGATGGTCGGCCTCTACGACGACGCGCCGCTCGAAGCGGGGAGGCTTGCCGAATTCGCTTATCGCTCGACCGGCCGCGAGCGCCTGCTCGAACTCGCCGTCTACGAGTACACGCGCGCGCATGCGACGGCGCGCATCGCGTCGCTCCTGGCGTCGCTCGATCCGGCGCAGCTTGCCGCCGCCGAACGGCGCCCGGCGTTCCTGCTCGCGCGGGCGCAGTATCTGCGCGACGCGGGCGATCCGGACGGCGCGTTGCGCGACGTGCGCGCGGCGCTCGCGCTCGCGCCCGGCAATGCGGAAGCGCGCGCGGCGCTGATGTGGGCGCTCGTCGAGCGCGGCAGCGATGCCGAACTGCGCGCCGCGCTCAAACGCTACGCCCGCGATGCCGACGACGACGGTTCGCTGTGGGGACCGTTCGCGGCAGGCTATCTGCGTCTCGGCGACGGCCGCGGCGCGCTGCACATGATGCGCAAGCAAGCCGCGACGCGCCGCGACGATCCGCTCTGGGCGCTCGGCTATGCCGATGCGCTGGAGTTGAGCAGCCGTATCGACGAAGCCGGGCGCGTGCGCAATGCCGTCTGGCGCCGGCAGATGGCGCAACGCGCGGGCGGCGCCGGCGCGAGGCTCGACGAAGCGCAGCGCGCCGATCTGCGCGCGCGGATGGTCGGCCTCACGGACCTGTTCCGGGGCGGCGATGCATCGCGGGCCGTGCTGATCGAATTGCTGCGTGAAGACCGCGAAGCGGGCGCGGATGCCGCCGCGCCAGCCGATGCCTTGCCCGCGAGCGAAGCGGCGCGCATCGCGGGCAGGCAGCGCCTTTATTCGGCGGTCGCGCGCGAGGCGGCGCTCGGCTGGGCGCAGTCGCACGAAGCCTACGACTTGGAACGCCTGTGGCTTTTGCGCCAGTACATCGACAGCGCGACGCGCCCCGTCTACGCCGAGATGACGATCGCGCTCGCCGAACGCGATACGCCGGAGATCGAACGCCTGCTCGACACCGAGCCGGACTGGGTGCCACGCCAGAACCGTCTGGATGCCGAAGCGGTGACGGGCCGCTTCGGCGCCGTGCAGACCCACGCGTACGAACAGCAGTTCGCGCTGCCCGACGACGAGATCGTCAACGCCGTGCTGCGTGAGCAGTTGCTGCGCAACGCGCAGGCGCTCGCGCCGCGCTTCCGGGTAGTGGATCAGGGCGGGCTGCGTTTCACCGAGAGCGGCATCGGCGCGGGCATCCGTCTTTCGCCGACGCAGTCGCTCACGCTCGACTACAGCGAGCGCAACCAGACCGGCAGCGATTCGCTGCCGGGCGTGCCGCAGCACGATCGCCGGCTCGATCTGACCTTCCGCAACCTCAGCCTCGATCACAGCGAAAAGGCGACGCTCGGCCGCCGCAATGCACTCGACGACTTCACGACGTTCCGCCTCGACGGCACCTTGCGCGATACGCAGAATCTGAGCTTCAGCTACGCGCTCGGCGTGCATCAGATGGCGACCGAGACGAGCCAGCTGATCGTCGGCGGGATGAAGAACCTCGCGAGCGTCGGATTCATGTACCGCCCCGATCCGCACGTGTTCCTGAACGGCCGCTTCGAGTACGACCGCTTCTACGGACAGGACGAGTCGTTCCTCGGCACCGGCGCCGTCTACGACCTGAGCGCCGGCTACAAGCTGCGCACGGGCTACCCCGATTACACGGTGCGCGCGGTTTTCACGCACGGGCAATACAGCGCGTCGGGCACGCCGGGCGGCCAGCTGGCGCGCCTTCTCCCGGCGGGCACGCCGCTCACCGCATCGCAGTTCATGCCGCAGACGTTCACGCAGGCGGGCGTGCTGTTCTCGGTCGGCGACGATCTCGACGGCGGCTACACCCGCCGCTGGCGTCCTTTCCTTGCGGCAGGTCCGGTCCACGACTCGAATCAGGGCTGGGTGGCGCAAGTGCGCGCCGGGCTGGCAGGCAGCGTCTTCGGCAATGATCAGGCAGTCGTCTACTACGAGCATGCGGGCGCGAGTTCGGGCCGCTCGCAGCCCTTCACGGAATACGGCGTGCGGTATCGCTGGCTTTACTGAACCGGTTTGCAGCAAACGGAGAATCGACATGAAGAACATGATTGCCAGTGTCAACGGCGGCGCCGTCCGCGTGACCATCGCGCTCGCGGCGGCGCTCACGCTCAACGCGTGCGCGGTCGTGGATCACGGCGATGCGGTGACGGGCGTTTCAAAGGACGACAGCTTCACCGTCCTGCCGATCGTCAACCAGACGGAGACGCCGCAGGCGGGCCAGCGGGCGGCGTCGATTGCGCAGAGCCTGCTCGCGTCGAGCGGCTTCCGGCAGATGACGCGCTATCCGGCCACGGGCGACGAGGAAAATCTCTTCGACCCCGCCAGACCCGACGCCGCCGCCAAAGCGCTCGACTGGGCGCGCTCGCAGAAGATCCGCTACGCACTCACGGGCACCGTGACGGAGTGGCGCTATAAAGTGGGCGTCGACGGCGAGCCGGCCGTCGGCCTGACCTTCGACGTGATCGACGTCGAGAGCGGCAAGGTGCTCTGGAGCGCGGCGGGCAGCCGCGCCGGCTGGAGCCGCGACGCGCTCTCGGGCGTCGCGCAGAAGCTCGAGAAGCAGCTGCTCGCGCCGCTCACGCGGTAAGGCAGGCGCCGGGCAATGAGGAGAGATGACGTGGCGAACCAGACAGGGCGTGCCGCAGGCGAAAAGCGCGGCGACTCGCGCGTGCGCCGCTACAGCTCGCAGGGCGGACAGAGCATCGCGCAGGACATGCTGTGGGCGCGGGTGATCGCGCCGTCGCGCATTTCAAGGAAGCGCGCCGCATATGTCGCGGTGGAAGTCGTCGTGGCGACGCTCGTGCTCTTCGTGATCTGCCGGCTCGTCGATCCCGCCGATCCGCTCCTCGTGCGCACCGGGTTCGGCTGGGTATGGCTCGTGCCGATCGTGCTCGCGCTGCGCTACGGGACGATCGCCGGAACCGCGAGCGGGCTCCTGCTGCTTGCCTGCTGGTATGTGTCGGCGCTCGGGCCGATCGGGCCGCTCACGCCGGGCGCGCACGCGGGCGCGCATGTCCGCACCGCGTTTCCGGGCGCGTTTTTCTTCGGCGGCTTCATCGCGACGCTGCTCTGCGGCCAGTTCGGCGATATCTGGATCGGGCGGCAGCGGCAGGCGCGGGTCGCGAACGACTATCTCGCCGAGCGCCTGTCGATCCTCACGAAGAACCAGTTCCTGCTGCGGCTTTCGCACGAGCGGCTCGAACAGGACCTGCTCGCGCGGCCCGCGACCCTGCGCGATTCGCTCGGGCGGCTGCGCGCGCTCGCGTTGCGCGACGACGACCCCGGTGCGCTCAAGGGCGCCGCGCGCTTTCTGGAAGCGACCGCGCAGGCGTGCCAGATCGAGACGGCCGCGCTGTATGAATGGCGCGACGGCGGCGTCGTGGCGACGCCCGCGGCGACGGTAGGCTCGCCGTTCGAACTCGATCTCGCCGATCCGCTCGTCGTGGAGGCGCTCGACAAGCACGCGCTCGCGCATCCGCGCCCGGCCGAGGGCGAGGTCAGCGGCGGCGATACCCGTTTGCAGACGCGCTATCAGGCGGTGGCGCCGTTGCTCGATGCGGGCGGGCGGCGGGTGGCGCTCCTGGTCGTCGAGCGCATGCCGTTTCTCGCGCTCACGCGCGACAACCTGCAGTTCCTGCTGGTGCTGTGCGGCTATTACGCCGACGGCGTGCGCCACGCCGAGATCACGCGCGCGCTCATCGAAGCGTTTCCGGGCGTCCCTTACGACTTCGCACTCGATTACGCGCGCCTCGAACATCTGCACAAGGATACCGGCATCGAATCGTCGCTCGTCGCGCTGGTGTTCGATGCGAGCGCGCTCTCCGCGTCGCTCTTCGAGCACGTGCTGCGCTCGCGCCGCTCGCTCGACGTGCAGTGGCCGATCGCGCGGCAAGGCCAGCGCGCCGTGCTGACGCTCATGCCGCTTTCGGGCGAAGGCGCTGTCGACGGCTATCTGCTGCGCATCGAGGAGAACCTGCGCGCGCAATTCGGCACCGACTTCGAAACGGCGCACGTCGCGACCTATTCGATGCGCGTCGGCCGCGCGGCGCCCGTCGAGGCGCTGCTCGCTTTCCTGAGGCTCTGCCATGTCGATCAGTGATTCGCGCGTAGCTGCCGCGTTCGCGCTCGTCGCGGCAATCGCCGGGGCGGCGCTGCAGATCCATGTATTCGTAATCGCGGCGGGCAACGGGCCGCAGACCGCGTTGCTCTTGCGCTGTCTCGAACTGCAGGCGCTCGCCGCCGTGCTGATCGCGCTCGCGGCGTGGCAGGTGCTGCCGCGCCGCTATCAGATTCCGGGCAAGGCGTCGTGGTTCTATCTGTGGTTCTTCAACTTCAGCGTGCCGGTGGGCGGCGTGCTCGCCACCGTTTGCGCGATGACGCTCGCGCTTGCGCTGCCGCGCCGTGTCGAGGCGAGCGGCATCGCGTATGTGGAGGAACCGCAGTTCGCGACCCACCTGATCCCGCATGTGTCGTACGGGCGCGGCGCGCGCCTGAAGGCCGAATTGCAGAACGCCGAAGCCGCGACGTCGCTGCGCATGACCGCGCTGCTCGCGATGCAGTCGATGCCCGCGCACACCATCAGTCCGCTTCTGCGCGGCATGCTGGCCGACCCGCTCGACGACATCCGGCTGCTCGCCTACGGAATGCTCGACAGCCAGGAGAAGCTCCTGACGCAGAAGATTCTCGCCGAACGCCCGAAGCTCGCGCGCGAACTCGCGCCGCGCGAACGGTATCGCGTGAACAAGACGCTGGCGGCGCTCTATGGCGAGCTGATCTACGGGCACCTCGTGCAGGGCGACGTCTACCGCAACGCCGCCCAACAGGCCGATGCCTACGCCCAGGCGGCCCTCGCAATCGAGCCGGGCGATGCGTCGCTGTGGCGCATGCGCGGGCGGCTCGCGCTCGACCGGCGGGATCTCGACGACGCGGAAGCGCTGCTCGCGCGCGCGATCGAGTGCGGCTTCGCCCGCGACCGCATGCTGCCTTATCTCGCGGAAGCCGCGTACCTGCGCGGCGACTACGTCCGCGTGCGGTCGCTGCTCGCGCAGATGAACCCGTCCGCCGTGCTGCCGGTGATGAAGCCCGTGCTCGACTACTGGCTGCCCGGCGGCGCTTCCGCTTCGTCTCCCGCTTCAATGAAAAAGGCGCTGTCATGAGTACCGTCGAGCACGCCCCGTATCAGACCGAGTGGCCGGCGGCCAGCACGTCGCTGCTGAAAGCGCCGAAGGCCGATGTCGTCCTGCTGCTCGAAGGCACGTTTCCGTATGTGAGCGGCGGCGTGTCGAGCTGGGTCAACCAGATGATCCGCGCGTTCCCGGAGCATTCGTTCGCGCTGTGCTTTCTCGGCAGCCGGCCGCAGGATTATCCGAAGCTGTCGTATCCGCTGCCGGACAACGTCGTGCATCAGGAAAACCACTTTCTCTACGATTTCGCCGCGCCGCCGTCGATCGAGAAGGGTCGCGGCGACCGCGCGGCGTTCGCGCAGTCGGCGCAATTGCACGACGCGATGCGCAACCCCGCAATGCGCGCCGCGGCCGGCGCGATGCTCAAGGACATGCTCGGAGAACTCGCGCCCGGCGGCAAGCTCTCGGAGCAGGAGTTTCTCTACTCGCGCGAGGCCTGGAAGTTCATCACCGAGCAGTATCGCGAGCGCTGCACGGACCCCTCGTTCGTCGATTACTTCTGGACCGTGCGGATCATGCACAAGCCGCTCTGGCAACTCGCGCGGATTGCCGAAACGCTGCCGCTCGCGGGCGTCTATCACACGGTATCGACGGGCTATGCGGGCTTTCTCGGCGCGCTCGCGCATCACCGGACCGGGCGGCCGCTGCTCGTCTCGGAACACGGCATCTATACGAAGGAACGCAAGATCGACCTGTTCCAGAGCCAGTGGATCCGCGACAACCGCAGCATCTTCGAGCGCGACGTGTCGCAGGTCGGCTATTTCCGCGACCTGTGGGTGCGCTTCTTCGAGACGCTCGGACGCGTGTGCTACGACGCCGCCGCCGACATCATCGCGCTCTACGAAGGCAACCGGCAGCGCCAGGTCACGGACGGCGCGCCCGCGCACAAGACCGCGAGCATTCCGAACGGCGTGAATCTCGCGCGGCTCGCGGCGTTACGCGACAAGCGCGCGTCGAAGGTGCCGAAGACGCTCTGCCTGATCGGCCGCGTGGTGCCGATCAAGGACATCAAGACCTTCATCCGCGCGATGCTGACGGTGGTGCGCGAGGAGCCGGAGGCAGAGGCTTGGATCGCCGGCCCCGAGGACGAAGACGAAGAATACGCGAAGGAATGCCGCAGTCTCGTCGAGAGCCTCGGACTCGAAGAGAAGGTGAAGTTTCTCGGCTTCCAGAAGATCGACGAACTGTTGCCGCGCTGCGGCGTGCTGATCCTGAGTTCGATTTCGGAGGCGCTGCCGCTCGTCGTGCTCGAAGGGTTCGCGGCCGGCGTGCCGTCCGTCACGACGGACGTGGGCTCCTGCCGGCAACTGATCTACGGCCTGCCGGGCGAGGACGCGGCGCTCGGTGCGGCGGGGCGTGTCGTGCAGATCGCCGATCCGCGCGCGCTCGCGCAGGCCGCGCTCGATCTGCTCGACGACAGGAACTGGCACGCTGCGCAGGCGGCGGGCATCGCGCGAGTCGAGCGGTTCTATACGCAGGACATGATGGTCGGCGCCTATCGTTCGCTCTATGCGCGCCTGATCGCGGCGCCGGGGGACGCGAAGGCCGGCTGAGCACTCACTTCTTTCGGGCACCGACATGGCTGGAATCGGCTTCGAACTGCGCAAGATGCTCCGGCGCGACACGCTCGCGGGACTGATGCAGGCCTACGCATACGCGGGCCTCATCAGCGCGGGGCCGTGGATTCTCTCGATCGTCGGCATTCTGCTGATCGGCATCCTGAGCCTGCCTTTCGTGCTGCCGACCGGGCTCATCACGCAGTTCCAGGTGTCCGTCACGTACCTGATTTCACTGAGCCTCGTGCTGACGGGGCCGCTGCAGCTCGCCTATACGCGCTTCACGTCGGATCGTCTCTTCGAGAAGCGCGCCGATCTCGTGCTGCCGAATTTCCACGGTGCGGCGCTCGTCACTTCGGTGGCCGCGACGGTGCTGGGCGGGCTCGCCGTCGTGTTTCTGTTTCCTGCGCAAAGTGCCCCCTACCGGCTGCTGATGCTTGCTGGCTTTGTCGTGATGAGCAACATCTGGCTCGCGACCATCTTCCTCTCCGGCATGAAGCAGTACATGTCGATCCTGTGGGTGTTCTTCATCGGCTATGCGTTGACGACCGGCGCCGCGATCACGCTAAACGTGTTCGGTCTGACGGGGCTGCTCGGCGGTTTCGTCGGCGGGCAGACGGTGCTGCTCGCGGGGCTTCTGACGCTCATCTATCGCGACTACACGGGCAGCCGCTTCATGGCGTTCGAGCTGTTCATGAAGCGCTACCGCTATCCGACGCTGATGCTCACCGGCTTCCTGTACAACCTCGGCATCTGGGCCGACAAGTTCATGTTCTGGTATTCGCCGGCGACCGGGCAACACGTGATCGGACCGCTGCGCGCGTCGATCATTTACGACATTCCGGTGTTCCTCTCCTACCTCGCGATCATCCCGGGGATGGCGGTGTTCCTGATGCGCATCGAGACGGACTTCGTCGAGTATTACGACGAGTTCTATAACGCCGTGCGCGAGGGCGCATCGCTGCAGCACATCGAGCGCATGCGCAATGCGATGGTCGAGGCCTTGCGCAACGGACTCTATGAAATCGTGAAAGTGCAGGCGACCGCCGCGCTGATGCTGTTCGCGATCGGCACCGTGCTACTGAACTGGCTGCGGATTTCGACGCTCTACCTGCCGCTGCTTTACGTCGACGTGATCGCCGCGAGCCTGCAGGTGATCTTCATGGGCGTGATCAACGTGTTCTTCTATCTCGACAAGCGCCGCGTGGTGCTCGTGCTGGTCGCGCTGTTCGTGCTGTTCAACGTCGTGTTCACTGGAATCACGCTCGCCCTCAACCCGGGCTGGTACGGCTACGGCTTCGCGCTCGCGCTGCTCGCCGTCGTGCTCCTGAGCCTCTACTGGCTCGACCGAAAGCTCGATACGCTCGAATACGAGACCTTCATGCTCCAGTGATGCGATTGCCGGGCATCGTTCGTGCTTGACCGGGACGTCGTTTCCGAAAATACACGGACGCGCAATTCCCGCTCATTCGCTCATTCGTCGGCGAGCATCCCGGAGAAACAAGTCCATGTCAGACCAGCAGAACCGTTCCCATACGCGTTCCGGATCGGGCGCGCCCGCTGCCACCCCGGAAGCTTCGGAAGCCGGCGCGAATTCCCCCCATCTGAACCGCGACGAGCAGGACCAGGCCGCCGAGCATTCGACACCACGCGCGCTAGTGATCCACGAGATCGTGCGCGAGGAAGGCGAAGCGGCGATGGACCGCACCGCCGGCGCACTGATCTGGTCGGCGCTGGCGGCGGGGCTGTCGATGGGCTTTTCGTTTCTCGTGCAGTCGATCCTCGAAAGCGCGCTGCCCGAAACGAGCTGGCGCGGGCTCGTGTCGAGCTTCGGCTATACGGTCGGATTCGTGATCGTGATCCTCGGGCGCCAGCAGCTTTTCACCGAGAGCACGCTCTCCGCGGTGCTGCCGGTGCTCACGCGGCGCGACATGAAGACGTTCCTCAAGACGCTGCGCCTCTGGTCGATCGTGCTGCTCTTCAACCTGATCGGCACGGTGATCTTTGCATCGATCCTGCAGTTTCCCGGCGTGTTTTCGCCCGAAGTCACCGAGTCGCTGGCGAAGGTCGCGCAGACGCCGCTGACGGGAAGCTTCGGCGTGACCGTCGTGCGCGGCATGTTCGCGGGATGGCTGATTGCGCTGATGGTGTGGCTGCTGCCGAGCGCGCGCTCGGCGCGCCTGCTCACGATTCTCCTGATCACCTACACGGTCGCGGTGAGCAAGCTGTCGCACGTGATCGCCGGATCGGTCGAGGCGTCGTACGCGGTGATGACGGGTGCGGCAAGCATCGGCGATTACTTCGGCGTGTTCCTGCTGCCGACCTTCATCGGCAACATGATCGGCGGGATCTCGCTCGTTGCGATCGTCAATCATGCGGCGATCGCGCCGGAGATCACCGGCGCGCCGAACCGGCAGGACTGATGCGTTAGGGCGGCGCGGTGGCGTTATTTGTTGCTGCCGGCGCCCGTGCCATAAAGGCCGTTGTTGAAGCCGCCGGCGCCTTCGGTCTTGTGGTCTTTGCCGGCGGTCGCGCCGCGGTTCTTGCCGGCGGCGTCCTTCGACTGGGGCGCCTGCGATTCGTGAACGGCCGAATTGGCGGCGGCCGGCTGCGTGCCCATCGCGGACGCGCGATTCTCCTGCTGCTCGGAGCCGCTGCCGCTCGTGATCTGCGCGAAGCCGTACGTGCTGTACACGGCGATCGAGCATGCGAACGCGGCCGCGGCGATGCGGCGCAGGGAAGTGGAATCGAAACGGGACATGCGCGCTCCAGAAAGACTCAAGGTCTTTGAAAGGAGCAGGAAGAATGCCTGACGGCGTCGCGCGAAGCGGCTCCGCCTTGCATCCTGCATCGACTGGAACACTTACAGGAAAACTTGCGCGTCGTCGCTCCGCGACGACGCTCGTGGCTCGCGCCGCAGCGCGAAGGGGCGAAAGCGGCGGTTAGGCCGCTTTCGCCCAAAGCCTATTGGTCGTTCTCCTGCGACCCGGCGTGGAGTCGCGTGGTCCTTTGCCGACCGCGTCGAGCGCGCCCCGCAATGCCTCGATGCGTCGCTTCTGCGCCGGCACGAGCGCGTACTGCGTGCCGACGGCATTGAGCCGCTCGCGCCAGTATTCGACGTTCAGTGTTCCGGAGGACTGCGTGCTCATCGTCCGAAGCTGAGCGAGCGCGCGTTCGATATGCTGAAGTTCAACATCGGCCATGGCCGAGGGCAGCAGGCTGCCCGTGGTCTCGGATTTCTTCTTTTTCATTTACTCGTCACCGTTTCAGCCACGCGGCAGCGGACGCGAATGAACTCGTCCGTCGCCGCGCGGGCACCCCGTTCGCCTGAACGCTCGTCGTCGTTTCAGGCGGCCCCTCGGTTTATGCGACCGTTTTCAAAAATGTACGCAAGGCGAGGGCAGGTGCTCCGTCTGGCATCGCACATTGTTGCGCCGAACAGCGCCACGTTTGGCTCGTGCTGTGGCGCGGCGAACAGGGATGCCGGCAAGCGGAGTGAAATGGTGCGGGCGTTCAGCCCTCGCCGGGATCGCGCGCCTTGCCGCTGCGCCTGATCTGCTCTTCCATCGCGAGATCGAGCTTGCTGGTCTTGCGCGGCTTCGCGGGCTGGATCGCGTTGACGAACGTGACGAATTCGTCCATCGGCAGCGGCGCGCAGACTTTCTGGTCGCCGTCGGCCGATTTGTCGACGAGATAGAACAGGCCGCCGCTCATGCCGACGGCCGCGTATTGCGGATTGCCACTGCGGGTCTTGAGCCGCTCGACAGCGGCGATTGCCTTGGTGGAGCGCATCGTCAGGCTTCCGTTCCGGGATCAATCAAGGCGCGCACTTCTTGCCCGCGCCCTCGATCCACAGATTCGACGTGTGGCGCTGGCCCGGATAGAAGCGATAGCTTGTCTCGCCGTTGTCGAAGCGCACTTTGATCACGTTCGAGTCGCCGAATTCGAGCATCACGCCCTGCGGGATCGGCGTCTTCTTGTAGGGCGCGTCGTGCTTGTCGGCTTCCTTCGTGATGCACTGCACGATGCTCTCGACGGAACTGTTCGAGGCTTTCTCGACTTCCGGCTCGCCTGCGTCGGGGTTGTGAAAGTAGCCGCATGCGTTGAGAAGCAGGGGAAGCGCGAGCAGCGCTGCGAGTTTTTTCATGGTCTCTCTGAGCATTCGTTCTCTCGATCTGAAGGCGTCATTAGAGCACGGCGCCCTTACGGTTTCGACAGAATGACGGCAGCAAGGCGCGCGCCCGCCGCGTTGCGCATCACGCGTCGGGCGGCACGCCGAGCAGTTGCATCGTCCCGCCGACAATCCCCGAAAACACCGGCCCCGCCACCGTTCCGCCGTAATAGGAACCCGTCGACGGCTCGTCGATCATCACCGCGACGATCACGCGCGGCGAGCTCATCGGCGCCATGCCGACGAATGACGCGCGGTATTTGTTCTTCGCATACGCGCGCCCGACCTGCTTTCGCGCCGTGCCCGTCTTGCCGCCGACGCGGTAGCCCTCGACGTTCGCCGCGCGCCCGGTGCCCTCGGGTCCCATCGCCATTTCGAGCATGGTGCGGATGGCCGCGGCGGTCGCCGGCTGCGTGACGGCGAGCGGCGCGGGGCGCTTTTCGTCGAGCACGAGCGTCGCCGGATGGAAGTGGCCGGTTCCGGCGTAGGCGGTGTAGACCTGCGCGATCTGCAACAGCGACAGCGAGAGCCCGTAGCCGTACGCCATCGTCGCCTGCTCGATCGGCTTCCAGCGCTCGTGCGAGCGCAACCGGCCGGTGGCGGCGCCTGGAAACGTCAGTTCGGGCGCGCTGCCGATGCCGTATTCGCGATACTTCTGCCACATCGTTTCGGGCCGGAGCTTGAGCGCGAGCTTGGTGAGCGCGATGTTGCTCGACATCTGCACCGCCTGCGACACCGTGATGACGCCGTGATTCGACGTGTCGTGGATCACGTTCGGCCCGAGTTTGAAGGTGCCCGGCGAGGTATCGATGCGCGTGTCGGGCCGTGCGACGCCGAGATCGATCGAGAGCGCCGCGACGAGCGGCTTGATCGTCGAGCCGGGCTCGAAGGTGTCGGTGAGTGCGCGGTTGCGCAACTGCTCGCCGGTCAGCCGGGCGCGGTCGTTCGGATCGAAGGTCGGATAGTTCGCGAGCGCGAGGATTTCGCCGTTGCGCGCATCGAGCACGACGACGCTGCCCGCGCGCGCCTGGTGCTTCGTGATCGCCGCCTTCAGTTGCGTGTGCGCGAGCTGCTGGATGCGACGGTCGATCGTCAGGTGAATCGTCTCGCCGTTCTGCGGTGGCGCGGTCTCGCCGATTTCTGAGATTACGCGGCCGAGCCGGTCGCGGATCACCTCGCGCTGGCCCTGTTCGCCCGTCAGCCGCGCGTTGGCGGCGAGTTCGATGCCTTCCTGGCCGCTGTCCTCGCTGTTCGTGAAGCCGACGATGTGCGCCGCCGACTCGCCTTCCGGATAGAAGCGCTTCGTGTCCGGCACGAGCGTGACGCCCGCGCGGCCCGTCTCGGCAATCCGCGCCGCCGTATCCGCGTCGACCTGGCGCCTGAGCAGCACGAACGAGCGGCTCGCGTTGAGGCGCCGCAGCAATTCCTTCTCCGGCATGTCGATCAGGCGCGCGACGTCGCGAGCGCGTCCGGCGTCGAAGAGCTTCGGCGTCGCCCAGATTTCGTAGGTGGCGAGGCTCACGGCGAGCATCGCGCCGTTGCGGTCGACGATCCGGCCGCGCGTCGCCTCCAGTTCGAGCGTGCGCTGATAACGCTTCTGGCCTTCGTTGATGTAGAAGTCCTGGTTGAGCACCTGCACCCACAGCGCGCGGCCGGCGAGCGCGGCGAACGCGCCGGAAACGCACAGGAGGACGAGCGTCGAGCGCCACTTCGGCAGGCGGCTCGCCAGCATCGGATTTGGGTGCGGCGTCTGGTAGGCGACCCGGCCGGGCGTTTTCTTCTTGTTGAACATGGGCGATCGGTCAGGGCAGGCGTGCGAGCATCGCGTCGAGACCGGAGTTCGCGTCATCCGGCAGACGAATGCCGATTTCGTGTTGCAGCACGTCGCGCAATGCGTCCACCGTCGTCAGTTCGCGCTGCGACGGATTGGCGCCGTACACACTCAGCCGCCGGTTGAACATCGCGTAGCGCGAATCCGCCGCGACGCGCGCCACCAGCAGGTTGCTCACGAAGATCGACTGCGGATGCGTCGAAACGAAGTGGTTCGCGATTTCGTAGTCGATGTCGAACTGCGGTTCGAGGTCGAAGCGGTAGACCGGCGCCCACGCGTCGTCCAGCTTCACCTGCAGCAGGTAGTTGTGCGCGTCGATGGCGTCGATACGGAAGGGCTCGTGGGGCGTCGCCTGCTCGCGCCCGGTTTCGAGGACGAGCGGCGCGGTGAGCGTCACGCCGCCGAAGCCGACGTCGGCCAGATAAGTGACGCCTTCCAGATCGACCAGCAGTAGCATGTGCGTGCGCGCCGGCACTTGCGGATCGGTGCGGCCCCACACGACGCGCGCAGCGAAACTGCGGGTTGTAAAGCCGAGCGCGTCGAGCGCGCCGCGAAACAGCAGGTTGTGCTCGAAGCAGTAGCCGCCGCGCCGCGCGCCGACGAGCTTCTGCTGAATCGATTGCAAGTCGAGCCGCACGGGGCGCCCGAGCAGTGGGTCGAGATTTTCGAAGGGAATCGTTTGCGGATGCAGCCGGTGAAGCGCCGCGAGCGTGTCGAGCGAGGCCTCGCGCGGACCGTCGAAACCGATTCGCTCGAAATACGCGTCGAGGTCGATCGAAGTGTTAGGTGCGTTCATTATTCGAAGTCTTGTCCGTGAAAGCGTGCCGAGGCGCGACCGTCCGCCGCCGGAATGGCGCATATTTTACGACACGAAAGGTTAAAAATTACAAAATACCTACGATGTCACGCGTTTTCGACGCGCGATGCCGACGTTTTGAACTGTGCCGCAGGCAGAGAGGTCTTTCCAGATTCAAGTCCCGCACATCGCTTCACTCACTTACGGACGGACCATGCCCACCGAACACGACCAACCCGCCACGAACGCCGATGCCGCCCAGGCCGCGCCGCTCGCCGGCAAGCATCCGGCGCCGCCCTGCGCGCTCGTCATCTTCGGCGCGGGCGGCGACCTGACGAAACGCCTGCTGATGCCGGCGCTGTACAACCTTTCGTCGGACGGATTGCTCGACGATGGCATGCAGATCGTCGGCGTGAATCATGGTCAGCGCGAGACCAGCGACTTTCGCGACGAGCTGACGCAGTCGCTGCGCAAGTTCGCCGCCGACCGGGCGAGCACCTTCCACACGTCGCAACTGAACGAAAAGGCGTGGAACTGGGTTGTGGAGCGCACGCAGTACTTCGCGGGCGAGTTCGAATCCGACGATACCTTCAACGGCCTGAAGCAGCTCCTCTCGACGATGAAGACCGGCAACGTCGTGTTCTATCTCGCCGTGACGGCGCGCTTCTTCAACCCGATCGTCGAGCATCTCGGGCGCGCCGGGCTGCTGAAGGAAGAGGGCGGCAACTTCAGTCGGCTCGTGATCGAGAAGCCGTTCGGCACCGATCTCGCCTCGGCGAAAGCCCTCAACGCGCACATCCTGAGTTACGCGAACGAACAGCAGGTCTATCGCATCGATCACTTTCTCGGCAAGGACACGGTGCAGAGCATTCTCGCCGTGCGCTTCGCGAACGCGCTCTTCGAGCCGATGTGGCGGCGCGAATACATCGATCACGTACAGATCACGGCCGCCGAGACGATCGGCGTGGAAGGGCGCGGGCGCTTCTACGAGCAGACGGGCGCGTTTCGCGACATGGTGCCGAACCATCTGTTCCAGCTGCTCGGCATGATCGCGATGGAGCCGCCCAATTCGTTCGACGCCGAAACCGTGCGCGACAAAAAGGCCGAAGTCTTCGACGCCATGAAGCCGCTCACCGCGCAGGATGTCGTCTTCGGGCAGTACGAGAAGGGGCCGGCGGGCCCGGGCTACAAGGAAGAACCCGACGTCGCGCCCGACAGCCGCACGGAGACGTATGCGGCGGCGCGCGTCTTCATCGACAACTGGCGCTGGGCCGGCGTGCCGTTCTACCTGCGCACGGGCAAGCGGCTCGCGGCGCGCCGCACGGAACTGTCGGTGCAGTTGAAGACCGTGCCGTTCCGCCTGTTTCGCGATACGTCCGTCGATCGCCTGACGCCCAACGTGCTCACGCTGCGCATCGACCCGGCGCACGGCACGAGCTTCGATTTCAACGTGAAGGTGCCGGGGCCGGTGATGCAGATCGGCGCGGTGCAGTCGTCGTTCAATTACGGCGACTTTTTCGCCGAGCGCGCGAACGTCGGCTATGAAACGCTGCTCTATGACTGCATGCTCGGCGACGAGACGCTTTTCCAGCGTGCCGACAGCATCGAAACGGCCTGGGCCGCCGCCGATCCGGTGTTGCATCCGAAAGACGGTCCGTTGCCGGTGCACGGTTATGCGGCGGGCAGCAGCGGCCCGGCCGAAGCCGACGCACTGCTCGCCGCCGACGGCCGCGCCTGGCGGCCGCTCGTCGATACCCGCAAGAAAGAAGACTAAGGAGACCCAACACGTGGCAACTGGAAAAAAACAAGGCAAGCCCGAGCGGATCCTCGCGATCGACGTCGGCGGAACGGGCCTGAAGGCGGCGATCATCGGCGCGGACGGCCACATGGAGAGCGAGCGCCTGCGCGTCGCGACACCGCATCCGTGCACGCCCGAGCAACTCGTCGACACGCTCGCCCAACTGGTCGCGCCGCTCGCCGAACCGCCGCCGACGCACGTCTCGATCGGCTTTCCCGGCGTCGTGCGCAACAACCGCGTGCTGACGGCTCCGAATATCGGCGACGAGAGCTGGCACGACTTTCCGCTCGCCGACATGCTCGCCGCGCGGCTCGGCAACCCGCCGGTGCGCATGATCAACGATGCCGAAATGCAGGGCCTCGCCGCGATCGAAGGGCACGGCATCGAGTTCGTGCTGACGCTCGGCACTGGCGCGGGCACGGCGGTCTTTCGCGACGGCGAGCTGATGCCGCATCTCGAACTCGCGCATCATCCGGTCGCGAAGAAGAAGACCTACGACGAGTACATCGGCAACGCGGCGCGCGAGAAGGTGGGCGGCAAGCGCTGGAACAGGCGCGTCGAGAAGATCATCGGCGTGCTGGCGTCGCTCGTGAACTACGACAAGATGTGGATCGGCGGCGGCAATGCCGCGCATCTCAAGTTCGACCTGCCGGCGAACGTGGCGGTGGTGTCGAACGCGGCGGGCATCGAGGGCGGCGCGAGGCTCTGGCATCCGCGCTCCGTGCGCGAGTCGCGTCAATTGCCCGCCGCCAATCAGCGCACAGGAGCGTTCGAATGACGGCTCATCGCAAATACGGACTGCGCGCGGTGATCGGCGACGGCCAGGCCGCGTTCGACGCGCTCGCGCAAATCGACCTCGTGATCACCGATTGCGACGGCACGCTGCTACATACCGACAAGACGCTCAGCGCCGCGGCCGTCGACGCGGTTCGGCGCCTGCAGGCGGCGGGCGTCAAGTTCACGGTCGCGAGCAGCCGGCCGGGCGCGGGCATGCGAAAGATCGTCGAGGCGCTCGACGTGAACCTGCCGTTCGCGTCGTACAACGGCGGCAATATCGTGGCGCCGGGCACGTGGGAAGTGCTGGGCGCGCACAAGCTGACGCGCGAGGCGGTCGATACCGTGCTCGCGCGTTTCGGGCACGACGGTATCGACGCGTGGGTGTTCATCGGCGACGCGTGGTATCTGACGAACCCCGGAGGCGCGTACGTGCCGCTCGAGCGGCGCACGGTCGGGTACGACGGCGTACTGGTGCAAAGCTTCGACGAACTGGATCTCGCAGCCGTCGATAAGATCGTCGGTTCGAGCGCGGACGGTGCGCTCCTCGCGCGCGTGGAAAGCGAATTGCAGACCGCGCTGCACGGCCGCGCGATCGCCGCGCGTTCGCAGAGCTATTACCTCGACGTCACGCACGTGCTCGCCAACAAGGGCGAAGCGGCGTGCGAACTGTCGCGGCATGCGGGCGTGCCGCTCGGCCGCGTGGCCGTACTCGGCGACATGGCGAACGACGTCCCGATGTTCGATGCAGCGGGGCTCGCGATTTCGATGGGGCAGTCGTCGGAAGCCGTGCAGGCGCGTTCGTGCCTGGTGTCGGCGAGCAACGACGAAGAGGGATTTGCCATCGCGATCGATGCGCTGCTGGCTGCGCGCGCCGAGGTCGCGGGATAGGGCTTGAGGGAAGTGGAACGGGAGAGGGCGGCTTCGACGCGCGCGCACTGCCGGCGGCAATGCCGGGCGACGTCGAACCGTGCTCTTCCTGGCGTTTGTCCGCGAAATTGCCGGACGCAGGCCGATGCATCAGCGGCGACGCATCTGGGGACGGGGTCCGCCGCCGCCGGCGCGCTCGTCCTTGTGCCGGAAGTTGATACGGCCCTTGGTCAGGTCGTACACCGACAATTCCAGCGTCACGCGGTCGCCCGCGAGAATGCGAATGTGATTCTTGCGCATGCGGCCCGACGCGTAAGCACCGACCACGACGCCGTTATCTAGCGTAACGCGGTAGCGGCTATCGGGAAGCACTTCGTCGACAATGCCGTCCAACTCGATGAGTTCTTCTTTCGCCATATGAAGCTCCTGTCTGAACAATAATGAGATTGTAGGTGACGCGCGGGCTTTACGCTCCCGCATCACACGGTATCAATGCGCGTCTCAGAGATCCGCGACCGTCTGGCCGTCGATTTCTCCGTCAATCAGCTTTTCCGCATGCGTGAGGCATGCGCGGCGCGCCTGACCGCCGTTTTCGAACGCTTGGGGCTGGGTTACGCGAAACACGCGGCTGTCGCCGGCGGCTTCCTCGCCTTCGGGCACCGCGCGGCGGATTCGCACCGACGCCTCGTAGCCCGCATCCGCAGCGCGAACCGCGACGCCGTCACGCGCGCCGCGCGGGTAGATCAGCGGATGGATCTCGTATCCCTTATACGTCTTGATCGTGTCTTTCATGTTTCCTTTGTCCTGTGTTGCGCTCGCCCCCGGAACGCACATGTGAGCGGCCATGATGCCGCGGACGCGAGCCATCGAGGCTCGGCAAGCGGCTGCGAACAGCCACAAGCGGCTCAAAGACGGCTCAGCGGCCTAAACGGCCAGGCGCGGCTCGTGTGCCAAGCGAGCAAAAAACGAAACGCAGCGCTTCGGCGGCGCGGTCGCTTCATGGGCTTTTCGTGATGAAGAACGTGACGGTCACGAACCGCCGACGTCGCTGAAACTCAACTGTGGCCCGAACCCGGGCCAAAACTTGAAGGCGAATGCCGGGAAAATGCTGCCGACATTGCCGGGGCGATGACATTCAGCGCCTGTTTCTGGAATTTCGCGCTGACATGCTGGGTGGTCGCTGCTGCCGGTGAGATCCTGCCACGCATGTGGTGCCGCGCTCGCGCAAGATCAAGTAAGACATCGAAATCGGAAAATAGTTCCGCTGTCGCCGGAAGCCCCGCCTCTCGATGCCGCGAATCGTGTTTTCAATGTCGCGTCCAATGCACCGAAGTATCCATTATAACCAACCCGCCTTCCGGAACCGCCAATACAGCACGATGTCGACCAACAGCATCACGCCGAGGCACACCGGATAGCCGTACGCCCACTCAAGTTCGGGGATGCGGTGGAAATTCATCCCGTAGATGCCGGCAATCATCGTGGGCACGGCGAAAAGTGCCGCGAACGAGCCGAGCCGCTTGGTCACCTCGCTTTCCGCGAGCGAAATCAGGCCGAGATTCACCTGGATCGCGGTGACGATCATTTCGCGCCGTCCTTCGATCGTTTTCACGATGCGCAGCAGGTGGTCGTAGACGTCGCGGAAATATTCCTGCATGCCCGCGCAGACGCCCGGCGGCCGCCCGCCATACAGTTTGCTGACGGCTTCGAGCAGCGGCGCCGTGTGATGCTGCAACAGCACGAGCCGGCGCTTGAGCGAGTAAAGATCTTCGATGATCTCGCGCGACGCCGCCAGTCCGTTGCGCTCGAAGATGCGCTCCTCGACTTCGTCGAGTTCGGCGGCGAGCTGTTCGAGCACCGGAAAATAGCGGTCGACGACGTTATCGAGCAGCGCATACATCACGAACGCCGGACCGTGCCGCAGTAGATGCGGTTCGCGCTCGCAGCGCTTGCGCACTTCCTGAAAGCCCTGCGTGGTCCGGTTGCGCACGGACAGGACGTAGTTCGGTCCGACGAACACGTTGATCTCGCCGACGAGCAGTTCGCCTTCGTGGTCGAATTCGACGGTGTGGAACACGGCGAAGAGCGAGTCGGCGTACTCCTCGATCTTCGGCCGCTGATGGCCGTGCTGGGCATCCTCGACCGCGAGTTCGTGCAGGCCGAACTGATGCATCATGTGCGCGAGCTCGCCCGGGCCGGGCTCCTTGAGCGCCACCCAGATGAAGCTGTCGGGCAGGTCGCGATACGCGTTGATATCGTCGATCGGCACATCGGCGAGCTTGCGGCCGTTCTGATAGGCCGCGCAATTGACCAGCATGAATGAGTGCCCCGGGTCCGGTGTATTGAGGTCCGCGCGCGCCGCCGGCTTACAGCGCGCTTGTATCGCGACGGTTTGTCGCGCGTCGCTCTTGTTTTGCATCTTAGCGGATTTGCCCGGGCTTGCCCGGCGCATGGCGCGCCGGACGGGATGGTTGCGCGGGATCAGTCGGTGGTGAAGTCCGCGATGGCGTCGGGTCGCGGGGGCGCGGGTTCGCGCTTGGTGAGCTTGCCCTCCACCGAAGCGCCGACGTCCATCCGCAGTTGCTGGTAATAGATGTTGCCGTTCACGTGCGCATTGGACTGAAGCTCGACGAAATGTTCGACGGTGACATCGCCAGTGATCGTGCCGTTGATCACGATGTCATACGCGCTGACGTTGCCCGTGATCGTCCCCTGGTCGCTGACGACGAGCAGCGTCTGTTCGCCCGGGCGCCCGGTGACATTACCGGTGATCTGGCCGTCCATGCGCAGGCCGTCGCTGAATTCGAGATTGCCCTTGATGTGAACGTCGTGGGCGATGAGCGTGGCGAGCTTGGCCTGCTGGATGCCGGGGGATTTCTTCTTTGCAAACATGGCGGGGTTCTTCCGTTGCGTCGGTTCGTTGAAAAGCGGGTGGTTCGGTAGGACTTCGGTTGGATCAGTCGGACTTGTCGTGCTGGCGTCTGAAAAAGGCGAGGTCGGTGCGCAGGCGGCTCAGCTCGGCCGCCGTGCCTTCCGCCTGCTTCTCGAGCCCGGCGCGCGTGGCGGCGTCGTGATCAAGCGCGAGTTGCGAATGTGTGAGCTGGTCACGCAGTTCCTGCTCGGAGACCGGGGCGCGCAGATCGCGTCGACCTGCCGGCTGTGCTCGCGCGAACTCTTCAGCGCGAAGCCTGCTGCGGCCAGCGCCGAAATCGCGCACGCCGCCGCGATGCCGCCGAGCAGGAGCGTCGGCGTGCGCCGGGGCGTGAGGGAATAGGTGCGCCGCGCGAGCCGGTGCGTCGCTCGGTTCCGGTCAACTTTGCGCATGAGACTTGAGCCTGAAAAGTGCCAGATACGGCGTCGGATTGATCTGAGCGCCATCGACGATCACTTCGAAGTGCAGGTGCGGTCCGGTCGAGCGCCCGGTCGAGCCGACTTCGGCGATCTTCTGCCCGGGCATGACGACGTCGCCGACGCGCACGAAGATCTTCGACGTATGGCCGTAGCGCGTGACGATTCCGTCGCTGTGCCGGATGTCGACGGCATTGCCGTAGCCGCCGTGCAGACCCGCCTGGATCACACGGCCGCCCGCGGTCGCGAGGATCGTGGCGCCCGTCGGCGCCACGAGGTCGATGCCGGGATGGAAGCTCGCATGCTTCGTGAACGGATCGATGCGGTTGCCATACGGCGAACCCGCGAGCGAGCCGGGCGCCGGGTCGCGCCCCGGGAACGCCATATACGACGCGTAGTGCGGCAAAACATCGCGTTCGAGTTGCGAGAGCGTGTCGCCGAGACAGTCGATGATCTTCTGCGTGCGTTTCAGGCGCTGCGGCGCGCTGCCTTCTTTCGCCGCGTCCCCGGCGCCGCAGAGCCGCGGCGGCGGGAGCGGCCCGCCGGCGCCGTCGAGCGGCGCGGTTTCCTCGCTGTCGGGCAGCGGCGGGACGATATGAACGTCGGGGCCATCGGCGGACTTGCGCGACGCCTTCAGGCGATCCTCGAAGTCGCGCAGCTCACCGACCTGCGCGCTCAGTTGCGCGACGCGCGGCTCGATCCTGGTCAGGGTCGCGCTGACCTTGCCGAGTTCCTCCAGCTCGTAGGAATGACGCGCGGACTGCGCGCGCTCGTCGAAGGCGTGGCTGCTGCCTAGCGTCGAACCGATCGCGATGCCGAGTGCGAGCGCCGCCAAAATCAGCGCGATGCCGGCGACGATCGCGATCACGCGCGCCGTGCGCGCTTCGACGAAGCGCACGCGCTGGCTGGAGACGGATCGGCGGGACCAGATGACGAATGCCATCAGCGATCCTTGCCCGTGAAGGCGGGCGATGCGGCCGCCGGGCGCGCGGACTGCGCGGCCTCTTTGATCAGATTGATTGTCACGTCGTGGAAAAGATGCCTGGGCAAGTCGCGGGCCATATTTGAATCGGGCGGCAATTATGCATGGCCTCGCGAATACCGCATCTCAAAATATCAGGAGTGCAATGTTTTTGCCTCGGGATTCGCCGGTTTTGACGCCTGCGGTCTTTCCCGTCGCACGACTTGACGAGCGTTGTCGAGGCCGTTTTCAACCGTGCCGGCGATGGCCGGCTCCGCTTAAGTGACGCGGACTTGCGCTATCTGCCGCGCTTTTGCGATCGCGTGCGGGTGGCCACCGTTGACAAACGCTATCCCGAAAAACACACTGCGTTCGGATCACCCGTTCAGATAATTCGGAAAACCAATCAAGCCGACTTTGACGGGCTCATCCCGGCGTTCCGCCACGCTTCGCCACTCTCTTTTCGACGTACCGAGGAAACATGCATAACAACGCTTTCAACATCGTCGCCGGCGCGTTGATTTCGATTTCGCCCGCGTTCCTCTCGATCGCCCTCGCGGCGCCTTCGCCGGCCGCCGCGATGCCTGCCGCGGCTGTCAGCGCCTCCGCGCTGCCGGGCGGCGTCGAAGGCGTGAGCGTCGTCGAGATGGTCGGCTCGATCCAGGCGGTCAACCGCACCACGCGCGAAGTGACCATTGGCGACAGGCAGGGCGGCAGGACGAAAATCACCGTCCGGCCCGACGCAAAGCATTTCGCGCAACTGAATGCCGGCGACGAAGTGCGCGTGCGCATGACGCGCGACGTCGTTATCGAGTTCGGGAGCGCAGCGCCGTCGCGACCGCCGATGCCGCGTCGATGGCGCGTTCCGCGTACCCGATGACGGTGGTGGCCGACGTCGTGAAGGTCGATCAGGCGAGCGGCGTCGTGCAGGTGAAGGGGTTGCAAGGCAATCTTCTGAACGTGCAGGTGCATGACCGCGCGAAGCTCGCCGGCGTCACGCCGGGCGTACAGGTGACGCTCGCCTATACGGACGCCGTATCGGTCGCGGTCATGCCGGTGCACTGAACCGCAACGCCGTTGTTCGTGCTAACGGGGCGCCGGCCAGTCACGGCGTCCCGCTTTCGTTCCACGCCATCGCGTTGTCTTCGCCCATCAGCAGCGCGCGATTCGATCCCGCCGCCGCGCGCAAGTAGTCCCACACCGTCGTGATGCGCTTGAGCTTGCGCAAATCCTCGCGGCACGACAGATAAAACGCGCGTGTCACCTCGATCTCGCCGGGCAGCACGGGCACGAGCCGCGGGTCCTGTGCGGCCATGAAGCACGGCAGGATCGCGAGCGCGCCGCCCTGCAGCGCCGCGAAATATTGCGCGATCACGCTCGTGCTGCGCCAGCGCGATTGCGCGCCCGGCACCGCGCGCTCCAGATACAGCAGCTCGTAGCTGAACGCGAGGTCGTCGATATAGCTCGCGAAACGATGGTCGCGCAGGTCGTCGGCGGAAGCGATCGGTTCGTGGCGCGCGAGATAGCCGGCGGTTGCGTAGAGCTTCAGCCGGTAGTCGCAGAGCTTCGTGTAGACGTACTGTCCCTGTTCAGGCCGTTCGAGCGTGACCGCGATATCGGCCTCGCGCTTCGACAAGCTCACGAAATGCGGCACTGGCAGCAAATCGATCGTGATGTTCGGATGCGCGTCCTGAAAGCGCGCGAGTTGCGGCGCGAGGAAAAAGCATCCAAAACCCTCCGTCGATCCGACCCGAACGTGGCCCGACAACGCGTGACCTGTATTGGCGATCTGCTCAGTTGCGGACTGCACCGTGGTTTCGATCGAATCGACGTAGCCGAGCAGCCGCTGGCCCTCGGCCGTCAGCACGAATCCTCCGCTCCTGGATTTGTCGAAGAGCAGGGTGCCGAGCGCGTCCTCCAGCGCGCGCACGCGCCGCGCGACCGTCGTGTAGTCGACGCCCAGACGCTTCGCCGCGCCGCTCGCGCGCTGCGTGCGGGCGACTTCGAGGAAGTAGCGCAGGTCGTCCCAGTTCAGTCTGGCGAGGTCCAGCTTGATGCTTTTCTGCATATCAGACGGGTATTTTTATCGATGGTTGATGGACTTTTGCATAACTATACTCAATGAGAGAGACCCGCCGCCAGATCGGCGGGCAAATCGAAAACGGAGACGACATGCCTTTCCCATCGACGCCGCCACCGCGTCCGACCTCGCGCATCCATCCCCGCCGTTTCTCTTCGATCAAGCCCCAAGGAGCCTCACGTGAACATCGCTGCTGAACACCCGGCGCAAGCCACAAAGCAAGGCCTGCGCACCGCAAAACTGCTGATCGACGGCGAATTCGTCGAGTCGAAATCGGCCGAATGGCGCGACATCGTCAATCCGGCGACGCAGGAAGTGATCGGCCGCGTCCCGTTCGCGACCGTGGACGAAGTGAATGCGGCCGTCGCGGCGGCGCACAAGGCCTTTCAGACCTGGCGTACGACTCCGCTCGGCGCGCGCATGCGCCTGATGCTCAAGTTCCAGGACCTCGTGCGGCAGAGCATGAAGCGCGTCGCCGAGACGCTGACGGCCGAGCAGGGCAAGACGCTGCCCGATGCCGAGGGCGACATCTTCCGCGGGCTCGAAGTCGTCGAGCATGCGTGTTCGATCAGCACGCTGCAGCAGGGCGAATTCGCGGAAAACGTCGCGGGCGGCGTCGATACGTACACGCTGCGCCAGCCGATCGGCGTCTGCGCGGGCATCACGCCGTTCAACTTCCCCGCGATGATCCCGCTCTGGATGTTCCCGATGGCAATCGTCTGCGGCAATACGTTCGTGCTCAAGCCTTCCGAGCAGGACCCGCTTTCCACGATGGAACTCGTCGAGCTTGCCGTGCAGGCGGGCATTCCGCCGGGCGTGCTGAACGTCGTGCACGGCGGCAAGGAGGTGGTTGACGCGATCTGCACGCACCCCGACATCAGGGCGATTTCGTTCGTCGGATCGACGGCGGTCGGCACGCACGTGTACAACCTCGGCAGCCAGCACGGCAAGCGCGTGCAGTCGATGATGGGCGCGAAGAACCACGCCGTCGTGCTCCCCGACGCCAACAAGGAGCAGACGCTCAACGCGCTCGCCGGCGCCGGTTTCGGCGCGGCCGGGCAGCGCTGCATGGCGACGTCGGTGGTGGTGCTGGTCGGGTCGTCGAAGGAGTGGCTGCCGGATCTCGTCGAGCGCGCACGCGGGCTGATGGTGAACGGCGGCACCGAGCCGGGCACGGACGTCGGCCCCGTTGTCTCGCGCACGGCGAAGGAGCGGATTCTCGGGCTGATCGAGAAGGGTGTGGGCGAGGGCGCGACGCTGTCGCTCGACGGGCGCGGCGTCGCGGTGAAGGGCTACGAGAAGGGCAATTTCATCGGCCCGACGATTTTCTCCGGCGTCACGACCGACATGTCGATCTACAAGACCGAGATTTTCGGACCCGTGATCTGCGTGGTGGAAGCCGCGACGCTCGACGACGCCATCGCGCTCGTCAACCGCAATCCGATGGGCAATGGTGTCGGGCTCTTCACGCAAAGCGGCGCGGCGGCGCGCAAGTTCCAGAGTGAAATCGACATCGGTCAGGTCGGCATCAACATTCCGATTCCGGTGCCGGTGCCGTCGTTCAGCTTCACCGGTTCGCGCGGCTCGAAACTCGGCGATCTCGGGCCTTACGGGAAGCAGGTCGTGCAGTTCTACACGCAGACGAAGACCGTGACCGCGCGCTGGTTCGACGATGCCACGGTCAATGACGGCGTCAACACGACCATTTCGCTGCGGTAAGAACCGGCGCAACTACAGTGCATGGGACCAGAGTAAGCGCATGGGGCCAGAGTAAGCGCTAATTCTGGCCGACAGCGCCAACTCTGGTCGACAGGAGAGTGAGATGCAAATCGGTTTCATAGGACTGGGACATATGGGCGGCCCGATGGCGGCGAACCTGCTGAAAGCGGGTCACGCGCTGACGGTGTTCGACCTGTCGGAAGCGGCGCTCGCCGAAGCGAAACAAAACGGCGCCACGCTCGCGGCGTCCCCGCGCGCAGTGGCCGAGGCGAGCGACGTCGTCATCACGATGCTGCCGGCGTCCGCGCACGTGAAGGCCGTCTACCTGAACGAGGACGACGGCGTGCTCGCCGGCGTGCGCACGGGCGTGCCGCTCATCGACAGCAGCACGATCGATCCGGCGACCGCGCGCATGATCGGCGAAACGGCACGCGCGCGCGGCAATCCGTTCGCGGATGCGCCGGTGTCGGGCGGGGTCGTGGGCGCGCAGGCCGGGACGCTGACGTTCATGGTCGGCGCCGATGAAGCGCTTTTCGAAACGCTCAAGCCGGTTTTGGCAGGAATGGGCAAAAACATGGTGCGCTGCGGCGAAACCGGCACCGGACAAATCGCCAAGCTCTGCAACAACCTGCTGCTCGCCATTTCGATGATCGGCGTCGTGGAGGCGATGAAACTCGGCGAAACACTAGGTATCGACCCGCAGAAGCTGGCGAGCATCGTGAACACGTCGACCGGGCGCTGCTGGAGTTCGGATACGTGTAATCCCTATCCCGGCGTCCTGCCGAATGCGCCTGCGTCGCGCGGCTATTCCGGCGGATTCGGCGCGGACCTGATGCTCAAGGATCTCGGCCTCGCCGTCGATGCCGCCCGGCAGGCGAAGCAACCCGTTTTTCTCGGCGCGCTTGCGCAGCAGCTTTACCAGTCGATGAGCCAGCAGGGCATGGGCGGAATCGATTTTTCAGGCATCATCAAGCTGTACGGGAAGGAATGAAAAGTGCATTTAATGCGGGTTCAGGCACGTACGTGCGTGCCTGTTTCGATTCTTCCTATAACTGCTTTATTAAGTTGCACTGCACAACGACGCCCGGAGTGGCTTATCGCACTTAAGCATCGGGAATACGATGATTCGCTTTCCCTAAATTTGTCCTATTCTGAAAGCACGACGTTCTGCGCTACCGAAAACGACTCGCTGAGAAAGTATCGTATTTTAGCGATCCGAATCGTGGGCCGGAACTTTGGATGCACGTAGAAACTTCGGCATTTCGCCGACAAGGACAAAGGAGCACGCGATGCAAGTTACCCGTCACCTGAACATGGAATTGCGCCACGCCACGATGCCTACGTACGTGGCCAGCTATCTATTCCCGTTGCTGCTACTGGCTTATGAAGCGTGGCGAGTGGGGTCGTGGGTTTCGGTCAACGGCTTCAACTTCATGAACTTCAAGTCGATGGGCTATGAGTTCGCGCTGATGATCGCGGTGTTTGCGATGCAAGTGATCGTCGAACTCGCTTTTCTCGCTGCCGCGGGACTCAGCAAACATCACGATTTCGGGCATCGTCTGAGCAATCTGCTGCTTGGGCTGTTCTGCTCGGTGGTCGTGCTCGGATTCGACCTCGCGCTGCAATACGCGATCTGATCGCTGAAATCGACGCTTGAGTTAAAAGGCCGGTTGCTCGCAACCGGCCTTGTTGTTTCACGGCTCGTCCGGATGCGATTTGATCAGCATCCCGCAGCAGTCGGCAATGCGGGCGGCGTTTCGGACCGTTCCTCATAAAACCTGCGACTCGCGTCCTTGAGCGCCGTGCGCAATCCTTCTTCCACCACCGGATGGTAGAACGGCAGCTTGAGCGCCTCGTCGACCGTCAATTCCAGTTGCAGCAGCCACGCGAGCAAATGCCCGAGATGCTCGACCACCGGGCCGCACGCCTGCGCGCCGCGCAACCTGCCCGACGCCGCGTCGGCGTAGACGTGCAGCAGGCCGCGATTCTGCCGCATCACGCGGCTGCGTCCCTGCGTTTCGAATGACGCCGAGCCGGTCACGGTCATCTGCTTGTCGAGGTCGTCGTAGGATGCACCGACGATCGCCACCTGCGGCTCGCAGAACACCAGCGAAAACGGCACCTTGCGCTTCACAGACTGCACGTCGGGAAAGCGCGCGGCGTTGTCGCCGGCAATCTTGCCTTCGTCAGCCGCATCCGAGAGCCACGGACGCGTGCCGTCGCAATCGCCCGCGATGAAAATGCTGCTCTTGCCGCATTGCATCGACGATTCGTCGAAGAGCGGCACGCCCTTGTCGTTCAGCCCGATGCCGGTTTTCGCCAGATTGAGCGCCTTCAGATCCGGCGCGCGCCCCGTCGCGACCAGCACCATGTCGAACTGCTCCGTGCGCGCCTTGCCGTCGAGCGCCTTAAAGCGGATCGTCGGCACGCCGTCCTGCAGCGACATCGCTTCGATCTTCGCATCCGGATCGAAAAAGAACTCGTCGGAGAGCGCCGCCGTGAGCGCGTCGCGCACCGGCGTGTCCGTGAGCCCCGCCACGCGGCCGCCCTGGCCGAACATGAATACCTCGACGCCGAGTCGCGCGAGCGCCTGCCCGAGTTCCAGCCCGATCGGCCCGGCGCCGAACACGGCCGCGCGTTTCGGCAGGGTCTTCAGGTCGAACACTGCGTCGCTCGTTATCAGGCGGTCGCCGAATACCTTGATGGCGTCGGGGATGGCCGGGACGGCGCCGGTCGCGATCACCACGCTCTTCGCCTCGATGCGCCGCGCATTGTCGATCGAAAGCACGTGACGCCCTGCCGAGGATGACTCGAAGCGTGCGCGTCCGCGAATCACGCAGTCGGCGGGGAAAGAGTCGATCTCTTTCAGGATCGCACCGACGAAATAATCGCGCTCGCGCCGCACGTAATCGAGCACCTGCGCGCCGCTGGCTTGCAGCGCTTGCGTGCCCTCGATGCCGCGCGGCGCGAGCGCCTTTGCGTCATGCAGGCCGTTCGCTGCCGCCAGCAGAAGTTTCGACGGCATGCAGCCGATGCGAGCGCAGGTCGTGCCGAACTCGCCGGCTTCAATGAGCACCGCGCGCCCGCACGCCGAGCGCGCGGCGCGAAAGGCGGACATGCCCGCCGTTCCGGCACCGATCACGGCGACGTCCACCTGGATTTCTTTCATCTGATTCCTTTGTCGGCCAGAGTTCGCGCCTTGGTGCCCGCTCTGATCGCATGCACGCGTTGTCCTGAAGCGTTTGCACCACTCACGACCACGGCGCATGCCGGCCTTCGAGACTGCGGTCGAGCTGGAAGGCCGTGCTGATCAGCGCGAGGTGCGTGAGCGCCTGCGGAAAGTTGCCGAGCGACGCGCCGTCCACCGCGACTTCCTCCGAGTAGAGCCCCACATGGTTCGAATAGGCAAGCATCTTCTCGAAGACGAGCCGCCCTTCGTCGACGCGTCCCGCCCGCGCGAGCGCTTCCGCGTACCAGAACGAGCAGGCGGAAAAGCCGCCTTCCTCGCCGTCGAGGCCGTCGAGCGCGCCGCCGCGGGTGTAGCGGAAGATCAGCGGATCGACGCGCAGGCCGCGGCCGATCGCATCGAGCGTCGAGAGCCAGCGCGCGTCCTTCGGCCCGATGAAGCGCACGAGCGGCATCATCAGCACGGAGGCGTCGAGCACGGTCGAATCGGGCGTCTGCACGAAGCTTTGCAGTTCGTCATTCCAGAAGTTCTCGTGGATTTCTTCGTGGATGCGATCGCGCACTTCGAACCATTGCGCGAAGGGCGCGGGCAGCGAGCGCTTTTGCGCGAGGCGCAGCGCGCGATCCACCGCGACCCAGCACATCAGCCGCGAATGCAGCAGGGGGCGTGCGCCGTTGCGGAATTCCCAGATGCCGTGATCCGGCTCCTGCCAGTGCTCCGCCACGTAGTTCACGGTGCGCATGATGTGCCGCCAGCCGTCGTGCGACACCGCCTCGCCGTACTTGTTGTACAGGTAGACCGCGTCCATCAGCGCGCCGTAGACGTCGAGCTGCATCTGGTCGCGCGCCGCATTGCCGACGAGCGGCGGCTCGACGCCGCTGCCGTGCAACCGGTCGGCGACGGCTTCCTCCGGCGGCCTGGCACCGTCGACGGCGTACATCACGGAGAGCGAGCCGTCGGAATCGCAGCTCCGGTTTCGTTCGGCGATCCAGTGCATGAAATGCTGCGCCTCGCCGGTATAGCCGAGCCGAAGAAGCGCATACACGGAAAACGCGGCATCGCGAATCCAGGTGTAGCGGTAGTCCCAGCGGCGGCCGCCCTGCGGCGTCTCCGGCAGGCCGAAGGTCGGCGCTGCGACGATGGCGCCGTGCTCGCGCGAACTCAGCAGCTTGAGCAGCAGCGCCGAGCGCATGACGACTTCACGATAGCGTCCGCGATAGGTCGAATCGGCGGCCCACGCGCGCCAGAACGCGACGGTTTCGTCGAGCGAAGCCTCGCACGGCAGCGCGCGTTCCAGCGGCTCGGACGCCGCGCCGAGCACGAAGCAAGCGGTATCGCGCTCGTCGAGGTCGAAGCGGGCGCAGGCGTCGCCGTCCTCGATCGAGACCGCGACGGTCGCCAGCAGCGTGAGCGGCTCGCCGCCGCCCGCGGGCTCGAAGCGCACGCGGTGCGCGTCGGCCTGCACGGCCGTGTGAGCGGTGCGCGCGTAGTCGAAGCGCGGCGCGCAACGCATCGCGACCGAAATGCGCCCGAACACCGAGCGCACCACGCGCACGACGCAGTTCGGCGCATCCTCGCCCGAGCGCGTGAGCGGCATGAAGTCGAGCACCTCGCACACCGCGTCCGGCGACATGAAACGCGTCACCAGCACGTTCGTTTCCGGCAGGTACATCTGCTTGACGCGCGGACGTTCGAAGGCGGGCGCAACCTGAAAACGGCCGCCGCGCGCCGCGTCGAGCAGCGCGCCGAAGAGCGTCGGCGAATCGATGCGCGGATAGCACATGAAGTTGAGCGCGCCGTCAGTAGCGACGAGCGCCGTCGTGATCATGTTGCCGATCACGCCATGTTCTTCGATCGGCGTGCTGCACGGCACGCGTTTGCGCGCGCGGGCGTCCTGTGCGCGGGTGTCGTCAGCCATTGTCCGCAAAGCCCGGATAGAGCGTCATGCCGCCGTCGACGTAGAGCGTCGCGCCGACCACATAGTCGCTTTCGTCCGACGCGAGCCAGACGACTGCGCGCCCGATGTCGTCGACTTCGCCGATGCGCCCGTACGGCACAAGCGTCAGCAGCTTGTCGAGTGCTTCCTTCGAGTCCCAGGCGTCCCGGTTGATCGGCGTGCGGATCGCGCCGGGCGCGATGGCATTCACGCGGATCCGCTGCGGCGCGACCTCCTGCGCGAGCGATTTCATCATCATCTGGATGCCGCCCTTCGACGCCGAGTAGTTCACGTGGCCCGCCCACGGAATGATCTCGTGGACCGAACTCATGCAGATGATCTTGCCGAGCGCCTTCGACACCGGGCGCGGACCGCGCCGCACGAATTCGCGCACGGCGCGCTGCGCGGTCAGGAACTGGCCCGCGAGATTGACGCTCATGACGGTGTTCCAGTCGTCGAGCGTCATGTCGACGAAACGCGCGTCCTTCTGCAGGCCCGAATTCGCCACGACGATATCGACCGTCCCGAAGCGCTCGCGGACCGCGTCGAACATGGCGTCGAGCTGGGCTTCGTCGGAGACGTCGGCGCCGACGGCAAACGCGGTGCCGCCGGCCTTTTCGATCTCGGCGGCGAGCTTTTCGGCCGGCTCTCCGTGCGAGTGATAGTTGATCGCGACGGCCGCGCCGGCTTTCGCGAGCGCTTCGGCAACGCCGAAGCCGATGCCGGAACTGGCGCCCGTGACGAGCGCGGTCTGGCCTTCGAGGGGTTTGTGCATGACGATCCTCTGGGACGCGCGCATCCGGTGGCCGATGCCAGCCGGAGCGGCGCGTTTTTGGCGAGGCAGCAAGTGCCGGACCCGACGAGGCGCGGCGACTGCAGGAGCGCGTGCGATCCGGCAATCGCGGATTGCCGGAGAATCGAAATGGCTAAACGGAAGGTGAACTGCGTGATTTGCGCGAGGAGACAGGCGCCGCGCCAAGCCATGCGTAGATCGCAACCGCCTGATTCCGCCCGATTTTTGCGCGGCGCGCGCCTCAGGCCCGCTGGGCGCTGTCGTTGCCCGATACCCGGATTGCCGGGAACCGGTCGGTCGGCTTGGCGATTTCATCCTGCGAGGCGACGATCTCCAACTCGTACCGCCCGGCGTTGTAAGTTGCCTTGACGACCGCGTTGACGGCCGCGAGCGTGTGCTCCAGCGCGTCGCGCAACGAGTCGCCCTGCAGCGTGCGTGCGACGAACACCGCGCTCGTCAGGTCGCCCACGCCCACCGGCTGGCGCGCAAACGGATAGAGCGGCCGTTGCGCGAACCACGCTTCGGTCGCGCTGACCACCAGCATGTTGAAGGTATCCGCGCGGCTGTTGCGGTCGATCAGATGCTTCACCAGCAGAAAGCGCGGCCCGCGCCCGATCACCTCGCGACACGCGTCGACGGCATCTTCCACCGTTTCGATCGGCCGGCCGACCAGCCTTTCCAGTTCGAGATGGTTGGGCATCATCGCGTCGGCGAATTCGGGCATCGTCGTGACGAGGAAGTCTTCAATGCCCGGCTCGACGGTGCAGCCCCCCGTGGCGCCCATCACCGGATCGCAGAAGAAGAGCGCGCGCGGATTGACGGCCTTCACCGTTTTCACGATCTCGACCACCGCGCGCGCCTGATCGGTCGCGCCGAGGTAGCCCGAGAGCACGGCGTTGCAGCGCGCGAGCATGCCGATCGCGCCGATTCCGTCGATGACGTTCTGCAGCTCGTCGGCGTCGAAAACGCTGCCGGTCCAGCGGCCGTATTGCGTGTGATTCGAGAACTGCACGGTATTGAGCGGCCACACATTGACGCCGAGCCGGCGCATTGGAAACACGGCCGCGCTGTTGCCCGCGTGACCGAAAACCACATGCGACTGAATACTGAGGACGTTGTTCATGATCTCTTCCGGGATTCGGACGGCGCCCTGCAAGACGGGATGCTCGGTTGATCGAAGGACTCGCGCCGCGATGCGCGAGCCGCATAAAGCATGGATTGTCGCGACGCGCGCCGAAACACCGCGATCCGGACAGAAACAGCACGGAACCGGAAAGAGGGCGGGGCGGCGCGTAAGCCTATTGTGCCGCGCCGCAGCGCGCCGTGGCATCGCGACAAGGTGATTAATTGCAAACTCGTCGCTTCTTCGCATCCGATGTGCTTGCGCAGTGCGCGAATGGTCGCGCCGTTGCAACACCGACGCGTCGGGCGCGGCCCAAACGGCATGGCAATTGCTCGCGAGGCTCATCGGCTGTGGATCGAAAACCGCGTCAATCGCGTCTTGCGCGATAAAAAATCGAATATTCCAAGCACACTATTTCGTCCACGCGCCGGATAATGTTCCGACGCGTGCAGGGCACGCCAACCTTCATACGATAAATAGGACAACAGGGCGATCCAAAGACGAAAAGACAGACACTAATAACCGCAAGTCAAATCAGGAGGCTGGAATGGAGACGCTGGCAAAGAATCGCACCGATTTGCAGAAGTCCACGCTTGCTATTGTTCTCGCCGGCGGGCGCGGAACCCGGCTCGGACCCCTCACCGACAAGCGCGTGAAGCCCGCTGTCCACTTCGGCGGCAAATACCGCATCATCGACTTCGCGCTGTCCAACTGCCTGAACTCCGGCATTCGCCGCATCGCGGTCGTCACGCAATACAAGGCGCATTCGCTCTTGCGCCATCTCCAGCGCGGCTGGGGTTTCCTGCGCGGCGAGTTCAACGAATTCATCGATATCTGGCCGGCGCAGCAGCGCGTCGATTCGAGCTGGTATCGCGGCACGGCCGACGCCGTGTTCCAGAACCTCGACATCATCCGTTCGATCGCACCGGAATTCATCGTCGTGCTAGCGGGCGATCACATCTACAAGATGGACTACACGCGCATGGTGCTCGACCACGTCGAGAGCGGCGCGGACTGCACGGTCGGCTGCATCGAGGTGCCGCGCATGGAGGCGGTGGCGTTCGGCGTGATGCACGTCGATGAGGACCGCCGCGTCACGGCCTTCCTGGAAAAGCCCGCCGATCCGCCGCCGATGCCCGGCAAGCCGGACATTGCGCTCGCGAGCATGGGCATCTACGTGTTCAGTGCGAAGTACCTGTTCCAACTGCTGGAGGAGAACATCGCGGCGTCGAATACGGATCACGACTTCGGCAAGGACATCATCCCGCGCGTCGTGACGAGCGGCCGGGCGATCGCACATCCGTTCGGCATGTCGTGCGTCACCTCCGACAGCGATCCGAACGCGCCCGCCTACTGGCGCGACGTCGGCACGGTGGACGCCTACTGGGCCGCGAATCTCGACCTCGCCTCGACGATCCCCGAACTCGACCTCTACGACCGCAAATGGCCGATCTGGACCAACCAGGAGCAGCTTCCGCCCGCCAAGTTCGTGCGCGACCTGAACGGCCAGCAGGGCGAGATCACCAATCTGCTTGTCTGCGGCGGCTGCGTGATTTCCGGCTCGACCGTGGGGAAGTCGGTGCTGTCGTCGGCCGTGCGGGTGCATTCGTTCTGTCACATCAACGAGGCAGTATTGTTGCCGCAGGTGACCGTCGGACCGAATTGCCGGCTGACGCGCGTCGTGATCGACCGCGGTTGCACGGTGCCGGAAGGGCTCGTGATCGGCGAGGATCCGGAAGACGACGCGCGGCGCTTTTTCCGCACCGAGAACGGCATTACGCTCGTCACGCAGGAGGCGCTGCGGCGACTCGGGAAGTAACGCCAGCGGCCGACGTCCGCGACACAATCAATAAAAGGAATCGCAGATGACCGTTTGCGTGCTGCACGTCGCAGCTGAAATGTATCCGCTGTTGAAAACCGGCGGACTCGCCGATGTCGTGGGCGCCCTGCCGCCCGCGCAATCGCAGCTCGGCACCGACGCCCGCGTGATCCTGCCGGCCTTTCCGGCCGTCCTCGCGGGCTTGACCGGTGTAGAGCCGGTCGCCGATCTCGGGCACGCGTTCGGCATCGGCGACGTGCGGCTGGAGCGCGGTGTGCTCGAACCGCATGGCGTCGTCGTGTATGTCGTGCGCGCCGATGCGTTCTACGACCGGCCGGGCAATCCGTACCTCGACGCGTCGCATCATCCTTACGCCGACAACGATCGCCGCTTCGCGCTCCTCAGCTGGGCGGCGGCGCGCGTCGCGACGGGCGCCGACCCCGACTGGACGCCGCATCTCGTGCACGCGCACGACTGGCACGCCGGCCTCGCGCCCGCGTACCTGCGCGCGTTCGAGCGCGCGAGCGGCTGGCGGCGCGTGCCGTCGGTGATGACGGTGCACAACCTTGCCTATCAGGGCGTCTTTCCCGCGGCGCACTACGGCGTGCTGCAACTGCCGCCCGATTTCTACGCGGTCGAGGGCCTGGAGTTCTACGGCCACGTCTCGTTCCTGAAGGGGGGCCTCTACTACGCCGAGCGCATCACGACGGTCAGCCCGACCTACGCGCGCGAAATCCAGACGCAGCATCACGGCGCGGGTCTGCACGGCCTCTTGCAGACGCGCTCGCACGACATCAGCGGGATCCTGAACGGCGTCGATTATTCGATCTGGAATCCGTCGACCGACCCAACGATCGACACGCGCTACACGGCCACTAAACCTGCCGGCAAGGCGAAGTGCAAGGCAGCGCTGCAGGCGCGCATGGGGCTCGAACAGAACGACGGCGCGCTGCTGTTCGGCGTCGTTTCGCGCCTGACGGAGCAGAAGGGGCTGGACCTGCTGCTCTCGGCGATTCCCGATATCGTTCAGCGCGGCGGCCAGCTCGCCGTGCTCGGCACGGGCGACCCGGCGCTCGAAACCGGCATGAAGAACGCGGCGGCGGCGCATCCGGGCGCGGTGGCGGTGGAACTGGGATTCGACGAAGCGCTCTCGCACTCGATCATCGCGGGCAGCGACATCGTGATGGTGCCGTCGCGCTTCGAGCCGTGCGGGCTGACGCAGTTGTATGCGCTCGCCTACGGGTCGCTGCCGCTCGTGCATCGGGTGGGCGGGCTCGCGGATACGGTGGTCGATTCGTCGCTGGAAAATCTCGCCGACGAACTCGCGACCGGCTTCGTCTTCGAAGCTTTCGACCGCGCGGGCATCGTCGCGGCGATCCGGCGCGCGTTTGCACTCAAGGCGCGGCGCACGGAGTGGAAAGCGGTGACGCGCCGCGCGATGGACCAGAACTTCGGCTGGGAAGCGGCGGCGCTGCAATACGACGAGGTGTATCGCGGGGTGCTTGGCGCCTAAGCCTCGACGTAGCCGAATCGCCAGGACAGCCGGCGCGTCGCAGCCAGAAGGCGCGTGGCGAGCGCGCCGTGCGGATCGCTGTCGAACCCGCCCGACGAGCCGATGACCGCAATCACCAGACACACGCTCCCCGTGTGATCGAAAACCGGCGCGGCCAGCGTGTGGATGCCGGGCACCGGCGCGCCGAGCGCCGTGTCGAGGCCGCCGGTGCGGATCTCGGCGAGCCGCTGCCGGTAGCCTTCATCGGGTGCGAGCGTCGCTCCGGCGAGCCGGATTCCATCCTGCTGCAGGAGTCGCAGCAAGACATCGTCGGGGAGGTGCGCCGCGTACACGCGCCCGATCGCCGTATTCACGAGCGACATCACCGTTCCGATCCGCAGGCTCACGTGCTGCGGCCGCGCCGATTCCTCCAGCCGCACGACGGTCGGCCCGAGCGGTCCGAGCGCGGCAGCCGCGACGCTCATCCCGGTATCGGCCGCGAGGGCGGCGATTTCCGGTTCGGCGTCGCGGATCGGCGAAAGGCGCTGAAGCGCGATCAGCCCGAGTTCGAGTGCAAGCGGCCCGGCTTCGAACAGGCCGGCGTCGTCGCGCGCTAGCAAGCCGGTTTTCACCAGACTGACCAGATGCGGAAACGCCTTCGCCGCCGGCATCCCGGCTGCCGCCGCCAGATCGCGCAACGAAAGCGGCTTGCCCGCGCCGGCCAGCGCGACGAGCAGTTCGCCCGTGTTGTCGAGCGCGTTGATGCCGCGCTGGGCGCGGGTGTCGTCGATTAGAGGGGAGTTCATGGCGTCGTCAGAGCAGTTTGGCGATGTCTTGCGCGGTCGCAAGGAGCGCCCGCGCGACGGGCCCGTCCCACGCGACGTCGATCGAACCCGACGATCCGATCACCGTCAGCGCCAGTTGCATGCGCCCGTTCGCGTCGAAGACCGGCACGCTCATGCTGCTGATGCCGGGGCTCGGCGCGTCGATGCTGCGCTCGATGCCGCGCCGGCGGAGTTCGTCATCGGCGAGCGGGGCGTCGTCTTTCTGATGGGCGAGCATCGCGGCGACGCGCGCCGGATCGTAGAACGCGCGGAACACGCGCCCCGTCGACGTGGCCGACAGCGACATCACTGTGCCGACGTGCAGGTTCACGTGCAGCGGAAACCCGCCGCGCTCGTAGCGCACGATGGTCGGCCCCTGCGGCCCGCCGACACACACCGCGACGCTCGCGCCCGTCGCTTCCGCCAGCGCCGCGACATGCGGCACGGCCACGCGGTACGCGCTCTGCTGCTCCAGCTGCATCAGGCCGAGCCGCAGCGAAAGCGGGCCCGGCTCGTAGTCGCCGCTCAGTGCGTCGCGCTTGACGAGCCCGAGCCGCGTGAGACTCACGAGATAGGTATGCGCCTGCGCGGTCGACAGTTGCGCGGCGTCGGCGAGTGCGCTGAGCGCAAGCGGAGTTCGATGGCGCGCAAGCGCGTCGAGCAGCCGGCCGCCCACTTCGACGCTCTGGATACCGCGCTGCTTTTTCCCGGGCGTGTCGTTTGTTGATGGCTGAACCAAGAAAGTCCCGGTAGGCAAGTGATCGAGAAAGGGAGATGGTAGCCGACGTGCTGCTCAATCGGGGTCAGTCCGGCGCAGCCCGCAGTCACCCGGAGTTTACCCGTAATTTGCAAATAGCAAGTCGACTTGCTGTTGACAAATATCTAGGCGCGGACGATCATGGCCTCATACCACTCAGGCTTCATTCCCCACGAACACGCAGGAGACGAACATGGCAAAGGCATTTGCATCCCAGGCCGATCTGGAAGAGAAGAAGATCACGTTCACGCAGCTTTCCGAGAACACCTACGCGTACACGGCGGAAGGCGATCCGAACTCGGGCGTGATCGTCGGCGATGACGGCGTGCTGATCGTCGATACGACCGCCACGCCCGCGATGGCGCAAGACCTGATCGCGAAGATCCGCAGCGTCACCGACAAGCCGATCAAGTACGTCGTGCTCTCGCACTACCACGCGGTGCGCGTTCTGGGCGCGTCGGCGTATTTCGCGGAAGGCGCAGAGCAGGTGATCGCGAGCCGCGGCACCTACGAAATGATCGTCGAGCGCGGCGAGCAGGACATGAAGTCGGAGATCGAGCGCTTTCCGCGCCTGTTCGCGGGCGTCGAGACCGTGCCGGGCCTGACCTGGCCGACGCTGGTCTTCGAGAAGGAAATCACGCTGTGGCTCGGCAAGCTCGAAGTGAAGATCGCGCATCTCGGTTCGGGGCACACGAAAGGCGACACGGTCGTCTGGCTGCCGTCGCAGAAGGTGCTGTTTTCGGGCGATCTCGTCGAGTACGACGCGGCCTGCTATTGCGGCGACGCCCAGCTCGAACAGTGGCCGACGACGCTCAAAGCGCTGCGCGCGCTCGATGCCGACAAGCTCGTGCCGGGACGCGGCCCCGCGCTCCTCTCGCCGGCGGAAGTGAACAAGGGTATCGACTACACGAAAGACTTCGTCACGACGCTGCTTCAGGCGGGCCGTGACGCGGTCGCGGAAAAGCTCGACCTGAAAGGCGCGATGGCGCTCGCGCGCAAGTCGATGGACCCGAAGTTCGGCCAGGTGTTCATCTACGAGCACTGCCTGCCGTTCGACGTCTCGCGCGCCTACGACGAAGCGAGCGGTCTCGCGCATCCGCGCATCTGGACCGCTCAGCGCGACAAGGAAATGTGGACCGCGTTGCAGGACTGACCCTTTGAGGTAGCCCAGCGAACGGCGCTCGCCCTTCGCCTCTCATCCCGAACCGACGGCGCGCGAAGACGCCGATCCATCCCGCTTTTTCCGCTTTTCTGGAGTGAGACATGTCGAAGCCGATCAATACGGCGACGGTCCCCGTGACCGTCGTCGCGGATGAGGACGACCTGCTGCTGCGCAAGGTCGCGTGGCGCATCATCCCGTTTCTGTTTCTTTGCTATGTGGTGTCGTTTCTCGATCGCATCAACATCGGCTTCGCGCAGTTGCAGATGAAGCACGACCTCGGTTTCAGCGACGCGATGTACGGTCTCGGCGCCGCCGTGTTCTACGTCGGCTACGTGATGTTCGAAGTGCCGAGCAACCTGCTGCTCGCGAAGTACGGCGCGCGCCGCACCTTCACGCGGATCATGCTGCTGTGGGGGCTCGCTTCGGTCGGCATGATGTTCGTGTCTACGCCGGGACACTTCTATCTGCTGCGCTTCTTGCTCGGCGTGTTCGAGGCGGGGTTCTTTCCCGGCATCGTGCTCTATCTGACCTACTGGTTTCCCGCGAACCGGCGCGCGGCGGTGCTCTCGGTGTTCTTCGCGGGCGTCGCGGTGGCGGGCGTGTTCGGCGGACTCGTCTCCGGCTGGATCATGCGCGACATGGGCGGCGTGATGGGCCTCTTCGGCTGGCAATGGATGTTCGCGCTCGAAGGCGCGCCGGCGGTGCTGCTCGCGTTCGTCGCGCTTGTCTATCTGGTCGATTCGCCGCGCGACGCGAAGTGGCTCACGCCGCACGAACGCGACAGGCTGGAAACGCTTTGCGCCCAGGGCCACGCCGCGGCAGGCGCCCACGATTCGGACAGCCTCTTTGCAGCGCTGAAGAATCCGCGCGTCTATCTGTTCGCGTTCATCTACTTTTCGCTGACCTGCGCGTCGCTGACGCTGAGCTTCTGGATGCCGCTGATGATCCGCGATTTCGGCATCAAGGACGTGGTCTCGGTGAGCCTGTATTCGGTCGTGCCGAACGCGATCGGCGCGGTCGGCCTGATCCTGATCGCGCGCCATTCGGACCGCGTGAAGGAGCGCCGCAAGCATTTCGCGTGCTGCACGATCGGCGGCGGCATCGCGCTCGCCGCGCTCACGCTGCACCTGCCGAGCTTTCCCGCGATGCTCGCGATCCTGTCGCTTGCCTGCGTGCTGATCTTCGCCGCGCTGCCGATTTTCTGGTCGGTTCCGTCGAGCTATCTCACGGGCAAGACGGCCGCGGCGGGGATCGCGTTCATCAGCAGCATCGGCATCACGAGCGGCATCGTGAGCCCGTGGGTGATCGGCCAGATCCGTACGACGACCGGCAGCATGGACCTCGCCGTCTATCTGCTCGCCGGATTGCTGCTCGCGAGCGGCCTCGCGCTGATGTTCGGCATCGCGAAGGAGCCGGTCAGGCACGCGTAGATCAGCGCGGCGCGGCGTTCGCGATCGCGCGGAAGTTTTCGGGCGTCGCGAACGCCAGATAATCGGCTTGCATCTCGGCCGTCAGGCATTCGATCAGCGTCGCGTTGTCGATCCAGAGTTCGATCACGTCGAAAAAGTGATTGCCGCGCGTGCAGCGCTCCGCGCGCCAGCCTTCGCGTTGGCCGAGCGCGATCACGTCCTCCGCCGACAGCTTTGTCGCGACCGCCAGATGGAATGCGCTGTAGCGCGCGGGCGGCGCGTCGGCGGGCACGAAGCCCGGCTCGGCCTCGGAGGGATGGAGGACGCGGTCGGCCGGATGCACCTCGATGACCGTGCCGCGCTCGTCGCCCGCGACGGCGACCCACGAGCCGGGAAATACGGCGAATGGCGCGATGAAGCCGCCCCACAGTTCGGCGAGTACGGTCGCGGCGCGTTGCGGATCGCGGGCGGGTATCGATGCATGAAAAATCATCGCGATGCTCCGGTTTCGTGGACGCCTTGTAAGGTATCACCGCCCGTTCGCGCGATTCAGCTTCGTTTACCCGGTCACCCGCGTCCTTTTCGGCGAGGCGCTCAGGCGGCGCTCGCGAACCGTTGCAGATCGGCATTGAGCCCGCTCCGCGTGGCTCAGAAACACGCCGTGCGGCGCGCCTTCGTACACGACGAGCCGCGCATCCGGCATCAGCGCAGCCGTGCGCCGCGAGGTCAGTTCGAGCGGGTTCGAGACGTCGTCGTCGCCTTGCACGATCAGCGTCGGCACGTCGAGCGCAGCGAGTTCCACTCGGAAGTCGCCGCCATTGATCGTCTCGTAGCACGCGGAGAGCGCGAACTGCGACGTGCGCAACGCCATCTCGCGAATCCACTCGATCATCGCCTCCGATACGTCCGGCCCCGCGAACGGCCGCGCGTTTTCCGCGAGCCAGCGCGGGTAGTCGGTGACGAGATCGCGCTGGAACAGCTCGACATGCGCGGGTTCGAAGCCGTCGGGATTGTCGGGCGTTTTCGCGAGCATCGGCAGCGTGGACGCGATCAGCGCGAGCCGCGTGACCCGCGCCGTCCCGTGACGCGTGAGATAGCGAACGGCTTCGGCGCCGCCCATCGAATAGCCGACGAGCGTCGCATCTTCAAGGTCGAGCGCGTCCATGACGGCGGCGATGTCGTCGGCGAGCGTGTCGTAGTCGTAGCCTCGGCCGGGGTCGCTCGAACGCCCGTGGCCGCGCCGGTCGAACGCGATGCAGCGAAAGCCCGCGCGCACGAGCGGCAACATCTGATAGGCCCACATGTCGCCCGGCAGCGAAAAGCTCGCGACGAATACGAGCGGCCGGCCCGTCCCCCAGTCGCGATAGAAGAGTTCGGCGCCGTCGCGAGTCGTGACGTGGCCCGGACGGCTGATGAAAGGCGTGGCGGCGGTGAGCATGGTGTTCTCCTCGGAGTGGCGGGAAGTTCGCACGGCACGCGCCGTTCGATGACTTCATCGTCGCAGTTCGAGGGAGGGGGAACAAATTACGTCACAGGTAATGGCGCGCCACAACAGACTGACCAATCTCGACATCCGGAAAAATGACGCGTTAGACTTATTCCGCATCGCGTCGTCCCGCACACGCGATGCGTCAACCGAATCAACCCCGCGAACTCACCATGTGGACCGTCCGATGAAAAATGTCGTCAAGAAAGGCCTTGCCGTTTTGCTTCTCGCTTCCTTCGCCGTTTCGACCGCAGCGCTCGCCAAGAGCACGCATCATCATCACAAGCACCCGCCTGCCAAGCACGTGAAGCACGAAGCGCACTGATTCGTCGCGATTGTTCGGCACCCGGTCGTCGCAGCCGTTTCTACGCGCGACGGCCGGCCCCTCATTCTTCGTCGCCGGATTCGAGCTTGCAGCGCGCGCCGCCGTCAATCGAGCCTCGCAAGTCGACTTGCACGCGGTGCGCATGTGCGCCGCACAAACTGTCGTAGCGCATCCGGACGACCGGCCCCGGCCGCGCGGCGGCTTCTGCGACCAGCATCTCGCCGTCTTCCGGCGAAGCCTGCCGGCTGCCCTGGCCAGCCGTGATCGCCGACTGGCCAGGAACCGACGTCGATGCCACGACGATCACGGAACCGCACAGGATGATTTTCCACATGACGCACCTCGCGCACGAAAAGGAACGGAAGGTCGGAAGCGGCTTGCCAGGATGGCTCGCGTGCTGCGTTGCAACACAAAATTGCGCGCGTCAAAAACGTGTGTCAATGCCGCGAAAATTCATGCCGCAAAAACGCGGGACGGCCGCATGAACGCGACCGGCCGTTCGATTCCAGCGAGTTCGAGGGCTGCGCCCCATGCGCCGCCTGGCTGACTGGCGTGCGTGGTCCGCGACCCTAGCCGGCCGCCAGGCGCGCGCGTGGTCGGCGTTTCTCGACACGCTCGCGCGCCGTCGTCCCGCGTGGATGGTGTCGCTCGCCTTCGCCGAGGCGAACCTGTCGGAAGGACTGCGCGCCGCATGCGCATCGACGGCGATGCTGCTCGTCGGGAATTTTCTGCACGAGCCCGATTTCTCCTACGCGGCGATCGGCGCGTTCTGGACCTGTCTCGCCGACGCGGCCGGTTCGAACCGCATGCGCTTCGCGTCGATGACGGCGTTCGCGCTGCTCTCGACTGCCTGCGGCGGCGTGACCGCGTGGGCTTCCGGCCACGGCTTCGCGGCGGCCACGGCGGCAATCCTCGTTTTCTCGACGCTGGGTGCGCTCGGGCGGATCTGGGGCGCGGCGGCGGCGCAGGTCGCAATCCTCGCGGCGACGGCCTGTGTCGTCATGGTCGACCGGCCGGTTCACGGCGGCGCGGCCGAGTGGCGCTTTCTCGCGCTGTACTTCGGCGGCTGTGCGTTCGCGACGTTCCTGAGCTTCACCGTCTGGCGCATCCACCCGTTCGGGCCGGGACGCGCTGCACTGCGCGCGGCGTACCAGCGTCTCGCGGACATGGCGCGCGACTGCGCCCGTCTCGTCGAAGACAACGAAGCGGACGCGACGCACTGGGCGGCGCACGCTGCGACGTTCCGCAGCCGCGCGCGAATCGCCGTGGAAACGGCGCGCACGGCGCTCGGCAAGATTCCGCCGGCGAAGGCGGACCGGCGCCGCAGCTACAGCGACCTCCTGATCGCGTTCGCGAACAGCGAGCAGATCTTCGCCTACCTGATCGCCGCGAGCGACGCCTGCGAGCGGGGCCGCGCCGCGTCGACGAATCCGCTGCCGAGCCCGCACCGCGCGGCGCGCGCATTGAAAGCCATCGCGGCGACGCTGCAGCACATCGGAAGCGCGGTGACGGATGAATCGTGGGCGTCGTCGGCAGGGTCGCCGAAATTGCACGAGCGCCTGCGCACGCTCGGCAGACGGCTCGATGCGGCGATCGGCGAGCGGACGTCGCTCGAATTCTGCACCGAGCCCGCCGAAGTGAAAGCGGCCTCGGAGCCGTTGCAGGACTGGCGCGCCGCCGCCGCGAGCGTGCTGCGCCGTGCGCGCGAGACGGTGAGGGCGAACGCGTCGGGCGAGTCGATCGGCGTGCGGCACGCGGCGCGCGTAGGCGTGGCGACGACGCTCGCGTTCTTGATCGTGCGAGCGCTTGCCGTTCCGTTCGGCTACTGGGCGACGATGGCGACGCTCCTGATTCTCCAGCCGTCGATTGCGACGAGCTGGCCGCGCAGCGTCGAGCGCGCGGCGGGCAGTGTCGCGGGCGCGCTCGTTGCAGCCGGACTCGGCCTCGTCGTGCATACGCCGCTCGGCATCTCGCTCTTCGTCTTCCCGCTCGTCTGCGCGACGATGGCGCTGCGCACCGTGAGCTATGCGCTCTTCGTGTTCTTCATGACGCCGACTTTCGTGCTGGTCGCCGACTTCGCGTCGCAGACCGGCCCCGCCCTCGCGTTCGCGGCGATGCGCCTCGGCAACAACGTGCTCGGCTGCGGGCTCGCGATCGCGGCGACCTTTCTGCTCTGGCCGAGCCGCGAGAGCGCCGGTTTCGATGACAAGCTCGCGCGCGCCATCGACGCGAATCTCGCCTACCTGGCCGCCGCGCTCGCAAAGGCGCGCACGAACGATGCCGAACTGGAGCGGCTGCGGCGCGCGGCGGGCCTCGCGAGCAACAATGCGGAGGAAACGCTCACGCGGCTGCGGCTGGAGCGGCTCAACGCGTCGGCGACCGAAAAGCTCGGTTCGACGGCGCTCGCGCTGTTGCGCCGGATCGCGGGCACGGCCACGCGGGCACGTCTCAGCAAGGACGCGCCCGCGCCCAACGAACGGCTGGTGGCGTGGGTACGAGCGACCGCCAATGTGCTCGACGAACGCCTGCGCGCGCACGCGGGAGCCACAGTCGCCGCCGCTCGCACGTTCCCGTCGATCCGGCTCACGCGGCTGGAAGCCGACGCCGTCAATCAGGTGAGCGTGCTGACGACGCTCATCGAACAGGCCGGCCGCGAAGCGCCTGGGGTGCCCGATCGGCTGGCGCATCCAGCACTTCCGTCACGAAATCGATGAAGGCGCGCACTTTCGCCGCGGGCAGATGACGCGACGGATAGAGCGCGTAGAGATCGAACGCTTCGCCGGTCCAGTCTGCGAGCAGTTCGACGAGCCGACCCTTTTCGACGAGTTCCCGCACGCCTCCCGCCTTGAGCCGTGCGATGCCCGCGCCTGCGAGGCATGCGCCGAGCAGCGTGCCTGCGTCGTTGACGCTCAGCCGGCCGTTCGTCCTGGCGGTCACCGTCTTGCGGCCCGAGCGGTATTGCCATTCGAGCGGCTCGCCCGTCAGCGTGTTGCGCATCTGGATGCAGGCGTGGCGCGCGAGATCGTCTGGCGTCTCGGGTCGTCCGTGCCTGCGGACGTACGACGGCGCGGCGACGGTGATCGTGCGCGTGTCGAGCAGCTTGCGCGCGACGAGCGACGACGACGGCGGCTGGCCGAAGCGCACCGCGACGTCGAAGCCTTCCGCGACGAGGTCGCCTAGCTGATCGCGCGCTGCCAGTTCGAGCGAGATGTCCGGGTAACGGTCGAGAAACTTCGCGATGTGCGGCGCGAGCATGCGGCGCGAGAAGTAACCATCGACGTTCACGCGCAGGCGGCCGCGCACCGCCTCGGAGGAACTGGACGTGAGCGTCACTGCATCGCCGATGCCTGCGATGAGCGGAGCGATTTCCGCGTAAAGCTGGCGGCCTTCGTCGGTGAGCGAGACCGAGCGCGTCGTGCGGTCGAAGAGACGTACGCCGATCTTCGCTTCGAGCCGGCCGAGCGCGCGGCTCACGCCCGAAGGCGTCAGGCCGAGCGCATCGGCGGCGCGCGCGAAACTGCCGCTCTCGACTATTGCCGCCAGGACGCTGACGTTCGCCAGCATGCGTCCATCGAAACTCATGTTTTTTTGCCTCCTGGTCTGGGGTGGTTACACCGTTTGATGCTTCTGCGCTTCTATGGAACTTGCTTTGCCTTGGTCTATTAGCACGCCCCTGTGCGGGGCGGCAGTCACTTTCTTTGCTGCTGCAAAGAAAGTAACCAAAGAAAGCAGCTTTTTCAGGCAGCAGTCTTAGGACGGCAACGCACTGGCAATATCGATTGGCCCAGCGCCTAAGTGTTGCCCTCACAGAACTTTAGGGGCTTGGTGCGCGGCACGCACTGTGTCATCGCACAGCCAACAAATTGGCACAGCAGTCATTCATCCGTTTTCGCTTCGCTGGACGAGAGGTACATCCAGCCGCGCAGTTGAGCTTCGCGGTCGAGATTGCGATCCACTGGTTCTCGTTGTGCCCGTCGTCCG
>NZ_FCOG02000196.1 GCF_001544975.2 Caballeronia arationis | reverse complement strand
CCCGCCAAGCTTTGCACGCAAGGCGTTCGCTGGCGGATTGTGCTCACGTTGCTGGACTGGAAGTGGTCGCCCCAGCAGATATCGGGCACACTTAGGCGGATGTATCCGACCGACCCGACCCAGCACGTATCGCATGAAACCATCTACACGGCTATCTACGCTCAGCCGCGCGGCGAATTGCGCCGCCAGCTGATTGCCTGCCTGCGCCACGGCCACAGCACCCGTATGTCCCGCACGCGTGGTACAGACCGACGCGGGCAGATTCCCGACATGGTCAGTATCCACGTGCGCCCGCCCGAAATCGAAGACCGCCTGCTGCCTGGTCATTGGGAAGGCGACTTTATCAAGGGCGCCGGAAATCAATCCTCTGTTGGCGTGCTGGTTGAGCGCACCAGCCGCCTGGTGCTGCTTGCCAAGATGCAGGACGCAACCGCCGCCTCTGCTCTGGCGGGCTTCTCGGCCAAACTCAATTCGATTCCCGAACCCCTGCGTCAGAGCTTTACGTACGACCAGGGCAAGGAACTCGCGCGGCATCAAGAACTCGCCGCCGCCACCGGCGTAAGCGTGTACTTCTGCGACCCGCACAGTCCCTGGCAACGCGGGACCTGCGAAAACACCAACGGATTGCTGCGACAGTACTTACCTAAGGGCACCGACCTCTCGGTCTACACTCAGGACGAGCTCGATGCCATCGCCGACAGCCTGAACAGCCGGCCGCGCGCAACCCACGCGTTCCATTCGCCATTCGAGGTCTTCGCTGCGACACTTGCCTCAGCGGGTCAACCTCAAAGCGCTAAACATTAACCCCCTCGTTGCACTTCGGTTTGAAACCGCCCACCGAAAGCTATGGCCTGGTGTTGCTTGATCTGGGATTGCCCGACATAGACGGCTTAAGCTTGCTCGCGAAACTTCGGAGCTCGGGCGATGCGCCCGCAACGATCATCATCACCGCGCGCGACTCGGTGCCGGAGCGCGTTGCTGGTCTGGACAGCGGTGCAGAGGATTATCTCATCAAGCCGTTCGCGCTGGACGAACTGCTCGCACGCATACGGGTGGTCAGCCGCCGCGCGCGAGGATGCATCCCGACCGTCCTAACAGCCGGGCCGCTGCGCCTGGACCCCGCGCAGCATCGTGTCTGGATACGAGACGTGCCCGTGGCGGTCACTGTTCGGGAATTCGCTCTCTTGCAGGAGCTAATGCGTAATCCAACAATGGTGCTTACGCGCGAACAGTTGGAAGACCGATTGTATGGCTGGAACGAAGAAATCGAAAGTAATGCCATTCAGGTACACGTCTACAATCTACGACGCAAGCTCACCGCCAATGCAATCCGGACCGTTCGTGGGGTGGGATATCAAATTGGAGAAGTGATGTGACATCGGGGTGGGCACGGTTCCGGATCTGGTTGATGTCGTCCTTACGCCGCCGGCTTTTACTCTGGCTGCTGCCCACCGCATTGCTATGCGGCGTTCTCGCTAGCGCAGCGACTTACTGGGGCGCGCTTAGCGAGTTGGATGAACTGCTCAACGATCAGCTCCAAGCGATTGCTCGCCACGTCGATGTGGACGACAACGGCCGTCTTACCTTGGCCGATCTGCGAGGAGAGCACCGTCTATCGGGCGAGCAGCCCCACGGCGTCTTACTGCAGGTATGGCGCGGCAACGCTGCCGTCTTTAGCAGCGATCCCGACGCGCGGCTTCCGCCTCCAAAAGTGCCTGGCCTCTTGGACCTGAAAGTCGATGGGCGGGTGTGGCATACGTTTGTGACGAGCAGCGGGGACACCCTCATCCGGGTCACACAAGTGCGTCGGGCTCGGCTGGAGGCGGTTGCAGAGATCGCCGTGCACCTCTTCTGGCCCGTGCTTTCGCTCATTCCCGTGTTGGCGGTATGTCTTTGGTTCGGCGTCGGCTATGGTCTACGGCCGCTTCGGCAGCTCGCCTGGGGGTTGCAACAGCGCGATGCAAATAACATGGACTCGATCGACACGGTGTCGATGCCCGTGGAGGTTAAGCCGCTTGTCGAGGCGTTAAATGGCTTGTTAGAGCGGCTCGATAAAGCTTTCACGGTACAACGACACTTTATCGCTGATGCCGCGCACGAATTGCGCACGCCGATCATGGGGCTCGGACTACAGGTCGGCTTGCTCCCGCAAGCGCTCAATGATCGCGAGCGCAACGAGATCGCCGCGCAGATCCAAGCTGGTACGACGCGCCTCGCGCATTTGGCCGAGCAACTCCTCACTCTCGCTCGACTCGCGCCCGATTCGCGCGCAATCGTCATGAAGGAAGTCAACCTTAGCGAGCTCGCACGCTCGGTTGTGGCTGAGCGCGCGCGCCTCTCCGCGGATCATGATATCGACCTCGGTTTGGTAGTCAGTACCGCAGTCGTAAAGGTCAAGGGGGATGGTGACTGTCTGCGAATACTGTTGAACAACCTGGTCGACAACGCGATACGGTATGCAGGAGCGCGGGCCACGATTGATGTCATCGTCCGTGAAGAAGTAGCGGCAGGCGGGCAGCGCGCGATCTTGGAGGTGAGTGATACGGGGCCGGGCATTGCAGAAGCAGAGAAATCGCGCGTCTGGGAACGGTTTTACCGTGGCAGTGCACGTGCGGCGCCGGGCAGCGGGCTCGGCCTCTCCATTGTCAAGGAAATCGCATTGCAACACGATGCAGAGGTCACGCTTGAAAGCGGCTCTCATGGGCGGGGCCTGACCGTGCGGTTGCAGTTTCCGGCGGCCGAGACCATTCGGTGATGGGGGTGCTCATTGTCACCGTCGTTGACTTGGCCACGATGATACAAATCAAATCGCAATGGCTTCACGACGAAGGATCGCACCCGGCCGACCCAGGGCAGACAGGAAAGCATTGCACATTGCAGACGGTTCGTACAACTAACGAAAACGCGTTTGTTTAATATGTCAATCCGATCGGGCTGACGTCATGGTTGCGTGACACGGTGTCCTGAGGCCCTGTTTCTCGGTCACTAAAACGAGACAGCCAGCTCGACGCCTGAATAGTCGACGCGGGGCGCAAGTCTGCGATGCGGACCCGGCTCGAAATGCACCAGGCCGTAACCTTCCATGGTCCGGAGGGTACGCGAGAGGTTGGACACCGCGCGACCGGTCTTCGCGGCCAGTTCGTCCAGGGAGCCTGGGTTTGTCTCAGCGATCGTCGCGAGCAATTCCCTGTTGCTTTCGGACAGCACCTTGGCCAGCGTTTCGAGCGACTGGAACCAGACTTTCGGCTCATCGGGCGTGGGCTTGTATTGGCCTTTCGCGATGGCGATGGTCCGGGCCTTGTATTCCTCGCGCGAGGCAATACCAACTTTCAGGATCTTGGTGTCTACAGTCATATCAGTTACTCCTTTCCTGCAAGATCGTTTCAACTTCCGCCCAGAAATCCTCGATCAGCTTGCCGGCGTCCTCATAGTCGTAGAATCGGACTCTTTCGCCCTTGTGCTTGTGGTCGTATTCGATCCGCGTTCGGGCTCCCGGTCCCGAGCCTTCGGTGATCCCATGCGCGTTGTCGAAGCCCAACAGGCGGGTGCCGTCCTCGGCATGGAGCGTCAGCGAATATTTAAGCCCATGCGGGCGCTCTGGCATCACGTCGCATTCCTTGACCTCAAACTTAACCCAGCATGTTTCGCTGCCATCGACGGCAAAGCGCTCGCCGTCCAGGGAAAAAAGCGCGTCCAAGCTGTGGTCACGATCGGTCATGCATTATCCTATCACTATCTGATAAGATAAGTCAAATCCATGGAATACTGCGGTCCGGTATCGCTCCTAGCCAGATCCGGTCTTACATAGATCGGCCATCGCGGTCGGCGATTGGTCCGCCGCGTCGGGCCGGGGTCGATCCTCAGCCACCGTCAAAGCCGGTATCACGACAACGGCAGCTTCCGAGTGTCCGGCGGCCATCCGTGACTCCGCGGCGCCCGGAAGGTCCCCGACTGAAGCGACCATTCCTACACTCTCGCGTTCCGCTGATACCGAACGACTGCGGCCCCGTCCACCGCTGAGGCCTTTGCGCATGATTATTTTTGCGACAGGTTGGCTCCAATCGCCGCCAACAACCCGCTCAATGAAACGGGTTTGCTAAGGTGCGCGTCGAATCCGGCACGCAATGCTTCCGCAGCGTCCTTGTCACGCCCGAATCCTGTCAGTGCAATAGCCGGGACCTTCGCCGTGCCCGGCAGTTTGCGCAACTTGGCGATGAGTTCGTACCCGCTCATCGTCGGCATGCCGATGTCCGAGATGATCAAATCGAATTCAGCGTCGGCTGCGACTGCGAGCGCGTTTTCCGGACTGGACTCGGCCGTTACGTGTGCACCCTCGAGCTCCAGCAACGTCCGGAACCCTTCGAGCCCTTCCAGCGAATCGTCAACCAGCAGGATACCCAGGCCTTTGAGGATGCTCGGACTCACCGCTTCCGCGGCATGAGTACGTGGCGCAGAGGGTGGATTCTTCGGCAACCGTAACCGGAAACACGCACTCTGGCCGAGACCAGCTGATTCCGCGTCGATCCGACCGCCATGCATCTCCACCAGTTGTTTGGTGAGGGACAAGCCAATACCCAGGCCGTTATTGTCCCGCCTCGCCCCGCCCTCCGCCTGGCTGAACATGTCGAATAATCTGGGTAGAAAATCAGGGCCGATGCCTTTACCCGAGTCTTTTACTTCTATGCAAGCGAAACGGTCCTCACCCCACAGCGTGACGCTAATATGGCCGCCTCGCGGTGTAAACTTCAATGCGTTGCGCACGAGGTTCCACAGCATCTGTTCGACGCGAACGGCATCTGCCTTGCCCACCAGCGGTGCATCTGTCCCTGAGACGGACACCGTAATGCCGTTTGCGCTCGCGTCCGTGCTGCAAGCCTCGATCACGGAACGAACCACGGCGGCCAGATCGACCGCGTCGTAGTGCAACGCGAGCTTGCCGGTACGCACGCGCGACAAGTCCGGCAGGTCATCAATGATTTTCGCCTGGCCCAGCACCGAGCGCTGAATCGCGTCGGCCGCGTCCTGAACCAGGGCGATGTCTTTGACTTCGGGGGCGCGGGTGAGAAGTTCCGCCTTCACGTGAATCAGGTTCAATGGGTTCTTGAGTTCGTGTGACAACACCGCGAAGAACTCGTCTTTCTGACGATTGACGGATTCCGCCTGTGCCCGGATCGCACGTTCAAGGGCCAGTTGCATCTGCTGCTGACTTTCGACACCTTTCCTGTCGGTCAGATCGCGGGCGATCTTGGCCAGCCCTTTGAAGCTTTCGCTGTCGATCCTGGTCATCACGCCACTGCAGTAGATTTTCCTGCCGTCCTTGCGCTGGTGCCACCGCTCGTCCTCCGCCCGTCCAACCGACTTGGCGGTTTCCCGTTCGGCGAGCGCAACCCCCTGCGCACGATCTTCTGGCGTAAAGATCAGATCTACTTGCTTGTCCATAACCTCCTGCTCTTCATAGCCAAACATGCGCTGCACCCTTGTTCCAACTCACGATCTTGCCGTCCAGTTCCTGCACGATGATGGCGTAATCGTCAGTGGTCAATGCAGCGAGCTTGAGGCGTTCCTCGCCCAAGCGGACTGCGGCCTCGGCTCGACGCCGCTCCGTTATGTCGATCAGCGTGAGCACCGCGCCGTCGATTCGGTCGTCCAGGGTGCGGTAGGGCAGCAGTCGAACGAGATACCACTCGCCGTCCGTCGTGCTGACCTCGCGTTGCGTGAGCTTGAGGGCTTCGAACGCAGCCTCGCATCCGAAGCCAGATCAGGGTAATTCAGGCGATGGGTCAGGTCGAGCAGAGGCCGACCGATGTCTGTTTCGATCAGATTAAACAGGCCAACCGCGGGCGCCGTATAGCGCTTGATGCGCATCGAGCGGTCCACGAAGATGGTGGCGATGCCTGTGGACGCGATCAGGTTCTGCAGATCATCGTTGGCCTTGGCGGTCTCCTCGACTTTGGCCTGGAGCGCGCCATTGACCGTGATCAGTTCCTCGTTGACCGACTGAAGCTCTTCTTTACTGGTCTCGAGTTCCTCGGTGGCGGATCGCATTTCTTCATTGATCGCCTGCAACTCGTCGTTCGACGCCCTCAGTTCCTCATTCGACACATTGGATTGCTCGACGCTCGATTGAAGCATTTCTTTGGTGCGGCGCAACTCGCTTTCAAGATGCGCGACCACCGGGTCGTGCCCGGCCTCGCCGTGAATAGGCGCGTCGGGTCGCGTTGTCTCGTCGACTTCGTCGAAGAAGACCGTGCAGAGCGCGACTGCGCTCTCTTCGTCCTGGAATGGACTCACTGTCATGTTCACATAGGAATGCGTCGCTCCGCGCGAAAAACGCACCCGTTCGGCACCTACGCTTTTGCCGGTTCGCAGCGCCTGAAAAAGCGCCGTGCGCAGTTCGAGGCGCAAATCCGGGTTCACTAGCGTCTGCAGATTGTACGAAGGCTCGCCCCCGACGTACCGCAGAAATCGGCCTATGTCGTCGGACATGTGCAAAATCTCTGCGTCCCGGTCGATCAACACGCTAGGCGGCGCATAACGTCCGATCGCCTGCTGATGGAGCTTTGCATACGACACCCTTGCCAGGTCGGGCGCCGGTGTCGTGACGAACGCGCGCGGCAACTCGGTCCGACTCCCTGTCACGGCGGGTGACGTGATCACGGGTACCTTCGCAGCGCGTGTCCTGGTTTGATAGATCCGATTCTTCTTGTCGATCAGGCAGAAGAGATCATCCGCGATGTCGGCCGATTCGGAACTTCCCAGAAACAGATATCCGCCAGGCTGAAGCGCGAAGTGAAAGGTCTCCAGCACCTGGCGCTGAACCGTCCGGTCGAGATAAATGAGCAGATTCCGGCACGAGACGAGATCGAGAAGCGAGAATGGTGGATCGCGCAAGACATTGTGAGCCGCAAACAGGACCTTCTCGCGCAGCGGCTTGTTGATGATGTAGCGGCTGCGCATGTGCGTGAAAAAATGGCGCAAACGTGCGGGCGGCACATCGGTCAGAATCGGCGCGGGGTAATTGCCCGCACGCGCTATTTCGATCGCCCGCTCGTCAATGTCGGTGGCGAAAACCTGCAGGATTGATGGCTCGGAGTCTTCTGCGATACGCTCACCGAGCAGCATGGCAAGCGAGTAAGCCTCTTCGCCCGTTGAACATCCCGCGACCCATACGCGTATTAGGTCGCCGTCGGCCTTACTCTTGATGATTTGCGGTACCACCTCACGCTCGACGGCTTCAAACGCCTCCCGATCGCGGAAGAAGTTTGTCACGCCAATCAGCATGTCCTTGAGTAATGCGCTCGTCTCGCCCAGATGTGTTTCGACGAATCGCTGGTAAGACGGCAGGTCGGGCAGCGTATTCACCTGCAGGCGCCGCTCGATGCGCCGCAGTACGGTCGCACGCTTGTAGTGACGGAAGTCATGGCCGGTGCGCGCCCGCAACGTTCTCAGAATCTGTTGCAATGCGCCCTTCTGCGGCGGATGTTCTCTGTGCATCGGGGGACGCGGCCATGGCGGACTGCTCGTCGTCCGCCGGTGGCAGCTTTATCGAACGGGCATTGGCACTCAGTTCAATCAGCTTTTGCGGCATGTCGCCCACGGGCAGCACGATGTCCACCAGACCGGTCGCCAGGGCGTTGGCCGGCATCTCGTCGTACTCGGCATCGTCCGGCGTTTGCGCCAGCGTGATTCCGCCACATTCCTTGATGCGCCCCATACCGACTGCGCCGTCACTGCCAAGGCCTGAAAGGATGACGCTGATCGCGCGCGTGCCATGCGCGTCCGCGAGACTTCGGAAAAACAAATCGATTGCCACCGGCCGCCCGCGCCCGCGGTTGGCCGGGGCGACGGACAGGCACCCGTCGGTCATCGACAGGGTAGTGGCCGGCGAGATCAGATAAATATGGTTCTTCTCGATACGCGTGGACTCGGCCATTTGCATAACTGGCATGTTGGTGACGCGTTGGAAAATGTCGTCAGCCTGACTTTGGTGCGTGGGCGAGAGGTGAAGCACAATCACGAAACTCATGTCTGGATCACGGGGCATGTGTTCGAAAAACCGGATTAGCGCCTGGATCCCGTGAACCGCCTCCGATTTTGCTGGACACGAATTTGGGGTAAAAGTGTGTCTGGAAACGGAGTTGAACATGCTGAAGAAGTCGAATGTCACTGAGGTTGTGCCGGGGGCGGTGGAAGGAGCGCGTAGCGCGACTGGAAGCGCCCCCGGCGC
>NZ_FCOG02000291.1 GCF_001544975.2 Caballeronia arationis | reverse complement strand
CGCAGACAATCTTCGTGGGTGAGTGACGAGAGCGGCTTGTCGAGCATCACAAGCGACCAGAGCAGCAAGCGCTCGGCCTCTTTGCGATAACTCTCGAAGGTGGTCTTGGTGTCGTGAAAGCGCGAGAGCCACGCGCGAATCGCATCGAGATCATGGTTGGCCGCGATCTGCGCACGACCGTCCGTCGCGCGATTCGCCCCGACACTACCGTCGAGGGTCGACGGAATCACGAGGGATTCGAGGGGCGCGGGTTGGAGTGCAACGGATGTCGGTGGCGGAAGAGCGCGCATTGAGTGTCACGCGGTTTCGAGGTCGGTACGATACAAATAAGTCAACATTATAGCACTAATGTCAAATTTAACCGTCGGTTGGGTTAGATAAATATCGAGATACGTTGTACTATTATCGGTGTTCCTCGCTCTGGCTCGCTCATGTCCGACGTTCTTTCCGACGAAACCCGCCTCGCGGCCGATATCGAGCGCCTCAAGGTCGAGTTCCCCAAGACGCGCGAGCTCTATCGCGAGGTGTGTGCGCTGCTATTTTTCCGCTTCGGCGTCCCGCCCACCGCCAATCGACTCTACAACCTGGTCCGGCGTGGCACCATGAGCACCCCGGCGTCGGTGCTCGCCGAGTTCTGGGCGGAGTTACGCGAGAAGAGTCGGGTGCGTATCGAGCACCCGGACTTGCCAAAGGATTTGAGTGAGGCCGCAGGCGAGTTGATCGGAACGCTTTGGACGCGCGCGGCGGCCTCCGCACACGCCGAACTGACCTCGCTTCGCGATGACGTCGAAGCGCGTCGCGCCGAGGCGGAGCAAAAGGTCGTCGCCGCGCGCGAGGAACTCGGTCGGACCGAGACGGCGCTGGAGCAACGCACTGCGGCATTGCTCGCGGCGCAGGTCGAAATTCGGGAGCTGGAGCGGCAGCAGGCGCACGAGGCGGCCGCGCGCCAAGCGCTCGAGGCGCAGGTCAAGCGCCTTGGCGAGGAGGTCTTCGCGCGCGAGCGTGATCTCGACAAGGTACGCGACACCTTCTCGCGTGATCTGGAAAAACTCCGGGAAACGGCTGATCGCGCGGAGGAGCGCTTACGCGCCTCGGAAAAGCGTGCGCTCTTGGAAATCGATCGCGAACGCGGTGCAGTGGTCAAAGCGCAGAAAGAATTGGCGGAAGCCGCCAAACGCGCAGAAAAGCGGGATGCCGAACATCGTCGAACTGTCGAGGCGCTGCAAGAGCAGCAGGGCGACGCTCGCCATCAGACTGGGGTGTTGCAGGGTAAGCTGGCCGCGCTCGAGGAGGCATACACGTCGCTCCAGGAGCAGTTGAAGGCTCTACGCGCAACGACGCGTCCCTCAGCGCGACGCGCACCCCCGTCTGAATCCCGTCCTCCAGCCAGGCGTGCAGCGCGCAAGAGGACTGCTGGGAAAACGGCGGGAACGAAGAGCCGAACATAGCGTTGGCGTCGTGGCGGGCTCGACCTCGCTTGCGAGCGTCTGGAAGAGGAGTGACCAATTGAAAAGAACGGCAGAGAACAAACTGAGGGTCGTCGCGGTTCGCATCGACCCGGTCATCGAACAGAGGTTACGCGTGTTGGCGGAAGCGACCGGGCGGAAGCAGTCTTTCTTCCTGCAGCAGATGATCGAGGGCGGTCTCGACGCGATCGAAGAAACTTGGCTGTCGCCCGAGACGTTGGCAAAGGTTCGAAGTGGCGCTTGGCCAGATCTCCTGGGTGAACACCGCACGACCCCTGATCTATTCGACCACGGTGCTGCTGATCTGGCGCCTTAGACAGAGCAGCCTTATAGCTAGCAGTTCTGCAAGATCGCGTACGTTTTCAACAGTGAATGGACCGGATCATGACGCGCTGTCCGCGCGCTTCGCCCAGCACTTCGACGGTGCGATCGTGATAGCGCGCGACGGTGCGGCGCGGCGGCTTTCGATTCATGCGGTGGCGACCGGTCGGAGAGGGCATAAGCGGATGGGAGCGGCTGCGTCAATCGCATTATGGCAACGTGCGACGCCGACGCCACATCATTGTTAGATTGTCACGATACAGCGACAAAAGAGCGAAGGGTCATGCGACGCATCGTTGTTCGTTCGTCCGTCGTTCACGGACGAGGCGTTTTTGCGGTCACCCGGATCCGTGCCGGCGCACACTGCTCGAGTACAAGGGAAAGGGACTGCCCTGGAAAGAAGCGCAGCGCCGATGCTAGCGATCGGCCGCGGAAGACGGACATACCTTTTTCTTCGATCTTCACGATGTCCGGGTGATCGACGGTGTGCAGGATGAGAAGTCGGCGCGCTCCTTCCTCGAGTGTTCTATCTGTGGGCAGCCCGTTCAGAACCCCGGCCGAGAGGGACCGTCGGCGGCCTCCAAGTGAAAGCTTACGCCGGCGCCAGCAAGACATCGACGCTTCGACTGGTCGCCCATTCACTTACTGAGCGGGGCCTGATTCCCGAAGTCGATGTGTACTGGTTATCCGTACCGTTGAACTTGTTAGTCCCCTCTCACCTCAGCATCGCCGACGAGTCCTGGCACGAGGCCTTGGCGACGTACATCACCTATCCAGCCTCCAGCGAGAGACAATGCGGCCGCCCGGACAAGCGGCGGTGGCTTCCGGGAGTTTACCTTTCAATTCCCTGCCAATCGACTATACTCAGGCTTATAATTCTCGAATCTAAAGTCATACGTAGTCCTGATTAATTGAAACTCAATCCCGCTCGCCTATAGTCCCTTAAAGACTAGGTCTACTCCCAGTAAGGCTTCGTTTTCTTGTCCGAATGGACCTGTTTCCACACCGTATGCCAAACGCGATCAAGCGCGAATGCTGCTTGCTCGGATCGTCGATTTTTGTCTTTCCAACGGAACAAGAAGGTGACGGAAATGCGGCAATCAAGGCGCGCTCTCGCGACATGCTGTTTGATCACTTGGTTTCTGTCCTTCTGCGTTAGCGTCGCGTCGTGCGGCGGCGGCAACGAGGCCGCCAATACACCGGTGTCGCGAGACGAAAGCGTGGCCGCTGTCAGCAAGAAGCCAAGCGAAAAAGACATCGGGTTGTTTATAGTCGCGGGCAGAATCGGTGGGACGGGGTCGCTGGACGGGACAGGAGTCGTTGCGCGGTTCGGTTCTCCCCAAAGCATCGCGGCGGACTCCGCGGGCAATCTGTATGTGGCGGATACCGGCAACCACATTGTTCGCAAGATTACGCCGGCCGGCGTGGTCACTACGCTGGCCGGCACTGCCGGCGTGACCGGTAGTGCCGATGGCAGCGGGGCGGCCGCGCAGTTCAATCTTCCGCAGGCCATCGCGGCAGAGCCTGCGGGTAATTTGTATGTGGCGGATACCGCCAACCACATTGTTCGCAAGATTACGCCGGCCGGCGTGGTCACTACGCTGGCCGGCACCGCCGGCGTGACCGGTAGTGCCGATGGCAGCGGGGCGGCCGCGCGGTTCAATTATCCGCAGGGGATCGCGACGGACTCTGCGGGCAACGTGTATGTGACGGATTCGGGAAGCACCATCCGGAAGATCACCCCGGCGGGCGTCGTCACCACGCTGGCCGGCACTGCCGGCATGTGGGGGTACGCCGACGGCAGCGGGGCGGCCGCGCGGTTCTCCGGTCTGCGGGGAATCGGGGCGGATGCCGCGGGCAATCTGTATGTGGCGGATTCGGGCAACAATACCA
>NZ_FCOG02000270.1 GCF_001544975.2 Caballeronia arationis | reverse complement strand
GCCGCCACGCTCGCCTCAGCAACCCAACCTCAAAACGCTAAACATTAACCCCCCTGTTGCACTTCGGCTTGAAACCGCCCCCTGTAAAGATTTCGGAGGAGCGAATGGAACGTTATCTTCCCGACGCGCCGCAGCGCTTCGTCATCAGCCACTACACCGAGGCCGACTTCAAGACCGGTGGCCTGCGCGACTACTCAGCTTACCGGGACCTGGGAGTTGCGGGGGCAACCAACGGGCTTGCTGAAGCACACGTGATCCGCATGATCGCGCCGTACCGGCCGGAACTTAGCGTTCGGCATCATCACAACGTGCAGTTCCAACTGGTCTACTGCCTGAAGGGCTGGTTCGAGACCGACTTCGAGGGCATTGGACCGCGGCGACTGATGGCTGGGTCGTGCTGGGTTCAGCCGCCAGGCATCCACCACACCGTCGTCGGTGGGTCGGACGACTGCGAGTTGCTCGAGATTCTGGTCCCAGCGGAGCACGAAACGATCAACGACCCGTGAGCGGCAACCCCAATTCCTGTCCAGGCCGATGACATGCCGCTCGTTCGATTCCATCAGTCGGACCATACCATCACGTTGGCGCTGTAGCCGGAAGATGCTCCGAGACACTCTGATCGCTATGCCGACTTCGACGAACGTATCTCTGCTGCGATGCATATCGTCCGAGGAAACTGTACTTTGCACTCGGGTCTTGCTCGGCGATTGTTCCACGTGCCACCCGCTCAATCTCCGTCATCCCGATCCCATGGGGGCAGTCCGCTGAACGCATCCACCAGGAAATCGATCATCACGCGTATCTTGGCGCTCAGGTGCCGACGGCTTGAGTACAACGCAAGTACGTCGATGTCAGGCAAGCGATACTCAGGCAACACCTGAACGAGCTTGCCGGCGCGCAGGTCGTTGCCGACCAGAAACGTGGGTTGCCAGATCACGCCTTGCCCAGCGAGCGCTGCTGCGCGCGCAGTGTCGCCATTGTTGGTATGCATGTGACAGTTGACCTGCACGGCGTGAGGCTTCCTCTCACTGTCGATCAGTTGCCACTCGTCGCCGGTGGCCGCGTACGAATAGCCGATGCATCGATGCTCAATCAGGTCCGCTGGCGCTGCGGGGTATCCGCAACGCGCCAGATAAGCTGGCGACGCACACAGGATGTTTCTCGATGTCGCCAGCTTGCGGGCTGCGTGGTTAGTCGAACCGGCGTGTGAGATGCGAATGGCGAGGTCGTAGCCTTCATCGACGATGTCGACGACGCGGTCAATCAGCGCAACGTCGAGTTCCACTTCAGGAAATCTCCGCATGAACTCGGGCCATAGCGGCGCCAGGTGCAGAATGCCAAAGCTCACGGGCGCATTGATGCGCAGTCGGCCGCGCGGTTCGACCGACGCAGATGACACAAGACCCTCGGTCTCGGCAACGTCGTCGAGGATAGATTTGCAGCGGGCGTAAAAAGTTTCGCCGCCCTCAGTGAGAGAAAGTCTGCGCGAAGTGCGATTCAGCAGGCGTGTGCCGAGATGGGCTTCCAACTCATTCACGTAGCGGGTCACGTTGGCGGGCGATGTCTCGAGCGCATCGGCTGCGCGCGTGAAGCTGCCGCGGCTCACCACGGTCACGAAGACCTCAAAAGCGCGAAGCCGATCCATAGACCTGCCCGATCATTCACAAATACTGAATGATATACCTATCTTTTGGTCCTTTCTGCATTTGCCACTGAAGCATATATTGCTTCCCATGGACCGAGGCATTGGGCCCTGGCCAACAAACTGCAGCAGGAGATTGAACATGCAACGCTTGACAGGAAAAGTCGCGATCGTGACTGGCGCCAGTGCGGGAATTGGCCGTGCCACCGCAAAACTGTTTGCCGCGGAAGGCGCAAAAGTGGTGATCGCGGCGCGCCGTGAAGCGGAACTTGCAACGCTCGCTGCCGAGATCGTCAGCGAAGGCGGTGAGGCCGCGTTTCTGGCAGGCGACGTGCAGTCAGAGGACTTCGCGAAAGCGCTGGTCGCACTCGCCGTTAGCCGCTTCGGCCGCCTTGACATCGCCTATAACAACGCCGGCACTCTGGGCGAAATGGGCCCGACAACGGGCGTGTCAGAGGCAGGCTGGTCGGCCGCATTGGCAACCAATCTGACGAGCGCCTTTTTGGGCGCGAAGCATCAGATCCCTGAAATGCTGAAGCAGGGCAGTGGATCAATCATCTTCACGTCGACCTTCGTCGGCTACTCATTCGCCTTTCCGGGGACTGCGGCATACGCTGCGAGCAAGGCCGGATTAATTGGTTTGACGCAGGCGCTCGCTGCCGAGTATGGGCCGCAAGGTGTGCGCGTCAACGCGATTTTGCCCGGTGCTGTGGACACACCCATGTATCGCGACATGAACGATACGGCCGAGTCGCAGGCCTTCGTGACCGGACTGCATGCGCTCAAGCGGGTCGCACGGCCGGAAGAACTCGCCCGCTCGGTGCTCTATCTCGCGTCCGATGACTCGTCCTTCGTGACCGGAACCGCGTCGCTGGTCGATGGCGGCGCATCGATCACGCGTACGTGAAGGCCGTTGGTGGCGTCTGACGCTCAAGAAACTTCGTTTTAGGAGTTCGTCGACGTCAACGTCTGGAGTCGAGTGTCGGCATGAATGGCCGCTGATATTGCGAAAACTGCCGCTGAGATGGGCGCGGCGCAAATGGCGGAAGCGGGTCGGCATGTGTCCTTCGTGGGGCAACAGGCGGCCCAAGGACAATCGGCACGGTGCATTTGCAAGGTAGCTAGGGCGGCGATACGATACGACGTGGTAGCCGCCAGGCGGTCGCTGTCGATATCCAGCGGGGAAGGGAATCGGGACCCGTGAGGCCCGGTTGCGGCCTGGCTCCTGTTCGTCGCAGCGAACCCGGCTCGCAGGATACGGGAGCCAAAGATGAAGCGCTATGAGTGACGGCATCGCAAACCTTTTCAGGCATCTGACGACAGGCGTCCACGTGATCGGCGTTGCGGACGGCGATCGCCGGAATGCATTTACGGCAAGTTGGGTCGTACAAGTCTCGTTTCGCCCGTTACTTCTCGCGGTCAGCATCAATCCGGCGCATGCGTCGTACAGGATTCTTCAGGGTGGGCGGGTGTTCGCAATAAATGTCTTGCGGGCGGAACAGCAGGCATTGGCCGAGCACTTCGGGACACAATCGGGCCGCACGGTCGACAAGCTCGCGGGGATACCCTGGCGAGCAGGCCGGACGGGCGCACCGCTGTTACATGGGGCGCTGGCTTATTTCGACTGTCAGCTAGTCAGCGACGTCGAGGCGGGGGATCATCGGCTAGTGATGGGCCGAGTGGTCGATGGAGCGGTGCTCATCCCGGATGGCCAGCCGTTGATCTATGCAGCGACGGGCGACCTGGATCAGAGCGCTGATCTCTACGCGAAGGATTTTTGCGAATGGCGGGAGGCTGGATAGCTTCGTCTATCTTGTCCGCCGGACACTGAAATTGTCGCGCTCCACGGTAGTCAGTACCATTCTCTGCAGATGCTGGTTGGTCCTGATTGGCGCCGCCGATCTGATTGACTGTCGAGGGTACCTCCCTAAATGGGGAGGAAGTGTGGCGGCGTATCGCCTAAACTCATTGAGGATTTGGCGCGTCACCAGCATTCGACGGCAACGACGTGAGAACGGAGCTCGGTTCGGGCCGGCGATAAGGTCGCCCACGCGGACCGCTGCGATCCCGGGCACAAGGGGGGACCAGCACCATGGCCGAAGTACCGACCGAGCGACTCAAGCTCAAGGAAACGCGCTTTCTGTCACCCCCCATCGTCGGCGAGCCGCTGTATCAGTGCGCTAAAGCGCTGGTGATCCTCGGGTTCGATCCCGGGGCCACGCTCGATGTTGAACGCAACGGCGCGCTTTTGTTGAGTGGCGTGCCGGGCGGCTTTCCACAACCGCAGGGAGCAATCCTCAGCCTGCCGGCCGCGCTCGCGGCTGGCGACGTCATTCGCGCGCGGCAGAAGGCGAACGGCTTGACGAGCGGCTGGTCCGTTGCCGTGACCGTACGCGACCACACGCAGGACTTTCCTGACGGGCCACCACGACCGCAGATCGATCCGGCGCCAGTTTACCAGTGCGGCTCACGCACGGGGATCAACAATCTGTTGACCGGTTGCGATGTATGGATCACCGCCAACGGCGTCGAAGTCGGCAAGGTCAAGGGGGCAGCACCTCATCAGGGCATCGACGTGACGCCCGACTACGGCCTCGGCGAGCAGGTGCGCGCGTGGGCGATGATGTGCAAGGATCGGAGTCCACCCTCCTTGGCCTACGACACCATCGCTCCGCCCAATCCGCTTCCCACCCCTGGCATCGACCCGGCATACGCGGGCGCGCAGCAGATCCGCATCAACAATCTAGTGAATGGCGCCCGCTTCGAGCTGTCGCTGAACGGCGCATCACTCGGCGTCTGGCGTACCTGGGGCTACGCACACTGAGATTGCCCCGCTTTGACGGACGAATTTGCAGTCAAGGGTTCGGCGTTATCTAGCCTCCATTAAGCGTTGAATTG
>NZ_FCOG02000033.1 GCF_001544975.2 Caballeronia arationis | reverse complement strand
CGAGCCGGTATATCGGCACCGATACCTCGCGCGAAATGGCATCCACCGGCTCGCCGCGCAATAGCCGCAAGACGACTCCTTTCTTCCGGTTCGCTGACCACCGCTTCACTTCGGCGGCTGCGCCGGGGGCGCTTCCAGTCGCGCTACGCGCTCCTTCCACCGCCCCCGGCACAACCTCAGTGACATTCGACTTCTTCAGCATGTTCAACTCCGTTTCCAGACACACTTTTACCCCAAATTCGTGTCCAGAAAAATCGGAGGCGGTTCAGATCGACTGCGACGCAAGGAACGCTTCACATTGTCTGCGTGGTCTATATCGAGCGCCTGGGTGACAGGATCTCAAGGATTTCACTCAAGGAGCCCTCGAGAATTTGATTCGACAGTTTTGGGTCGGAGACTGCGCGCGACAGCGCAACCGCGCCCACACATGCGCTCATGATGAGCAGAGCCTCAGTACGCTTTTTGGCGTTCTCCTTTGCAGGTGAGGCCCCAGAAATCAGTTCGATGATTTTTCTGACCCGGTCTGAGAATACCTCCCGCGTCTCGTCCGTGCCCCGGCTCATGTCATTGACCAGAGCTGAAATCGGGCAACCGGCGGCTACGTTATCTCGATGCGATTCAGACATATATGAACGCATGGCCTGACGAGGGGCAACGGGAATGGCCGCCTCCCACTGCTCGATATCGTGCAGCGCGTGCTCGAATGCCTCCCTCACCAACTCGTCGCGAGAATCAAAGTGCTTATAGAAGCCGCCGACCGTGAGTCCGGCCTCCTTCATCAGGTCGGCAATGCTGACGCCTTCAATGCCGCGTTCGCGAAAACGCTTCGCGGCAACCTCGACGATGCGTTGATGTGTCGCGACTTTCTTTGCTTGTGAATGACCCATAGTTCCGTTGCCATTGATTGTGGAGTATGAGATTAATCCAGATTGCGCGATAAATTGATGCTGCCGCGGCAATAGACACTTGCTTGACTCACATCTGGATTATGACTAACATCCAGTCATCAGCCAACCCGTATCGAGATGGCGCCGCCGCGATTTGGTGCACCGTGCGATTTTTTCTCGGAATAATCTGTGCATATGCACAGATTCGCGTACCGAGGCGCTTGCAAGTATTTCTTCGAAACGGACGCGCTTAACTTATGGATAGGAGAGTCATCATGGAGCAACGGAAGATTCTGGTTACAGCCGCGACCGGCAAGACCGGTGTGCACACCGTTCAGAACCTTTTGGACAGCGGCCACTCCGTGCGAGCGCTTGTTCGCAGTATCGATGAGCGCAGTGAGGCGCTTCGAAAGGCTGGCGCCGAAATCGTGGTCGGGGACCTGCTTTCCCACGACGACGCCATACGCGCCACGGAAGGGGTCTCGGCGGCATATCTCTGTTTCCCTGTGCGCGCCGGGTTCATTCAGGCAACCGCGTACTTCGCGGACGCGGCGCGTCGCGCCGGACTCGACGTCGTGGTGAACATGTCGCAAATCTCCGCTCGGGAAGACGCAAAAAGTCACGCCGCGCGCGACCATTGGATTGCCGAACGGGTTCTGGATTGGTCCGGCGTCCCGACTGTACACATCCGTCCCACGTTCTTTTCCGAGTGGCTTGTGTTTCCGTGGGTACGCGACACGATAGTCCAGGAAGGCAAGATTGCGCTTCCTTTCGGAAACGGGCGTCACGCGCCAATCGCGGCCGAAGATCAGGCGCGTTTCATCGCGGCAGTTCTATCCGAACCGGAGGGCCATATTGGCAAGACCTACGAGCTCTGTGGCCCCACCGAGATGAGCCAGCAAGAGATTGCCGCCAAAATCAGCGACGTCCTCGACCGAAAGATCGACTACATCCCGGCCACACTCGAAGGCTACCGCGAGCACCTGAGCAAATACGACCTCCCCGAATTCACCATTCAACACTTCATCGAAGTGGCGGTCGACTATCAAAACGGTGTATTTGAAGGAACAGATGACGTCATCGGTCACGTCACCGGCAAAGCCCCGCAGACCGTCGAGGAATTCGTCCACGCGAATCGAACTGCGTTCGAAAAGCGAAGTGCCTGAAGGCAGTGCCTTCCTGTCGCGTGGCTCCGAAGGTTGAACAACCGTGGCGGTCGAGGACGTCTTGCAATCGCGACGTCCTTGGCACTGGCCGTGGTGGCACGATGCTCGCGCGGGCCTGACAGGTACCCGCAATAATCTGAACGCGATGCGCCGACATCGCAGGCGACATCCAGAAAGGAGGAACGACCGATGAATTCTCGAACTGACCCACAAAGCAACGAATTTCTGATCGAAATCGAAAGCGAAGCTTATCTCGATAACGTCGTGTGGTCGTCGCTCACCGGGGCGCATTCAGAGCTGGCACAACGAAATGGGAGCGCCCTGAGGTATCGACCGGAGTTCGCGCCTTTTGGCGCGGCCGAAGACTACACATACGACAGAGTTGCGCAGATTGCGGGCATGCTGCTTCCCATGGAGCGCGTGGCGCTCGTTTCGACAAACAGGCCGGAGGTGCCGCCCGGATACGATGTTGTTCTCGAAGGGCGCGTACTCCAGATGATTGCCGGGCGCCACCTGCGCTCCGTAGACGAGGGAACTGTCATCAGGCGACTCGGGATTGAAGACGTGGAAAGTATGCTTCGCCTTGTCCAGCTGACGGAGCCCGGTCCTTTCAGCGCGCGCACCTATGAGATGGGCACCTACTTTGGCATCAAGGAAGGAACGCAACTGGTTGCCATGGCAGGGGAACGGATGGTCGCTCGCGACTATGTGGAGGTCAGCGCAGTCTGCACACATCCAGGCTGGCGCGGACGTGGATTGGGGAGGCTGCTGATGGAACACCTTTGCATGTCGATACAGCAGCGCGGCGTATTCCGTTTCTCCATGTTTTCAGCAACAACACATCTGCCATCCGGTTTTACAAGGAACTCGGATTTCAGAACGCACGCAGCCTATGCCTCACTGCGTTCATGCGCTCTCGTGTCGCGGCCGGTTGACTCCCTCAGCGACCATGGTTTTCTCCCACACCGCTGTATGTCGGAGCTTGCGTCTCAGTACATTCGCCATCGCTTCGTTAGACGCCGCCCTAACGTTGCCGCGCGATAGAGTTGGAGCACGACAGCCCTTGCCTTTCTCAGCGAGAAAGACAACCCCGTCAGAGCTTAGGACGTATCTTCTGTCGACCACGCGCTTTTGCAGGCGCGGACGCGTCGTTACCTCTCTGCCCTGCTTAGCGGCAGGAGGGCGCGGACAGAATCCAACGGCTTGGCCACGCCTCCGGTCCGGTTTCGAAAGACCCTTCTAATTGCGACAAGTGGTCGCACCCACCTTTAGCTGCGCGACCTATCATTTGATTGTCAGGGCAGTCATTGCATAAGCAATTAGATAGACGAGCATTGGCTCCCGAGTTCTTGCCCGCGTCGACGGGCTCTCTCGGCACTTCTCCCAAGGAGGGAGGCAGCCATGTTCACAATCGAATCGAATGCAAGCCGGGCAACTGCCAGGAGCACCCAACGCTTCAACGCAGCGACGCGCCGCTATTTAGCTCACGTCGTGCAGTCGATTGGCCGACGCCCCATGATTGCCGGCATCATGGGAACGACCATGGCCGTTGCGGCAGCGGTCGTCACTCTGTCGTCGCTCCAGATCGGTTTCGAGAGTGCGTTGCTAATCGCTCTCGCCTTGACCTTCGGCGTTTTCGCCATAGCCGGCGCTTGGGTAGTCGCGTTCGCGATGGAGGTGGAGGTGACTACAGAGTCGAACCTCTTGCGCGAGGCTCTGACCGACGCGCTAACCGGGTTGGACAACCGCCGCAGCCTGAAGGCCGCTCTAGACAGCGAATGGAATCGCGCCAGGCGAAGCGGCCGCGCATTGTCGATGCTTTTTATCGACATTGACTATTTCAAAAGATTCAACGATGCGCTCGGGCATGAAGTCGGCGACGGCGTGCTCATTCTGGTCGCGGATAGCATCCGCGCATCGGTGAGTCGTTCGTCGGACCTCGTTGTCCGTTACGGCGGCGAAGAGTTTGCAGTTCTTTTGCCTGACACGACTGCCGAGAGCGCGAATGTACTTGCTGAAGCTATCCGTCAACGGATCGAGGCTATGCAACTAAAGCACTACCGCAGCGACTACGAATACGTGACTGTCAGTATCGGCTGCGCGACCTGCACGCCGCGATATGGTCTCAACGTCAATGTCCTCGTTGCCGCCGCCGACAAGCAGATGTACGCGGCCAAACAAGCCGGACGCAACTGCGTGCGCTCGGTGAGAGTGCGAGACAGAATCGTGGCTGCATTACCTTCCCGAGAGCTATCAGCATGAGCCTGCCGCTCGAATCAGGCGTGATACGGCCAGGGACAAATGCACAATAGACGATTTTTTGCTCCACCAGCGTTCGCACTCGACGACGGAATTATCATTGTGTCGGTGCATGCCGCCTCACTCAATCGTTGCTGCCATATACTCCGCACTACAGACAGGCGCCTTGTGGCAGAAGGCCCGCTCGACGCGCACCATCTTTTCCAGAGGCGGCCGCATTGGACCGCTGGGTTCGACGCGTATCCCTGAAGGTATGTACTCATGCAATCTGAAAACTATGAGCGGTACAGCATCTGGGGCCATGCGATCCTTCAACAAGCAGACATCCTGCAACCCGGACGATATGCGGCGAGCGGCACCATTACCCGCAACAACAGGCTAATTGAGGCGTCGGGTGTTCTGGGTCTTTTCGATACAGAAGAAGAAGCCGAAGTAGCCGGCCTTGGCTGGGCTCGAGCGTGGATCGACAGCCATGGCTAGGCAATACCGGCGTGAAGGACCGGGCTGATTCTCACGACCGCCGAACACGAGCAAGGGAAGAATCATGTTGTCATCGAAGACCAATCTTGTGCTTGCCTTGATTTGTCTTGGCATTCTTGTTTCTGGATGCAGCGTCATGCCTGCAGCTGCGCCATCGACGAAGCCCACCGAAGGCGTGGCAAAGGTCCGAGCGGCAACCGCGGCCGCGGTAGCGTCGTCAGATTCCGAAATTGCGAAAGACAATTCGCCTTCTACCGCGCGTCGGCAGTCGACCGTTCAATGCGACACAGTCGGCAGCATGTTCGTTTGCACGGATGGGCAGGCAATCTGCTGGTGGAGTCGTCGCACGGGTTACGGCTGCAACTGACCGCGGACGACTCTGACTTACAACAGAGAGAAGCGCATGGAACGTTCCGAATTCCTCTCAGCTATCGACAGCTGGCTGCAGCGGCGGAAATTCTGGCGATGTCAGGTCCCGAGAATGGGCGGTTCGATGCGTTCCAATTGCTCGCATTCTTTCGCACTTACGACACTCCCGCGCTTGGCTCGAAGCTGGTCGTTACGTCCGACGACCGGTTGTTCTCGCTTACTGCCCAGGCCGCTCTGGATATGGCGGGACGGGACGCTTTCGCAGCGTCGCACGCGCTACTTGAACAAGCGCGCTCGCTTTTGTCCGCTACTTGAAGCGTTGCCCATCGTCTTCCCGCTGTGCTGCTCCCTTTGATATAGACAGATATCAGTCGAAAGCCAGCGCCCGCGCGGCGCCGAGTGCATGTCGCGCCTGCACGAGCGACGTGCGCGCGGCGCGCGCATCGGAGGCGAGCCGAAGCAGCGCCCCGAGTTGCGACGGCTGGCGCAGCAATTCCCGCAGGATCGGCGCGATGGCGGTGTGGCCGTCATCGCGCAGACCCGCCGTCGCCGCGCTCGGCAAGGTGCGCCACGCCGGATCGACGATAGAGCGGCATACGGCGAAGGGCAGTCCGCGCGCCGTCGCGATGGCGCCCGCGATGTGCGATTCCATGTCGACGGCGAGCGCTCCCGTCGACTGATGCAGCGAGCGTTTCGCCTGCTCGCTCGTGACCGGTGCGGTGACGGCGGCGATCGTGCCGCGACGCGTCAGCGCCGCGAGCGGCGTGCCGGCGAAGGAATCGACGATGCGGTCGGACCAGCCGATATCGGTGACGAGCCGGCCGAACGGACCCGAAACCGCATCCGCGACGACGAGCGTCCCCGGCTCCAGGTCGGGCGCAAGGCCGCCCGCCGTGCCGAAGCTCACGATGCCGGAGCAGCCGCGCGCCACGGCTTCGGAAAGCGCACGTTCGAGCCAGTCGGCGCGCGCCGCGAAGACGACATCGACGCCGCGTCCGCGCACGATCCTCGCCTCGAACGCCATGCCGGTGACCGCGACGACGGGCACGCCGCCCGAATCGCGCGCATCGCGAAAGCGGCGCACGTCGCGCGCGCTCACATGGCCGCCGTCACGCGCGAGAGCCCTTCGCGCGTCAGGTTGCGATAGCGCGCGAGCGCCCACAGCGGGAAGAACTTGCGATAGCCGTGGTAGCGCAGATAAAACACGCGCGGAAACCCGGTCGCCGTGAAGCGCGTTTCGTCCCAGAGACCGTGGTCGCGCTGGGTCGACTGCAGATACGCGACGCCGCGCGCGACCGCCGGATGATCGACGAGACCCGCCGCCATCAGTCCGAGCACCGCCCACGCGGTCTGCGACGCCGTGCTCGGCGCCTGTTCGTAGCCGCGATAGTCGAGCTTGTAGCTTTCGCCGTCCTCGCCCCAGCCGCCGTCCGTGTTCTGAATGCCGATCAGCCATTCCGCTGCGCGCCGCACGCGCGAGTCGGTCGGCGGCAGGCCAGCCGCGTTCAGCGCGCAGAGCGCCGACCATGTGCCGTAGACGTAATTCAGCCCCCAGCGGCCGTACCAGCTTCCGTCGCGTTCCTGCGCGCGCAGGATGTAGTCGAGCGCTCGCCTTGCCGGCTCGCTGTTCGACGGCGTCTCGCCAAGTTCCGCCAGCATCGACAGGCAGCGCGCCGACACGTCGACCGTCGGCGGATCGAGCAGCGCGCCGTGGTCCGAAAACGGGATGTTGTTCAGGTAATACTGCGTGTTTTCCGGCTCGAACGCGCCCCAGCCGCCGTCGCTGCTCTGCATGCCGACGACCCACTCGCGTCCGCGCGCGATCGCCTCGCCGTACAGGGCGGTGCCGTTCTCGCGGTCGGCTCGCTGCATTGCCATCGCGACGACGGCCGTATCGTCGACGTCCGGGTAGTGCGGATTCGCGAACTGGAACGCCCAGCCGCCCGGCCGAACGTTCGGCCGGCGCGAGATCCAGTCGCCGCGCACGTCGAGAATCTGCAGCGGGCGCAGCCATTCGAGCCCGCGCGACACCGCCGCGCGCGCCTTCGGCATGCCGGTTTCAAGCAGCGCGTGCGCGGCGAGCGACGTATCCCACACGGGCGAGAGGCACGGCTGGCAATACGCTTCGCCATCGGGCGATTCGTCGATGACGAGCAGTTTTTCCAGCGAATGGCGTGCAATTGCGCGGTTCGGGTGATCGGCGGGATAGCCGAGGACGTCGTACATCATCACGGAATTGGCCATCGCCGGGAAAATCGCGCCGAGGCCGTCCTCGCCGTTGAGCCGCTCGTCGACGAAACTCACCGCCGCCTGGATCGCGCGTTCGCGACTGTCGTGCGGAAACAGGCCGTCGACGGCGCGCAGCAGCGTATCGACACAGCGAAAGAACGCGAACCAGCCCTTCTTCTGATGCGGCGCGCGGGCGAGCAAGCCGGTGTTGACGGGGGCGTCGTCGAAGAGTTCGTCGATGCGCACGCCGCGCGGATTGCGCGCCACCGGCCGCCGCACATTCAGCACGAGCAGCGGCACGATCACCGTGCGAGCCCAGTACGACACCTTCGACAGGTGGAACGGGAACCACATCGGCAGCAGCATGATTTCGACGGGCATCATCGGCACCGCGCGCCACGGCACCACGCCGAACAGCGCCAGCAGAATGCGCGTGAACACGTTCGACTGCTCGGCGCCGCCCGCAGCCAGGATCGCGCGGCGGGCGCGCTGCATGTGCGGCGCCTCGGGCGAATCGCCGATCATCTTCAGCGCGAAATACGCCTTGACGCTCGCGCTGACGTTCATCGCGCCGTCAGCGAACAGCGGCCAGCCGCCGTCTTCCCGCTGGATACGGCGCAGATAGCGCGCGATCTTCGCTTCGAGTTCGACATTGGCCGTTTCGCCAAGGTAATGCACGAGCAGCACGTATTCGGCGGGAATCGTGGCGTCGGCTTCGAGTTCGTACAGCCAGTAGCCGTCGGAATGTTGCGCGGCGAGCAGCGCGTCGGTGGCTTTCGCGACCGCCGCTTCGAGCGCGGCGGGGGAAACCGGCCGGTCGAGGCCCGGCAGGGAAGTATCGTTCATCATCTTTCCATCGATGGGTTCATCAGCGCGTCCGCGGCCTTCTGGCCGGAGCGGATCGCGCCTTCGATCGTCGCGGGGAGGCCCGTGGCCGTCCAGTCGCCCGCGAGCATCAGATTCGGCCAGCGCGTGCGCGTGGCGGGGCGCAGGCCCTCCTGCCCGGGAACCGCGGCCAGCGTCGCGTGCGGCTCGGCGGCGATCTGCCATTCCGGCATCGGCTCGACAGCGATGCCGGCGGCTTTCGCCGCCTCCGCCCAGAGCGTGCGCGCCAGCTCGTCGTGCGGCGTGTCGAGGAAACGGCCCGCATCGCAGACCGTCACCGAAAGACGACCGTCAAATGCGAAGAGCCAGTTGGCCGTGCCGTTCAGCAGGCAGGTTGCCGGCGCGAATCCCAACGGCGGATCGACGGCGAAATGCGCCGTGACGATCGCGCGGCATTCGGTCGGCGCGGTCAGGCCCGGCACCAGCGTTCGCGCGACGTGGGGCGGCACCGCGAGCACGACGCCGTCGCCCGGCGCCACCGCGATCGAATCGTCGGCGAAATCGAGCGAACTCACGCGCTGCTTCGAATCAGCGCCGGCAAGACCGATGCCGGACAAGCGCGCGCCGAGCCGGATGTCGGCGCCGCCGTATTGCAGGTGACGCAGCGCCGGATCGACGAACGCACGGCCGAGCCCGCTTCCCGCCACGAGCGGCCGGCACGCCTGCCCGCCCGCGACCAGCGTCTCGCGCAACAGGTTGCCCGCGACGAGCGCGCTGGCTTCGGCCGGATCGGTGTTCAGCGCCGAGAGCAGCAGCGGCCGCAGGAGCGCGTCCCAGACGCGGCCCTGCGCGCGCAGCGACTGCGCGATCGTGCGGCCGGGCTTCGCCCAGAGGAGCGGCGCGAGCGACAGATAATCAGCGGGCTGGGTGCCCGGCACGCGCGACTCGGGGTCGAAGATCCACTTCGGCACGCGGCCGGACGAAAGCCGTACGGTCCAGCGCGCGTCGTTCTTCAAGTCGACGAACGGATATTCGGGGCGCGTCGGGCCGAGGAGATCGTCCGCGGCGCCGATAGCGCGCGCGAAGCCGAGCATCGAGTGATTGCCCGACAACACGAGATGGTTGCCGATGTCGATGGTCGCGTTTAGCTTCGCGTCGAAATACGAGCGGCAACGTCCGCCCGCGTACGGAGCCGCTTCATGCAGCACGACCCGCGCGCCGCGACGCTGCAATTGGACCGCCGCGGCGAGGCCCGAGAGGCCCGCGCCGATCACATGAACGAGCCGCGACATCAGAACACGTTACGCGCGACGATCCACAACAGGCGCGAACGCGGCGTACGGACTTTCGTGCGGGGCTGGTCGAAACCGCGCCTGAGATTGGCGTCGAGCACGCACCGGTAGGCGCCCGCCATGATGCGCGGCGCGCGAACCTGCGCGCGCGGCGAGGCGGCCATGATCGTGTCCGATTGCGCGAAGTGGCCCTTCGCGCGCTCGGCGAGGACGGCGCACACGCGCGGCAGACGCGCATCGGCGACGATCGAGGCGGGATCCGTAGTGGAAATGCCTTCGCGCGACAGCAGTTCGCGCGGCAGGTACACGCGGCCGATGGCGGCGTCTTCATCGATGTCGCGCAGGATGTTGGTCAGTTGCAGCGCGCGGCCCAGATGGTGCGCGAGACGCCGTCCGGCGTCCTCGTGCATCCCGAATATCCTCACCGACAGCCGCCCGACCGCGCTCGCAACGCGATCGCAGTATGTATCGAGCGTGGCTTCGTCGGGCGCGACGATATCGCCGGCGGCGTCCATCGCCATGCCGTCGATCACGGCGTGAAAGTCGTCGCGCGAAAGGTGAAACGCGCGGATATGGCGCGTGAGGGCTTCAAGCGACCTTTTCGGCGTGCCGGCGTAACAGGCGTCGATGTCCGCGCGCCAGCGGTCGAGCGCCACCGCGCGCTCGCGGCGCGGCAAGGTGCCTTCGTCGGCGATATCGTCGACCGCGCGGCAGAACGCATAGATCTGGTACATCGCGTCCCGCTGCGCGGCCGGCAGGATGCGCATCGCGAGGTAAAACGAGCTACCCGACGTCACCTTCGCGGCATCGGGTTCGGCATCGTCGACGATCAGGTTGGAAACGGCCAAGACGGACTCCGCTGTGGCGCCCCCAAGGGCAAATGTTAGGGATCGGCGCCGGATGTCGGGCGTGCCGCAAACGGAACGCGTGGGTGGCGCACCGCACGGACAAACCGGCGCTCGCCGGCTCTGTATGGCCGGAAGCGGCAAAAAGTATAGCAATGTTTGGCATTCGCCGCCCTGACGGCCCTGCGGACCAGGCGGGCGGGCCGCGTCAGCAGAAGCCGATCGAGCGGTTGCGGCCCTGGCGTTTCGCGCTGTAGAGCGCGGCGTCGGCTTCGTTGATGAGCGCCTCGTAGGACGACGTGACGTCCTTTTTCGCCTGCGCGCCGCCGAAGCTCGCTGTGACCGGCACGCGGGTGCCCTGCACGTCGATGGGCGTTTCGCAGATTGCCTGCCGCACCTTCTCGGCGACGGCCATCGCATCCGGAAAGCCGGTGCACGGCAAAAGAAGCGCGAATTCCTCGCCGCCGAAGCGGCCGAACAGGTCCTGCACGCGGATCGTCTGCGCGACGCGCCCGGCGGTCACGCGCAGCACCGTGTCGCCGACGAGATGGCCGAATTCGTCGTTGATGCGCTTGAAGTGGTCCAGGTCGAAGAGCAGCAGCGAAAGCCCGCCGCCGTAACGCTGCCAGCGCGCGAATTCGTCGGCGAGGCGCAGCTCGAAATAGCGGCGGTTGGCGATGCCCGTCAGGCCGTCGCGGTCCGCGTATTCCTGCAGCTTGGCGACGGCTTCGTCGCGCGCACGCTGCATCATGCTCGCGTGCGTGACGTCCGAGATCGTGACGCACACGGCGACCACTTCCCGGTCGCGCACGAGCGGCATGAACGTGCAGTCCTGCTGCATGTAGTCGACGCCGCCCGTGATCGGCCGGTCGTGATCGAACTTGAAGAGATACGGGCGCTGCTCCCACGAACTGAACGCGAAGCTGCCGAGCTGAAACACGCTTTCGACCTTGCGCGTGAGCCACACGCGCGGCAGTTCGGGAAAGCTCGTGAAGATCGAGCGGCCGATCACCTGCTCCGCCGTCCTGCCGCTGTGGTCCTGCATGAAACGGTTCCACATCACGACGTTCAGCTCGCGGTCGAGCACGAAAATCCCGAACCCGACACGTTCGACGACCAGTTCGGAGAGCACGTGCCGCAAGTCGTTCATAAGCTGGAGAGGAGCGCGTCGAGCGCCTCGTTCATGCGCAGGATCGAGTCTTCCGCCATCAGCATCACGAGATGCGCGCGGAAGCTATGGTCTTCCAGCGCAAAGTTCACTTCCAGCAGCAGCGCCGTCTTCCACGCGAGCGAGGCGGGATGGAACACGTCGTCGAGCGCCAGAGCCGTGCCGAGCATGCCCGGCGGCGAGAAGATCGGCGTGCGCCCGAGCCGGTCGAAGATGCATCCGACGCACGCGCCCATCAGCACGTTCGCGACGTCGAAAATCAGCTCGGCCTGCGACGTCGCTTCGTAGGTCGACTTGGTGTACGGATCGTCGACGAGCGCGCACAGCTGCTCGACGCTGCCGCTTCGGCACAGCACGATCGCCTCGCCCTTGATGTCGGAGCGAAAGCCCTGACGCACGGCAGTGACGGTATCGGTGATGCCGGTCATCGCGGCGAGCGCGCCGGACGCCTCCGCGACGCCGACCACCCGCACGCGCGGCACCGACAACTCGATGAAGGTGCCGAGCAGCTTCGACAGTCGCGTCGCGGCCTGCCCCATCGCCATGTTGGCGACTTCCTGCAGCGCGTCGCGCTGATCTTCGTTCATGGCTGGTTCAGACATGGAGACCGAACTCCTTCAGGACGGGGCGCAAGGCCTCGGGCGATACGGGCTTCGGCAGGAACGCGATCGCGCCGAGCGCGCGCACGCGCTCCTGCGCCATCGGCTGCACATCGGCCGAGACCACGATCACGAACGTGTTCAGGTCCTCGTGCTGGAGGGCATCGAGCACCTGATAGCCCGTCATGTCGGGCATCGTGAGATCGAGGAACATGACCTCCGCGCGGCCTGCGCGATAAAGATCGAGCGCTTCCCGGCCGTTGGTCGCATACGAGATCTCGACATCCCAGTCCTCGGGCAGCGCGCGCGTCAATACCTTGCGGGCAAGCAGGGAATCGTCGGCAATAACAATCGGCAAGGGCATGGTCGGCGGGATCGATTTACGGTTTATCGGGCTGTGCGCACCCGAACGACGCGCATTACGCATTCGTTTACGGCGCAACGGCGATGTTCTTTACAGGAATCGACTGAAAAACGCGAATCGAAACGCCTAAAAATGCGCCGGAAACGCCGAGAGCGGCCGCTCGTGGCAATTGCGTGGATTTAGCGGGACGCCTGAATAAATCCGTCGCTGTCGTGCGCAGGTGATCGCGCGCGCGTCGGTAAAAGTGTGCTGGATGCGACGCAGATGCGCATACGCGCGCCATGCGGCAGGCGTGCGCGGCGTGGTCGGCGCACGCGCAGCAATGACGGTTTCGTTCGGCATCGTGGAAGCCAGCCCCGTACAGGATTCGCGCCTCAAGGCCGAATCGTTTCTAGTTTTCCCTCGCGCTGGCGCGGCACTGGCGGTTCGAACCGCTTCTAGCCGTGATTTCCCCGGAAACGCTGCGCGAAGTCCTCGCCCTGCGGTTTGCGCTCTTTCAGGCGCGTGACCATCAGACGATTCAATTGTCCGGCCAAAAGGATGTCAAAGCAACTCACCAAAACCCCAAGATCACCTGTCTTTTATCATATGATCGTCATATTGAGTAGTTTATTCCATTCGTACAATTTCCAGATATTTTTCATTCTTTTGTGTACGTTTGCGCTTCCGGAAATCTCGCTGATTTCATTTTTCACAGCAATGCCATTCAAGTTGGCGTCAAATCTACATGTTGTTTTTTTCGGCACGCTTTGTGCAAACAAATAAAATCCCGCTCGTCCGAGTGGAGTATTCCCGCGAAAATCATGGGCAAACGTTTGCCTCACGTTTGTAATCGGTGCGTATCGGCTTTGCGTTTAAGATGACACGCCCGAATTTGAATAAAAACTGCACCCATTTCCAATGACGCCGCCACGTGACGAGTCTGAGGCCGGGCCTGCCGCCGAGTCCTGGCAGGATGAACCGCCGTTTCCGCTCGTGCCCGAGCGTAACTTCGCGGCCCAGCGGCTCACGCTCTATGCGCTCCTCATCGCGGCTATCGTGCTGCCGTGCATCTATGTGGGGATGACGGCCTATAACGACTACCGGGGGCGCATCGCAGCCGCGACCGATGTCGTGTCGCGCAACGCACGCGTCGCGGAGGAGCACGCGCTCAAGGTCTTCGACATGAACGTGATGCTCAACGAGCGTGTGATCGATCTGGTCGACGGCCTCGACGACGCCGCCATTCGCCACGACGACGTGGCGATCTACAAGAAGCTCCGTGCGATGGGCGGCAACTATCCGCAGGTCGCGGCGGTGTCGATCTTCGGCGCGGACGGCACCCTCATCGCGACGAGCCGCACTTATCCGACGCCGCCCGTCTCGATCGCGAATCGCGAGGACTTCGCCGGCATGCAGCGCGGACATCCGATGGAGCAGTTTTCGCGCGTGATGCAGGGCCGCGTCGCGGGCGAGAGCGTGTTCAACACAGCCGTGACGCGCCGCAAGGACAACGGCAACTTCAACGGGATCGTGTCGATCGCGCTGCGGCCGGCGTATTTCGGCGCGTTCTATCGCGAACTGCTCGGCGACCAGCCGACCGTCACGCTCGGCCTCACGCGCGCCGACGGCGAAGTGCTCGCGTGGTATCCGCCGCGCCCGGCGGGCAGAAACGCGCTCTCGCCAACCTCGCCACTGCGCGCGGCGTACAGCCAGGGGATGCGAAACGGCGTCGTCGAGATGCGCTCGGGCCTCGATAACGAGATGAAGATCGTCGCGTTCCGGCGTGTCGGTATTTATCCGGTGTACGTGTCGAGCGGTTATCCGATCTCGACGATCTGGGCAGAGTGGTATCGGCACGTGAGCGTGCTCGCGCTCTCGGTGTTCGCGCCGTGCATCGTGTTGTGGGGCGTGATCTGGCTGTCACTGCAGCGGCTCGCGACCGAAGAGGACGCGTGGGAGCGCTGGCAGGCGGAAGCGTCGATGCGCCGCTCGATCGAATCGGCCTACCGCCAGGCGCGCAAGATGGAAGCGCTCGGCAACCTGGTCGGCAGCGTCGCGCACGACTTCAACAACTTGCTGATGATCGTGTCGACCAACGTGCAGATCGCGCGGCGGCGCGGCGCGGACGGCCTCGAACGCGAACTCTCCGCGATGGAACGCGCGCTCAAGAGCGGCCAGTCGCTGACGCGGCAATTGCTCGGCGTCGCGCGCAAGCAGCCGCTGCGCATCGAGAACATCGCGATTGGCAAATGGGTGCCCGCCGCGCGCGAACTGCTGCGGGCGTCGCTGGGCGCGAAGGTCGCGCTCAACGTCGAAGTCGATGCAGAGGTATGGCCGATCCGCGTCGATCCCGCCGAACTCGAACTCGCGCTGATCAACATCGCCGTCAATGCGCGCGACGCGATGCCCAACGGCGGAACCTTCACCGTTCACGCCGACAACATCAGCTTCCGTCATGAGGACGGCTTTCCGATCGTCGGCGACTTCGTGCAGCTTTCGCTGGAGGACACCGGCGCCGGCATGAATTCCGACGTCCTGAACCGCGCGTTCGAACCGCTCTTCACGACCAAGCCGAAGGGACTGGGCACGGGCCTCGGGCTACCGCAGGTGTTCGCGTTCTGCGAGCGCGCGGGCGGTCTCGCGACGATCGACAGTGCGATCGGCGCGGGCACGTCGGTGAGGCTCTATCTGCCGCGCACGGGCGCGGCGAGCGTGCCTTCCGCCGCCGTCAAGGAAGAGCCGGCCGTGCCGGTCGAATCGCACGCGTTGAGCGTGCTCCTCGTGGAAGACAACGAGGAAGTCGCCGCCGGCACCGAGGCGCTGCTCACGATGATGGGCCATCGCGTCACCTACGTGTTCAACGCCGACGCCGCGCTGGCGCTGCTCGAAACCCATCGCGACAGCCTGCCGCCCGGCAGCACGCTGCCCTTCGACGTCGTGCTGTCCGACATCCACATGCCGGGCAAGCTGAACGGCATCGACCTCGCCGAAATCCTCCAGTCGTTCGAACCGCGCGTGCCGGCGATCCTCGTCACCGGCTATGCGGAGGAACTCGACCGCGCGCGGCAGGTGGACGCGCGCGTGCTCTCGAAACCGTTCGACATCGCGCTGCTCGACGCCTTGCTCCAGTCGATCAAGGAAGGCTGCACCGAGGCGAAACGCGCATCGCGATCGGCCGACCGCGCGACGGGCAGCACCGCGCTCTGACCGCCCGCCCGCGCGGCGGCGCCCGCCGGGTTCCGCCTTTTTCTACCGGTTTTGTAAAAACAGCGCATTTTGCGAAATCCCGCCCGGCGCAGCGCCTGCGCACGCCCGCGCCGCGACTGCCGTCCGGCACGCGAGTTGCGTGAGTGAAGGACCTGCGCCGCACCGGCTTGCGCGTGCTGCGTCCAGAGATCTCATCCATTCGAAGGAGGCAACCATGCGGCATACCGTCATCGGCGTTTTCGACACTTACGCGCAGGCCGAGCAGGCGCGCACGGCGCTCACTGCCGCGGGCTTTTCGCACGGCGACATCGAACTACAGGCCAACCCGAAACGCGACGACGCCGCCGAACCGTCGATTGCGCCGGACGCCGAGACGCATGCCGAACCCGGCATGCTCGCGAATATCGAGCGCTTTTTCTCGATGCTGTTCGGCGGCCGCGACCAGCCGCCCGAAGTCGCGCATTATTCCGAAGCCGTGCGGCGCGGCGCGGTGCTGGTCGCAGTCGATACGAACACCGAAGCCGAGGTCGACATCGCGCGCACGACGCTCGCTGATCAAGGCGCGGTCGACATCGACGAACGTGCGGCGAGTTGGGGCGCGTTGGCGCATGGCGCATCGGCAATGGAGGATGACCGCGATCATTCCGTGCTCGACGAACTCGGTCTCGGGCGCGGCAGCGCCGTACCGGGGCGCGATCCGCTGAACGCGGAGCCGTCCGCCGCGCGCGCCGACCTGAACCGGGCGCGGGCCTACCCGCGTGCGGACGTCGGCGATCCGGCCGTCGAGCCGGTGATCGATCCGCTCGGGGATCCGCTTGGCAATCCGCTGCGTCCGCAGGACCCGGCGACGCTCTCGTCGCGCGACATTTTCACCGAAACGCCCGCCGCGCCGCTCGGACCGCTCGACATGCCCACGACGCGCGAAGACTCGCTCGCGCGCGGCACAGCCGGCCGCGATCCGCTCGCGGCTGAAAACATCGGCTCGCCCGCGCAGCGCGATATGGTGGCGCCCGCGTCGGTTTCCGAGCGGGACGCGCTCGCGGGCTTCGATCCGCTCGCGCCGCTGAAGACCGCAACGCCGGGAACCGGGACGCCCGCACGCGATGCGCTCGGCGAACGCGATGCGCTGACTGGCCGTGATCCTCTGTCGGCGAGCAACATCGGAACGCCTGCGCAGCGCGATCCGGTATCGCCGGCTTCGGGTTCTCCCGCGACGCCCGCGAGCGACGCGCTCGGCGGCCGCGATGCGACGTATCGCTACGATCCGCTCGCCGAACGCGATTCCCAGACCGCATCCGATCGCGTGATGGAGCACGGTTCCCTCGCAGCCGGCGGCCCGTTGCCGGGTACGAGCGCCGCCTCCGCGCGCGACTGGCGCCCGGTCAACGCGCTCGACGAAACAGATGCCGCCGCGAACGATGCCTTCGCGCCGCACGTATCGGAGCCTGAGGGGCCGGATGCCGGTCGCGTCGCTGCGCCGTCGGCCTCGGACCGGGCGCCCGGAGCGCTCGGACCGCAGACGATTCCAGATGAATACATGGAATATTCCGACGACTTCCGCAGCGATTACGACTCGAAGTATGCGGCGACGGGCTCGCCCTACGAGGATTACGAAGGCGCCTATCGTTATGGCGCGAATCTCGGCAACGACGAGCGCTTTCGCAGCCGCCAGTGGGACGATCAGATGGAGTACGAGCTGAGGCGCGACTGGGAAAGCCGCTACCCCGAAGGCGGCGATACCTGGGATCGCTTCAAGGCTGCGATCCGTCATGGCTGGGATCGCGTGACCGGACATCATCACGTCTGATCCCGCATTGCCGCTTTTGTCGTGCAACGGCCCGCTCGCGCGGGCCGTTTTCTTTGCCGACGCCGGAAGCAGCTTCAGACGTTCGCGTGATCCCTCACCCATGCGACGTACTTGTCCATGAAGCCCTGCAGATACTTGCGTGTGTCTTCGCTGACGATCTTCCCGCTCGCATCGATACGCTTCTCGTCGTGCTTGATGTACATCTCCGGTTGCCCGAGCAGCGCGATGTCGAGATACGCGCAGACGCCGCGCAGATGCGATTGCGCAAGCGCCGTCCCGATCGCGCCGACCGACGTGCCGATTACCGCGCCCGGCTTGCCGCCCCAGGCGCTGTGCCCCCACGGCCGCGAACCCCAGTCGAGCGCGTTTTTCAGCACGCCGGGCATCGAGCGGTTGTATTCGGGCGTGACGAAGAGCAGCGCATGCGCTTCGGAAATCTTCTGCTTGAGCGTACGGGCGGCTTCGGGGAAATCGGCGTCGTAGTCCTGGCTGTAGAGCGGCAGGCTGCCGATGTCGAGGAACTCGAACGAGAAATCGCCCGGCGCGAGGGAAATGAGCGCGTGCGCAAGCTGCTTGTTGTACGACTCACGACGAAGGCTTCCGACGACAACCGCAACTTTGTAGGTCATGACGAGTTCCCTTGATTGAGTGAATCGAGGCATCGATGGACCGCTGTCCGCCAGCGCGGCGGCGCAAAAGGCCGGGCCCTATCCCTCGCGCACGGCGACACCGCTATCGCGACCCGCCCATCATAGGCGCCGGATTGCGAACCTGCCACGCACGGACGACCGTCCGATGCCCAAGCGAGGTGCAACCCGGTCGATGGCGCGAGCGCTCGCCCTTGAGCCGCCGATTTCCACAAAGTTATGCACAGAAAATGTGGATAACTTGGGGAGATATCTGCGTATCGTTTAGTTCGGGATCGGTAAACGCAAGCGAGAGCGCTCACTGGCGCTCTCGCTTTTGTCGTTGGAAGCCGGCGGATACTCGCGGCTTACTGGCCGAAAAACACGTTGCACTGCGACGCCGGGCCTTGGCAGCTTTGCGGCTGCGAATCGGCCGCCTGAGCGGCGCCCGCGGCGGCCAGCAGGGCGATGGAAGCGATGAGCGCGGAGAGAATACGTTTCATGAGACACCTTCAGTATGTTTTCAGGGGAACGATCGGAAGCGATCGATGGATGAAGGATAGCTATGAAGCGTACGCAGAAAAATCGCGTCCGAGCCAACTAGTTCTTACCGAAACCGCAACAATCGACGCGCCGTGGCCGTTTTCGTCGTCGCCCGCATGCCAGCATTTCGCGCCAGCCGCACAACAATCTGTTGGCTCAATCGCCATTAATGTCCGATAGCTTCTCTCCTACACTGCGTCCATCGATGCATTCAGGAGACTTCGAGATGAAACGCGCACTGATCAATGGCTTGCTGATTTCCGCGCTCGTCGCGGCCGCCCCCGCATTCGCCGACGAGGTCGTTCAGTCGCCGGGTGCGGTAACCGCAAGCGTCACCGGCAAGACTCGCGCAGAGGTCAAAGCCGAACTGGCGACCGCGCGTCGCAACGGTGATCTGGAAGCGGTCAACGACCGCACCTATCCGCAGTTGCTGCCGTACCAGCAGCGCCATGCTCAGATCGTCGCGAGCCGCGCCACGACGGCCAAGTAACACTCGCGGGAACATTCAGGCAGGAAGAACCGGCCTCCTCCACCCATCGATATGATGGTGGTTTCGCCCGACGCTTCGCGCCGGGCGTTTTTTTGGCCGCAGACGCGCTTTAGAGCATCACCGCCAGACACAAGGTCACGGTGACGAGCGATATAAGCGTCGAAATGAGAATCGCGCTCGAAGTCACCGCCGCCTCCCGCCGATAGAACTCGGCGAGCATGAACGGTCCGGTGCCCGTCGGCAGCGCGCTCAGGATGACCGCCGTCTTCGCCCACAACGGCGGCAGCGCAAACACGTGAAACGCGAGCCACCACGTCAGCAACGGCTGCGCGACGAGCTTCAGCGCGACCAGCGCGCTCGCGGTCTTGCCGTTGCGCACGCCTGCCTTCTCGCCGAGAAAAAGCCCCAGCGCGACGAGAGCACCCGGACTCGCCGCGCCACCCAGCAGCTTGAGAAACGTCTCCGCGCCGCCCGACACATGCATCCCTGCGCCGCTCCACAACGCGCCCGCGAGCGGCGCGACGAGCAGCGGATTCGTCGCGAGCGACTTCGCCACCCGGCCGAACGTCGCACCGATATGCCTCTCGTTCTGCAAGCCGAGTTCGATCATCACGATGGCAACCGCGAACAGCACGCACACGGTCATGATGGTCGCGATGACGGCAGGCGCGAGACTCGGCTGGCCGAATGCGAGCAGACAAAGCGGCAAGCCGATGAAGCCCGTATTCGGATAAGCAGCGTTGAGACCGTCGATGCTTGCATCGGCGAGATGGCGCGACTGCCTGAGCCGCACGAACACGGTCGCGGCAAAGACGACGCCCGAGCCGATCCCGAAGACCGCGATGAACGCGGGCTGATCGAGCATGCTCCACGGCGTCTTCGCCATGATGTCGAAGAGCAGCGCGGGCAGCGCGAGATAGACGACGAAACGGTTCAGTTCGGACGATGCGCTGGGTCCGAGCTTGCGCAGCCTGGCGGCGGCAAAGCCTGCGAAGATCAGCCCGAAGATCGGCAGGATGATGGTGAGAAGCGGCGTGAACAGCGATAAAACCAGTGGCGGCATGAAGGGGAACGGCCAGTCGGCGGATGGTCGGGTGGAGGCAAGGATACCGCCTGATGCAGCCGGCCGCAGGTCGTTTCGCAGCCAAAGGTGAGACGTTGCGGGAGCTGCTGATCGGTGAGTCGACACGACTCACCGAAGCTCACGATTGCGCGATTCACAGTATTTCTAACCATCCGCGCAAGCCGTCGACGGTTTGTGCCGTTTGCCCTCAAACCCTTGTTACATAAGGCTTTGCAAGATTCGACAGAGTCTGCCGGACATGCCGCCTCATCGATCGTTGCATACGCAACGGTTTCTTGGTTACCGCGAACACCATCGGTTGCGAACGCTTCAGGTGAGCTAATACGGGACCCGCGATCCATTGCCGGACGAGCACCTCGCGTCCGTCCTCGAAGGAGCGTTTGTCGCTCGCATGCGTAAATTCAATTGCATCAATGATTTGCACGATTCATTCGAAGTGCTTTACGCAGATCGAACGTGCGGTTGCGCACACACCCGGGACAGGCCGCGCGCCTCAAAGGTGAGCGCTTTCGGGAGCGTCGGAACGAAGCTTGCTGAACGGAAGTTCCATTCGTCCCTCAGCACGGAATAACGATGACCTTGAAACGTCCCTGGCTTTATGGCGCCGCAGCGGTACTCGCGATCGGCTCCGTCGGCCTCTTTGCTGCCTGCGCGACGCAAGGCGCCAACAAGAGCGGCAACGCGAAGGTGCCGCAACCGGCGAAGTCCGTCGACCTCGATCGCTACCTCGGTCAGTGGTTTGAATTCGCGCGCTATGAGAACCGCTTCGAGCGCAACTGCGAAGCCGTCACGGCGAACTATGCGAAACGCGACGACGGCCTCGTTTCCGTCGTCAATGCGTGCCGAGTGGGCGGGCTAACCGGACCGTACAAAGCGTCGGAGGGACGCGCGAAGATCGTCGCCGGGTCGGAGAATGCGAAGCTGAAGGTGTCGTTCTTCGGGCCGTTCTATGTCGGCGACTACTGGGTGCTGGATCATGCCGATGACTACTCGTGGTCCATCGTCGGCGAGCCGAGCGGGCGCTACCTGTGGATACTGACGCGCGAGGCGAGGCCCGCTGCCGCCGAACGCAAGGCGCTGATCGAGCGGGCACGCGGACTTGGCTACGACGTGACGATGCTGCGCGAGACCCAACACGACTGACGGCTTTCGCGCTTTCGCACCGGGTTACTCGATGAGGAAGCGCTCCTTGTTCTTCCCCGCGAGCCATGCGGGCGTGCGTCCGCGTCCGCTCCACGTTTCGCCCGTCTTTGGGTTGCGGTACTTCGGCGGCAGCGGCGCCTTTCTCGCAGCTAACGCGCCCCTGCCGCGCAGCGCGTGAAAGCCGAGTTCCTCGGCGGTCAACCCGTAATCGGCGATCTTCGCCTTGATCTCTGCGATGGCGTCGGCCACTTCCTTTTCGCGCGCCGCCGCGACTTCGGCCTGCAGCTTTTCGAGTTGCGCCGTGAGTTGCTTGTAGGTCGCCATGAATCCTTGCTCCGCAGTATTCGCCTGTTCAGAAGACCGCTAGCGACCTAAAAAGTGCCGGGATTCGTCAGTTCTTTTACTTCAGTCGTCGATGGCGTCATAAAGCAGATGTTCGAACTGCTGCGCCATCGGGAACGGCTCCTCCGCGCGCCGCTGGATCATGAAGACGCCGATCATGTCTTCCACCGGATCGGCGAACCAGCTCGTGCCGAGCGCGCCCGGCCAGCCGAATGAGCCCGGCGAGCGATAGCCGGCGCGCAGTTGCCGCGCGGCGTCGTCGACGATCGCAAGGCCCAGGCCGAAACCCTGGCTCGCCCATACGGGATAGCCGAACGCCGGAATGCGGCGCTGCTCGGCGCTGAGGAAGTTCGAGCGCATCAGGTCGATCGACTTGTGCGAGAGCAGGCGCGGGCCACGCATGCGTTCGTCGGCATCGCCCTGCAGGCGGCCGCGGCCGAGCAGCATGCGGGCGAAGCGCAGATAGTCGTCGGCGGTAGAAACGAGTCCCCCGCCGCCGCTCTGGAAACGCGCCGGGTTGATCCAGCGGCTCGTCACAGGATGATCCTCGGGCGCCTGCTGGCGGCTCGCGGTATCGACGACATAAGAGGTCGACAGCCGGCCGACTTTCTCCTGCGGCACGACGAAGCCGGTATCCGGCATGCCGAGCGGCCCGAAGATGCGCGTGCGGAAAAATTCGTCGAGCGACATGTCCGCGATGCGCTGGATCAGCACGCCGAGCACGTCGGTCGTGACGCCGTAATGCCAGCGCGTGCCCGGCTGATACATGAGCGGAAGCTCGACAACATGTTCCAGCCAGCGCGCCGGATCGACCATGACATCAAAGCCGTTGAACACTTTCTCGTATGCGTCGGCGAGCGCGCCTTCCGCCGTGAAGTGATACGCGAAGCCCGCGCGATGCGTCAGCAGATCAAGCAGCGTGATCGGCGCGTCGAGCGGCTCAGTGCGGTCGAGCGGCGCGTCAGGCGTGGCGAGCACCGCGAGCCTGTTCAGTTCGGGCAGCCACTTCGACACCGCGCTGTCCAAATCGAGCCGCCCTTCCTCGACCAGCATCAGCGCGGCGACGCTCGTCACCGGCTTGGTCATCGACGCGATGCGAAAGAGCGTGTCGCGCGTCATCGGCGCCTGCGTTTCGAGGTCGCGAAAGCCGAGCGTGTCGGCGTGCGCGATCTCGCCGTGCCGCCACGCGAGCGTGACGATGCCGGCGACATCGCCAGAACCGACGAAACCTTGCAGCGCGCCGGTGATGCGTGCGAGGCGTTCTGGGGCAAAGCCGGCTTTCGACATCGTTTCTCCTGTCGACCAGAGTTGGCACTTCAGTGCCTTACTCTGGTCCCATCTGGCGCTTGCTGCGGTCCCACGCTAACCCTGGCCTCGTGCAAGAGGGCTGCTGTTCGTCTCGCGGATCAGGCTAAGAACACATACGGCACCCGAGTCGAAACGGATGCGCCCTCACTGCGGTTTGCAGGCGATCAGCAGTCCGTTCTGGCCGTTGTCGGTGGATTGTTCGAGCACGTCGTAGTTAGCGCCCTGACAGGTGGCGCGCGCGTTCTGCGTGCACAGGCTCCAGCCGCCGGCAGCGGGGCACTGGATCAGCGTGGTCGGGCGGCCGTCGGCGGAAAAGAGCGGCGGTGCGCTGCTGCACCCGGCGAGCGCCGATGCCATCGCCGCGAATGAAACCGAAAGGCCGAACGCTTTCCCGATCTTCATGCCAACCCCTTGTTCACGCTGTATTTTTTGATCTCCGGAGTATGCCACGCGGACATAAACCTGCGCGGCGCTACACGTCGATCCCGAGCGCGACGATCTTCTTGTACAGCGTCGCCCGCCCGATACCGATGCGCTTCGCCGTCTCCGTCACGCGGCCGCCGCTCGCGCGCAGTGCATCGACGAGAAAGGTCTTTTCGAAGCTCGCCATCGCGTCGGCGTAGGACGTGACGGGTTCTTCATCGCTGGACGACTTTTCGCCCGAAGGCTGCAGGCGCGCCGAGCCGATGAACGGCGCAAGCGCGCGGGCATCGATATGCTCGCTGTCCGACAGCATCAGCGCGCGCTCAAGCGTGTTGCGCAGTTCTCGCACGTTGCCGGGCCACGGATACGCGCAGAGTAGCCGCAGCGCATCGTCCTGCAGCACGGCGTGGCCCGCGTGACCGGGACGCGCCTCGGTCGCGAGTTCTTCGAGGATCGCGTAGGCGAGCGCTTCGATGTCGGCGAGCCGTTCGCGCAGCGGCGGCGCGTGGATCGTCAGCACGTTCAGGCGATAGAACAGGTCCGCGCGAAAACGGCCGGCCGCGACCAGCGCGGGCAGATCGGCGGAGGTGGCCGCGATGATCCGCACGTCCGCGCGTACGATGCGGTTCGAGCCGAGGGGCTCGAACTCCTTGTCCTGCAACACGCGCAGCAGCTTGCCCTGAAGCGGCAGCGGCATGTCGCCGATTTCGTCGAGAAAGAGCGTGCCGCCGTCGGCCAGCTCAAACTTGCCGACCCGCCCTTTCCGATCCGCGCCGGTGTACGCGCCCGGCGCGGCGCCGAAGAACTCGACTTCGAGCAGCGTGTCGGGAATCGCCGCGACGTTCACGGTGACGAGCGGCTTGGCGGCGCGCGTCGAGGTTCCGTGGATCGCGTGTGCGAGCAGTTCCTTGCCGGTGCCGGTCTCACCGAGCAGCAGCACCGGCGATTCGACCTGCGCGGCGCGGCGCGCCTTGCGCTTCACTTCCAGGCTCGCCGCGCTAGTGCCGACGAAACTCGCGAACGTGTACTTCGCCCGCCGTGCCTGCGCGAGCGACTGGCGCGTCGCGATCAGTTCCTGTTGCACGCGCGAGTAGTGCGCGAAGAGCGGCGTGAGCGCCTTCATCTCGTCGAAGAGCGCGAAGCCGATCGCGCCGACGGTCGCGCCGTGGTCGTCCTTGAGCGGCAGGCGCGTGACGACGAGCGGCTCGCGGTCCGTTTCCAGCACGTCGAGCAGGATCGGCTTGCCGGTTGTCACGACTTCGCGCATCAGGCTGTGCGGAATCACGGATTCGCAGTCGAGACCGATCGCTTGCGCCGGATCGGAGAAGCCGAAGCGCGCCGCATAGCGCTTGTTGATCCAGACGACGCGCGCGTCCGCATCGACGATGAAGGTGCCTTCGCTCAGGTTCTCGAAGGTCTTGAAAAGCGAATCCATCGCGCGCCGCAGCACGTCGCCGTAATTGGCCGGCACATTGGTCCAGTCGTCCATCGATGCGTGTTCCCCATCTATCGTTGTCGTGGTCTCTTTATCGCGACAGAATATCTCACAACAGAGACAGTGCGCAATGCCATGTTCATCCTTTGAATGGAGCATTGGCGGGTGATATTTCGTCGTGTGCGGCTGTCTCGCTTCGTGGACATTTCAGTACAATCGCTCATCGATCCGCGTGGCATTTCGCCTGCAAGGCGTGCGGAATCGGCGCTGGCACGGAACCTGCCTGCAGTGACGCCCGTCGCGTCATCGTCCGCACACACTGGCTTTCACAAGAAGCCGCCCACAAAAACATCAACGGAGACTCAATGTCCTTCATCATCGTGCTCGCCGCCCTGGCGTTCCTGATGCTGGCCGCCTATCGCGGCTACAGCGTCATCCTCTTCGCGCCGATCGCGGCACTCGGCGCCGTGCTCCTCACCGAGCCCGCGGCCGTCGCGCCGGTCTTCTCCGGCATCTTCATGGAGAAGATGGTCGGTTTCGTAAAGCTCTATTTCCCCGTGTTCCTGCTCGGCGCGGTGTTCGGCAAAGTGATCGAACTGTCGGGATTCTCCGAGTCGATCGTCGTCGCCGCGATCCGCTACATCGGCAAGTCGCGCGTGAATGCGGTGATCGTCGCGGTGTGCGCGCTGCTCACGTATGGCGGCGTGTCGCTGTTCGTGGTCGTGTTCGCGGTCTATCCGTTCGCGGCCGAGATGTATCGCCAGAGCAATATTCCGAAGCGCCTGATGCCCGGCGCGATCGCGCTCGGCGCGTTCTCGTTCACGATGGATTCGCTGCCCGGCACGCCGCAGATCCAGAACATCATCCCGACGACGTTCTTCAAGACCACCGGCTGGGCCGCGCCGTGGCTGGGCGTGATCGGCTCGCTGTTCATCATCGTGGTGGGGCTGACGTTCCTCGAATGGCGCCGCCGCTCCGCGATGGCGAAGGGCGAAGGCTACGGTACGTCGCTCGTGAACGAGCCGGAGCGCGTCGAGGCGAAGTCGCTGCCGAATCCGCTGCTCGCAGTCGCGCCGCTGATCCTGGTCGGCGTGGCGAATTTCGCGCTGACGAAGTGGATTCCGACGTGGTACGGCGCGAGCTACACGGTCGCGCCCGAAGTACTGCCGGGCGTGCACGCGCCGGTGACGACGGCAGTGAAGACGGTCGTCGCGATCTGGGCCGTCGAGGGCGCGCTCCTGCTCGGCATCGTGCTCGTGCTGCTGACGGCGTTCGGCCGCGTGAAAGAGCGTTTCGCGACGGGCACGCGCGCGGCGGTCGCGGGCGCACTGCTCGCGGCGATGAACACGGCGTCGGAATACGGCTTCGGCGGCGTGATCGCCGCGCTGCCGGGGTTCATCGTGGTGAGCGATGCGCTGAAGAACATTCCGAATCCGCTCGTGAACGCAGCGGTTTCGGTGAGTTCGCTCGCGGGTATCACGGGATCGGCTTCGGGCGGGATGAGCATCGCGCTCGCCGCGATGTCGGACACTTTCATCAAGGGCGCCGACGCCGCGCACATTCCGCTGGAAGTGCTGCATCGCGTGGTCGCGATGGCGAGCGGCGGCATGGACACGCTGCCGCACAACGGCGCCGTCATCACGCTGCTCGCAGTGACGGGGCTCACGCACCGCGAGTCGTATCGCGACATTTTCGCGGTGACGATCATCAAGACGCTGGCAGTGTTCTTCGTGATCGGGGTGTACTACATGACGGGGCTCGTTTGAGGTGAGGCGTGCGTCGGCTCGTCGAGCCGGCGCACGCGCGTATTTCGGGACGAGGCGATCCGGCAAGCCGACCGTATGCGTTTTGGTAACGTATGCAGGCCGTCATCGCCTGATTAATCCAACTACAGGAACCGCCCATGACCACAGCAGCAAACCAGTCTCTCACCGGCAAGACCGCCCTCGTCACCGGCTCGACGAGCGGCATCGGCCTCGGCATCGCGACCGCGCTCGCGCAAGCCGGCGCCAATCTCGTGCTCAACGGTTTCGGCGATTCGCAAGCCGCGATCGCGCAGATCGAAGCCCTCGGCGTGCAGGTCGCCTACCACGGCGCCGACATGTCCAAGCCCGACGAAATCGAAGCGATGATCGCATTCGCGGCCGAACGCTTCGGCGCCGTCGACGTCCTCGTGAACAACGCAGGCATCCAGCATGTCGCAACCATCGACACCTTCCCGGTCGAACGCTGGGATTCGATCATCGCGATCAACCTGAGCTCCGCGTTCCATACGATGCGCGTCGCGCTGCCCGCGATGCGCGAGCGCGGCTGGGGTCGCGTCATCAATATTGCATCCGTGCACGGGTTGGTCGGCTCGGCGGGCAAGTCGGCGTACGTGGCGGCGAAGCACGGCATCGTCGGTCTGACCAAGGTCGCCGCGCTCGAAAACTCGCGCACCGGCGTGACCGTCAACGCGATCTGTCCGGGCTTCGTGCTCACGCCGCTCGTCCAGAAACAGATCGACGACCTCGCCGCCCGCGAATCGCTCTCGTCCGACGACGCGCGCGCGAAGCTGCTCGGCGAAAAACAGCCGTCGGCGCAATTCGTGACACCGCAGCAGATCGGCGAAATGGCCGTGTTCCTCTGCTCGAACGCCGCCAGCGAAATGCGCGGCGCGGCCTTGCAGATCGACGGCGGCTGGAGCGCGCAATGAGCGTCCCGCAAGGCTGAAGGCCTCGTTAACCCGAGTGCTTTAGTCGGATTCCCCTAAAGTTTGTAGGGCTACTCGTCGTTACGTCCTTGTAGGCAAAAAAGCGCGCCGCCGTCGCGGCGCGCCAAAACGAAGAAACAAGGACACGCGCATGCGCAACAACCAGCCCGTTACTCAGCACGAATACGACTATCCCGCGTCGCAGATGCTCGTTTCCGCGACCGACCTCTCCGGCAACATCCAGTACTGCAATCCGGCGTTCATCGCCGTCTCCGGCTATTCGAAGGAAGAACTGACCGGCCAGCCGCACAACGTCATCCGCCATCCCGACATGCCGCGCGAAGCGTTCGCCGATCTCTGGTCGACGATCCGTTCGGGCCGCTCGTGGACCGCGCTCGTCAAGAATCGCCGCAAGGACGGCGATCACTACTGGGTGCGCGCGAACGTCACGCCGGTCCTCGAGAACGGCAAGACAGTCGGTTACCTGAGCGTGCGCGTGAAGCCCGGTCGCGACGAAGTGAAGGCGGCCGAAGCGCTGTATGCACAGATTCGCGCGGGCACGCTCCGCTCGGCGCGCCTCGAACGCGGCGCGCTGCTGCGCACGGGCATCGCCGGAAGTCTGCAGCGGCTCGCGCGCCTGTCGCTTTCGTCGCGGATGGCCGCGAGCCACGCGGCGGCCCCGGTCGCGCTCGCCGTCGCGGGCTTCGCCGCCTGGCGCGGCGCGCCGCCGCTGCCGTTCTGGATCGCGTTCGCCGCGAGCGCGGCCGCCGCCGCATGCGGCTGGCTGGCGCTCACGCGCCAGGTCGATGCGCCGGTGCGCACGATGTCCGGATTCGCCGCCCGCATGGCCGCGGGCGACCTGACCGCCGAGACGCAAGCCGGCGCAGAGGGCGATCTCGGCGACGTCCAGCGCGCGCTGAACCAGTTGAAGGCGAACCTCTCGGCGATCGTCTTCGACGTGCGCGGCCAGATCGGCGGACTGCTCGACTCCGCGCGCGAAATTTCGAGCGGCAACACGGAGTTGTCGCGCCGCACGGAATCGCAGGCGAGCTCGTTGCAGGAAACGGCCACCGCGATGGAGCAGATCACCGCCACCGTCGAGGGCAATGCCAACGCCAGCGCGCGTGCGCTCGACGTGGTCAGGGAAGCGCTCGCCGCGGCCAACGATGGCGACCGGATCGCGAGCCAGGTCGAAGAAAAGATGGCGGGCATCAACGCGGCCGCGCGGCGGATCGCGGATATCACCGACGTGATCGACGGCATTGCGTTCCAGACCAACATCCTCGCGCTGAACGCCGCCGTCGAGGCCGCCCGCGCGGGCGAGGCAGGCCGCTCGTTCGCAGTCGTCGCGAGCGAAGTGCGCAACCTCGCGCAGCGCTCGGCGGCGGCGGCGAAGGAAATCGGGGCTGTGGTGACGGCGAGCGCCGCTCAGATCAAGGCCGGGACCGGGCTCGTCGCGCGCACGACGAGCCAGATGCGCGCAATCGACGCCGCCGTCAACCGCGTCTCGGCGATCATTCTCGAAGTCGCCAATGCGAGCAGCGAGCAGGCGCTCGGCATCCGGCAGGTGAATCAGGCCGTCGCCAATCTCGACGACGCCACGCAGCAGAACGCGGCGCTCGTCGAACAGGCGGCGGCGACCGCGCAGAGTCTCGTCGACCGCGCGGGCGTGCTCGACGAGGCCGTGCGCCTTTTCACGGTCGAACAGATAGAGGACCGCGTGCGGGTCAGCGCGTAGCGGGACAGGCAGCGTAACGCAGAGCCGGAGTCGGCACCGCTTGGTACTATCGGGGCATTACCACCGAGGAGTATTCGATGAGCGCTGAAAACAATCGCGTAGAAGAAGCGCGGGCGATGGAACGAATCGTGAACGCGACGAAGCAGGTGCAGACGGCATTCACCGCGCTGCAGACGCAGTTTCCGCCGGAAGGCGACGGCCGCCCGTCGCAGATGGCGCTGCAAACGTTCGACGCCGCGCTTCAGGAACTCGAGGAAGCGCAGGCGGCCTTCGACACCATGTTGAACGATCTCTTCGACGGCAACCGCTGAACGAGACGGCGCCGCGTTCAGGCGCCGCGCAGCACGGGCACGCGCGGCGCTTCCTGCGGCTTGTGCTCGGCCGCTTCGTCGGGCGAATTGAGCCCGGCCCACGACACGCCGTCGTTCGACTGACGGCGCGCGGCGGCGACGCAGGCCTCGACGAGTTCCTTGAACGACGTCGCCGCCGAACTCGTGCGCACGAGCGCTTCTCCCTGCAGCGAGCTTTCGGGCACGACGAGCCCGACGATCAGATCCGCCGACGGCGCCCGCTGGTGCAGCCGCCGCAGCAGATTTCGCATATACGGCGGCGATTCGGCGGCATCGAACGAGACGACGCACATGATCGACACGTCGCTTAAATCCACGTCCGCGAAGCGATTGCGCGAGAAGCGCTCGTAGGGCGCGAAATCGGCGCCCATGCCGTGCTTCCTGAAAAGCTGCACGGCGATCGTCGCGGCGAGGTCGTCGAGTTCGCCGCGTCCCGCGATGCACAGCACCGACGCCGTGTGCCCTTCGCGCGAGGCATCGAAGCGCTCGGGAGGTGATTCCGACGCAATGCCCGCGCGCTCGCTCGCGCTTTCGAGGCTCGCGGGCAGTTCCTCCTCGGGCGCGTGCGCGGTAACGAGATCCTCGGCATCCTCCAGTCCTTCAACGATGTCGAGTGCCGATTCGTTGATGCGCCGCAACTGGTCCACCGTCACCACGCCGCGCATCACGTCGTTGTGTGCGAAGCGCAGGCCTTCGAGCGCCACTTCGTCGTAGTACGCCGTGAGCGAGCGCTCCTTCAGCAGCGACTCCGCCTGGATCAGCGCCTCGTCGGGATCGTTGGCCAGCAGGCGCTGGTAGAAATTTTCGGCCGGCGTAAGCGCGGGCCGGTCGCCGAACAGCACGTCGAGGAACTCCAGCCGGTCGACGTGACGCCCGAGAATCACGAGGCAGAGCGTGAGCGGCGTCGACAGCACAAGGCCGATCGGCCCCCAGATCCAGCTCCAGAAAATCGCCGCGACGATCACCGCGAACGGCGAAAGCCCCGTGCTGTGGCCGTACAGGAGCGGCTCGACCACCTGGCCCGCGACCACGTCGGTGACGCCGAACAGGACGATGGTCCAGATCAGCATCGACCAGCCGGGCCCGACGGCTGCGGCGAACACCACGGCGATCAGCGCCGCGATCCACGTGCCGACATACGGCACGAAGCGCAGCAAGGTCGCGAGCACGCCGAAGAGCAGCGCGCCGGGCACGCCGATGATCGCGAGCCCGATCGCCACGACGATCCCCACGCCCAGATTGATGCCGAGTTGCGCCAGGAAATAGCGCGACAGGCGGCGCGCGGCTTCATCCATTGCGGTGGTCGCGCGATGCAGATCGCGCGAGCCGAAGAGACGGATCAGCCGGTCACGCAGGTCTTCGCGCTGCAACAGAATGAAGATCGCGACGACGAGCACGATGCCGGTCGTTTCGAGCGGACTGATCACGGGCGAGAGGAAACGCTGCGCGAGTTCCAGCGGCGACGGCGACGGCTCGTGCACTTCGACGGGCATCGGTTGGTCGATCGGCGAAACGGTCTGATCGTTCTCGTCCTTGCGCGCTTCCTGCTCGCGCGCGGGCGAGAGGCGCTTGAGCGCATGCGAAGCCTTGCCGAGAAACTCGTCGGCGCGACCGACCGTCATCTTCTGCACCGCAGCGATCTTGCGCTCGACCGCGACCTGATATTTCGGCAGGTCGCCGGCGAGTTGCGCGACCTGGGCGCCGATCAGCGCGCCGACGGCCGTCAGCACCGAAAGCGCCAGCAGCACCGCGACAATCACCGAAGGCACCTGCCCGAACTTGAAGCGCCGCAGCATATCGACGAACGGCGCGAGCAGGAAGCTCAGCAGCACGGCGAGAATGATCGGGATCATCACCGCGCGCCCGAAGTAAAGCGCGCAGATCACGACGACGCCGGTCACGAGCGACGTGAGCGCCCGGATGCTCGGCGCCTCGGGCGGCAGGACCTTGGCGGGCGGGCGGCGCGAGCCGGGCGTTGGAGGCATGGAATTGTTCTCGTAGGGCGGCGGAAAAGTCGCGGCAGAAGCGTTGAAGCAAGCGGCGTGCCGCTCGGCGCATCGCGGCGCCATGCGGGGTCGGAAAGGTGAGTGTATGCGGGAGCTCGACGGTGAGGCAATCCGGGACGCACGCGTCACCCGGCGCGGCGCTCACAGCGGAATCACTGCGGAATCACTGCGGAATCACGGTGGAATCACTGCGGCGCCGTCGGCGCGACGATGCGCCGGATGCGGCTCGCGATCGATTCGAGCGTGAACGGCTTCGTGATCAGTTCCATGCCGGCGTCGAGAAAGCCGCTGCCGCGCGCCGCCGCTTCGGCATAGCCGGTCATGAAGAGCACTTTCAGCGACGGCCGCGTGGCGCGCGCGGCATCGGCGAGCTGACGGCCGTTCAGGCCCGGCAGGCCGACATCGGTCACCAGCAGGTCGATGCGCGCCGGCGAATTCAGCACGGCAAGCCCCGTCGGTCCGTCGATGGCTTCCATCACTTCGTAGTCAAGATCGCGCAGGATTTCGCAGACGAGTTCACGCACGGAAGCGTCGTCCTCGACGACGAGAATCGCGTGCCGCTCCTGCGCGCGATGCGCGTCCGTCAGCTCGCCCACCGCTTCCACACGCGCGGCGCCGCCCTGATGGCGCGGCAGATAGAGCCGCACCGTCGTGCCGGCGCCGGGTTCGCTGTCGATCGTCGCGATGCCGCCCGACTGTCTCGCGAAACCGTAGGCCATCGAGAGCCCGAGTCCCGTGCCCTGCCCGAGCGGCTTGGTCGTGAAAAACGGGTCGAACGCGCGCTCGCGGACGTCGTCGGGCATGCCGCCGCCCGTGTCCGACACCGATACCACCACATAGGACCCCGGCAGCACGTCCGGATGGCGTGCGGTGAACTCGGCGTCCAGTTCCGCGTTGGCGGTTTCGAGCGAAAGGCTGCCGCCGTCGGGCATCGCGTCGCGAGCGTTGATCGCGAAATTGAGCAGCGCGTTTTCGAGCTGGTTCGCGTCGCAACGGGTGAGCCAGAGCTGCTCGTTGCGGATCACCTTGACGTCGATCGCCTCGCCCATCGTCCGGCGCAGCAGGTCGTCGATCGAGTGGAGCAGCTCGTCGGCGTTGACCGGCTTGGGATCGAGCGGCTGGCGCCGCGAAAACGCCAGCAGGCGATGGGTGAGCGAAGCCGCGCGGTTGGCCGCACCCATCGCCATGGTGATGAAGCGGTCGATCTCGTCGATACGGCCAAGCTGCACGAAGCGGCGAATCAGTTCGAGCGGCCCGGTGATGCCTTGCAGCAGGTTATTGAAGTCGTGCGCGATGCCGCCCGTCAGTTGCCCGAGCGCTTCCATCTTTTGCGCCTGCCTGAGCACTTCCTCGGTCTGGCGCAGCGCGCGCTGCGTCTCCTTCTCGCGCGTGATGTCGCGCCCGTTGCCGTAGAGCGCGCCGCCTTCGCGCGTCACGACCCACGACACCCAGCGATACGTGCCGTCCTTGTGCCGGTTGCGGTTCTCGAAGCGCGCAAAGCCCGCGCCGATTGCCACTTCGAGCGCCGTGCGGGTCGCGTCGGCGTCTTCGGGATGCACGATCGCCTCGAACGTGCGGCCGATCAGTTCGTCCTCGGTAAAACCGAAGATCGAGGTCCAGGCCGGATTCACCGCGCCAAGCACGCCGTCCTCGCTCGCGACGATGAAGAGATCGCGCGAATTGCGCCAGATGCGGTCGCGCTCGCGCGTGCGCGCCTCCACTTCGGCCGCGAGCGAATCGTTCAGGCGACGCAGTTGCGCCTCGCTGACGCGCAGCCGCTCCTCGACGCGCTTGTGCTCCGTGATGTCATACGACACGCCCAGATAGCGCTTGCCAAGCGCGCCGTCGATCGCCTCGCCGCGACGGCCCATCCAGCGCTCCTCGCCCGTATCGGGGCGGCGAATGCGGTATTCGAGATAGTCGAGCGCGTGGTGCGGCACCGCGGGCGTGCCCGTGAGCACTTGCGCGCGATCCTGCGGATGGATCAGCGCGATCAGCTCTGTGATGTCGAACTCGGCGAGCACCCGCAGGCCCCACTGCCGGCAGAATTCCTCCGACACCGCGAGGCGCCCGCGCTCCGGAAACAGCTCGAAGGTGCCGACGCGCCCCGCCTGCTGCGCGATGCGCAGACGCTCCTCGCTTTCGCGCAGCGCGCGGTCGCTGTTGTAGCGCTCGATGGCGAGCGCGGTCACGCTCGCGACGAACGCGATCTCTTCGAGATCGTCGTTCGACGGGCTCTTCGGAATCGGATAGTAGTTGGCGAAGGTTCCGAGCACGCGGCCGTCGGCGGCACGGTCGGCGCCGACCAGCACGCGCGCAGACCGTGGTTCAGCGCGAGGTCGCGAAACGGCTCCCAGAGCGGATCGGTCTCGATGTCGTCGACGATCACCGGCACCGCGTTGTACGCCGCCGCGCCGCAGGAACCCGACATCGGGCCGAATTCGAGTCCGTCGATCGCTTCGTTGTAGCTCGCGGGCAGGCTCGGCGCGGCGCCGTGAACGAGATGCTTGCCGCTTGCATCGACGAGCAGGATCGACGCATACATGCGCTCTCCCGAGAGAGCCTCCACACGATAGATCACGTGCGCGAGCACCTCGGAAAGCGGCATGCCGGCCACGACACGGCCAAGCACTGCACGCTCGAATTCGAGCCGGCTCAAGGTTGAAAATACAAGTGGTCGCCGCATGTCATGAAGTGCCAGAGCGCACCCGGCCCGCGTTTGATCGCGCGTTTTCACGCGATGATGCGGGCATCTTAGCATCGGAGAAAACGGCTTACCTGCGCTTGCGATGCCTCGATCGGCCGCCCCCGCCTATGAGCGCCATTGAAACAATCAGTTTGCCGGGCGGGCACGCGGCGTGCGAGATTGACCGTCCCGAAGCCGACAAACCGAGTGAATCGTTCATGGCCGTGGAATCGCGCTGCATCAGCATCTGCAAGTTCGACGAGAAGACCGGCTTCTGCATCGGCTGCCTGCGCACGAAGGACGAGTGCAAGCAATGGAAGAAGATGAAGGACAAACACCGGACAAGAATCATCGACGAGCGCGGCAAGCGCAAACACAAGCTCAAGAAACACAAGCAATGACGGCGCGCCGGCGGGGCGCTCGCACGAATCGCCTCGCTCGCCGGGACTGTGGACTAGACTGGTCTCAATGACCACGCCGCGGCAAGCCCAACAACGATGCGTGGACCGGACACGAACCTCGAAACTTCCAGGGAGTTCAGTCATGAACGCTATCGTGCGCACGAAAATCGCCGCGTCGATGTTCGCCTTTGCCTGCCTGTCGCTTCAGACCGCGAGCGCCCAGCAACTCGCGCGGCCCAATCCCGAAACCGACATGTCCGCGCCCGAGAACAACCCCAGGCTACAGCCAGATGCGGCGCTCGGCAGCCAGTATCCTTCGCACGGCAACCAGCAGGCCGGCGAACTTAACCTGAATCCGACCGACCCGCGCGCGCAACTCGCGAACGGGCTGCCGAACAACGCGCTCGGCGGCGGTTATGGATCGCCGCTCGCGGGCAGCAAGGTGAACGTCAAGCCAGACGGGCAGCCGCAGTACTGAGGAGCGGGCGTACCGGCGCCCGCATCGCCCACCATTCTCGTTTCGAGAATGGTGAATTGAATTTCGCTCGTATTCAACAACGCGCGTCGCGACCCCAAACTTCGATCCAGCACTCGGGAAAACACCCCGGCCCATCCACCGATCGAAGGAGAGTCGCACATGAAGCTTTATCACCATCCGCTGTCCGGCCACTCGCACCGTGCCCGCCTGTTCCTGTCGCTGCTCGGCGTGCCGCATGAAGTCGTTCACGTCGATCTGGCGGCGGGCGAACACAAGTCGCCCGAGTTCCTGCGCCTGAACCGCTTCGGCCAGATTCCCGTACTCGTCGACGGCGACACCGTCATCGCCGATTCGGCCGCCATCCTCGTCTATCTCGCGAAGAAGTACGCCAAGGAAGACTGGCTGCCGACGACTCCCGCCGAAGCCGCCGCCGTGCAGCGCTGGCTGTCGGTCGCGGCGGGCCAGATCGCGTTCGGCCCGGCGGCTGCGCGCCTGATCACCGTGTTCGGCGCGCCGTTCAATCCGAAGGAAGTGATTGCCCGCGCCCACGCGGTGCTCAAGCTGATCGACGAAGAACTGGCCGGCCGCGAATGGATCGCGGCAAGCCATCCGACCATCGCCGATGTCGCGCTCTACAGCTACATCGCGCGCGCGCCGGAAGGCAACGTCGATCTCTCCGGCTATCGCAACGTGAATGCGTGGCTCGCGCGCGTCGAAGCGTTGCCGGGGTTCGTGGAGTTTCAAGAGACGCCCGCCGGGCTCACTGCGGCCGGCTGAGCACTCCTGGCCGCTTCATTTACGTCGAAAGGCGAATCATCATGTCCAGCACCTTGGAAACCGGTCTCCGCTCACCGTGGCACGAAGGCGAACTCGCCCTGCAGCGCAGCGTGGGTGTCGTCGAGCGGATGGACGGTCCCGGCCGCCGCTTCGTGCGCGACTACCTGCTCGACCAGCACCGGCAGTTTTATCCGCTCCTGCCGTTCATCGTGGCGGGCGCGGTCGATGCCGAGGGCGACGCCTGGGCGACCGTGATCGCCGGGAAGCCAGGCTTCCTGCAGGCGCCGACGCCCGCGGTACTGGACGTGCACGCGGCGCGCGATCCCGACGACCCCGCCGATGCCGGTTTCAGCGACGGCGCCGCGATTGGCCTGCTCGGCATCGACCTCGCGACGCGGCGGCGCAATCGTCTGAACGGCGTGATCCGGCACAATGGCGGCGCGGCGTTCGGCGTCGAAGTGGAGCAGAGCTACGGCAACTGCCCGCAATACATCCAGTTGCGCGACTTCGAGCTGGTCCGCGATCCGGCCGTGCGCGCGTCAGCCGCGCCCGAGCGGCTCGACCGGCTGTCCGCGCGCGCCGCGCAGATGATCGCGAAGGCGGACACATTCTTCGTCGCCTCGTACGCGGACCGCGAGAACGGCGAACGGCAGGTCGACGTCTCGCATCGCGGCGGCAAGCCGGGGTTCGTGCGGTTAGCGGACGACGGCGTGCTCACGATTCCCGATTTCGCCGGCAACCTGTTTTTCAACACGCTCGGCAACATCCTCGTGAACGGCAAGGCGGGCCTGGTTTTCGCCGATTTCAAAACCGGCGACCTGCTGCAACTCTCTGGCGACGCCGAAGTCATGCTCGATTCGCCGGAGATCGCCGCGTTCCAGGGCGCCGAGCGCCTGTGGCGCTTCACGCCGCGCCGCATCGTCTATCGTGCGGACGCGCTGCCGCTGCGCTGGCATGCCGACGCCACCGGCCAGTCGCCGAATTCGCTTCTGACCGGGAGCTGGGACGAGACCGCCGAGCGCCTGAAGGCGGCGGCGCTCGCCCGCGCCTGGCGGCCGTTTCGCGTCGCCAAGGTGGTCGACGAGAGCGACGCGATCCGCTCGTTCTATCTCGAACCGGCGGATGGCGCGGGAATCGTGGCGCACGCGGCCGGCCAGCATCTGCCGATCCGCGTGACGCCGGCAGAAGGCGGCCCGCCCGTGATCCGCACGTACACGCTTTCCGTCGCGCCGTCGGACGGCTTCTACCGCATCAGCGTGAAGCGCCAGGGGCTCGTGTCGGCGCATCTGCACGACACGCTGCACGCGGGCGGCATGGTCGAAGCGCGCGCACCGGCCGGCAACTTCACGATCGACGCCAGCGAGACGCGCCCGGCCGTGTTGCTCGCGGCGGGCGTCGGCGTGACGCCGATGCTCGCGATGCTGCGTCATCTCGTCTACGAAGGGCAGCGCAAACGCCGCGTGCGGCCGGCGTGGTTCTTTCACTCGGCGCGTTCGCTCGGGGAGCGCGCGTTCGCCGATGAAATCCGCGGCCTCGCCGAACGCGCGGCCGGCGCGGTGCACGTGATCCGCTCGCTGACCGATACCGAGGGCGCGCGCGAAGGCGCCGACTACGACATCGAAGGCCGCATCGACATCGACATGCTGAAGGGCATCCTGCCCTTCGACGACTACGACTTCTACCTGTGCGGCCCCACCGCGTTCATGCAGTCGATCTATGACGGCCTGCGCGGCCTGAACGTCGCCGATGGACGCATTCATGCCGAAGCGTTCGGGCCGTCCGGGCTCGTGCGCAAGCTGGACGAAGGCGCATCGAAGACGCCCGCCCGTCTTCCCGCGAGCGAACCCGTGCCGGTGGCGTTCGTGAAGTCGTCGAAGGAAGCGCGCTGGACACCCGGCGCCGGCACGCTGCTCGAACTCGCCGAGGCGCGCGGCCTCGCGCCCGAGTTCAGCTGCCGCGGCGGAAGCTGCGGGACGTGCAGGACGCGCGTCGTCGAAGGCGAGGTCGCGTATCCGGTCGCGCCGTCGTTCCAGGTCGGCGACGACGAGGCGCTCATCTGCTGCGCGGTGCCCGCCGCCTCCCACGCCGGCCCGCTCGTTCTCGATCTGTAAAGGCGCGATAACGGTCCTCGCCATTGCTCCGCGGCGTCTCATGTCTGAGAATGCACGTCATCGCGGGCACACAGAGAGCGAGATGGACCGATTCCAGGCGATGGCGACGTTCGTGACGGTAGTCGAAACCGGCGGCTTTGCGTCCGCCGCGCGCAAGCTCGACGTCTCGCCCTCGGTGGTGAGCCGCGTGGTGACGGAACTGGAGGAGCGGCTCGGCGTGCGGCTCCTCACGCGCACGACGCGCGTCGTGCGCGTGACCGAGGTCGGCACGGCCTATTTCGAGGACTGCCGCCGCATCCTCGGCGAAGTCGACGACGCGGAACTCTCGGCCACCGGCACGCACTCGACGCCGCGCGGCCAGTTGACGATCACCGCGCCGATGCTGTTCGGCAAGTACTTCGTGATGCCGGTGGTGATCGAGTATCTGTCGCGCTACCCGCAGGCCGACGTCAACGCGTGGTTCATCGACCGCGTGGTGAATCTGGTCGACGAGGGGATCGACGTCGCGGTGCGCATCGGCGAGATGCCCGATTCCACGCTGCAGGCGATCCGCGTGGGCCGCGTGCGGCGCGTGCTGTGCGCGTCGCCGGCTTATCTGAAGGAGCACGGCACGCCGCGCCGCCCGGAAGACCTGACCAGCCACACGGCGATCCTCGCGAGCGGCATCTCGACGACGCCCGAATGGCGTCTCGACGAAAACGGCAAGCAAACGGTCGTGCGCCTCCAGCCGCGGCTCACGACCACTACCAACGACGCCGCGATCACGGCCGCCGTCGCGGGCTTCGGCATCACGCGCCTCCTGTCGTACCAGATTGCGCAGCACCTGCGCGACGGCTCGCTCGAAATCGTGCTGGCGGACTTCGAGCCGCCCGCGCTGCCGATCCAGGTCGTGCATCGCGAAGGACGGCACGCCACGCAGAAGGTCCGCGCGTTCCTCGACCTCGCCATCGATACGCTGCGTGCCCACCCGTCGCTGAATTAAGCGGACGCATGGTCGGCCGCCTCATTTTGGACACCGTCCGGCGCAGGCCCGCACCGGGCGGGCGAAAGATGCCGTTGCGTGCAAAAAAGCCGTAAAACATGCACCATAGCTATCTTCGGAACGTTCTGACCCCTGTCGACCAGAGTTAGCGCTGTCCCTGGTCCCATGCAGGTTAGTTGCTGCCTCTTCAATCGGCCCTTCAGGGCCCCTTCAACCGGCGACCCCTACGCACCATGACGACACAGAACCCATCCGCCACAGACCGTCCCGTCGACATGATCATCTACGGCGGCGGCGGCGACCTGTCCGCGCGCAAGCTGCTGCCCGCGCTGTACATGGCGCACCTGCACTGCAATCTGCCGCCCGAGACGCGCATCATCGCCATCGGCCGCAAGGACTGGTCGCGCGACGACTACCTCGCGTTCATGGAAGAGCACTCGCGCCCGTTCGTCGACGCCAAGGCGCTCGACGCCCAGGCGTGGGACAAGTTTCTCGCGCTCTTCGACTACGTGCGCATCGACATCGACAACGCCGCCGACTTCGAGCGGCTCGCGCAGGTTTCGCGACCGAATGCGCTGCGCGTCTTCTATCTCGCGACCGCGCCCGATCTCTTCACGACAATCTGCGACAACCTCGCGAACGCGGGTCTCGTCGACGAGCATTCGCGCGTCGTGCTCGAAAAGCCGCTCGGTCACGATCTTGCCTCGGCGCAGGCGATCAACGCATCGGTCGGGCGGCATTTCAAGGAAGCGCAGATCTATCGCATCGACCACTATCTCGGCAAGGAGACCGTGCAGAACCTGATGGTGCTGCGCTTCGGCAACGCGATCTTCGGGCCGCTCTGGCAGGCGCCGTACATCAAGAGCGTGCAGATCACGGTGTCGGAGACGGTGGGCGTCGGCAGCCGCGCGGGCTTCTACGACCAGACGGGCGCGCTGCGCGACATGGTGCAGAACCACCTGCTGCAACTGCTTTGCATCGTCGCGATGGAGCCGCCCGTGTCGCTCAATCCCGATGCCGTGCGCGACGAAAAGCTGAAAGTGCTGCGCTCGCTTCGGCCCATGTCGGTTGCCGACATCGCCCGCGATACCGTGCGCGGCCAGTACGCCGCGGGCGCGATCGGCGGCGAGCCGGTGAAGGGTTATCTCGAAGAGGCGAACGTGCCGCAGGACAGCCGCGCCGAGACCTTCGTCGCCATTCACGCGCACATCAACAACTGGCGCTGGGCCAACGTGCCGTTCTTCCTGCGCACGGGCAAGCGGTTGCAGAAGCGGCAGTCGGAGATCGTGATCGATTTCGCGGACCTGCCGTTCTCGATCATCCCGAGCGGCCCGCGCAGCTACGGCAACCGGCTGATCATCCAGTTGCAGCCGGAAGAGTCGATCCAGCTCCAGATGCTCGCAAAGGAGCCCGGCAGCGGCATGCACATGCTGCCGGTGAACCTGAACCTCGACTTGCAACAGGCGTTCACCGAGCGTCGTGCGGAAGCGTACGAGCGCCTGCTCATCGACGTGATTCGCGGGCGCCTCACGCACTTCATGCGACGCGACGAACTCGAAGCCGCGTGGGCGTGGGTCGAGCCGATTCTCGCCGGCTGGAAGGAGCTGAACGACCGGCCGCGCACCTACACGGCGGGAACGTTCGGGCCGGCGGCATCGTCGGCGCTGATGGCGCGCGAGAACATGGCCTGGGCCGAAGAGGCCTGAGCCGGTCGGGCGGCAACGGCGGCAGCTACAGATACTCGACGTTGCCGTCCACGCTGATCGCCTGGCCCGAGATGTTGCGGCCCGCGGGCGATGCCAGGAACAGCGTCATCGCGGCGATGTCCTCGACCGTCACCATGCGCCGGAGGGAGATCTTTCGCAGATACTCTTCGCGCATGGCGTCGGCCGTGATGCCGAGCGATTCCGCGCGCGCCGCGATCACCCGGTCCATTCTTTCGCCTTCGACCACCCCGGGAAGGATCGCATTCACGCGGATGTTGTCCGGCCCGAGTTCCACGGCGAGCGACTTCACCAGCCCGACGATCGCCCACTTGGTCGCGGCATAGGGCGTGCGAAACCCGTAGCCGAGGCGGCCGGCCACGGACGACATCGCGATGATGCCCGGGCAGTCCGAACTCTCCTTCAGCACGGGCACGGCCTTTCTCAGGAAGTAGTACTGGCTGTTGAGATTGGTCGCGACCGTGCGTTCCCACTCTCCGGGGTCGATCGACTCCACCGCGCCCGTGGGACCGGCGATGCCCGCGTTGTTCACGAGAATGTCCAGGCCGCCGAGCGAGCGGCGTGCGTCGTCGATGACGGCATCCACCTGCTCGCGGTTCGCAACGTCCGCGACGCCTGCGTAGAGACGCGGATGGCTCGCCTTCGCGCGGTCGATGGCGGATGCATCCATGTCGCAGACATAGACCGCCGCGTCCGCTTCGAGGAAGGCCTGCGCGATGGCAGCGCCGATGCCCGTTGCGGCACCCGTCACGAGGACCCGAAGTCCCGGCGCGGGCTTCAGAAGCTTGAGTGCGCTCATAGCGACATTCCTCCCGATGCTTCGATCACCGCGCCGTTGATGTAGCTCGCCTCGTCGCTTGCAAGAAACGCGTAGATGCTGGCGATTTCCTCGGGCCTGCCGAGACGGCGCAACGGAACCTGCTCGCGCATTTTCGCCATGACTTCATCGGGCACCGTCGAGAGAATGGGCGTGTCGATGAAACCCGGCGCGACGGCGTTCACGCGAATCCCCTTGGGTCCGAGTTCGCGGCTCCACGTTTTCGTGAAGCCGATCACACCGAACTTGGCCGCCGCGTAGTTGGTCTGGCCGTAGTTGCCGTAGATGCCCACCACCGAGCTTGCGTTCAGGATGACGCCTGCTCCCTGCTCCACCATCGTATCGACGACGGCCTGTGCCGCATGAAAGACGCCGCGCAGATTCACGTCGATGACGTCGTCGAACTGTTCGAGCGTCATCTTCTGGAGCCGGGCATCGCGAGTGATGCCGGCGTTGTTCACCAGCACGTCGATCCGTCCATGCCCCGCGAGCACTCGGGCAACCATGTCGTTGACCGATTTCCGGTCCGCGACATCCACGCCGAAGGCGTCGGCTTCGCCGCCCGCTTCACGACATGCTTCGACCACCTTCGACAACGCCTCGCGATTCACGTCGCATGCCGCGACCGCCGCACCTTCGCGGGCGAACTTCAGCGCCGTTGCCGCGCCGATTCCCTGGCCCGCTCCGGTCACGATCGCCACTTTGCCTTTCAGTCTCATTCCCTGCTCTCCATTCTTTTCTGAATTCGATCCCTGCACGCGCGGGGCTGCCGCGCCTCGTCACGCATCAAGTTCGAGCGCGGGCTGGCACAGCGCGCCCGGTCGCTCTTCGAGCCGGATGGCCTTGGCGAGTAGCGGCACGAGCACGAGGCCCAGCACCGCCGCCGCGACCACCACGGTGAAGCCGGACGCGCTACTGCCCGACGCCGTCTCGGCCATGCCGAAGACATACGGACCCACGAAACCGCCGATGAGCCCGATCGTATTGATGAAGGCGAGCCCCGCCGCCGCCTGGATGCCTTGGAGTCGCTTCATCGCAATGGCCCAGTAGGAAGGCAGCACGCCGCCGCCGAAGAAAGCGGTTGCCACGAAGAGCGCGATCTGGACGACCGGGCTCGTCGACGCGATGAACGCAAGGCCGCTCGCGACCAGCCCCGCAGTCAGCACGCCGAGGTACAGGCAGTCGCTCTTCATGCGGCGATGAATGCGCGGAAGGATCAGCACGCCCAGCAGGAAGCCGATCCCCACACTGCTCGAAAGCAGCCCGACGACGAGCGGCGCTTTCACATGCATCTGCTGGATCATGGCCGGCGTGAAGAACACGAGGCCGACGAACGCCACCTGGTTCAAAAAGTAGATCAGGCCGATGAGGATGGTGCTCGGTCGCTTGAGTGCCGCGATCCAGTTTGCGGAGGACAGGTCGGCGTGGCCGTGCGTGTCGATGACCGCGTGCGTTTCGAGCGCCCGGGCTTCGGTCGCGGAGAGCCAGCGGGCGTCGCGCGGCCGCTCGGGCAGCTTGAAGTACAGCAGCACGCCGACCAGGATCGTCGGCAGGCCTTCGAGCAGGAACATCCATTGCCAGCCGTGCAGCCCGCCGGTGCCGTCTAGCTGCATCAGCGCGCCGCCCAGCGGGTTGCCGATCACGAGCGCCACGGCCGGCGCCGTATAGATCCAGCCGACGGCCACCGGACGGTCCTTCGGCGCGAACCAGAGCGTGACCATGTACATCAGCGCCGGGAACAGACCCGCTTCGGCGATGCCGAGCAGCACGCGGATCGCGTAGAACGAATACTCGCCCTTCACGAACATCATCGCGGCGGAGAGCGCTCCCCACGTCACCGCGATGCGCGCGATCCAGCGGCGCGGCCCGACCCGGTGCGCGGCCAGATTGCTCGGTACTTCGAGCAGCGCATAGCCGAGAAAGAAAATGCCCGCGCCGAGCCCGTATGCGGCGGCGCTGATGCCCAGATCGGCCGCCAGCTGCGCCTTGGCGAGCGCGACGTTGGTCCGGTCGAGATACGACATGAAATAGATGGCGCACATCAGCGGAATGAGCTTCTGCATCGCCTTGAGTGTCGCGATCCGATGCGTGTCGTCCGTGCTGTGTTCGGTGGAATGCGTAACCATGATGTCTCCTGCAAGGAATCTGCTTTTGTATGCGGCTTGCCTGCGCTGAGCGGCAGGATTCAGAGCGCGGTCTTGCCGGCGCCCTTCAGGCCGAGGATCTGGCGGGCGTCGGCGGGCGTCGCGATCTCGAACGACAGCTCTTCGAGGATTCGCCGGATCTTGCGGACCTGCTCCGCGTTGGTCGTCGCCTTCACGCCCTTTTCGAGGTACACGCTGTCCTCCAGCCCGACGCGCACGTTGCCGCCCAGAATCGCGCCCATCGTCACGAGCGACATCTGGTGGCGGCCCGCGCCGAGAATCGAGAAGTGGTAGTGCTCGCGACCGAAAAGGCGGTCGGCGGTGGAGCGCATGAGCGCCACATTCTCGGGATCGGGGCCGAGGCCGCCGAGAATCCCGAACACGGACTGGATGAAGAACGGCGCCTTGACCAATCCCTGGTCGACGAAATGCGCCAGGTTGTACAGATGCCCGACGTCATAGCATTCGAACTCGAAGCGCGTCCCGTACTCCTGAAACTCCGCGAGGATGTTCCTGATGTCCCGGAACGTGTTGCGGAAGATCATGTCCTCCATGCCTTCGACGTAGTCCTTTTCCCAGTCGAAACGCCACGAATCGATCTTCGCCGCCACCGGATGCAGCGAAAAGTTCATCGATCCCATGTTGAGCGAACACATTTCGGGCCGGGCGAGCCGCGCATACGCCAGCCGCTCGTCGAGCGTCATGCGTGTGCTGCCGCCCGTCGTGATGTTGATGACGGCGTCGGTCGCCTTCGCGATCGCCGGCACGAACTCCCGGTAGACGTCGGGGCTCGGCGTCGGCCGGCCGTCGCGTGGATCGCGCGCATGCAAATGAAGGATCGCGGCGCCGGCCTCGGCCGCTTCGATCGCCTGTGAGCGGATGTCGTCCGGCGTGATCGGCAGATATTCCGACATCGACGGGACATGCGCGGAACCCGTCACGGCGCAGGAAATGATGACCTTGCGGCTGGTATTGCTCATGGCTGAATGCTGTCTCCGGGTACTTTCTAATCGAGGGCGTCGCGTGCGGACCGCTCCCTTGTGATACCGATGGTAGTGGGATAGCATGGCGCCGGTAAGGTCATTTCCGGACAGATGGGTAGCTTCCGGGGACATTCTGGGAGAGATGCCGTGTCGTCGAAATATCCGCTGCTCAACGAGCGCATCTATGCGCCCTACAAGATCGCGGCGCTGGTGGAAGTGCTTGCCGAGCAGGGCATCGCGCCGGAGGACAGCCTGAAAGGCAGCGGCGTGAAGGCCGAAGAGATCTACGACGCGTCCGCGCTCACCTCGGTGCGTCAGTACGCGGCCGTGTGCAAGAACGCCATCCTGTTGTCCACCGATCCGGCCACGCCGTTCGAAGTGGGCTCGCGCCTGCACCTGTCCGCCTACGGCATGTACGGCTACGCGCTGATGTCGTGCCTGTCGCTGCGCGACTACTTCAGGCTCGGCGTGAAATACCACCGGCTGGCGACACCCACGGTCACGATCGCCTGGACCGAATATCCCGACAAGGGCGTCTGGACCTTTCCCGACGCGTTCATCTCCAGTCCGTCGCGCGAATTGCGCGAGTTCGTGATCGAGCAGCAATTCACGCAGCACGTCACGCATCTGCAGGACGTTGCCGGCCGAAGCTGCCCGCCTGTGAAGGCCTGCTTTTCCTACCCGGCCTCCGCTCACGCCGATCTCTATCCGAAGTATCTCGGCTGCCCGTGCGAGTTCGACCACGAGCAATGTGAACTGATCTATGACAGCGCGATCCTCGACCAGAAGCCGCAGCTTGCGCATCTGCACTCGGCGGCGCTTCTCCAGGAAACCTGCGACCGGCTGATCGGGCAGGCGAAGACATCGGTCGGCGCGTCCGGCGAGGTCTATCAGGTGCTGATGCGCGAACCCGGCGTCTTCCCGAGCATGGAAGCGGTCGCAGAAGTCCTGAAGATGACGAGCCGTACGCTGCGCCGGCGCCTGGAGGCGGAGGGAACGTCATTCGTCGCGATCGTCGACGACGTGCGCTGCTCGCTCGCAACGGAATATCTGAAGACGACCAAGATGAGCACCGACGATATCGCCATGCTGCTCGGCTTCAGCGATGCGGCGAACTTCCGGCGGGCGCTCAAGCGCTGGACAGGGAAAGGGCCGGGCGAACTGCGTCACTGATTCGTCGGAGTGCCGCGCTTGTTGCCCAGGGCGCACGCGCCCGTGTCTTTCGTGCCGACCCGGGAGCCGCCTTCAGAGCGCGTCGCTGCTTTCGCGCGCGAGCGGCAGCCGGCTCATGGCGAGAATCACGGCGGTAAGCACGACGATGCCCGTCAGGATGCCCGAGAGGCGCATGAGCGCCGGGAGCGGATCGGCCGACCATCGATGGTCCTGCACGAACACCATGATGAACGCGATGGTGAACTGCCGCCCGACATAGCTCGCGCCTTCCTTCCCGGTCTGCACATGGCAACCGAACCACACACCCGCCGACAGCGCGATCATCGAAAGCCAGGCGTGATTGCCCAGGAGCGGCAAGAGCGCCACGCCGATCAATCCCGCGAGCAGGCAGCCCGCGAAGCGCTGGACCATCCTTTCGGCGACGGGCCTTCGCGTGTGCCCGGCCAGCGACGCCGCCGGCAGGATCAGGACAGCCATCGCGGTGACCATCGCCTGCGCGAAACCGGGCAGCTTCAGGATGTAGATCAGCGCCGCCAGGATCGCGATCGACGCCGCGCCCTGCCATGCGAGCAGCTTGCGCGCGGCGCGAATCGACTCCGGCGACGGAGGGGCGCCCGCCGCGGCGAGCGCCTCGACGGCGCCCAGCGGACGATATCGCCGGTACTGCCGCTCGCCCGCGTGGAAGACGCCCGACACAACCACGCAGGCCAGCGTCCCGACGACGACTTCCGCTACGCGCAGCGTTGCGAACGAGGCGGTCGCCGCGAAGGTGTGGAGCGTGTGCGCCTCGAAGATCACCATCAGCGCAGTGGCGCCGCCGAGCACCCACGCGTAGCTGAATTCCGACGCGAGCGCCCGGTACACGGCGACGCCCCCCATCGCGCCCATCGCCGGCACGAAGAGCCACGGCAGACCGCCGAGCGCGGGACCGGCCAGTGCGCCGAGCAGCCCGCCGAGCACCGTGCCGAGCATCCGATGCAGCCCGCGCCGGGCGGACGCGGCGAAGTCGTCTGCATGACCGCGAAGCCGCTGATCGCCGCCCACCAGCTATTGGACAGGCCGAACACCCGCGCGAGCGCCACCGCGAGGGCGACCGAAACCACCGCCTGCGTGGCGAAGCCGGCGCGCTCGGCCGAGGGCTTCCATGCGGCCAGTTCGCGGCCGAGCGCCGTCAAGGCGTCGCGGGTGATCAGGGTGAGCGTCGCGAACGACGAAGGGCGCGGGTCGGGCGGGCGAGCGTTCATGGGTCAGCGTGCGTCGATCGACTTTCACCGAAGGATGGAAAACGCAAACACTGCGCGCGCAAAGCGCGGCGACGTTACATCATGGTCAGCGCCGCCACCGCGATATACCGCCCCGTCTTCGCGATCGCGACGATGAAGAGGAACGACGGCAGCGGCTCGCGCAGCACGCCCGCGATCATCGTGAGCGGGTCGCCAATGACGGGCGTCCACGAAAGCAGCAGCGTCCAGCGCCCGTATCGACGATACCAGCGTTCCGCGCGATCCAGCGCGCCCGGCTTGATCGGAAACCATCGGCGGTCGCGGAACCGCTCGATCGAGCGGCCGAGCACCCAGTTGATCGTCGACCCCGCGATGTTGCCGACGCTCGCCACCGCGACCAGCAGCCACGCCGGATGTCCGCCGTGCAGCAGCAAGCCGACGAGCAGCGCTTCGGACTGGAGCGGGAAGATCGTCGCGGCGACGAGCGCGACGACGAAGAGCCCGCCGTATATAGATAGATCGGCCATGAGGAATTGCGGCGTTCGCGGAATATGCACGATACACGCGTTCGCCGCGTCGTTTCGGGGTTAACTCCAATTACCCGGATATTAATGACATCGTCAGTGGCGACGCCAACGTTTGCTAAAGGACGACCCGATTTCGATAAAGGAATTCTTACCGGACTGCGTTTGCTACCCCACGAAATTGCATGTTGGATTTACTCCGCAAGCGATGACCCGTTGCTATTCTTGCCGGACAGTCCTGGTATCGCACGCCGTACGCAAATTCCAACAAGCCTAATTGATTGGGAGTCACGCGATGTTGCGAAGGGTGGTCGATCGGGTAAGACAATTCCGGCGCAGTGAAGGGTTCAAGCATTCTGTCGCCACGCCAATCCGGTTTTCGCTGCATGCGCGGCAGCGATTGAACCGCAGCGTGTTCTCCATCGAGATCAGGGAAAATTCCGGTTTCTTTTCCGTGATGCAGATGGTCCTGTTCATTCTCATGCATTGCGAAGAAAAGCGGCTGACGCCGCGCATTTCGGCACGCGGCGGCCTTTACGGCGATCCGGAAGGCAAAATCGACTGGTTCTCGGCGCTGTTCGAAACCGTGCGGCCATCGGCCGGTGCGCCCTCCTCGCGCAAGGTGCGGACTTCGACCGTGCGCGATCTGGTTCAACTGGGTTTTCGGCAGCGCTATGAAGCCGGACTTCGTTTGCAAAGCGCGAGCGAGCTTTTCCGTTCGTATTACCGGCCGGCGGCTTCTGTTCGCGACGAAGTCGAATCGATATGTAAAAGACTCGAAATCGGCAAATCGACTTTGGGCGTGCATTTCAGAGGCACCGATAAAAAGATCGAAGCGATGACAGTGCCGTGGGGCGATTTCTGTCGGCTCGTCGAACAGACGCTCGCGCTCAATCCGCAATTGACGAACATATTCGTTTCAAGCGACGAGCAGCCATTTATCGATTTCTTTTGCGCATGGCCCTTCAGCCGTCCCATTAAAGTGGCGCCTGCGAAACTGCTTTCGAATGGCGGTATGCCGATTCATTTCAGCGGTTATCCGGGACTGGAAATCGGACGCGAAGCGCTGGTTTCCAGTTTGCTGCTTTCGAATTGCGGTTATCTCGTGAAAATGCCGTCGTATTTGTCGGCGTGGTCGAAGATATTCAATCCCGATTTGCCCGTCACGCTCGCCGCGCCGCCGAGGCCGGATGCGTTCTGGTTCCCCGACAGCCAGATCTGGGTCGGGCAGGACGTCGGCGGCAAGGCGGCCTGAAGAACGCTAGACGAACCCGAACAGTTGCGCGGGCGTGTTCGCCAGGACGGCGTGCCGCTCGTGCGCGTCGGGAATGAGCGTGTGCAGGACGCGCAGCGCGTCATCGAAACGCTCCACCCGCTCGAACTGCGTGTGCGGCCAGTCACTGCCCCACACGAGACGGTCCAGCCCGAATTCCTGCTTCAGCGCGTCGGTTGCAGCCTGCGCCGCCGCGAGCCCGCCGATCCGGTAGACGCCGGACACCTTCACCCAGACTCGCCCCGTGCGCCCGAGCGACAGCAGGTCGCGAAAACCCGGATCGTCGACGCCAAGCGACGGCTCGGGCCGCCCGAAATGATCGACGACGATTCGCAGCTCCTGATCGAAGAGCGGCCGGACGACACCCGCAAGCCGCGCCGCCTCGACATGCAATTCGACGTGCCATCCGAGCCGCGCGATATGCGCGAGCGTCGCGCGCCATGCCGGATCGTCGAAATGCGGGTCGGGTGCTTCAAGGAGATTCAGCCGGATGCCGACGACGCCCGCGCGATCCATCGCCTCCAACGACGCGGTTTCGCACGTCGGATCGATCACGGCGACCCCGCGCAGACGCCCGGGCGCGCACGCCAGCGCGTCCAGCAGATAGCGGCAGTCGGTGCCGAGGAAGCTCGGCTGCACGAGCACGCCGTGCGAGATGCCATGGGCGTCGAGTTTCACGAGATAGTCAGCGAGCGTCGCGTCGTAATCCGGCGCGTAGCGGCGGCGCGCCGCGAGCGGCAGCCCGCGCTCGAAGACGTGCGCGTGAGCATCGATGGCGGTGATCGCCGCGTCGTGTTCCTGCTGAATCGCCATGCTCGGTCGGTCCCGTCTCAGCGCCGATGCGCGCGCGGCAGCGGCACGATTATCTCGGGTTCCGGCAGATCGTCGGCGAGCGTCCTGCCGCGCGTTTCCGGCAACATCAGCACGGCCACGACGACGATCGAATACGCGATGGCCGCATCGATGCCGATCGCCACGCCAAGCGACATGTTCGCGGACATATGGCCGACCAGCACCGGAAAGCCCGCCGAGACCACGCGCCCGAAGTTGTAGCAGAAGCCGACGCCGGTGCCGCGCGTGCCACGCGGATAAAGCTCCGAGAAGAGCGCGCCCATGCTCGCCGGAATGCCGGCCGCGAAGAATCCGAGCGGAAAGCCGAGCACGAGCATCGCGACATTGCCGAGCGGCAGAAACAGATAGACGACGACCGTCGCGACGCAGCAGATCGAGAACAGCAGGATCGTCGCGCGCCGGCCGATGCGGTCGAGCAGCTGCGCGCTCACGAGACACCCGCAAAAGAACGCGACGATGATCACCGCGAGATAGCCGCCGGTGCCGAGCACGGAGAGATGGCGCTCGGTCTTGAGAAACGTCGGCAGCCACGTCATCAGCGCGTAATAGCCGCCGTGCGCGCCCACGCCCAGCAATCCGCCGACGAGCGTCATGCGCAGCACCTGCGGCGAGAAAATACCGAAGAGCGGGACGCTTTCGAGCGTGCCAGTACCCGTGCTCTGCGCCGTCTTGCGCGCCACCGGTTCTTCGACGCCGCGCCGCACGTAGAGGATCAGCAGCGCCGGCAGTATCCCGATGCCGAACATGACGCGCCACGCGGTATCGGCGGGAACGAGCGAAAACATCAGCGCATAGAGCAGCACGGCCGCCGCCCAGCCCACCGCCCACGCGCTCTGCACCGTGCCCATTGCCTTGCCGCGATGCTCGGGGCGAATCGCTTCGGCCATCAGCACGGCGCCGGCGGCCCACTCTCCGCCGAAGCCGAACCCCTGCAGGCTCTTGAGCACGAGAAACGCCGGATAGGTCTGCGCGAACGCGCAAAGAAACGTGAAAATGGAAAAGAACGCGACGGTCCACTGCAACGTCTTCACGCGGCCGATGCGGTCCGCGAGCATGCCCGCAACCCATCCGCCGATCGCCGATGCCACGAGCGTCGCCCCGCCGACCAGCCCCGCCTGCGTACGGCTGATCGACCATTCCGCGATGATCGCCGGGATCACGAGGCTGAACATCTGCACATCTAGCGAGTCGAGCGCCCAGCCGCCGAAGCACGCCCAGAAGGTGCGCTTCTCGTTGCCCGAAATTTCCCTGAACCACTGGAACATCGTCGTCTCCTCGCCGTTTTTCCATCCGGCGCTCGTGCCGGTCAGCGAATCTCGGCCTGATAGATGAATTCGCTCGCCGGACCGCGCGAGCGCCGCCACTCCAGCGGCTGGCGATCGTAGCCGTACGCAAGGCGCTCGATGACGACCGTCGGCGTGCCCGGCTCGATGCGCAGGAGCCGGGCGTGCAGCGGCCCGATCGACTCGACGGTCAGCGTCTCCGTCGCCGATGCGATGACCTGGTTGCACTGCGCCTCGTACACCGGATAGAGCAGGTCGCCGATGCCGTCGATCGGCAACTGTGCGAAAGCCGCGAAGCGCTCGAACGGCAGCCAGATTTCCTCGGCGAGCATCGGCACGTCGTCGATCAGGCGCAGCCGCGACAGGCGGATCACCCGTGCCTTCGGCGCGATCTGCAATGCGGCCGCGACGGCCGACGGCGCCTCGGTGACTTCGCGCCGCAGGATCCGGCTTTCGGGGATGCGCCGCTCGCCTTGCCTCGTCTGAAAGCGGAAGAAGCGGAACAGGGAACTGTCGAAGCTCGCGCGCCGCACGAAGGTGCCGCGGCCCTGAAAGCGTTCGAGCATGCCTTCGTTCACCAGCAGGTCGACCGCCTTGCGCACCGTGCCGACGGCGACGTCGTAGCTCTTGGCGAGCGCCTGTTCGGTCGGAATGGCTTCGCCCGGACGCCAGTGGCGAGCAGCGATCTGCGCGACGAGTTCGTCGCGCAGACGCTGGTAGCGGGGGAGTCGGTTGTCGGCTTGCATGACGGCTCGCGTTGTGAATTCATGTATATGTTTGCATGTACCGGCGGCCGGAGTCACGCTAAGACAAACCCTAAGAAGGCTCTGCGCCGGGTAATCACTGATTGTCCGGACGCCGGATTAAACCAAACATATGTATGAATTTCACCGGAGATACCGCATGACCCCGACGATTTCCCCAAGCGAACAGCAGGTCGTGACCAAGACCGCATGGCGACTGATGCCCTTGCTGATCGTCATGTTCCTGATCGCGTTCATCGACCGGCAGAACGTCGGTTTCGCCAAGCTGCAGATGGTGCACGACCTCGGCATGACCGAGGCGTCGTACGGGCTCGGCGCCTCGCTCTTCTTCATCGGCTATCTGCTGTTCGAGGTGCCGAGCACGCTCGCGCTGCATCGTTTCGGCGCGCGGCTGTGGCTCGCGCGCATCATGCTGACGTGGGGCGTCATCACGGTCCTAATGGCCTTCACGCATTCGATGGGCCTCTTCTACGTCTTTCGCTTCGCGCTCGGCGTGGCCGAAGCGGGCTTTTATCCGGGCGTCATCTTCTATCTGACGCTGTGGTTCCCGCAGAGCCATCGCACGCGCATGCTCGGCTTCTTCACGCTCGGCAGCGCGCTTGCCAACATGCTCGGCTCGCTTGCGGGAGGCTTGCTGCTTTCGCTCGACGGCAATCTCGGCCTCGCGGGCTGGCAATGGGTGTTCGTCGCGACCGGCGTGCCGGCAATCCTGGTCGCGGGCGTCGCGTTGCGCTTTCTGCCGAACTCGGTGGAGGACGCGCCCTTTCTCTCCGACGATGAAAAGCGCGTGATGAAGAGCGCGTTGCTGCGCGAGGCGTCACCCGAGGCGACGTCGGAGCATCCGTGGCGGGCGCTGATCGATCCGCGTGTCCTGATGTTCGCCGCCGCGTACATGCTGATGTCGACGTCGCTGTATGGCGTGACCTACTGGATGCCGACGCTGCTCAAGAGCGGCGGTGTTTCGTCGTCGCTCAATGGCTTGCTCAACATGATTCCGTGGGGACTCGGCGCGCTGCTGCTGCTGTGGCTGCCCGCAAAGCTCAAGCGCGAGGGCGTCGTGCTGAAGGCGATGGCGATCGTCGCGGGCGTCGGCGTGGTGGGGTTCGCGCTGAGCCTGGCGTTGCCGACGCTGCCGCTGCGATTTGCCGCGCTCGTGCTCGGCGGGGCGTGCATTCCGCTGCTGTATCCGTGCTTCTGGTCGCTGCCGCCGCGCTTCTTTTCCGGTGCGCGGGCGGCGGCGAGCGTCGCGGCTATCAATTCGATCGGCAATCTCGGCGGGTTCTTCAGCCAGAACCTGATGCCGTATGTCGGAAAGGTCGCGGGCAATGCAGGCGCGCCGATGGTCGTGCCGATGGTGTGTCTCGCCACGCTTGGGATCGGGATGACGGTTGCTTGGGGGATGTCGCAGCGTCGGGGGGTGGTGCAGGCGGCGGCCGGGCGCTAAGACGCGAGGCCGGTCTTCCACTCACCCAACCCGAACAACCTCCGCGGCGTGTCCCACAACACACGCCGCCGCTCCCCTGCATCGGGAACGATCTGCGCGAACAGTTCGAGCAACGGTCCGTAATCCAGCCGCGACGTCGCGCGCAGAAACGGCCAGTCCGATCCCCACACGCACGCATCCGGGCCGAACGCGCGCAGCAGTTCCCTCACATAAGCCTGCGCGTCCTCGTATGGATGATCCTGCTTCGAGAACTTCTGCCATCCCGAAAGCTTGACGGTCACACGCCCGCCATCCGCGAGCCGCAGCAGCGCCTGAAACCCCGGCTGGTTCAAGCCCTGCTCGACTTCCGGCCGCCCGCAATGGTCGATCAAAACCCGCATCCGCGTGCGTTCGATCATCGGCAGCAACTCCACCAGCTGATCGCCGACGACCTGGATCTGCGCGAACATATCGAGCTCGGCGAGCTGGTCGAGCAGCGCGTCGGCATCGTTGAAAACCGAAGCGCCTTCCATTGCCGGATTGAACGCGACGCCGACCACACCCGCCGCCTTCAGCCCTTCCAGATCGGCTCGGCCGATATCGTTATCGACCACCGCAATGCCCTTGAACCGGCCCGCACCCTGCTTGATTGCATCGAGCATGCAGCGGTTGTCCGTGCGATAGCCGCTCGTCGGACCGACGAGCAGCGCGTGACGCACGCCGTGAGCGTCCATCACGCGCAGGAACTGGCTGGCCGTGCCGATCTCCTGCCCCGAAGGCTGGTAGACCGTGTCATCGCGATAAGCGAAGCGCGCCGGATCGAAGATATGGTTGTGGCAATCGATCTTGTCTTCTTCGTAAATAGCCATGCTCACGCGCCCATCACCTCCGGCGGATGCTTCGCCACGTAGCGTCCCGGTGCCGGCTCGATCGGCTTGAACTTCGCGTTGCCGAGCTTCTTCGGCGCGGCAACCTGATCGCCCGCATGCGACTGCAGCCAGTTGCTCCAGTGCGTCCACCAGCTGCCCGGCTGCGACGTTGCCGACGCGAGCCACGCTTCGGGATCGGCGTCGAGCTTGCCGTCGGTCCAGTAGGAGCGCTTGTTCTTCGATGCCGGATTGATCACGCCCGCGATATGCCCGCTCGCGCCGAGCACGAACTGCGTGTCGCCGCCGACGAGTTGCGTCGAACGATAGGCGCCCTTCCACGGCACGATGTGATCTTCCTGTGTGCCGAAGATGTAGCTCGGCATGTCGATGCGCGCGAGATCCACCGACGTGCCGCACATCGTGAGCCGTCCGGCCTTGCACAGGTTGTTCTCGAGATACATGTTGCGCAGATACCAGGCGTACATCGGGCCGGGCAGGTTGGTGCCGTCGGCGTTCCAGTAGAGCAGGTCGAACGCCTGCGGCGCGCCGCCCTTCAGATAATTGTTCACGACATACGGCCAGATCAGGTCGTTGGCGCGCAGGGTCTGGAACACGAAGCCGAGTTCGCTGCCCGCGTAGATGCCGCCCTTCCCGATGGACTGCTCGCGCTGCGAAACCCCCTGCTCGTCGATGAACACGCCGAGATCGCCCGGATCGCTGAAATCGAGCATGGTAGTGAGGAGCGTCAGGCTCGCCACCGTGTCGTCGCCGCGCGCACGCTGCACCGCGAGCGCCGACGACAGAATCGTCCCGCCGACACACCAGCCCACTGCGTTCACCTTGTCGGCGCCGCTGATCGTGCGGCCCACTTCGAGTGCCTTGATCGCGCCCTGCTCGACGTAGTCGTCCCACGTGATGTGGCCGAGGCTCGCATCTGGATTGCGCCACGAGACGAGGAACACGGTATTGCCCTGTTCGCACGCGAAGCGCACGAACGAGTTCTCCGGCTGCAGGTCGAGGATATAGAACTTGTTGATGCACGGCGGCACGATCACGAGCGGCCGCTCGGCGACCTTGTCCGTGAGCGGCGAGTACTGGATCAGCTGGAACAGATCGTTTTCGAAGACCACCGACCCTTTCGACACCGCCACATTGCGGCCCACTTCGAAGGCCTTTTCGTCGGTGATGGAAATGCGTCCGCGCTTCAGGTCCTCGAGCAGGTTCGCGAAGCCGGCGCGCATGCTTTCGCCATGCGTTTCGACGGCGGTCTTCATTGCCTCGGGATTGGTGGCCGCGAAGTTGGCGGGGCTCATGGCATCGATGAACTGGCGCGCATAGAAGCGCAGCTTGTGCTTCTCCTTCGCGCCGACGCCCGCCGCCTCGACCATGTCGTTGATGAGCTTCGAATTGAGCAGATAGGTCTGCTTGAGCAGGCTGTACCACGGGTTCTCGCGCCACATGTCGGCGGAAAAGCGGCGATCGCCGCGCTCGGGCTGCACGGCGGGCTCGGCGGCCTGCCCGGTGGCGCTCGCCATCATGCCCATGTAGAGCGCCATCTGCTGCTGCCAGTAATGCGCCTGCGCCTGCGCAAGCGCGAGCGCCGGCATCTTCGGGGCGGCCGCAGGCGCGTCGCCGGGTTTTTCGGCTGCGCCCGTGTAGGCTTGCAACAGCGTCTGCCCCGATTTGAAGAAACCCCGGACGAACTCGTCCGGCATGTTGAACGGCGCGGTCATGCTTTCTCCTTGGGGATTGCAGTCAAAAAGGCCTCCTGCGCGTCGCATCGCGCGACGCGCTTCGCCACCTGCGCCGGCTCGCATTCAGCGCGAAACCGGCGTTGGGCACGCCCTATTTGCGCTGCAGCATCTTCTTGATTTCTTCCATGTGCTCGTTGGCGCGCTGCGTGATGCTCGTCATCGCTTCGGTCTGCGACTTGCGCGCGATCTCGGCCAGGTCCTTGATGTCTTCAAGCGCCTTGACACACGCGTTGCGCGCCACTTCGGTCTGTTTGCCCGGATCGGTGCCGGCGGTCGCGGCGGCCTGAATGTCCTGCATTGCGCGGGTCAGCATCTCGGTCTGCTTGCGTGCCACCGCCTGCATCGAGTCATAAGCGGACTTGTTCGCCTCGACGATCGCCTCGATGTCTTTCTTGCGCGACTCCATCAGCGCGGACATGTCGACGCCCGGCACCTTGAACTGTTCGAGCATCTTGGTCAGATCGCCAAAGGGATTCGTTTGCTCAGCCATGACTGTCTCCTGGGTTCTCGCGTGGGCCGCGAGCGATTCGCGTAGGGATGATGCATTCGAGCAACACTCGTGCCGCTCGCCGGGCGTCGCGGGGCCGCGTCACGAACGCGGCGCCGCGGCCATCACTTTACCCCGGCCGCGCGAAGCATGGTCGCCGCGACGCTGCGTTTTTTCCGCTTGCATTCCGGCCACGGCAATGGCAACGCGTGGCGTGCAAGCCACTGCGCGCCCGCCGTTCAGTAGCTGCTGGGGTCCGCGGTGAGCAGAATGGTCTGCTCGATCGCCATGCGCCTGAGCAATTGCTCGTGATGCGCGAGCATTTCCTTCAGCAGATCGCCGATGGAAAGCATGCCGATCACGTCGCCGTCCGCGACCACCGGCAGATGCCGGATGCGCTTGCCGGTCATCAGTTCCATGCATTGCGGAACCGTGTGCTCGGGGCTCACGAAATGGACCTCGCCGGACATCACGTCGGCGACCGGCGTCTCTTTCGACGTCTTGCCGGTCAGCACGATCTTTCGCGCATAGTCGCGCTCGGAGAACACGCCGACGAGCCGCCGCCCGTCCAGCACGACGAGCGCGCCGACATCCTTCTCCGCCATCGTCTGCAAGGCAGACAGCACGGACGCGTCCGGTGCCACCGAGTAGGCGCCCGGCGGCTTTCCCGCCAGCAGTTCACGAAGCGTCTTGTAGCGCAGCAATTGCTCGGGGCTCGTATAAGTCTGCTTCATGATGCCGGTTCCTCCGGGTGCGTGGACGCCCCATGTGGCCCGCGCGCGCCTGAGGCTGCGCTTTCGTCGAACGAATGCCGATGCGGGCGGTCATGCATCGACATTAGACCATCGATGCACGACTTTCCATCCGAGGAAGCCTCATGAAGCGGCCGCCGGCGCGCTGCGCAAGCCGTGCGTCCACACCGCGAGTCCGCGCGCGCCGCTGCGGTTGGCCACCGAAAACGCGGCGCGATGCCGCCGCGCGATCCGCGATGCGATCGCAAGGCCGAGCCCGCTGCCCTGTCCCTGCGCGCTCGCGCCGCGATAAAAGCGGTCGCAGACGCGCCCGATCTCCTCCTCGGGAATGCCGGGGCCGTCGTCGAGCACCGCAAGCGCGACGCCGCTCTCCTCGCGCCGCAACGTCACGTCGACGCGCCCGCCGCGCGGCGTGTGGCGGATCGCGTTGTCGAGCAGATTGTTGAGCAGCACCGCGAGCGCATGCGCATCGCCGATCACCATGTAGTTGTCGGCGGGACCGGTCGCATGTTCCAGTTCGAGGCCGAGATCGATCGCCTTCGTTTCTGCCAGCATCGAGAAATCGCCGACGCAGAGTTCGCACAGACGCCGCAGGCTCACGGGCTTCATCGACGTCTCGCGCTCGGCGTCCTCGCGCGCCATCGTCAGCAATTGCTGCGCGAGATGAATGATGCGGTTCAGGCGCCCTTCGATGCGCGCGAGCGTGTCGCCGCTGCCCGCAAGCGAGCCGTCGCGCACGGCGGCCTGCATCTGCAGCTTGAGCGCCGTGAGCGGCGTGCGCAGTTCGTGCGCGGCATCGGCGACGAAGGTGCGCTGCGCCTGCGAAGCGCCCGCAAGGCGCAACAACAGTTCGTTCAGCGCCTCGACGAGCGGGCGGATCTCAGTCGGCACGGGCTGTTCCAGCCGCACCGGTTCGAGCGATTCGAGTGCCCGGCTTTCGAGCGCGCGCGACAGCCAGCCGATCGGCGCAAGCCCGCGCGCGACGACAAAGAGCACGAGCCCGATGGTGACCGGCACGAGCACGACGAGCGGCCAGAGCGTGCGCAAAGCGAGTTTCAGCGCGAGTTCGTCGCGCACGAAGTAGGGCTGCGCGACCTGCACGAAGCGGTCGCGTTGCTCGATTCCGAACACGCGCCAGCGATAACCCTCGCGGTCGACCGAGCGAAAGCCCTCGCCGATGCGCGGCAGCGCCGGCTCCTTGAGCGGGTGATAGACGAGCCGGCCGGTCTTGTCCCAGATGTCGATGACGAGACGATCGTCGGCGATGCCCTTGAAGTCGTGGCTCGGATGCTCGGTGCTCTCTGCAGACGTGATGTTGGTTGGCAGCGAGACCGCGACGGTGCGCAGTTCGTAGTCGAAGAGTTCGCTCGCTTCCGCGCGTGCCGTGTGAAAGATGCCGTAGCCCGCGACGAGGCACGCGGCCGCAAGACCGAAGATAAGCCAACCCAGCAGCCAGCGGCGGATCGACGTCATCCGGGCCTCTTCAGCCGGTATCCGACGCCGCGCACGGTCACCACCTGCTCCGCGCCGATCTTGCGCCGCAGGCTGTGCACGTGGACCTCGATGGTGTTGCTGCCCACTTCCTCGCCCCAGCCGTACAGCTTCTCTTCCAGCTCCGCGCGCCTGAACACGCGGGTCGGCTCTTCGATGAGCGCCTGCAGCAGGGCGAACTCGCGCGGCACGAGATTGAGCGCGACGCCGTCCTTCATCGCCTCGTGCGCGGCGGGATCGAGCGTCAGTTCGCCGTGCGTGTAGACCGGATGCTTCTGGCCCGTGCGGCGCCTGAGCAGCGCGCGCACGCGGGCCGCGAGTTCGTCGAGGTCGAAGGGCTTCATCAGGTAGTCGTCGGCGCCGGCATCGAGGCCGCGGATGCGGTCGTCGACGGCATCGCGCGCGGTCAGGATCATCACGGGCGCATCGCCGCCCGCACGCCGGTACGCGTTCAGCACGTCGATGCCGTCGCGCTTCGGCAGCCCCAGATCGAGCAGCACCAGATCGTAGACGCCATTGCTGAGCGAAAGCTCCGCCGCGCGGCCATCCTGCGCCCAGTCGACCGCATAGCCCGTGCGCCTGAGCGATTCGAGCACGGTCTCCGCGATCATGTCGTCGTCCTCCACCAGTAAAAGACGCATGGTTTTCTCCGCATTTTTTGGCCGCTGCGGCCCTGTAAGAACGCCGATTGTCCTGCCCGCAAGCTTAAGCCTTACTTAAGCGTTCCTTAAGCTCGTGCTCCATAGAATCGGTCGCTCCTCGACGTGCGTGCCATCCGTTTGCCGCATGCATGTAATCGATTATCTCCACGGAGCCCTGCTTGCACCCTCGCCCAAAGCTTGAGCGCCTGCGTTTTTTCGCCGTCATGGCCGCGTGCCTTTCGATGCTCGCGAGTTGCACATGGTACCGGCGCGAGCCGCTTTCGCCGCGCGACACGTCCACGTCGCTCGAATCGCTCGAACGCATCCGCATCGATCCCGCGACAATGCCGCTGCCCGAGCTTGCCGCGCATCGCTTCGATCCGTCGGATGGACTCGACATTGAGGAAGTCGCGATGCTCGCCGTCGCCAACGATCCCGACCTGAAGCTCGCACGCGGCGATCTTGGCATCGCGCGTGCGCAGGCGTTCTCGGCGGGCCTCCTGCCCGATCCGCAAGTCGCGATATCGAGCGACTATCCCGGCGCCGAAGGCACGACCCGCGCGTTCAATTATGGCTTGAGCATGGACGTGATGGCGATCGTCACGCGCGGAGCGAACCAGGCATCGGCCGATGCGACGGTCGTGAAGACCGACCTCGGCCTGCTCTGGCAGGAGTGGCAGGTCATCGCGCAGGCGAAGCAGCTGTTCCTGAAGGCGAGGCTTCAGGAGACCACGCTGCCGCTCGTGCAACAGCGGCGCGACCTTTCGCGCACGCGCTATGAACGCATGGCCGAAGCGCAGCGCGATGGCAACCTGACCGAAGACTCGCTTAGCGCAGCGCTCACCGCATATAGCGACGCGCGCAAGCAATACACCGATGCCGAGCGCGCCGCCGAGCAGACGCATCACGATCTCAACGCGCTCCTCGGCGTCGCGCCGGAGATGACGCTGAAACTCGTGGGCGGCATCGACGGCGAAGCTTCGGCGCCCGACGACGCGCCAGTCGAAGCCGCGCTCGCCTCTTTGCCGAAGCGCCGCCCGGACCTGCTCGCGCTGCAGGCGGGCTACGAGGCGCAGGAGCAGAAGTATCGCGCGGCGATCATGAGCCAGTTTCCGAGCCTCACGGTCGGCTTCAACCGCGCGCGCGACACGTCGAACATCTACACCACGGGCTTCCAGATCAGCCTGAGTCTGCCGATCTTCAACCGCAATCGCGGCAACGTCGCGATCGAATCGGCGACGCGCGCGCGCATGCGCGACGAATACCAGACACGGCTCAACCAGGCGTACGCCGACGTCGCACACCTGCGCGCGGACGCCGCGATCCTCGCGCGCCAGCTCGCTCAGACCGAATCTGCGCTGCCCGAGGCGGAACAGGCCGCGCTTCACGCACGCGAAGCCTACGGCCAGCACGACCTCGCGCTCGGTGCCTACACGGACGCGCAGGCGGCCGCGCTCACGCGCCGCGTCGACATCGCGACGCTCGCCGAGTCGCTCGCTGAACAGCGCGTGGGCTTGCAGGCGATTCTCGGCGGCGCAATCCCCGATGCCTTCCTCTCCGACCAGACCTTCATCGATGCCCATGCGAAATAACCGCCTCTCGCTCGTCATCTCCCTCATGGTGCTCGCGATGCCGAGCGCCCGGGCCGACGATGCGACCGTCGCCGTGACGACCGCCGCCGTCCATCGCGATGCGATCGCCCAGCCCGTGCGCGCCTATGGCGTCGTCGCGGCGTCGGCGGCGAATCTCACCACGATCAACCTGCCCTACGTCGCGCGCATCGTGCAGATGCGCGTGCAGGCCGGGCAGACGGTCATGCGAGGAGCGCCGCTCTTCATCGTCGAGGCCGATCCCGCCGCGGCGCTCGCCGCCACGCAGGCGAAAAGCGCGGCCACGCTCGCCGACGGCGAGCTGGCCCGCACGCAATCGCTCTACGACAAGGGCCTCGCCACAGCATCGCAACGCGCGGCCGCGAAGAAGGCCGCGCTCGATGCGCATCAGGCCTTCGCGGCACAGGAGAAGACCGGCGTCACGAACGGCAGCAAGACGATTGCGGCACCGGCCGACGGCGTCGTGTTGCAGGTGCAGGCGAACACCGGCGATCAGGTGCAGGCCGGCGCGCCGATCCTGCAGCTCGTCGCTTCTGGCACCGGTAGCGACAAGCGCGGCAACGTGACGCTCGGCATCGAACCCGCCGATGCCGCCGCGATCCAGCCGGGCGACACCGTCACGCTGCACGGCCTCTCGACGGCGCTCGCGAACGAGGCGGTCCAGGGCCGCGTCGTGCTGGTCGGCGCATCGATCGATCCGCAGACGCAACTCGTCGATGTCGGGGCGAACGTGCCGCTCGGTTCGACCGCGTTCATTCCCGGCACGCGCGTCGCCGCCGACATCGCGACCTCGAGTAGCACGCACTGGATCGTGCCGCGCGCGGCCGTGCTGAAGGACGACAAGAGCACTTACGTGTTCCAGGTCACGCCTGCGAAGAAGGCTCGCCGCGTGAACGTGACGACGAAGACCGAGGACGGCGCGCGCTACGGTGTGGAAGGCCCGCTCGACGCATCGCAGCCGCTCGTCGTCACCGGCAACTACGAGTTGAAGGACGGCATGACGGTGCAGCCCGCAGGGGGCGCCGCCAAATGAATTTTGGTCAATGGATGCAGGCGCACCGGCGCTCGCTGCTGTTCGTGATCGCGCTGTCGGCCATCGCGGGCGCGCTCACCGCGTTCCGCCTGCCGATTTCGCTCTTTCCGAACGTCGCGTTTCCGCGCGCGGTGGTCTCGCTAGATGCCGGCGACCGTCCCGCCGAGCAGATGACGACGCTCGTGACGATGCCGGTCGAGGAAGCGCTGCGGCGCGTGCCGAACGTACGCGATGTCGAATCGAAAACAAGCCGCGGCGCCGCCGAGATCTCGATCAACTTCGACTGGGGCACCGACATGGCGCAGGCCACGCTGCAGGCGCAGTCGGCCATCGGCGAGATACTCGGCACGCTGCCGCAGGGCGCGTCGATGCAGGTTCGTCGCATGGACCCGACCGTGTTCCCGGTGCTTGCCTATAGCCTCACGTCGAAACAGCAAACGCTTTCCGCGCTGCATGACCTCGCGCAATTCCAGATGCGGCCGCTCTTGTCATCGGTCGAAGGGGTTGCACGCGTGGACGTGACGGGCGGCGCCGAGGACGAGTTCCAAGTCGCCATCGATCCCGCGCGGCTCGCGGCCTACAAGCTCTCGCTCGCCGATGTTTCGAAGGCGATCGGCGCGAGCAATGTGCTGATGGCAACGGGCCGCATCGAGGATCACTACAAGCTCTATCTCGTGATCGCGAACACGACGATCACGCGCATCGACGAACTGAAGAACGTGGTCGTGCAGGCGAACGGCACGACGCAGGTACGGCTCGCCGACATCGCGACGGTGCAAAAAGGCGTCGTGCCGCAATGGATGCGCGTGACCGCCGACGGCCAGGACGCTGTGCTCGTGAACATCTATCAACAGCCGGGTGCGAACAGCGTCGCGATGGCGAAGGCGATCCGCGCGAAGCTCACCGACTTCCAGCATCAGATACCGGCGGTCGTGCATCTCTCCAATTGGTACGACCAGAGCGAACTCGTGATCGCGTCGGCGACGAGCGTGCGCGACGCGATCATGATCGGCGTCGTGCTCGCGGCCTTCACGCTCTTCGCGTTCCTGCGCAACTGGAAGATCACGGCAATCGCGGTCGCACTCGTGCCGGTGGTGATGGCCGCGACGATCCTCCTGCTCGATGTCTTCGGCATGGGCTTCAACATCATGACCCTCGGCGGCATGGCGGCGGCGGTCGGCCTCGTGATCGACGATGCCATCGTGATGATCGAGCATATCGTGCGGCGCATGCGCGAAGGCGGCGCGAAAGCGTTTCACGGACGCGTGATGTCGGCGGCACTGGAGTTCACGCGGCCACTTGCGGGGTCGTCGGCGGCGACGCTCATCATCTTCGTGCCGCTCGCGTTTCTTTCGGGCGTGACAGGCGCGTTCTTCAAGGCGCTCTCCGTGACGATGGCAAGCGCGCTCTTCATCTCGTTCCTCGTGACCTGGCTCGCGGTCCCGATCCTGTGCGACCGCTGGCTCAAGCCGCGCGATGCGGAGGAGCATCGCGAGACGCGCCTCGCCGCATGGATGAACACGCGCTACGGGTCGCTCGTCGAGCGCGTGAGCGCGCGGCCGTGGCTCGTGCTGGTCGGGCTCGTGCCGCTCGCGGTGGTCGCGGCGATCGCGTTCATGCGCGTGGGCAGCGGCTTCATGCCGACGATGGACGAAGGCGGCTTCGTGCTCGACTATCACACGGAGCCGGGCACGTCCGTCAGCGAGACGGACCGGCTCATGAAACAGATCGAGACGATCGTGAGCGCGAACCCGAACGTTGCGACGTATTCGCGCCGCACGGGCGCGGGGCTCGGCGGCGACCTCAACGAGCCGAACAAGGGCGACTTCTTCGTGCGGCTCAAATCGGGCAATCGCGAGCCGATCGAAACCGTGATGGAGGAAATCCGCTCGAAGGTCGAAACGCAGGTGCCCGGAGTCAGCGTGGAACTCGCGCAACTGATGGAGGACCTGATCGGCGACCTGACCGCCGTGCCGCAACCGGTCCAGATCAAGATCTATTCCGACGACCAGACGACGCTCGATGCCACTGCGCGCAAGGTGGCCGCCGCCATCGGCAGGATTCAGGGCGTGGTCGACGTGAACGACGGCATCAATCCGGCCGGCGACGCGCTCGAACTGCACATCCGCCCGGACGCGGCGGCCGCCGAAGGCATGGACCCGCAGGCGATCGCGCAAGCGGTGTCGGACATGATCGAGGGCAGTGTGGCGGCGCAGTTCCAGACCGGGCCGAAGACGGTCGGCGTGCGGGTACGCGTCGCGGGCGCAATGAAATTGACCGACACGCAACTCGGCGAGTTGCAGATTCGCGCGCCGGACGGGCATCTGTTCGCGCTCAAGCGCGTCGCCGAGCGCGTCGCGGTGAGCGGCCAGTCGGAGATCGCCCGCGACAATCTCAAGCGCATGGTGGCGGTGACGGCACGCATCGACGGACGCGATCTCGGCTCGACCATCTCCGATGTGCAGAAGGCGCTCGGCACCGCAGGCCTCCTGCCGAACGGCGTGTACTACGAGCTCGGCGGTCTCTATCAACAGCAGCAGATCGCTTTCAAAGGGCTGATGAGCGTGTTCGGCGCGGCGGTCGCGCTCGTTTTCGGCCTGCTGCTCTTCCTTTACGAACGCTTTCGCTTCGCGCTCGCCGTGCTCGCCATGCCGCTCTTCGCGACCGGCGCGGTGTTCATCGGCCTGTGGCTGACGGGCATCGAACTGAACATCTCCGCGATGATGGGCATGACGATGATCATCGGCATCGTGACTGAAGTGGCGATCTTCTATGTGTCAGAACTGAATGGCTTGACGCGCGAGGAGGGCGTTCCATTCGAGCGCGCGCTGATCGAGGCGGGACGCAACCGCCTGCGCCCCATCGCCATGACGACCATCGCCGCGATTCTCGCGCTGTTGCCCCTCGCGTTCGCGCTCGGCCAGGGCTCCGCGATGCAGCAGCCGCTTGCCATCGCGATCATCTCGGGTCTGATCGTGCAGTTGCCGCTCGTGCTGCTCGTGCTGCCTGTGCTCCTCCGGCTGCTGATGCGCCCCAATACATAACGCTGCGGTCTTGCCATCGTGCGCTTAAGGGTCTCCTAAGGTACGCACCCGCACCATGGCGCTAACCGTGCGTCATGCGCCGTTCAGGAGAGAACCATGCAAGTGCTCACTTCCGTCGCGATCCGCGCGAACCTGGTGCTGTTCGCGCTCGCGGTGGCGCTGTCGGATGCCGTGTGCCTGATCGTGGCCGCGCTCCTCGGCCGGTCAGACTACATGAGCCTGCCTGCCGCGCGGATTGCCGCGCTGGGCGGCGCGGCGGTAATCGCGATGCTCGTCAGGCGCCGGGCGCGCCGTGCGTTCGATGCTGCCGAATCGTCGCGTCAACTCGCGAGTCACGAGCCTGTCATCGCCTCGACGTGCAGCCAGGACTGGCTTGTGCAACTGCACATCGAACTGAACCGGAGTGCGGCGCAAAGTAAGGCGGCCGCCAAGGGATAGGGGCTTTCCCTCACGGCGGTTCAATCGGAGTGTGGCCTAAGTCTGATCTAAGTCTGATCTAAGTCTGGCCGGTCAGAGTAGATTCCGCGGAGGCGCTTTGTCTTCGACGACGCGCTTCGAAGCGACACCCCCACGCGGACGGCCACGGCCTCGGAATCGTGACCGTTCTCTTCAGCCCGGCGAAAGCCGGGCTTTTTTTTGTCTGCACACGGCGTTGCCCGGAGTGCATTGCGGTTGTGCGCTTAAGTGTTCCTTAAGCATGGGCGAGGCAGCCTTTCGACTTTGCGAAATCCGCGCCATGTGCCGCGGCCTCGCGACCGTGGCAATGCAGCGCTGTCACGAAGTCCGACCAAACCGCAATGCAAGGGGAGCCGCCGTGATCGACAGCATGCCGACAGCAACGCTCGCAGTCAGTCGTAAGCAGAAGAATGCGGATCCGGCGAGGCGGAAAGCTTCATGATGGCGCCGTCGCTGCCCTTCGCGGAATGGGTGCTCATCGGCCTGTGCTGCATCGCGACCTGCTACGTGGCCGTAGCGTCGCTCGTGCGTCCCGCCGTGCGCGAAACCGTCGGCGGGACCCGTGAAGCGCTTCGCCTGTCGAGGACCGCAGCGATCAGCGTGCTCAAGCCGCTGTGCGGCGCCGAACCGCGCCTCGTGCAAAACCTCGAGACCTTCTGCGTGCAGACCCATCCGTCGTATCAACTGCTGTTTGGCGTGGCGTCGGCGAGCGATCCGGCCGTGGCGGTCGTCGCGCGCCTGCGAAGCGCCTATCCGCATCTCGACATCCAGCTCGTGGTCGATGGCTCGCATCACGGCAGCAACCGCAAGGTCGGCAACCTCATCAACCTTGCGGCACACGCGCGGCACAACCTGCTCGTCATCGCCGACAGCGACATCGCCGTCGAGCCCGACTATCTCACGCGCGTCACCGCGCCGCTTTTCGAGCGCGAGGTCGGCATCGTCACGTGCCTCTATCGGGCGCGGCGCGTCGGCGGCTTCTGGGCGCGGATCGGCGCGCTCTTCATCGACGAATGGTTCGTGCCCTCGGTCCACATTGCGCACGCGGCGGGTTCGCGCAGTTTCGGCTTCGGCGCGACGCTCGCGCTCACACGCGACACGCTCGCGGCGAGCGGCGGCTTTCACGCGCTGCGCGACTGTCTTGCCGACGACTACCGCCTCGCCGAACGCGTGCGCGACCTGGGCCTCGCGGTCGTGCTCTCCGACGTGGTGGTCGCGACCGACGTGACCGAACGCGACTTCGCTTCGCTCTGGCGCCGCGAGACGCGCTGGCTGCGCACGATCCGCTCCGTCAATCCGATCGGCTTCGCGTTCCTGTTCGTCACGTTCACATCGCCGTGGCTCGTCGCGAGCGGCCTGCTCGGCGTCGGCATCGATGCGAGCGGCGGCAATATCGAGCATTCGTACGTCGACACGATCGTTGACCTCAGCACGTCGCTCGGCCTGAGCGCGCGTCTTCTGCTGCACTGGCGCAGCGCGCGCAGCTGGCGCGGCTTCTGGCGCGACCTGCCGCTCCTGCCGCTGCGCGACGCCCTTCTCTGGCTGCAATGGTTCGCGGCTGCGTTCGGCAGCAGCGTGTCATGGCGCGGTGCGCGCGTGCCGGTCGACAGCGCGCGCACCGCGAGCAAGCCGCATTTGCGCCCCGACCCAGACGCGTCCGACCTTCCGGATAGCCGATGAATCCCTTCTCACCACAAAGAGTTCCGTCATGAAGACACTGTTCCTGCAGGTTCCGTCGTTCGAGTTCTTCCGCTTCACGCGCACGCACGAGGCGTGAGCGTGCGCGGCGTGATCGTCACCGCCGACGACTTCGGCCTGCACGCGCGGGTGAACGAAGCGGTCGTGCTCGCGCATCGCGACGGTGTGCTGTCCGCCGCGAGCCTGATGGTCGGCGCACCCGCCGCGCAAGGCGCGATCGCGTGCGCGCACGAGTTGCCGAGACTGCGTGTCGGCTTGCACATCGTCCTCGCGGACGGCCGCGCGACGCTGCCGCATCGCGCGATTCCCGATCTCGTCGACCGCGAGGGCCGCTTCGGCTCGTCAATGGCGCTGGACGGTCTGCGCTTCTTCTGCCTGCCGCGTGTGCGCGCGCAACTCGCGGCGGAAATCCGCGCGCAGTTCGAAACCTTCGCCGCGACCGGCCTCGCGCTCGATCACGTCAACACGCACAAGCATTTTCATCTGCATCCGACCGTGCTTGCGCTCATTCTCGAGATCGGCCGCGAGTTCGGCATGCGTGCGATGCGCCTGCCAAACGAACTCCACGGCTCGATCGGTCTGCGTCCGTGGATCGCACTCGCGAAAGCGCGCATGGCGCGCGCGGGCATCGACCATAACGATCGTGTCGCCGGCCTTTCACTGACTGGCCGCATGGACGAGGCCGCGTTGCTCGCGGTGCTCGCGCAGCAACCGGATGGCGTGCTGGAGATCTACTGCCATCCGGCGAGCCCCGGCACGGGCGAACTCACGTCGTCGATGCGCGGCTACCGGCACGCCGACGAACTCGCGGCCCTGCGCTCGCCGGCGGTCGCGGAGGCGCTCGCCGCGAGCGGCGCAATGCAGGGCGGTTTCGCCGACATCTTCGGCCACAAGGCGCGCGCCGCCGCGCGTGTGCCGGCATGAGCCATGCGTCTCATGCCGGCACACGCGCGGCGGATATGCGAAATCACCTGGGGGTGCATCGCCATCGCCGCATGGCGGGCGGTCAAGGCGCGCGGTCTTCGCGAACCCGCCGCGATCCCGCGCCGCATGCCGCTCTGAAGCTTCCTCGGTATCCGCTAAGTCTTCCTCGTTACGGTCGCAAATAAATATCCGCATCTGGACGCTCATGGAATCACTCAATCAATCGCTGTTCCTCCTGATCAACGCGCCGGCCCATCCGAACCCCTATGCAGTGACAGCCGCGTTCGTGTTCGCCGACTACGCGATCTGGCTCGTGCCGCTCGGGCTCGTCATCGGCTGGCTGCGCGGCAACGACTCATTGCGGCGCGGTCTGATCGAAGCGAGCGCTGCGGCGCTCGCTGCCCTGTTCTTTGCGCAGATCGTCGTGCTGCTTTGGCCTCATCCGCGACCGTTCATGATCGGGCTCGGCACCTACCTGATGCCGCACATCGCGGACCCCTCGCTGCCGAGCGACCATCTCACGTTCCTCTGCGCCGTGGCAGCGAGTCTCATGCTGCATGCCCGCACGCGCCGAGCCGGCGCCCTGCTTGGGCTCCTCGGCCTGCCGATCGCGTGGTCGCGCATCTATCTCGGCGTGCATTTCCCCTTTGACATGGTCGGCGCGGCGCTCGTCGCGAGCGCGGCCGCGGGGCTCGCGGCGGCCACCGGGCGCTGGTTCGCAGAGCCGGTGCTGCGCGTGGCGACGGCCATTTACCGGCCGGTATTTGCGCCGCTCATCCGGCGCGGATGGGTGTCGCGATGACGCGCTCGCAACCGGTGCGCTATTCTCGGGCGTGGCGATCATGAACAAGCGGAGCGGCGCGATGAGGGTATTGCTGGTCGAGGACGACCTGATGATCGGAGAGGCCGTGGCGAGCGTGCTGAGGGACGCGAGCTACGCTGTCGACTGGGTTTGCGACGGACAGACCGCGCTCGCGAGCATCGAGACGCAGGTGTACGACGTGGTACTGCTCGACCTCGGCTTGCCGAAGCGTGACGGTCTCGACGTGCTGCATACGGTGCGCGCTTCGATGAATCCGGTGCCGCTCGTCGTGATCACGGCGCGCGACACGGTGGAAGACCGCGTGCGCGGCCTCGACGGCGGCGCCGACGATTACGTGCTCAAGCCGTTCGAGATGACCGAGTTGCTCGCACGCATGCGCGCGGTGATGCGGCGGCGCGGCGGGCAGGCGGCGCCCGTTATGACGAACGGCGCGCTCTCGCTCGATCCGGCGACGCGCGAGGCGATTGTCGACGGTCAGGCCACGCGGCTCTCCGGCCGCGAGTTCTCGCTCCTGCAGGCGCTCATGATCCGGCCCGGCGCGATCCTCTCGCGCGCCGAACTCGAAGACCGCATCTACGGTTGGAACGAGGAAGTGGAGAGCAACGCGGTCGAATTCATCATCTATTCGCTGCGCAAGAAACTGGGCAGCGACGCGATCAGGAACGTGCGCGGCGTGGGCTGGATGGTGTCGAAGGAGGGGTGAGGCGCCCGTCTGTTTCACCATCTCTCACATGCGGTAACGGCAAGTAAGAACCCCCGGAAACCGCGCGTTTCTCGCACCATCGGCAAGACGGTCCCTACGTGAAGATTCATGCATCGAAGACGCCACCGCGCGCTTCGATCCAGTCGACAACTCTTCACGGAACATCGCCATGACCGTCAGCAATCCGATCGGCAACCACGCGCCGCAATCGACCGCGCGCACCCTGCCTCTTCAGCGCAACTCCGGCACGTCCGGCGCGGCATCGACGCAATCGACAAAGACGCCCGCCACTCCGGCGACACCCAGCCGCTCGCTGCCTTCGCATCTCGGCACGACCATCGACACCACGGCCTGATCCGCCGATGCTCGCCCGATATACCTTTCGCGCCGCGCTCGGCGGCGCCCTGATCGCCTGCACGCTGACGCTCGACGGTTGCGCGCTCGCCGCCCTTCCCTGCCGGCTGACATCCGCGACGCTGAAGATTGTTCCCGTGGTCGGCCATGCGGCAGCGTCGCCGTTCGACGTCTGCGCGAACGCCATCGACTGAGCGTGTGAATCCATGTTCGCCTTCAACACGACTCTCATCGCCTGCGCGTTCGCTGCCTGCACGCTCATGCCGTCGGTGGCTGCCGCGCAGAAGCCGTACGAATTTCGCGGCCTGCCGCTCGGCATCTCCATCGACGCATTCCGCAGCCACGAGGCCGCGCGCGCGACGCCCGCGGGAAGCGTCGCGATCTGCGAGACCGACTCCGAAGCCGCCGCGCTCGGCATGAGCCTGCGTAATGCGGAAAGCCTGTCGATCGCGTGCAAGTGGGCGCATCGCGCCGACGACGGCTGGCATGCGTGGCAAGCGGTGGTCGACGGCACGCCGGCGCGCGATCACATCCTGCGTTTTCTCGCGATGCCGGGCGAGGCCTCGCCGCGGCTCTATCGCATGTCGTTCGTCGTCGATGCCGCCGTGTTCGCCGATCTCACCGATGCGCTCACGTCGAAGTACGGCGCGAGCCGCATCGAGCGCGAACACGGCGCATCGAAGCGCGTGTGGGAGAACGCCTCCAGTTCGATCACGCTGGATACGAACGGTGTCGCCACGGCGGGCCGCGTGATCTATCGCCTGAAGGATCACGAAGCGTACCTGCGCGACGTGATGAACCGATGGCGCTCCGCCACCGCATCGCTGAGTGCGCCATGACCTCGCGACCGAACCTCATTCTCACCGACATGATCCGATGCAACCGAATCCTCGTCCTTTGCGCGTCCCTTGCGGCGAGCGCCTGCACGTCTTCGCCGCCACGCTCCATCGTCGAGATGCCGACGTTCGCGCCGGTGGTCGCGCAGCCGGTCAACGTGAACACGCAGGGCGCGATCTTTCAGGCGAGCAGCTCGCTCTCGCTCTATGAAACGCCGCGTGCGCAGCGCGTCGGCGACGTGCTGACCATCCGGCTCTCGGAGAACTACGAAGGCAGCAGTTCCGCCGACGCCGCCGCGAGTCGCGCGAGCAGCATCAGCGCGGAAGCCGCCGACAAGTCGACTGGCGCGGCGGCGCGGCTCGCGCGCCTGTTCAACATCGGCTCGGCGAACACGACGTTCAAGGGCGAGGGCAACACGAAGAACGTGAGCGCGATGAACGGGACTCTCGCGGTGTCGGTGATCGGCACGCTGCCGAGCGGCAACCTGATCGTCGCTGGAGACAAGGTCATCGCGATGAGTGGCAACAACGACCGCCTGCGACTCTCGGGCATCGTGAACCCGAAGGACATCGAGGCGGGCAATTATGTGCCGTCGAACAAGGTCGCCAATGCGCGCATCGAGCAGGCAGGCGTCGGCATGCTTGCCGATTCCACTACGATGGGCTGGCTGCAGCGGCTCTTTCTGAGCGTGCTGACTTTTTAGCTGGCGCGCGGTTGTACGTGGCGCTTGGGGCGGTTGGTCTGCAACACCGTTTGATGTTTCTGGGCTTCTATGGAACTTGCTTTCTTATCGGTCTATTAGCTCTGCCCCTGTCCGGGGCGGGACTTACTTTCTTTGCTGCTGCAAAGAAAGTAAGCAAAGAAAGCAGCTAGGGGGCCAACGGTATTAGGACGTGACCACCCTAGCAGTACCGAGTGGCCCAGCCCCTAAGTGTCGCCCTCAAACGACCACCGGGCTTGGCGCGCGCACGCACTGACACCTCTGAGTCTCTCACGGAGCGGTATGCGCTCCGTTCCGGTCCGTCCGCGCTTCGCTCGGACGACGGGCACAACCGAAAACCAGCGGATTGCAAGCTCGACCGCGACCCTCAACCGCACGACTAATGCACCTTTCGTCCAGCGAAGCGAAAACGGATGAATGACTGCTGTGCCAACTTGTTCACTGCGCGATGACACAGTGCGTGCCGCGCACCAAGCCCCTCGGTCTTTTGAGGGCGACACTTAGGCGCTGGGCCACTCGGTATTGCTGGTGCGTTGCCGTCCTAAGACTGCTGCCTGAAAAAGCTGCTTTCTTTGGTTACTTTCTTTGCAGCAGCAAAGAAAGTGACTGCCGCCCCGCACAGGGGCAGAGCTAATAGACCACAAAGAAAACAAGTTCCATAGAAGCCCAGAAACATCAAACGGTGTGAACACCCCCCAATGCATGCCCCATCAGCATGCCCCCCGCACGATGCGCTCAGCGGCACCCGTCTCACCGTGGGGCACAAAGATGTACCCCTGACCCCACACGGTCTGCACATACCGCGGCTCCGACGGATCGGTTTCGAGCAGCCGCCGCAGCCGCCAGATCGAGACGTCGAGACTCCGGTCGCGATACGAGCCTGCCTGCCCGCGCAGCTTCTCGTTCAGTTGCGATCGCGTGAGCACCACCATCTCGTTCTTCACGAAGATCTTGAGCGTGGCAAACTCGCCGGAACGCAGCGGCACCCGCTCGCCTGCGCGGCGCAATTCGCGCGCAGCGAAGTCCACTTCGAATGGTCCGAAGCGATACGGCGGACGATTCTCCGGCGCGCCCGGCACAGCCGCATGTCGGCGCCGCATCACCGATCGAATCCGCGCCACCAGTTCGCGCGGATCGAACGGCTTCGCGAGGTAGTCGTCGGCACCCAGTTCCAGTCCGATCACGCGATCGACCACATCAGCGCGCGCGCGGTCAGAAAAATCACGGGGATATCCTCGCCGCCGTCGCGCAACTCGCGCAACTCGCGCAACGCGCTGATACCATCGCGCTCGGGCATCATCACGTCCAGCACGACAAGGGACGGCCGCTCGGCTTCAATGCGGCGCTTGAGGCCCGCGCCATCATGCAGCACGGACACCGCGAAGCCGTGGGATTGCAGGTATTCGCGAACGAGGTCGCGCACCACGGGGTCGTCATCGACGATCAGCACTTGTTGAGTCATGCGATTCATTTTAAGACGCATCGCGATCTTTCCGCGATAGCGAGTCGCTTTCCGATTCTTACTGCGCCCGTCTCGCCTCGCGTGCATGCGCGCACACGCCGGCACCCGCGCCACGCGGGCCGGCCGTAGTTTTTACCGCCTGAGACAAGTGCTATTTTCGTCGCCGGACGAAGCGCGCAAGCTCTTTCCACAAGACTCCGTAAGATTCGGTAATGCGTTCCCCGCCGCCAAACGTCATCAATTTCGAGATGCGGTAATAAAATTTCGGGATGACTACATCGGTTCTGATCGTCGACGACGACCCCGTGGTGCGCGACCTGCTGTGCCGCTTCCTGAGAACACGCGGCTTCGACGTGTCGGTTCTGCACGACGGCCGCGGCCTGCGCCGGCGGCTCGAACTCGAGCGGCCGTCCATCGTCGTGCTCGACATCATGATGCCGGACACGGACGGGTTGCAGACGCTGCGTCAGTTACGCGCCGCCGGCGACGACATCCCCGTGATCTTCGTCACCGCGTGCGGCAGCGTGACCGACAAGGTGAGCGGCCTCGAAGCCGGTGCGGACGACTATCTCGCGAAACCCTTCGATCCGCGCGAGCTGCTCGCGCGGATCGAAACGGTGCTGCGCCGCCGCGCGCCCGTCGCGAGCAAGCCGGAGCCCCGCGCGCGCGAGCGGTTCGGCCGCTTCGAAGTCGACTTCGTGACGCGCTCGCTGATGGCAGGCGACGAGCGCATGCCATTGCGCGACAGCGAGTTCGCGTTGCTGAAGGTGTTCATCAAGCACCCGTACAAGGTGCTCTCGCGCGTGCTGATTCACAATCTGGTACACAGCGACGACCTCGCGTTTCGCGACCGCGGGCTGGATGTGCCCATCTGGCGCCTGCGCCGCATCGTCGAGGACGATCCGTCGAATCCGCGCCACATCCAGACGGTGCGCGGCCAGGGCTATGTGTTCGTGCCGGACGCCGACGGCGCCGCCTTCGTCACGGACGCGCCATCCCGATGAACCTGCGAAAGTCCCTGTGCCGCCCGTTCAATTCGCTGTTCGGGCGGATGGCGCTGATCTCCGTGACCGTGCTCGTCGTGGTGCAGGCGGGCTGGTTCACGATCCTCGCGATCGAGCGTCCGCTGCACGATGCCGATGGTTATGCGCGCGGCCTGTTGCTCGTGATCGAGGCGGCCAACAGCGACGCGACGCTCGGCGGCCGCCTCTCGCGCGCGATGCGCGTCCATCTCGTGCCGGTGTGGAACATGCCCGCATCGGTCGAGTTGCGCGATCCCGCGAAGACGCCGCTCGCGCCGCTCGCACGCCAGCTCGCGGGCGACCTGCCGCCGGGCACGCAGCTCGCGGTCGACGGCGGCAAGGAACACCAGCCGCGCCTCTGGGTGCGCTATCCGACGAGCAGCAACTGGATCGTCACGCCGATCGACCTGCCGCCGGCACCGCCCTTCATGATGGAATCGATCGCGATGCTCGTCGGCGCCGTGATCCTCTCGCTCTTCGCGACGTGGCAGTTGCAGCGGCCGCTGTCGCGCGTCGCGCAGGCGGCCCGCCGCTTCGGCGCGGGCGAACGGCCGATGCCGGTCGGCGAGAACGGGCCGCGCGAATTGCGCGACCTGATCGGCGCCTTCAACCAGATGATGCGCACGATCAGCGACGCCGATGACGACAAGGCCGTGATGCTCGCGGGCATCGCGCACGACCTGAAGGCGCCGCTGACCAGGCTCAAGCTGCGCACGAGCATGCTCGTCGACGACGACGCCGAGCGCAGTCACTTCATGCGCGACATCGACTCGCTCACGCGCATCGTCCAGCAATTCCTTGAGTTCGCGGCGCGCTCGCCCTCGCACGGACCGGAAGTCGGCGTCGATGCGTTTCTCGCCGAGCAGTTCTCGTTGCCGGAGGACAGCGACGCGACGCTCTTCGCGCTAACGCTCGAAGCGGGCGATGCGTTTCGCCTGCCGCGCACGTTCATCGACCGGCTGATGACGAATCTCGTCGACAACGCGCTCGAACACGGCGAGCCGCCGGTCGAAATCCGCACCGCGCGGCGCGCGGGCGAATGGATCGTCGAAGTGCGCGATCACGGGCCGGGCATTCCCGCGGACCGCATCGAGGAAGCGCTGAAGCCGTTCGTGCGGCTCGATCCGGCACGCAGTGGCGACGGTCATTGCGGGCTCGGCCTTGCCATCGTGGGCCGGCTTGCGGGCGAGCATGGCGGCCGCTGCGAAGTGCGGAACGCGGCGGGCGGCGGACTGCTCGTGCGCATCGCGATGCCCGCCACCACCGCGCGCCATGAAGCGCCCGTGCCCGAGCTGGCCTGAAGCGATTGCGTGATGCGATTGCCTGAAGCGATTGCCGATCCGATAACAACATCGATCAACACATGCTCCCACTTTTCCTGCGCGACGCACCGCTTACGCGCCGCGCCTTCCTGCGCGGCGGCACCCGTTCCGCGCTCGCATCCGCGGTGGCCGGCGGCTTCGGCACGAGCCTGCTCGCGGCATGCGGCGGTGCGAACGACAACACGCAGGCAATCGACACGCCGCGTCTCGCTTCGGTCGAAAACTTCCGCGACCTCGCAGGCGATGCGGACGGCTATCCCACCGCCGATGGCCGTCGCCTGCGGCGCGGCGTGTTCTATCGCTCGGGCACGCTCGCGCCCGACGACAACGATGCCGCCACGCTGAACCGCCTGCAGATCCAGGCGGTTCACAACCTGCGCACGCTGAACGAGGCATCGCTCGCGCCGGACCGCGTGCCTTCCGGCGCGACGCGCGATCTCGCCGACATCGCACCGTTCGACTTCGCTTCAGCCGCGCCCGCCAGCGCAGCCGCCGCCAGCGCATGGATGACCGAGGCGCAGCGCCGTCTCGTGATCGATGCCACCGCGCGTGCGCATCTCGGTGTCGTCTTCACGCGCCTCGCCAACACGGCGGGGCCGCAGATCATTCACGGCGGGGCCGCAGATCATTCACGGCGCGACCGGCAAGGACCGCACCGGATGGGCCGCCGCGCTGTTGCTTGCGATCGCGGGCGTGCCGCTCGACGTGATCGTCCAGGACTATCTGCTGACCAATAGCGTCGCGGCCGCGGCGATCCAGTTGCGCATCGATGCGCATGCGGCACGCATCGGCACCGATACAGCCAACGTCGCGCCGCTCTTTCGCGCGCAAAGCGCAACGCTCGAAGCCGCGTTCGATCAGATGCAGCAGAGCTTCGGCACGCTGACGGACTATCTGGTGAAAGGCCTCGCCATCGCGCAGGCGGACATCGAGATGCTGCGGGCGAGACTCGTGCTCTGAAGAACAGAAACGCCGCGCAGATAAAAAGACGGCCCGTCCCGGGAAGACCCGGGCGGACCGAAGAGGGATCGATATTGAAGCAACAACGAGGGGAAGATAGCAGCGCCTGCGCGCTGCCACTGGCCGAAGTAAGGCTCGGGAAGGAAGCGGCGAAACAAGCGGGGAAGCAAGCCTCGAAGCAAGGCCGGTAAGCGCGCGGCCTGCTAGTCCGCCCGCGCGACCACCATCTTGTCGACGAGCGCAGCGAGCTTCTGGCGCGCGCTCGCGAAGCGGTCGACGTTCAGTCCACGCGTCTGGTAGCGCGCCGTCACCAGAATCTGGCCTTGCTTGACAAGCGTGAGGTCGATGGCGGCGAGATACGAGGTCGGTTCGTCGCTGAACGCGCGGCGGTCCCAGTCGGTGGTCGCGGCATACACGAGCATGGCTTCGCAGCCGGGCGGCGACGTGCCCGGGTTGTAGACCATCGAGTTCACGCCGCGCCGCTGCAACGCGAGTTGCAAGGTCGGCACGAAGTCGCTCGCGTTGACGGTCTGGTTCAGTTCGATGCAGACCGAGCGCAGCGTCGCGGGCGTGCCCGTGACAAACGATGGCGACGAATAGTTCGATGCCACCGTGAAGCCCGCCTGCACGAGCGAGCCGGCGGCATCGGCGGCCGAGATGAGCGTCCACGCGCAGCCCGAGAGCAGGTTTGCGCCCACGATCGACACACACGCCGCCGCGAACTTCGCACGATTCATCGGACGCATCGCCGGGAACTTCAGCGCACGACGCGAAGGCGAAGCGCGTTCGGGCCGTCGATCGTCGCCGTCAGCGCGACAGGGCGCGCGGCGCGGGTGCCGCCTTCGTCGTTCGCGTGAATCACGAAGTGCTGGCGAGTCGCCGTGTTGACGTCGTGCCTCACGTCCGGAAAACACGCGGCGATATCGGCACCGAGTTCCTGCAGCGGATCGGCGACGATACCGTCCGCGCCCCAGTGCGCCTGCCAGCGGCAATCGTAGGCATGCGCGCTCGCGCGGCAGGTGCCCTGTCCGGGCGCGCCGGCGGGCATCAGCGGATGCGCGGCGTCGAGCGTGCTGAAGGACTTCGCCGCGACGATTGCCTTGAGCGCGGTGCACACGTCCGGAAGGTCTTCTGCGAATGCGTGCATCGGCGTGGCGAGCGCCAGGAAAGCGACGGGGGCAACGGCGAGCGCGCTCTTGAGCGCGGCGAAACGGGAACGGATACGAAGACGTGCTTGCATGGCTTGACGGTGCGTTTATCGAGGGTTGGCTCACATGGCGCAATCGATTGATCGCGCATCGTCATGTTCGGGCACACTCGCACGGTGCAAAGCGGCAAGCAACGTTCGTGTTCGCGAAGTCCTTTCGAGGTGTTATCGGCTATTGCAGCAGCTTTCGCTCAGCGCGCCGCCGCCGCGAGGAAGCGGGCTCGCATCGGCCCTTACGCACGCGACGCGCTCAATCGAGCGCGAGCCCCACGCGGGCGCGTTGCAGCATCCGCTGGCAGCGCACGGACAGGTTCGTGAGCGTCAACTGCTTGCCGGCCTTTTCATAACGCTCGTTGATGGCTTCGACCGCCGCGATGGCGGAGTGATCGGCGAAACGCAGGTGACTGCAATCGATCGTCACGTGCTGCGGATCGTTCAGCGGATCGAACAGGCCCTGAAAATGCGCGCTCGATGCGAAGAAGAGCGTGCCATGCGGAACGTAGGTCCTCCCGCCCGGCTCGTCTTTCGTGTCGCTGCGGATTTCGCCCGCGTGCTGCCAGGCGAAATTCAGAGCCGCGATCACGACGCCGCACAGGACCGCGATCGCCAGGTCGGTGAACACCGTGATCGTCGTGACGGCAACGATCACGAGCGCATCATTGCGCGGCACCTTGTTCAACGCGCGCAGCGAACCCCAGGCGAACGTCTGCTGCGCCACGACGAACATCACGCCGACGAGCGCCGCGAGCGGAATGCGCTCGATCAGCGGCGAGAAGAACAGGATGAAGAGCAGGATCATCACGCCGCTCGTCACGCCGGACAGGCGCGAGCGTCCGCCGGAACTCAGGTTGATCATCGTCTGGCCGATCATCGCGCAGCCGCCCATCGCGCCGAACAAACCCGACACGACATTGGCGGCGCCGAGCGCGATGCATTCACGGTTCGGCTGGCCGCGGGTTTCGGTCAGCTCGTCGGTGAGGTTGAGGGTGAGCAGCGTTTCCAGTAGTCCGACGACCGACATCAGCACCGCGTAGGGCAGCACGATGGAGAGCGTCTCGAGGTTGAAAGGCACGGTCGGGATCGCGAATGTCGGCAGGCCGCCCGCGATGTGCGCCATGTCGCCGAGCGTTCGCGCCGGCAGGTGCAGCAGTTGCGCGAACACGCCGACGCCCACGATCGCGACGAGCGCGGGCGGCACCGCCTTCGTGAGGCGCGGCAGCAGGTAGACGATGCACATCGTCAGCGCGACGAGGCCGCACATCAGCCAGAGCGCGTCGCCGTGAAGCCAGGCGACGCCGGCGGGCGTCGTCTCCTTGAAGTGCTCGAGTTGCGCCATCGCGATGATGATCGCGAGGCCGTTCACGAAGCCGAGCATCACGGGATGCGGCACCATGCGGATCAGCTTGCCGAGCCGCAGCAGTCCGAACAGGATCATCAGCGCGCCGCCGAGGAGGACGGTCGCGAGCAGATATTGCACGCCGTGCTGCACGACCAGCGCGACGATGACCACCGCCATCGATCCGGCCGCGCCCGAAATCATGCCCGGACGGCCGCCGAAGAGCGCCGCGATCGTGCAGATGAAGAATGCGCCGTAAAGGCCCATCAGCGGGTTCAGTTGCGCGACGAGCGCGAAGGCGATGCACTCGGGAACCAGCGCGAACGCGGACGTGAGGCCCGCGAGCACATTGCTGCGCAGGTCCGAAAACCGGCCGGTTTCGGCGGTGAGAACTTCCATGAGATGTCCGGGAACTGTTGAGGCGAAGCGGGGAATGCGAAGGACTGGCGTCGCGAGGGGAACCACACGGCGACGCGATAAATCGACTGCGAAGGAGCGGATTTTACATGAGTCGCTTATTGCGCGCTGACGGCGGATCGCCCGGCGCCGCGCGTATCATCGAGCATTCGCTTGTCTTTTTGCTCCAACACCATGCCAGTCTACGATTACGAGTGCACCGACTGCGGCGCTTTCGAAGCGGTTCGCCGCATCGCCGAACGCGACGATCCGGCCCTCTGTCCACGATGCGGAACGGCTGCGACGCGCGTCGTGATCGGCGCGCCGACGGTTGCAGGCGACTCGTCACGCACGCAGGATGAATCCGCGGGCAGCTACGGGATGAGCCATCGGGGCGGGTGCTTGTGCTGCGGATGAAGCCAAATGCAGCGGGGAC
>NZ_FCOG02000129.1 GCF_001544975.2 Caballeronia arationis | reverse complement strand
CAAAGAAAGCAGCTTTTTCAGGCAGCAGTCTTAGGACGGCAACGCACTGGCAATACCGATTGGCCCAGCGCCTAAGTGTCGCCCTTAAAGAACTTCAGGGGCTTGGTGCGCGGCACGCACTGTGAAATCGCACAGTGAACAGATTGGCACAGCAGTCATTCATCCGTTTTCGCTTCGCTGGACGAAAGGTGCATTAGTCGTGCGGTTTAGGGTCGCGGTCGAGGTTGCAATCCGGTGGTTTTCGGACGCCCTTCGTCCGAGCGAAGCGCGGACGGACCGGAACGAAGTGCTTACCACTTTGTTGGAGTTCGAGGGGTGTCAGTGCGTGCGCGCGCCAAGCCGGGTTGGTCTTTTGAGGGCGACACTTAGGGGCTGGGCCACTCAGTGATACTTGAACATTGCGCGACTGATACCGATGCTTGAAAAGCTGCTTTCTTTGCTTACTTTCTTTGCAGCAGCAAAGAAAGTAAGTCCCGCCCCGGACAGGGGCAGTGCCAATAGACCGCCAAGAAAGCAAGTTCCCCAAAAAGCGAAGCGCACAAAAACCGAACGGTGTAGGCAGCGCCTGGTACTCGCACTCCTGCTGTGCGCATGCGCGGCCCGCGCCGCGCCCCCTCTCGCGGTGACGCAGTTCGCTCCAGGCCTCTACGTGCATCGCGGACACGACGATATCGCGACACGCGAAAACAAGGGCGATATCGCAAACATCGGTTTTATCGTCGGCAAGCGCTGCGTCGCGGTGATCGACACCGGCGGCACCGCCGAGGAAGGGCGCGAACTGCGCGCCGCGATCCGCGCCGTGACGCCGCTACCCGTGTGCTACGTCATCAACACGCACATGCATCCGGATCACATCTTCGGCAACGTCGCGTTCCGGGACGACCGCCCGCAATTCGTCGGCAGCGCCACGCTCGGCGAGGCCGAGGCATCGCATGCAGAGAGCTACCTGCGCGTGCTGCGACGCGAACTCGGCACGCTCGCGGACGGCAGCGAAATCGTCACGCCGACGCTCGTCGTCGAGTCGACGAAGACGCTCGATCTCGGCGATCGCAAGCTCGTGCTGCGCGCGTGGAAAACAGCCCATACGAACAACGACCTGACGGTATACGATGAGAAGAGCGGCACGCTCTGGCTCGCGGATCTGCTCTTCGTGAAGTGCATCCCCGTGATCGACGGCAGCGTGACGGGCTGGCTCGCGGACATCGCGCTGATTCGCCAGGTGAATCCGCGTCGCGTGGTGCCGGGGCACGGTCCCATCGATACGCCATGGCCCGCCGCGCTCGATGCCGAAGAAGCCTATCTCGCGAACCTGGCGCGGGATGTGCGTGCAGCGATCAGGCGGGGCGAGACGATGCAGCGGGCCATCGATACGGTCGGCGCGAACGAGCGCGACAAATGGCTCCTCTTCGACCTCTACCATCGCCGCAACGTGACGGCCGCGTATGCCGAACTCGAGTGGGAACAGTAGTGCCGCGCGACGCACACCGTCACGCAAGCAGAACGAACGGAGGGACATCATGGCCATCACAAGGCGCAGCACGCTGATCGCCTTATTCGCGACGCTCGCACTGAACGGCGCCTACGCCGCCCAGCCCGGCGACGACCCGGGCAAGGAAGCGCACTGGCTCGACTTCAAGGAAGGCATGTTCAAGGGCCGCGCAGTCGATGCGCACGGCGACGCCGTCATCAAGCTCGAAGCGCCGGCGCGCGCCGCCGACGCCGCCGTCGTGCCGATTTCGATCACCGCACAGTTCCCGCAGACGCCCGCGCATTTCATCAGGAGGATCTATCTCTTCATCGACGAGAATCCCGAGCCATATGCGGGCTTCTTCGAGTTCACGCCGGAATCGGGGCTCGCGAACATCGAAACGCGCGTGCGTGTCGAGGACTACACGTTCATGCGGGCCATCGCGGAGACCAACGACGGGCATCTGCACAGCGCGGTGCGCTTCGTGAAGGCATCGGGCGGATGTTCGGCGCCCGCAGGCAAGGACGACGCCGCCGCCGAGGCGAGCGCGGGCCAGGTCCGGATCATGGCCGAAGGCAAGACGGTCGCGGGTCAGCCGCAGCTCGCGCAGGTGATGGTGCGCCATCCGAACCGCACCGGCATGGCGATGAACCAGGTGACCCGCAATTATGCGAGCGCGTATTTCATCCGCAAGGTCGCGGTGACCTACGCTGGCAAGCCGGTGATGACTGCGAACGTCAATTTCTCGATCAGCGAGAACCCGAATTTCCGTTTCTACTTCGTGCCGCGCGGCAGCGGCGAACTGAAGGCACAGGCCGAGGACACCAAGAACAAGCAGTTCGAGGGCGCCGTCGCGGTCAACGCGCAAGGCGGCGTGCAGCAGACTTCGTCGAACGGGCTCTGATGCGCGCATTGCAGCGGCTCTTCCTCGCGACGATGCTGCTCGCCTGCGCGACGCTGGCACGCGCGGCCGCGGGCGACATACCCGTGCCGCAGCAAATCGCGCCGGGCGTCTACGCGATGTTCGGCGACGGCGACGCGGTCGCGCCGGTCAATCGCGGGATCGTCGCGAACAACGGATTCATCGTCGGCAAGAGCGGCGTCACGGTGGTCGATACGGGTTCGTCGTATCGCTACGGGCGCGCGATGATCGACGCGATCCGAGCGGTAACGCCGCTGCCCGTCGAACTCGTCATCATCACGCATCAGGCGCCCGAATTCGTGTTCGGGGCGTCGGCGTTCCGGGACCGGGACGTGCCGATTCTCGCGCATCGCCGCGCGGCGGAACTGATCCGCGAGCGCTGCGCGATCTGTCTGAAGAACCTGCAACGCACGCTCGGCGACGAGGAGATGAGCGGCTCGCGCGTGACCGTGCCCGATCGCACGGTGGACGGCAGCGCGCGGATCGAGAGCGGCGGCCGCGAGTTGCAGTTGCTGCATTTCGGCCCGGCAAGCACGCCCGGCGACCTCGCCGTGCTCGATACCGCGACGGGCGTCGTATTTGCGGGCGGACTCGTGAACGTCGGACGGATTCCCGAGCTTCGCAACGAACAGATTCCCGGCTGGCTCGCGGCGCTCGACAAGCTGCGCGCGATGGAGCCGCATGTCGTGGTGCCAGGCTTCGGGCCGCTCGTGAAGAAGGGCGACGGGATCAGGCAGACCGCGACGTATCTTCGCGAACTCGACGCCGCCGTCCGCCGCGCGTACGCCAGCGGCACCGGCCTGACCGACGCGATGCACACCGTGCAACTGAAGGATTTCCGCCACTACAAGCTGTATGCAATCGCGCAGCCGCAGAACGTGCAGCGGCTTTATCTGCAACTCGAAAAGCAGTGACCCGGCATTCCAACGTCCAACTCAGGTCCACAAAGGAGACACCCGATGGCCACACTCTTGGCGCTCTACAAGACCCCGACGAACCCGTCCGCGTTCGACGCGCACTACACGTCCACTCATGCGCCGCTCGCGAAGACATTGCCCGGACTCAAAAGTTATCGGCTGAGCAAGGGGCCCGTGAACGTCGCGGCGGGCGAGTCGCCGTATTACCTCGTCGCGATCCTGGAATTCGAATCGCTCGCGGCCATTCAGGCGGCACTCGGCTCGTCCGAAGGGAAGGCGACCGCCGGCGACCTCGCGAACTTCGCGCAGGCCGGTGTCGAGTTGCTGATGTTCGATACGCAGGAAGCCTGAGCGCGGATTCGACGTCACGGCGCGCGCGGCGCTCGCCAGGAGACACAGCATGGTCGCAAGGAAACGCAACCAGCAGCCGGCGCCCGACCCGGCGGGTGCGCCGGATGCGCCGGACATTCCCGGGCAGGTCGTGGTCGTGTTTCAGGGCGGCGGCGCGCTCGGCGCTTATCAGGCGGGCGTCTACCAGGCGCTTTCCGAAGCGCGAATCGAGCCGGAATGGGTGATCGGCACGTCTATCGGCGCCATCAATGGCGCGATCATCGCGGGCAACGAGCCGCAGAACCGCCTCGCGCGGCTCGCGGACTTCTGGGAGCGCGTCGCTTACCGGCATGCGAGCACGCACCTGGCTGCGCAGTGGATGCCCGACTTCGACGCGTGGCTGCGCAACGCGGGCATCGTGACGAAGGGCATTCCGGCGTTTTTCACGCCGCGCGTCGAACCGTGGTTCGGCGTTCACGCGCGCGTCGGACTGGAAAGGGCCGCGTTCTATTCGACCGAACCCTTGCGCGAGACGTTGAACTCCCTTGTCGATTTCCGTTTTCTCAACACGCGGAAAGTGCGGCTGACGGTCGGCACCGTAAACGTGTGCAGCGGACGCATGCGCTATTTCACGAACCGCGACGCGCCGCTCGACGTCGGCCACGTGATGGCGTCGGCCGCGTTTCCGCCCGGTTTCCCGCCAGTGCGGCTCGACGGCGAGCACTACTGGGACGGCGGCATCTATTCGAACACGCCGCTCGAAGCCGTGCTCGACGACCGCCCGCGCCATAGTTCCGTGATTTTCGCGGTGCAACTGTGGCCGGCAAGCGGGCCCGAGCCCGAATCGATCTGGCAGGCGATGAGCCGGCAGCGCGACATCCAGTATTCGAGCCGCGCCGAAAGCCATCTCGAACGGCAGCGGCAGATTCACCGGCTGCGGCATGTGATCCGCGAACTCGGCCAGCACATTCCCGACGATGTGCGCGCCGAACCCGCCGTGCAGGAGCTGCTCGGCTGGGGCTGCGGCACGACGATGCAGGTGATCGAACTCGACGCGCCGCGCTTCGAAGGCGACGACCTCAACAAGGACATCGATTTCTCGCCGGCCGGCATCGAGCGCCGCTGGGCCGCCGGCCGCGCGGACACGAAACGCGCGCTGGAACGCGCACCGTGGCGCGAGCAGCCGGATCCGCACGAAGGTATTTCGATCCACCGGATGGGGCCGGAAACGCCCTGAACCACGCCGTCCTTGCGTTTTGTATCGAGTGATATACAATCCGTTCTGTATCGTTTGATATAGAACTGGAGCAGGGCATGGCCCGACCCCGAAATTTCGATGAAGACACGGTGCTCGAAGCCGCCGGTGACGCTTTCTGGGCGAACGGCTACGAGAGCACGTCCACACGCGATCTGGTGCAGTGCACCGGCCTCTCGCAGCCGAGTCTCTACAACGCGTTCGGCGACAAGCGCGCGCTCTTTCTGCGCGCGCTCGAACACTATCTCGACCGCACCCTGCGCGAGCGCATCACGCGGCTGGAGACGAAGCTGTCTCCCGCGCACGCCATCGCGGCGTTCTTCGGCGAAATCGTCGAGCGTTCGATCGCGGATACGCAACAGCGCGGCTGCATGCTCGTCAACGCGGCGCTGGAAGCGACGCCGCAGGATCCGGAGTTTCGCCAAGCCATCGCCGAGGAGTTGAGCCTGCTCCGGGGGTTTTTCCTTCGATGCTTCGCGGCCGGCCAGCAAAGCGGCGAGATCCCGCCGAACCTCGCACCCGATGCGGCAGCGACGCATCTGCTCGCCGTTCTGCTGGGCGTGCGCGTGCTGGCACGCGTCAATCCCGAGCGCGCGCTCCTGACCGGAGCCGTGGCGCCGGCGCTCGCGATGCACGGGCTGCCCCCATTGCCGGAGCTTCCGCCCGAAGACGGCATTCCCTGACATTCGTTGCAGGTCCCGCAGTGCCCGCCGCCGATCCCCTGAAGGCGTGGGCCGACTCGTCCATTCGATCCGTGCGCAAGGCGCTCGCGGGTCAACCAGGAGCCCAGCATGTCCCAGGATTTATCGTCGTCCGCTTCGAACCGAGCGGCTGCTGCCCCGCTCGATGCCCGCGCGCTCTACGCGATGTTTTCCGGGCTGTGCGCGAGCCTCGTCGCGATCGGCCTCGCGCGCTTCGCGTACACGCCGCTCATTCCGCCGCTGATCGAGGCGCACTGGTTCACGTCGTCGCAGGCGGTCACGCTCGGCGCGGCAAACTTCGCCGGCTATCTCGCGGGCGCATTGCTCGGCCGGCCCATCGCATCGGCGTTGTCGAACCGTCACGCGCTGCGTCTCCTGATGCTCATGGCGACAGCCGCGTTCTTCGCATGCGCGTTCCCGCTCTCGGTTGCGTGGTTCTTCGTATGGCGTTTCGCGTCGGGGCTTGCGGGCGGCGCGATCATGGTGCTCGTCGCGACATCGATCCTGCCGCACATCGCACCGGCGCGCGGCTTCGCGAGCGGCATGATCTTTCTCGGGCTCGGACTGGGGATCGCGGCATCGGGCACGATCATCCCGGAACTGCTGCAATTCGGCCTGAAGGACACGTGGATCGGCCTCGGCGCGGTCTCGCTGGTTCTCACCGTCGCGAGCTGGTACGGCTGGCCCGCCGCGACGCCGCCGGTTGCCGCCGCACCCGCGCACGAGCACGGCGGGGCTGCGTCTTCTGTCGGTCGCGATGCCATGACGCTGCGCGTCCTCTACGGCCAGTACGCGGCGAACGCGCTCGGCCTCGTGCCGGCGATGATCCTGCTCGTCGACTACGTCGCCCGCGGCCTTGGACGCGGCGCCGAATTCGGCGCGCGCTACTGGGTGCTGTACGGCGTGGCGGCAATCTTCGGGCCGCTGATTACCGGCAATGTCGCTGATCGCATCGGATTCGGCGCGGCTTATCGCATCGGTCTCGCGCTGCAGGCGATCGCGGTGGCAATGCTCGCGCTGTCGGGCAGTCCGGCGGTGCTGGTCGTCGCGACGGTCATCCTCGGCATCTTCACGCCGGGGATCGTGCCGCTCGTGCTCGGGCGCATCCACGAACTCGTGCCGCACGATCACGTCGAGCAGCGCGCGGCGTGGAGCCGTGCGACGACGGCCTTCGCGCTCTTTCAGGCGCTCGGCGGCTACGGCTATTCGTTCCTCTTCGCGCATTCGGGCAATGCGCATTCGGGCAATTACGCGCTGATCTTCTGGTGCGGCGCCGCAGCGCTTGCGCTGGCGTTCGTGGCGGACGTGTTCACCGGCCGCCGGGCGCAGCGGACGATCGCGGCGGGCTGAACACCGCGCGCGGCGCTCAATGTTCGTCGCGCGCCTGGTCTTCCTGCTCCTCCTGCTCGGCGGCGTCGGGAATCGCGAGATCCGGCCGGCGATGATTGATCGCGATGAATACGGCCATCAGCGTGAGAAACGCGAGCACGAGGAGCGTCGCGTTCGCGAGGACGTGCGGATAGCCAAGCTCGCCGACATCGATGAATGGATACGGATAGAAATCCGACACGCTGCCGCGTAGCAAGGTCACGCACAGATAACCGAGCGGATAGACGAGCCAGGGCAGGCATTGCCGTGCGCTCAGGTGAAAGCGCGGCACGAAGAACACCCAGAAGAGCGCCGACAGCACCGGCACGAAGGTGTGCAGGCACTCGTTGACCAGCGCGCGATAACCCGACGGCGTCCACAGATAGCGCAGCAGCACGTTGTACGCGATGCCGACGAACACCATGTAGACGACGATTGCCGTCACGACGGTCGGCTGCCGGAAAAACCTCGCGACGGGCGAACGCGCGCGCGTCGCGATGCAGGTGAAGCAGACTGCGCTCAGGAACACGGTGAGGTTCGTGAGGTAGCTGCTCATGCGCTCGATGCCGTCGAAGACGGTGAAACCGCGTGATACCCAGCGGTCGATGGTGATGTCCGTCTGCGCGGCAAGCGCGATCCACGCGATGAGCGCGATCGCTGCCGCCATCGAAAGCGATGCGACACTCGGCGTGTGCAGCGGCAGTTCCGGCGCCTGGTCGCCGGCTTTGGGAGTCGAAATAGCCATGCTGCCGATTCTATCGGCGACGAACGGTCCGTGCAGGACGCGCGGCGATGGGAAGCGCTCGCCTAGCGCACGCTCACCCGATAACTCGTCCTCTGCCGATAGGACTCCCCGGGTCGCAGCACGACCTCCTGTGCTTCCCCGTCCATATTGACCTGATTCGGAAACGCCCCGGTCTCCAGACAAAGCCCCGCATGCTTGCGATAAACCCTGCCACCGCGCCCGCCGACGCCATCGAGAAAATTCCCCGTATAAAACTGCATGCCGCGCATGTTGGTGGCAACGGTCAGCTCACGACCGCTGGCGGGATCGTAGACAACGGCAGCGGTGCGCAACGCCTCGCCTTTCCCGCGCAAGACATAGCAATGATCGAACCCGCCCGCGCGCGCAAGCTGCACATCCGGCCAGTCGAGCCGCGCGCCGATCGGCGCACCCGCGCGAAAGTCGAACGCGTTGCCAGCGACGTCGGCCCGTGCTGCCGGAATCATGGTGTCGTCCACTTCGAAGAACGCATCCGCTTCAATGGCGATCACGTGTCCGCGCACATCCGGCGCGTCCCCCGACAGATTGAAGTAAGCATGATTCGTGAGATTGACGGGTGTCGGTGCATCCGAATGCGCTTCGTAGTCGATCGTGAGCGTGCCGTCGTCGTCGAGCGAAAAGCGCACCGCGACCTTCAGCGCGCCGGGAAATCCCGCGTCGCCCTCGGGCGATTCGTGCGTCATGACGAGCGCGCCATCCACTTCGCGCGCGCTCCACATCGCCCGATGAAAACCGGTCGCGCCGCCATGCAGATGATTGGGCCCGTCGTTGCGATCGAGCGAATACGTCACGCCGTCGAGCGTGAAGCGCGCACCGGCGATGCGGTTCGCCCAGCGCCCGATCGTGCCGCCCATGAACGCGCGCGCGGCGAGATAGTCGGCGGGGGTGTCGTGTCCGAGCAGCACATCGGCGATGCGGCCCGAGCGATCCGGCGCATGCCATGACACGAGCGTTGCGCCCAGGTCGCTGATCGCCACCCGCATGTCGTGCGCATTGCGCAGCGTGAAGAGCCGTGCTGCGTCGCCGCCGGGCACGAGCCCCCAGCGCTCGACACCGATGCGTGCGTGAGTGGTGCGGCCGGTGCTGTCGGTGTCGGCGAGATTCATGAGGAAGGTTCGGATGCGTGGCGTCAGCCGGGTTGCGGCGCCTGCAATTTCTGCAGACGCTCCTGAAACTCGCGCGGCGTGCAGTCGAGTTCGCGACGAAAAACGGCGTACATGTACTGTAGCGATGTGAAGCCGCAACGAATCGCCACTTCGGCGCTCGACATGTCGTGACGCGCGAGCAGTTGCTTCGCGACATCGAGCTTGTGATTGAGGATTTCCTGATGCACGGTGTAGCCGAGTTCGCGCCTGAAGTGATCTTCGAGCGACGAGCGCGACACGCCCACGTAATCCGCCACCTGTTCGGTCTTGATGCCCTGACATCCATATTGCCTGATGTAATGACGCGCGCGCATCACATGCGGGCTCGACACCGGCTGATGGCGCGTCGATTCGAGCACGTTGATGCCGACCGGCGGCACGAGAATGCGCCGGCCCGCGAAGCGCGCGCCGCCCAGCATCTGGTGCAGCAGGTGTGCGGCGGTGCGGCCCATTTCCTCGGTGCCCTGAATCACGGATGAAAGCGGAATGCGCGTCAGCGAACGCGTGAGCGGATCGTTGTCGATGCCGATGATCGCGACTTCTTCGGGCACCGCGATGCCGGAGATCAGGCACGCCTGCAACAGATGCCGCGCACGCGCATCGGTCACGGCGATCACGCCCACGGGCTTCGGCAGGCTCTGCAGCCATGATGTGAGCTGCGCGCTCGCCTGGTTCCAGACCGGCGCGCTCGTCGGCAGTCCGCGATGGATGTCGGCTTCGAGTCCGTCCGCATCGAGGAGCGACCGGAACGCGAGCTCGCGTTCCTGCGCCCAGCGGTTCTCGGGCGACTCCGGCAGGCTGTATAGCGCGAAGCGCTGCAAGCCCGCGCCGATCAGGTGCGTATACGCAAGCGAGACGAGCTTCGCATTGTCGGTGGCGATGTACGGCAGATTCGCCGGATAGCGCGATGCATCCTCATACGACGAACCCACCGCGACCACCGGCAGCGGGCAATCGGCGAGCGCATCGCAGACGGCGGGATCGTCGAAATCCGCGATGATGCCGTCGCCTTCGAAGCGCTCGATGCCGGTCAGGCGCGCGCGAAAGTCTTCTTCCAGAAAGAGATCCCATGCGACGCGCGTCGACAGCAGATAGTTGCCGATGCCGGTGATGATCTCGCGGTCGTACACCTTGTTCGCGTTGAAGAGGAGCGCGATGCGGTGGGTGCGTGGAGCGGCCTGATGTCTTGTCATCGACTGTGCATGAACGAAGCGATGCGCTTCGTCGTCTCCTTATCCGGCTTGCGCCTTGTTTTAAGCGTTCAGCTTATTCTAGGCCGCAGTGCGCGCGGCCCGCCAGCGCATTATCGCCGACAACAAGAATCGACATCGGCGCTGGCGGATTTCGCAATTGCCGCGATGCCGGGCAAGCTGGCAGCATGGCGTCACTTCATCGCCTTTCCGCTTCGTGCGGTGCGGCATACAACATCCATGGAGACGCACATGTCCTACTTCGAGCACCTGCCCGCGGTTCGCTTCGAGGGCCGCGAAACGACGAATCCATTTGCCTATCGCCAGTACGACCGCGACAAGCTCGTGCTCGGCAAGCGGATGGAAGAGCATCTGCGCCTTGCGGTCTGTTACTGGCATACGTTCGTCTGGCCGGGCGCCGACATGTTCGGCGCAGGCACGTTCAAACGTCCGTGGCAGCAGGCAGGCGATGCGCTCGAAATGGCGCACCTCAAGGCCGACGCAGCGTTCGACCTGTTCGGCAAGCTCGGCACCCCGTTCTACACCTTCCACGATACCGACGTCGCGCCCGAAGGCTACAGCATTCGCCACTATGTGAGCAACTTCCGGAAGATGAGCGATTACCTCGCGCGCAAGCAGGACGACACGGGCGTGAGGCTTCTCTGGGGCACGGCGAACCTCTTCTCGCATCCGCGCTATGCGGCGGGCGCGGCGACGAATCCGAATCCCGATGTGTTCGCGTTCGCAGCGACGCAGGTGTTGCAGGCGCTCGAAGCGACGCAACGTCTTTCCGGCGAGAACTACGTGCTGTGGGGCGGCCGCGAAGGCTACGAAACGCTGCTCAACACCGACCTGAAGCGCGAGCGCGAGCAGCTTGCGCGCTTCCTGTCGATGGTGGTCGAGCACAAGCACAAGATCGGCTTCAAGGGCGCACTGCTGATCGAGCCGAAGCCCCAGGAGCCGACCAAGCACCAGTACGACTACGACGTGGCGACCGTCCATGGCTTTCTGGCCCAGTTCGGCCTGCAAGACGAGATCCGCGTGAACATCGAGGCCAATCACGCGACGCTCGCCGGTCATTCCTTTCATCACGAGATCGCGACGGCAATCGCGCTCGGCGTGTTCGGCAGCATCGACGCCAATCGCGGCGATCCGCAAAACGGCTGGGACACGGATCAGTTTCCGAACAGCGTCGAGGAACTGACGCTCTCGTTGTACGAAATCCTGCGTCACGGCGGCTTCACGACGGGCGGCATGAACTTCGATGCCAAGGTGCGCCGCCAGAGCGTCGACGCCGAGGATCTGGTCCACGGCCACATCGGCGCAATCGACGTGATTGCGGTTGCGCTGGAACGTGCCGCCGCGCTCGTCGAGGACGATCAGCTAGCAAGGCTCAAGGAAGCGCGCTATGCGGGCTGGGACAGCGACTTCGGCCGCAAGGTGCTCGCAGGCGGCTATCCGCTCGACTCGCTCGCTGCCGATGCGCTCGCCCGCGAGATCGCGCCGAAGCACGTGAGCGGGCAGCAGGAGCGGCTCGAAAACATCGTCAACCGGGCGATCTATGGTTAGCTTTGCAACCAATCCGCGACACCACGCATAACGACGACCGCGAACCACGATTCGCGGCGCACCAGCAGGTTCTGCCGGCGTTCCATCTCTCTCGCATGTTGGGAACGAATCGGCCGCCAACCATATAGGAGTGAGACATGAAATCCACAATGCGCCGCAAGGTGCTGAGTTCGCTCGTCTGTACGACGATGTTCGCCAGCTTGTCGATGGTTTCGTCGCTGGCTCACGCAAGCAAGGACAAGCCCGAAATAGGCTTCTGCATCGACGACCTCCGCGTCGAGCGCTGGTCGCGCGACCGCGATTACTTCGTGGCCGCCGCCACAAAGCTTGGCGCGAAGGTGTCGGTGCAATCGGCCGATGCGAGCGAAGCGAGGCAGATCTCGCAGATCGAGAACCTGATCTCGCGCGGCGTCGATGTGATCGTGATCGTGCCGTTCAATTCCAAAACGCTCGGCAACGTGGTGGCCGAGGCGCACAAGGCGGGCATCAAGGTCGTCTCGTATGACCGCCTGATCCTCGGCGCGGATGTCGATGCCTACATCTCGTTCGACAATGAAAAGGTCGGCGAGATGCAGGCGCAGGGCGTGTTCGGCGCACAGCCGAAGGGCAACTACTTCCTGCTCGGCGGCGCGCCCACCGACAACAACGCCAAGATGCTGCGCGAAGGGCAGTTGAAGATCCTGAAGCCCGCGATCGATCGTGGCGACGTGAAGATCGTTGGCCAGCAGTGGGTGCCGGAGTGGAGCGCGGCAACGGCGCTGCGCATCACCGAGGACGCGCTCACCGCGAACAACAACAAGATCGACGCCATCGTCGCGTCCAACGACGGCACGGCCGGCGGCGCGATCCAGGCGCTCGCCGCGCAGAAGCTGGCGGGCAAGGTGCCGGTGTCGGGACAGGACGCGGACCTCGCCGCCGTCAAGCGCCTCGTCGCTGGCACGCAGACGATGACCGTCTACAAGCCGCTCAAGCTGATCGCGGGCGAGGCGGCGCAGCTTGCGGTCGATCTCGCGAAAGGTCAGGCGCCGAAGTACAACGCAAAGTACGACAACGGCAAGAAGCAGGTCGACACCGTGCTGCTGCAACCGACGCTCCTCACGAAGGACAACGTGGACGTCGTCATCAAGGACGGCTTCTATACGCAGGCTCAGCTGGCTGGCAACTAGGCGGCGAGCGCGGGCGCGCCGTCCGGTGCGCCCGCGCGTCTCTCAATCAGCCAGGAATCCGAGCATGGCACAAGCGCTTCTGGAGATGCACGGCATCGTCAAGTCGTTTGGCGGCGTGAAGGCGCTCGACGGCATCGATCTCGTCGTCGCGCCCGGCGAATGCGTGGGACTTTGCGGCGAGAACGGCGCGGGCAAATCGACGCTGATGAAGGTACTGTCGGGCGTCTATCCGCACGGCACCTGGGATGGCGACATCCTCTGGGAAGGCGAGCCGTTGCGCGCGATGAGCATCCGCGACACCGAGCGCGCGGGCATCGTCATCATCCATCAGGAACTGATGCTAGTGCCGCAGTTGTCCGTGGCGGAGAACATCTTTCTCGGCAACGAGATCACGCTGCCCGGCGGCCGCATGAACTACGCGGCGATGTACCGGCGCGCGGCGGAGTTGCTGCGCGAACTGAACATCGAAGGCATCAACGTCGCGCAACCGGTGATGAATTACGGCGGCGGCCATCAACAGCTGATCGAGATCGCGAAGGCGCTTAACAAGCGCGCAAAGCTCCTGATACTCGACGAGCCTTCTTCATCGCTGACCGCGGCCGAGACGCGCATCCTGCTCGATATCGTGCGCGATCTGAAACGGCGCGGCGTGGCATGCGTCTATATTTCGCACAAGCTCGACGAAGTCGAGGCCGTCTGCGACACGATCACCGTGATTCGCGATGGCAGGCATGTTGCCACGCAGCCAATGAAGGAACTGCGCACCGACCGCATCATCGCGATGATGGTCGGACGCGAGATTACGAACCTCTTTCCGCGCGAGCCGCACGAGATCGGCGAAGTGATCTTCGAGGCGCGCAACGTGACCTGTCTCGACGTGACGAACGCGAACCGCAAGCGCGTCGACAACGTGTCGTTCTCGTTGCGACGAGGCGAGATTCTCGGTGTGGCGGGGCTCGTCGGCGCCGGGCGCACGGAACTGATGCAGGCCATCTTCGGCGCGTATCCGGGCGTGAGCGAGGCCGAAGTGCGGATGAACGGCAAGCGCGTGAAGATCGCGGCGCCCTCGGATGCCATCGGCGCGGGTATCGCGATGGTGCCGGAGGACCGCAAGCGTCATGGCATCGTGCCGCAACTGGGCGTCGGGCAGAACATCACGCTCGCGGTGCTGGCGCGCTTTGCGAAGGGCGGTCGCATCGACGCCGCCGCCGAACTCGACACGATCCACACCGAGATGAAGCGCCTGTCCGTACGCGCGGCGCATCCGATGCTTTCGATCGCGAGCCTCTCGGGTGGCAATCAGCAGAAGGCGGTGCTCACGCGCATGCTGCTCACCGACCCGGCCGTGCTGATCCTCGACGAGCCTACGCGCGGTGTCGATGTCGGCGCCAAGTTCGAAATCTACAAGCTCATGTTTGCTCTGGCGAAGCGAGGCGTGTCGATCATCATGGTTTCGTCGGAACTGGCGGAAGTGCTGGGCGTGAGCGATCGCGTGCTGGTGATCGGCGAGGGCGAGCTGCGCGGCGACTTCGTCAACGATGGACTCACGCAGGAACATATCCTGTCGGCTGCGATCGGCGCCGGCGGCAATGAAGCGACAACCGAGCGACAACCTCAGCGAGTGCAGCATGACGCCTGATCTCACTACTTCAAGCAAGAGCGCAAAGAGCGGCGCATCCCGTTCGTCGGGCCAGCGCTTCAAGCAACTATTCACGCGCTACAAACTGCTCGCGCTCTTGCTGGCCGTCGCGGTCATCTGGATCTTCTTCTCGTTCCTGACCGAAGGCGCGTTCGTCACGCCGCGCAATTTGTCGAACCTGCTGCGGCAGATGTCGATCACCGGCATGCTCGCATGCGGCATGGTGTTCGTGATCATTGCGGGGGAGATCGATCTGTCGGTCGGCTCGCTGCTCGGCCTGCTCGGCGGCGTGGCCGCGATTCTCGATGTCACGTACCACTGGCCGCTCGGGCTCACGCTGCCGGCGGTCATGCTGCTCGGCATCGCGATCGGCTTCTTCAACGGCTGGTGGTCCACCTATCTGCGCGTGCCGTCGTTCATCGTCGGGCTGGGCGGCATGCTCGCCTATCGCGGCGTGCTGCTCGGCATTACGGGCGGCTCGACCATTGCGCCGGTATCGGACAACCTCGTCTTCATCGGGCAGGGTTATCTGCCGCGCGTCGCGGGAAATGCGCTCGCCGTCGTGCTGTTTCTGCTGCTCGCGGTGCTGACCGTGCGCCAGCGAACGAACCGCCAGCGCTATGGCCTGCCCGTCGTGCCGATGTGGCAGGACGGCGTGAAGATCGTCGCGGCGGGCGTGATCCTGCTCGCGTTCGTTGCGATGCTCAACCGCTACGGCGGCATTCCGGTGCCCGTGCTGCTGCTGCTGGCGCTCCTCGGCGTGTTCACGTACATCGCCACGCAGACCGTGTTCGGGCGCCGCATCTACGCGGTCGGATCGAACCTCGAAGCGACGCGCCTCTCCGGCGTCAACACCAATCGCGTGAAGCTCGCGATCTTCGCGCTGATGGGCCTGATGTGCGCGTTCGGCGGCCTGGTCAATACGGCGCGGCTCGCGGCGGGGTCGCCGTCGGCGGGATCGATGGGCGAACTCGATGCGATTGCTGCATGCTTCATCGGCGGCACTTCGATGCGCGGTGGCTCGGGCACGGTCTATGGCGCGCTGATCGGCGCGCTCGTGATGGCGAGTTTGGATAACGGCATGTCGATGCTCGATGTCGATTCGTATTGGCAGATGATCGTGAAGGGCGGCATTCTCGTGCTGGCAGTGTGGATCGATGTCGTGTCGGGGTCGAACCAGCGGTGAGGCGGGCGGGCTGCTCGTGGACGTGCGTGCTTGGGCTTCTCTATGGAACTTGCTTTCTTAGTGGTCCATTAGCTCTGCCCCTGTCCGGGGCGGGACTTACTTTCTTTGCTGCTGCAAAGAAAGTAAGCAAAGAAAGCAGCTTTT
>NZ_FCOG02000244.1 GCF_001544975.2 Caballeronia arationis | reverse complement strand
TACGCTCCGTTCGCGGTATGGCGTCCCCCTCGTATGCGCCGGCCGTCTTGGGCGCCGGCGCTCTGCCGGCGCACTTTTTCACTCATGGCATCATGCGGGCAGGCGCGATTTGAAGCGCCAACTACGCTACTGCAAATGCAATGAGTAATTCGCCAACACCCAGCACCCAATCCATCGCCTTCACTGTCCCAACGCATTTAGCGGCAGCGCTGGAAGAAGCCGTTGAGGACTTCCTGGCGGCCGCGGCGGGCGGAATGACGCCTGTGCAGCGAGCGGCCGAGATACGCGCTCAAGATCGCGACGCGAGTTTGGACTCACTCGCCTATCTCGTCGAGGTGGCGGAGGGCAGTTCAGGGCAGGCGCGCGTCGCCGCTCAGTTTCTCGCAGGCCTCTACAACGGCTTCGACTTCCCATTTAGTCTCACGGACTTTCGACGACTCGACGACGATCTGATGGAGCACTGCATCCAGGTTCTGCGACTGGACAGTCGGCACGCGACCGAAGTGCACCGCTACTTTCCGAATGGCGAAGCCCGGTGGCAGGCGATGATCAAACGATGGGGTCTTGCTGACGAGCCGGCGCACACGCCGCTGCCGGACGACGACGTCGTGCATTCGTGCCAGTACGAAAATAAGCTCGATGCGCCGGGTTATCGCGACGTGACCTTGGTCGTAAAGGTGGCTGTCGGCATTGACGATGTTCGGTCGATCAGCCTCGCGCTCTCGGCTGCCGATTCGGAGCGGCTAGCGGCGGACCTCGTCGCGGTCCATCGCCTTGCGTGGACACGAGGCAAGCCGCTGGATGCTGATGAGAATGAGCCGAGACCCGCCTGGCTATGAAAGACGGCATGAATTCGTGAGCTTTTGCGTGGCGTGCTCGCAAAGTAAACCGCTATTGTTGCTCCATCACCCGCGTCATAGACGCATCGACCCCGCGCTGACGTCAGTCAGCCCACGTTGTTCAACCCTTTGGGAACCACTCCCAAAGGGGGCAGGTTCCCTCTCAGGAGCCCAGCCATGCAACAACAGCCTACTCTCTCCCTCAAGCAAATCCAGGTCAGCGTCAATCCCCGCAAGTACTTCGATGCGGCGGAGATGGAAGAGCTGACCGCGTCTGTGCGCGAAAAGGGTGTCATCCAGCCTGTCATCGTGCGCACGCTCGCTGACGGCGGCTTCAGCCTCGTCGCTGGCGGCCGCAGATACAAGGCGGCGCTTGCGGCGCACGGCGAAGACTATGAAATCCCGGTCGTCGTTCGAGACATCGATGAGGTGGAAGCGAAGCAGCTCGCCATCATCGAGAACATCCAGCGGGCCGACATGTCGCCCGCCGAAGAAGCCATTGCGGCAGCCGAGCAAGTCGGGCTGTGCAAGGGCGATCGCGACGAAGTCGCGCGCATCTTCGGTTGGTCGCGTGCGACGCTGGATAAGCGTCTTGCGCTGATGAACTGCAGCACTGCCGTGCTCGATGCATTGAGCACCCGACAGATCCTTCTCGGTCACGCCGAGCTGCTTGCTGCGCTCCCCAAAGAGACGCAGGACAAGCTGCTGCCGGTGATCATCAAGGAGGGAAAGGCGGTCGCGGAGGTCAAGAAAACCATCGAACAGGTTGCCTGTTCGTTGGCGGCCGCGATCTTCGACAAGGCCGACTGCGCCGGATGCCCGCACAATTCGTCAACGCAGGGCGAGATGTTCGGTGAATCCATCGGTACGGGCAATTGCACCAACCGCACCTGCTACAACGAGAAGACCGAAAAGATGCTCGAAGTGACGGCCACCGGCCTGCGCGACGAATATCCGGTCGTGCGCATCGTGCGTGCTGGCGACAACCACACGCGCGTGCAACTCTCAGTCGATGGCCCGAAGGGCGTCGGCGAAGAGCAGGCAAAGGCGTGTCACGCGTGCCAGAACTACGGCGCGGCGGTGAGCGGTCTGCCTGACTCGATCGGCAAGGTCTATCGCGGCCAGTGCTTCGACACCGTCTGCAACATGAAGAAGGTGGCGGCGCAACTGCAAGCGGTGAAAGCCGCGACGCAGCCAAAGACCGAGGCAGCCAAGGCCGGCGCGAAAGCGCCGCCCACAGCAGCGAAGGGCGCGGCCGGTTCGTCGGCGGCCTCGACGACCAGCAATCCGCCGGCGACCGTGGTGGCTGAGTCGGACAAGATCAAAGCGTATCGCGTGGCGTTGTGGCGTAAAGCCCTGCGCCGTGAGGTAGGCGCCGATCCCGCGCTTGCCCAGCGATACCTCGTTGCGATCGCTCTGTCCGATCAGATGCGCTGCGTCGACCAAAAGACGCTCTCCGGCATCTGGGAAAAGCTCACCGAAGAGCAGGTCGGGTCCGGCGATGTGACGAAAGCGGCTGCCTCGACGGCTGCCGCTGACGATACCAAGCTCGCGCACGCGGTCACCGGTGTGACGGTCGCCGCGATTCAAGGCCTCGACGTCCAGTACCTAACCCGTCTGTGCACGCACCATCACCTCGATCTCGCGAAGCACTGGAAGCTCTGCAAGGAGTTTCTGGAGCTGATCACGAAGTCCGAAATGATGGTGGTCGCTGACGAACTCGGCATTCGTGCCGCGCTCGGCGACAACTTCAAGAAGGTCTTCGGCAAGTCCAAGTCCGAAGTCATCGACGCGCTTCTGGCGGTCGATGGCTTCGACTACACGGGCAAGATCCCGAAGGTGCTCAAGTTCTAATTGCGCGGCGTCCCCGTGCATCGATCGTAGTTTTCCATCCTTTATAGACCGCCTCCGCGCGGTCTTTTTTCTTTTCAGGAGTTTCCATGTTCGTAGCTATTGAACCGCTTCTGCGTCACTGCACGAAGCTCACGTTGTCCTTGCAGATGAAGGGCGAAGAGATGGTTGTCTGCGTCATGCCGCAAGGCACGGCAAAAGACGCCGCCATGCTTCAGCCGCTCGCGCTCACCGCGACGGCGCCTGAGCTGGAAGCGGGTTTCGTGGACGCGCTCGTGGCCTACACCGGCGCGCACGCGTCGCTCGCCGAGCAGGTTGCTGCGACCACCGCCATCCTCGAGGCCGCCAAGACGACGCAAGTCTCGAAGGCGACCAAGACGCTGGCTAAGGGCGGAAGCAAGCCTGCTTTTCCTGCACCCGGCAGATCGAGCATCGATGCGGACAACGATGATGACGACGGAAGTGCCGACGCTGAAGGGCAGAGCACCGCTCCGACTGCGTCTTCGGCATCGTCCGCAGCAGAGGTATCGGCGGAACCGGCTAACACCGGGACCAACCTCGCATCGCTTTTCGACTAAGGAGCAGACATGGCTATCCAAGTTGCGAAGCTCACGCGCGAGTTCGTCTACAACGGCGTGACGTTCCCCGATCCCGGGCCGACGTTCTCGCCCGACGATGTCCGTGATCTCTACTCCGCGCAGTACCCGGAGCTGACGACCGCGGCGATCGACGGACCCACGACGGAGGGCGATGTCATGCGCTTCACGTTCGTGCGCGCGGCCGGTGCCAAGGGTGCAGTCATGCCCTGCCGCGTCCATGCGTAAGCGCGACCTCCTCGAAGCCCTGTCCGATCCGGACTTGGCTCTTTCTCATCAGCAACCGCCCGGAAGGGCGGTTTTTTTTCATGACAAGGAGATCGAGCAATGCTCTTCGATCCTCGCCCGTCTAGTGCAGAGGTCGCTGTCTCGGGAGAGCCTTGGCAACCGCGACGCGCTCCCGCTGCCCGACGTCGAACTCCCAATGATTTTCTAAGCCTGCCGGCCATCGGCTCGGACGTCAAAACGCGCGCAGTGATGCGTTGGCAAGCCGAAAAGGATGTCGCCGGTCTCATCGCCGCCCAGTTCAACTCGGGCGTGCTGAGGCCGCGCGACGTACCGGAGTTCAAAGGCGCGGGTGACGCGCTTGCCCACGGCTATTTCGCGTGGGCCAAGCGTCATACGCCGCGTCTGGACTGCCTGGGCTTTGACTTCGTACTGTGCGACGTACAGGCGGTGCAAGACGTTGTCCAGTATCAGGAGGACAGCAGCGAGTTCAATCCGACCTCGCCCGTGTATCTCGGCATCGAGATCACGGAGGAGAGCATCTTCGAGATCGGCAGGCGTGCCGCCGAGCTTCGCAATGTTCATCCGCGGTTAGTGTCGACAGCGATGGTGCTGATCAATCGTGCAGCCGGACGCACGATGTGGGTCCGGACGCCGGACGAGTTCCTTGGGGAATTCGCCTCTTGGTTCTGGGACGGCGACTCAAACGCGACCGATGAGGAAGCGCGCGAGATGCTGACGGACCGGTTCGGCGACGACGAAGCGGAAATCGAGCATTACCTCCCTTCCGTTGTACGTCCGCAGCTTTGTCCCGACGACATGGACGTCTACCGCTGGAACGCAAAGAGCCGACGCTATCTGCCTCAACGGGCGCTTGGCGTCGCGGCCCTTAGGCGGCTTCAGCGCTTTACCTCCGGGCGCACGCGTCGCATCTGCGCGGAGCTTGAAAAGCTCTCGCTGATGCTGCAGCGGGTGGGCAATCGCGACCTCTTCGGTTGCGAGTATCGGCCCCGCTGCGCATATGCAGCCGCCACGCTCACCGTGCAAAACGACAGCCGCGTCGGCGATGTACTCGATTCGCACTACGAGTACCTCGCCAGCGCCGGCGACGGCACGACTTACCTCGGCTTTACGCCGCTTGCCTCTACGCCTGACGCCATCCGCAAGCAGTACGGGGACTGGTCGCAGGGCTTATCCATTCTTGGCCAACTGGACCGCGTCATCGCGTGTCTCGCGGCATAACTAGGAGCTTTATATGAAAGGGCTTGATATCGGCTCAGACCGCGTCGATGAACTGGCGGCGATCAGTGCCATCTTGCTATACGGCCGTCAGGACCGCAGCGCTGTCTACGGCACCGTTCATCCGGTGACGCAGGGCAAGAGCGGCCGGGCAACGATTGGAGCCGGAAGGCCGATCGACCGTATGGCGCTTGTTGATTGCCTGCGTGAGCTGGCTCAGAACGCGGCACCGAAGGCGGAATTTTTGCCTGAGACGGTGCTCGCGGTGTCGCAAGACGCGGTGATGTGGTGGTGCAGACCGGCGATGCGAAGAGTCTTCTTCGACTGTCAGGAAATCGGGCGGCGCAGTGCTGTCGTCCCGCATCCGGGGTTGGTGTTCCGTGCAGCTTCGAGCGGGTTTTCCGTGTTCGCGCTGCAGGAAGACAGCCGGCCAACGCCTGCATCGAAGCTGCACGAACCGCCTTACTTTAACACCTGGGATTGGGGGCGAATCTGCATCGGCTCGGCTCATGTGCCAAAGCGCATTGATATCGAGTCGATCAGCGGATGGGAGGGCGGATTCTTCGAATCGGCCTTCACACACCCGAATCACGGCAACAAACGTGTTTCGCATCCGAATGGCGAGTTCGCATTCTGGAAGGAAATGCTCGACGGCAAGTACGGCGAGCAGTTCCCGAAAGAGGCGCTC
>NZ_FCOG02000567.1 GCF_001544975.2 Caballeronia arationis | reverse complement strand
GTACTGTCGCACGAGCTAAAGAATCCGCTTAATCTAATTCACGTCAAAGCTGAGTTGCTGAGCCGCTCGCCCGAGGTGAAGGATTTTGCGCTGGTTCAGGATGCGGCGGACGCGATTCAACGTTCGGTCCTCGGGCAATCCAAGATCATTGACGACCTGTTGGATCTGTCGCGGGTGCGCACTGGCAAGTTGGCGTTGCATTGCTCGCCAGTCAATCTTGCATCCGTTCTTCAAGCGATTGTCGAGGCGAGTGAGGCGGAAGCCGCGAACAAGCAGATTCGAATGTTAGTGTCAGGCGTTGACGCGCCGTTGACGATTCAGGCCGATCCGGTACGCCTGGAGCAGATGCTTTGGAACGTGGTACGCAATGCCTTAAAGTTCACGCCGCACGGCGGACGCGTGAATCTGTCGCTTACGCGCGATGATCGATATGTCTGCGTCGAAGTATGCGATACCGGGCGAGGCATCGCGCCTGATTTTCTGCCCAAGGTCTTCGATATGTTTAGTCAAGCGGACGGCGGCGGCCGACGTGATCGCGGCGGTTTAGGCATCGGCTTGTCGCTCACCAAGCAACTGATTGAAATGCATGGCGGACGCATTGAGGGCTCCTCGGCTGGATTGGGACAAGGATCCTGTTTCCGGCTATGGTTGCCATACCTTCCTCCATCCACACCGGTATTGCGC
>NZ_FCOG02000075.1 GCF_001544975.2 Caballeronia arationis | reverse complement strand
GCCGCCACGCTCGCCTCAGCAACCCAACCTCAAAACGCTAAACATTAACCCCCCTGTTGCACTTCGGCTTGAAACCGCCAACCTTAAAACATAGTCGACGACGCCCTTTCAGGGAAATGACGCTTAGAGCGAAGCTATCTCCGTCAGAACTGGACTGTCTCTCGGAAGAACTGACATATGCGATCTCGCGTCGAACACATAAGCATCGGCGAACTGGTTGGTTGTATCCGCGACGCGCTTTTGATTTCATGAGCCACGCCACCGACCAAAAGGAGAAACGCAATGAGCGCAGTGTTCGACCAGCCGTCGCTACAATCCGCCAACCCTCATCAGGAGCTTCGCATCCGGCGCTACAAACCGCTCATCGGCGCAGTGATCGAGAGCGTGGATCTGTCGCAGCCCTTGAGCGAGGACAATCGACGCGACTTGAATCAGGCGCTCGTCGATCATGGCGTCATATTCATCCGCGATCAGAAGCTCTCGCCGGCGCAGCACGTTACGCTAGCGCGCGTTTTCGGCAATCCCATTCGCAAGAACATCTATTTGCCGGCTGTAGCAGAGTATCCGGAAATTGAGGTGATCGCGCACAGTGACAAGACGCGCTCCGGCGGCACGGATAACTGGCACGTCGATGTGTCATGGCAACTCCAGCCGCCCAAGGCAACTGTTTTGCATGCGCAGGAGATTCCGGAAGGAGGCGGCGGCGATACGATCTGGACCTCTTCGGCGGCCGTGTACGATCTTCTCGATCCGGATCTTGCCCGCTACTTCGAGAAGCTGCGTGCTGTGAACACGTTTCTCGCGTCGCCGAAGAAAGACGCGTTGTCGGACCTGCTTGGCGGATATGAGCTCCCGGAAGGCACGCCGGTTGAAACAGTTGAGGAGGGACTGGCCCGCGTTCGCGATGCCGCTCAGAAATTCCCGCCGATCGAAGTGCCGGTGATCAAGACCCATCCGGAAAACGGCCGCAAGCTCGTTTTCGTCAACGAGGGACACACGAGCCATCTGCTCGGCGTCTCGAAGACGGCCAGCCAGAGCCTGCTTAACTATCTCTACGATCTCATCAAGACGCCCGAAGTGCAGGCACGTTTTGAGTGGCGCGAGGGTGACGTCGCGATCTGGGACAACCGCCAGGTTCAGCACTACGCGGCACGCGACTACGGTTCCGCGCGCCGTCGCATTCACCGTGTGACGCTCGAACACGACGGCGTGTTCTGATCGCACGAATCGCCCATCTGACTTTCAAGGCCACTATGAGAGTAATTCCACTGAACGCTCTGCGTCGGACATCGAGCCTACTGTTCGCCAGCCTGCTCGCGCTGGCATCGGCGAATCCCGCCGCTGCTCAGACGCCGGAGAAACTCGAGTTGCGTTACCAGGGCTGGGCGAGCAAGGTGCTGTATCCGGAACTCGCTGAGGATCTTGGATACCTGGCGCCGGTCAAGTTGAATTGGGTGGGTAACACGATCAGCGGCCCGCAAGACATTCAGGCAACCGTGACAGGTGACGTGGACTTCGGTGGAGCCTTCAACGGCTCCATCGTTAAGCTCGTCGCCGCGCACGCGCCGGTGAAAGCGGTGATCTCCTACGTGGGCGCCGACAAGGAAACCAACGGCGGACTCTTCGTGCTGCAGGGCAGCCCGATAAGGAGCGCGCGTGACCTAATCGGCCGCAGGATCGGTGTCAACACGCCCGGCGCCTACCAGCAGTATCTGGTGACCACGTATCTGGAAAAGTCCGGCGTATCGAAGGACGACATCCAGAGGGTTACGTTCGTTCCGGCGCCGCCCGTCAATCTTGCTCAACTGCTTAGGCAGAAGCAGCTCGACGCTGTTTTCCTCGAGGACATCATCAAGGACAAGCTGCTCGCTGATGGCGGTGCGGAGCTCATCACGACCGACTACCAGCTTCTGGGCTCGTTCAGCTATGCGAGCTACGTTTTCACCGATCGCTTCATCCAGCAGAACCCGAATACGGTACGCAAATTTGTCGACGGGACGGCGCGGGCGATCGAATGGGCGAGACGAACGCCGCGCGCGGAAGTCGTCGCTCGGTTGCAGAAGATCGTTCAGGCGCGCCATCGCAACGAGGACACGACCATCGTCAACTACTGGAAATCGGTGGGTGTCGGCGGCAAGGGCGGGGTGATCAGTGCAGCGGACTTCTCGACTTACATCGACTGGTACGTGACCAACGACGTGCTCAAGCCGGGTCAGGTCAAGCCGAGCGACATCTATTCGAACCAGTTCAACCCGTTCGGCCAGTCGGTCGCGAGCCAGTGAGCCGCAGGTCGTGATTGAACTCGCAAGGGGCAAAGCGCATATGAGTGCCGCAATCACTGTACGGAACGTAAGCAAAGCGTTTCACCTCAACCGGCGCGGTCATTTTGTCGTGCTGCAGGACGTGTCTTTCGAGGTCGCCGCGGGCGAGTTCGTGGTTCTCGTTGGACCAAGCGGCTGCGGTAAGACAACGCTGCTCGATCTGATCGGCGGCCTGACAAAGCCGGACGGCGGCACGATTCATGTCGGCGGACGACCGATCCAAGGTCCGGGTCTGGACCGTGGCATCGTGTTCCAGCAGTACGCACTTTTTCCGTGGAAGACGGCGCAGGGCAATGTCGAATTTGGACTGGAGGCGAAGGGCACCGCACGAGCCGACCGGGCGGAACTAGCGCGCCACTACCTCGACCTCGTGGGTCTTTCGGGATTCGAGGACCGGTTTCCGCATGAGCTGTCGGGCGGCATGAAGCAGCGCGTGGCGATTGCGCGTGCGCTCTCGTATGACCCGGACGTGCTCCTGTTGGATGAACCGTTCGCTGCGCTCGACGCCCAGACGCGCGAAACGCTGCAGGACGAACTGCTGCGCATCTGGCGAAGAACGGGGAAGACCATCGTGTTCATCACACATGGCATCGACGAAGCCGTGTATCTCGGGCAGCGCGTGCTGGTCATGGCGGCAGGGCCCGGTCGCATCACGCATGCGCTCGACGTTCGTCTGAATCACGACGATCCCGCGCAGGACCTGCGCGCGACGCCGGAATTCGTGCGGCTACGGCACGAGATCTGGGAGCTCATTCATCACCGCCGCGACGTTACACGCCCGCTTGTGGCTCACGCGGCCTGACAGACCTAATCACTCCATGACCACCCTTTCCGCACGAACGCCACCGGCGCGGCCGTTGTCCGCGTATCTCACCAACGTCCTGCCGCGGTTCGTCCGCGGTAGCGTCGCCATCGTCGCTTTTCTCGCCTTATGGGAGGTTCTGCCGCGCGCTGGCTGGGTCGATGCGACGTTCCTTCCGCCGTTCTCGTCGGTGGTGCACGCGCTTGTCGGGATGGCCGTGTCGGGCGAACTGACCGCGCATCTGTTCGCGAGCGCGGGGCGGGCATTGACCGGCTTTGCCATCGCCATCGCGATCGGCGTGCCGGTCGGTCTATTCATCGGCTGGTATCGCTCGCTTGGCGACATCCTCAATCCGCTGCTGGAGCTATTCCGTAACACCGCGCCGCTCGCACTGCTGCCGGTTTTCGTTCTGGTGCTCGGCATGGGGGAAACGTCCAAGATTTCGATGGTCGTGTACTCCTGCCTGTGGCCGGTCGTGCTCAACACGGTCAGTGGCGTGCGTAACGTGGACCCGTTGCTGATCCGCTCGGCGCGGTCGATGGGTCTCTCCCCGCTAAAACTATTTCGCAAGGTCGTGTTGCCCGCTGCCGTGCCCACCGTTTTCACCGGTATTCGCGTAGCGGGCGCCTATTCGATTCTGGTGCTGATCGCAGCGGAGATGGTCGGCGCAAAGGCGGGACTTGGCTATCTGGTCAACTACTCGCAATTCACGTTCGAGATTCCGAAGATGTATGCGGGCATCGTCACGCTGTCGCTGCTCGGCCTCGTCTTCAACCATGCGGTCGTGCTGGTGGAGCGGCGCCTGACGGCGTGGAAGGGTGAAGGCTGAGCGGTACGCGCGCGCTGCCCGGACGCAACGATTCACGCGCGACCAAGGGTTGACTCGACGCGCTAAGGCTTGACGAACCGCAGGGTCATCCGGTCGGATTCGCCGATCGCCGCATAAGTGGCCCGATCGGTGTCGCCGCCTTTGTAGGTCGGCGGAAGAGACCAGACACCGTGCGGATGGTCCGTCGTATCGCGTGCGTTGGCATTGATCTCGCTGCGAGCAGCCAGCACGAAACCCGCCGCCTGAGCGTGCTCGATGACGAAGGCTTCGGTCACATAGCCACTGTCGATCATTTGCTGGACACTCGCACCCGGCCGCGCGCGATGTTCCTCGACGCCAAGTTCTCCGCCGGGTTTCAGGGCGGAGTGGAATGCGCGCAGGTTTGCGTCGAGCTGGCCGTCCTTGATCCAGTTGTGGATGTTGCGGAACGTGAGCACCCGGTCGAATCGCCCTCGCGCGTCGAAGCCGGAGAGTTCGCCGGCGCGCAAGGTGCCGACGGTCACGTTGCCATATGTGTTGGGTGCGGCCGCGAGCTTGCGCAGGAAGGTTGCGTCGGTCGCGCGCTCCTCGTTGTCAAGCTCGGGCAGCGTGCTTCGATACTGCGCTTCGTACAGATGGCCGCCGTCGCGGAGATAGGGGGCGAGGATGTCCGTGTACCAGCCGCCGCCCGGTGCGATCTCGAGTACGGTCTGCGTCGGTGAAAGACCGAAGAACTGCAGCGTTTCCTTCGGGTGGCGGTAGGCATCGCGCGCCCGGGCCTTGTCGGTGCGTTGCGGCCCGCCGATCGCGGCATCCAGGGACATCGCGCTGGCAGCGGATGAGGCCGCCTGCGACGCGGTCTGCGACGGCGTGGTGCATCCGGCGATTGCAACTGCAATGAGCGTCACGGCAGCTGCAACCGAGCGTGACGACTTCGAGATTGAACGGCGGCGAGAGGCGATGTCCATAACCAAGGCGAAAGTACGAGATATCGAGAAGATACGCTGTTCCATCGGCACGGTGCGTCAATGTAGCGCCATGCCGTACCGGGATGGCTTTCCACCCATGCCTGCGCAGCCGCTGCCCGTGAGTTAGATTCACTGCGTAAGAGGTTTGCGGCCCGTCGCGAAGATGAGTCGGCGGGTCAGTTCGATCCCCCGTGGGCCACGACGGGCCTCGAGTGCATCGCCGAGACGTTGCCGTAGACGATTCAGTTCGCGATCCGGAAGCGAAGAAAGGAAATTGCCGAAGGAACTGGCTTGGCTGAACGTGATCACGTCATCGGCAGAGGCGAACGCGTCATCGAATTCGCGAATTTCGTTGAGAGTTACGTCGAAGCCGGCACCGGTCAGGAGCGACGCAGTCTGATCGCGCGTCAGCTGGTTCGGCGCACCCACGCTGGCTTGCTGCCAGGCGGGATCGGAATTGATCAGTTCGCGCAGTACGAGATGCAGATCGTGTGGCACATCCTTCGCCATGGTCGTGAAGCCGACGCGGCCGCCGGGCTTGAGCACCCGGAACCCGTGCTGCAGCGCACTCGGCTGGTCCGCTACCCAATGGATCACGCTGTTAAGGTACACCACGTCGTAGTGCGCGTCGGGTAGGTCATTCAGTTCCTCCGCGCGTCCCACGCTCGCCTTGAAGCGCCCTTGCGCGCGTTGCCTTGCCCGTTCTACCCTCAATGGCAATGGGTCGATGCCCAGCACTTCACCGTTCGTGCCTGCTCGCAGCGCGGCGGCTTCCGTCAGCAGGCCGGTGCCACAACCAATGTCGAGTACCGCGTCGCCGCTGCCCACATCCAGCGCATCGAGTAGGCAAAGACCGTGATGAAACTGGCGCGCGCCCAGCCGATCGTATTGTTCTGCGAGCTGGGCAGAGTCGAGATCGAGCTTTACGTTCGATGACATGGATTTACCTTTCAGGAAAATGAGGCGTCGTGCGTCCCTGTCGCGCAAGCGTCGGAGACGGATGCTTCCATTCTTTGCGACAGGGTCGAGCGTCACAAGAAACGATTCGGCCTAAGCTTATCGTTGAGGCAAAGGGAAGGCGCCCGTATTTGGGTCCTTGACCACGTGCCGGACGAGCGACGCGGAATTTTTGATCCGGGGGGCTTAGGCGCGACATTGACCCAACAACGCGCGTTATCCAACCATGAAGAAGGTGGCAGCGTGTCAACAGGTCTCGCTATGGGCCCGAGAAGTAGTCATCTGCAATCGGCCGCAGCCGATCTGACAATACAGGAGGCGCTGCCGGTGACTCGAGCAAGACCTCTCTCGCCCGAACGTGGCTCGCCAGGAAACCACGCAGTTCCTGTGTCACCGGACGGTCGTTCAGATGCCGCCGCGCGATCGCCTGCGCGACGTTGCGCTCGATCAGCGCCATCTGGCTCGCGATATAGGCGACGCATAGTTCGCGACAAGCGGCAGAAAGACCCGCGACCGCAAGTAAGGCCGGCACGATTGAGATCGTCGCATAGCCGCCAGGCGGAATGCGTGCAAGAGCTTCTTTGCCTTGTGTCGAACTGGCGCGCAGCGAATCGAAGACCGCCCGCCCCCACAATTCCCGCTCGGTGGCGATCGCGGTGCGCCGTCGTTCGACGGCCGCGCGCGCGGACGCATCGACGATTCTTCCTTCGGCGACGAGCAGCGCCGCATCCGCATGCGTTCCCGGAACGATGCAATCCGCCCCGATATAGCCAGCGCCGCGCGCGCGAGTCGCGAGCACGCGATGCTGGAGCGAATCGGGCACGAGAGGATCGAGTGGCACGGCATCGCACATGTCGGGCTTGCCGTTCGCGTGAATGCTGCACAAGCCCGCGCTGTCGAGCGCGGGACAGCGGCCCGCAGATGGATAGTCGTACCCTTGCGCCGTGATCGACAGGAAGTCGCCTGACCGGTCGCCGGCCGGAAAGAAGAGGGCGGCGGCGAGCGCGTCGTCCGCTTGCACCCGCGATATACGACCGATCGCGATGCAACCGACGAACAGATCGCGATGCCGGAAAAGCTCGCGCAGCGACATCGCGGGCGGGCTGTTGCAGCATTTGCCGCAGGCGGAGCACGCGAAGGAGAACGCATTCACCATGGCCGGCGCACCGAATCCTGATAGCGCACGAGAATGAAGCGCGCGACGTCGTCCGACTGATACGCAGCGATCAGGCGTCCGACCCAGGGCTGCGCGCGGTCGGCGGCGCGCACTGCGAGCACACTCGCGAAGGGCGAACGCGCGTCCTCCATGCCGATGCCGTCGCGCGCAGGTGCGAGGCCGGCGCGCGCGGCGTCGTCGCTATCCATGACGACGATCGACGCGTCGTTCAGGGTGTCGGCGAGCTTCGCGCGCGGCGCTTGCCGGATCTTCAGGCGCATGCGGTTGCTCGTGATGTCGGCGGGCGTGGCATGCAGGCCCGCTTCGTCGCGAAAGCTCAGCAGAGTGAAATTCTGCAAGAGGATCAGTGCACGCGCGGCACCGCCAGGGTCCGCCGGAATTGCGACGACCGCGCCGGTCTTCAGTTCAGACAGTGCTTTCAGCTTGCGCGAATAGAGCGCCATCGGAAATGTGATCGTCGAAGCGGCGCGCGCGAGCGGGTAGCCATGTTGAGCGCGCCGCGAATCGAACGCGGGGCCGTCCTCGCAACTGTCGGCATCGATGCGTCCCTTCGCGAGTGCGGCGTCGGCGCTCGCGCAATCGGCGAATGCGACCACGTCGACTGCGAGTCCGCGCGATGCCGCCACGCGCCGAACTTCTTCGACGATTTCGGCATGCGGACCCGGCGTCACGCCGACGCTGAGGGCCGCACGAGCCGCCGAAGCCGCGAAAAGAACCAACGCCGGGAAGAACGACAGGCGCTTCATGCGCCGTCCCTCAGCACTGTCCGAAAGCCGATGTGCGAGGCCGGCAGATCCGCTTCCTGCTGTTCGCGCGATGATGCGCGGTATCGCACGCAATAGTCGCGCGAGCAGAGGAACGAGCCGCCCTTGATGACCATCGGCGTGTCGTGGCGGCGCGCGGGCGGCGCGACCGCGGCCGTGTCGCCGTTCGAATGCGATTGATGCGGGCCGGTGTACGGGTCCTTCGTCCATTCCCAGGCGTTGCCGATCATGTCGTAGAGACGGAAGTCGTTCGCCGCGTAGCAGCCGACCGGCGCAAGTCCCGCATGGCCGTCCTCATGCGAATCGAGCACGGGGAACGCGCCTTGCCAGTAGTTCGCGGTCGGCTTGCCGGACGCGTCGCGCGGCGCGGCATCGAGGTCCGCGCCATCGTGGCCTGCCTTGCCCGCATATTCCCATTCCGCTTCGGTCGGCAGGTCGCGTCCGAGCCAGCGCGCGTAGGCGAGGGCATCGTTTTGCGTGATCATCGTGACGGGCAGGTTGCCGCGACCTTCGATGTTGCTGCCCGGCCCCGACGGATGGTCCCACGACGCGCCTTTGACCCACGTCCACCACGCGAGATCGCGGGCGTTCATTTCCTCGGGAGTCGGCACATGGAAGACGACTGCGCCGCCTTGCCGATGCGCCTCGCTGACATACCCTGTGGCGCGCACGAACACGGCGAACTGGGCGTTCGTTACATCGGTCTGGTCGATCCAGAAGCCGCCGACGCGCGTGCGGCCGTCGCCCGCCGGCCGTTCGTCCGCGTAGCCCGAGCGGCTGCCCATCACAAACTCGCCGCCGCGCAGGCGCACCATGCCGGCTTTCGGATCGTCGCGCCAGTGCGCGGGCAAGCCCGCGTAGCGTTCGCACTGGCGCTCCGAACCGAGCGCCACGAGCGGGCGATCGCGGTTGACGCTATCGAACGCGGAGGGTTCGCCGCGCGTTGCCACGGCCGCCGAGAAGCCGGCGGCAAAGAGCGCGGTCACGGCGGTGGCGCCGATCAACAAGGGCCGAAGCATCGCCGCGCGCTCAGTAGTAGCCGCGCGGACGCAGAGGCTCGACTCCGCCGACCGTGCCCATGTAGCTGTTCCACTGCTGCACGAGCGAGTCGATGACCGAGGGATTGGCCGTCGACACGTCGGTCGTCTCGCCGCGATCCGAACTCATGTCGAACAGTTGCCAGCGCCCGTCGACGGGACCCGTCGGCGGTTCTGTCCACAGAGCCTTCCAGCGGCCGTCGGCGCTACGCAGATAACCGCGCCCGTAGGCTTCGTCGCCGAACGCGGCCGTGTGCACTTCGCCTGTCGCCTGATCCTGCAACAGCGGCAGCAGCGACTGCCCCGTCACCGGATACACATAGCGATTGTTGTACACGACCTTGCCCTTGTTCTGGTCCACGCCCGTGAGCGTGCTCACGAGCGCCGGCGCGGGCTGGCTCGGCGGCGCGATCTGCGCGACCGCGAGGAACGTTGCCGTGCTATCGGTGACGTGCGTGAACGCGCGCAGCGTCGGGCTTTGCGTCGTCTGACCCGGCAAGTGGACGATGAGCGGGGTCGATACGCCGCCTTCGCCCGAGTAGCCCTTCGTCAGGCGGAACGGCGTCGCGCTGACTTCGGCCCATCGCAGGCCGTATTGCAGACGCTGCGCGTTCTGCTTGCCGTTGTCGGTGCCGAGAGTGGCATAGACGGTATCGGCGGCGTTGGCGGTGTCGGTCGCGGTGGGATCGGCGCCCGAGTCGATCGGCCAGCCTTCCGCGCCGTTGTCCGATTGGAACATGATGAACGTGTTGTCGTATTCGCCGATGTCCTTCAGGTGCTGGATCAAGAGGCCGATGTTGTGATCGAGGTTCTCGACCATGCCCGCGTAGATCTCCATGTAGCGCGCCTGAGCACGGCGCTCGGCGGGTGAGAGGCTCGCCCAGGTTTTGTTGACGGTGCCCGCGCCGTAGTCGGTGTAGCCCTGCTGCGCGCTGTGCACGGCGCTCACGTACTTCGCGTTCGCCGTGCCGTTGTTTGCCGTGGCGGGCGATGCCGTGAGCGCTTCCGGCGCGCCCTGGTATGGCGTGAAGTCAGCCGGGATGATGCCGAGCGCCTTTTGCCGCGCGATCCGCGCATTGCGGATCGCGTCGTATCCCGCGTCGTATTTGCCCGTGTACTTGTGCAGGTACGGCTCGGGCACCTGCAGCGGCCAGTGCGGCGACGTGTACGCGGCGTAGGCGAAGAACGGTTTGCCGTCGCCCTTGTTCGAATCGATGTACGCGATCAGCTTCTGCGTATAGAAGTCGGTCGAATAGAACACGGACGGGCTGCCGCCCGCGCCGCCGGGCTGTCCTGGCTGGCCGGGCTGTACGTACTGGCCGTCTTCGGTGTAGTTTTTCGACCCCGCCGGCTCGTGCGCAAAGTGATTGGTCGCGGCGCCGCCGAGCAGCGCGTAGCTGTGCTCGAAGCCCCATTGGTCGGGCGTCTGGCCCCCGCCCGTCGTGCTGCCGACAATGCCCGAACCGATATGCCACTTGCCCGCCATGTAGGTGTGGTACCCGCCGTCCTTCAGTAGTTGCGCGACCGAGAGTGCGCGATCGTTCAGATAGCCCTCATAGCCGGGCAGGCCGCGGCGCTCGTCGGTCGGCACGCCCATCGTGCCTTCGCCGACGAGGTGGTGATCCGTGCCCGAGATCAGCATCGCGCGCGTGATCGCGCAGACAGTGCCCGTGTGGTGATTCGTGAGGATGCGGCCGGACTGTACGAGCGCGTCGAGGTTCGGCGTATCGATCTCGCCGCCGAACGCGTGGATGTCGGAGTAGCCGAGGTCGTCGGCCATGATGTAGAGGATGTTCGACCGCTTCTGCGCGGCGACGACGGGTGGTTTGACGTTCGCGCCGCTGTCGTCGGACGAGCCGCACGACGCGATGGCGATGAGCGTTGCGACGGCCGCGCCCGTCAGTGCAAGCCGGGCGGGGAGGAACTGCGATTTGTGAGTTGTCATTGTTCGCGCGCAAGGAAAATCGAGCGGCGATGGTAGCAATGGCTGTTACTTCTCCAAAGATCGATTTCTGCGTTGCTAAGTGGAACGCTCGATAAGGAGCAGGCTTGCAAAGCCAAAAACGTATGTCGGACCAACTGGCTCGACGCGGAACCAACGGTTACGCCTGCGGGGTCGTCTATCGACGTTCGTCAAGCAATGCGCGTATCCGCTTGGCAAAACTGATGTGCTACAGCGCTTCTTTCCGGCTATTTCGCGCTGGCCGCGTAGCTTTTATCTTCTGTGGAGCGCAAGGCCCGGAGATAAGCCCCTCGAAGTCAGCTAGTGCTCCACACCACATCGTCAGCCGTCTTCCTGCAGTCCATCTCGTCGCGCGGACCTGCAAGACCAAAGTGACTCGCGAGTGTGTCAACGACGTTATCGGCCATGCGCAGGCGCGTTTCCTCGGTCGCCGAGCCAATATGCGGCGTCAGCACCAGCCGACGATCTTGGATAAGTGCTTCCGGAACTACTGGCTCATGTTCGAAAACATCCAGGGCGGCGCCCGCAATTTTGTTTGCCGCAAGGGCAGCGATCAGTGCGGTCTCGTCTATTACGGAACCACGGGAAATGTTCACGATGTACCCGCGAGGACCGAGCGCATCGATGACGGTGGCATCCACCAGATGATGGGTTGCAGGCGAAAGAGGGCAGGTCAGAATCAACATGTCGCTGTCTCGCGCCAGCCGGACCACGTCGTCGTAATAAGGGAGGTCGATCTGCTTGCGCGTCGGACCGAAATAAGCAATGGCTGATCCGAGCGCCTGCAATCGCCTGGCGATCGCCGAGCCAATCGCGCCTAGTCCTACCATGCCGATCTTCATGCGCGAGATGGAGCGGCCAAGGCGGTAGTGCTTCTCTTCCGGCCAGCGCCTGGCGCGAACGAAGGCATCTGCATTCACGAAGTCACGGGTGACCGCGAGCGCAAGTCCAAGGGCCGCATTCGCCACGTCCTCGGCGAGGATATGAGACGTTGTCTCGATCCTGATATTTCGCGCCTTTGCGGCCTCGACATCCACGTTGTCGAGACCGGCGCTGTAGCTGGAAATGATCTCGAGGGCAGGAACGGCATCGAGAAATGCTGCGTCGATTTTTGTCTTGCGCAGCGCGATGCCGCGAATCTCATGCCCGCGTTCTTCGAGAAGCGCAGTTGCGGCTGTGGGATTCTTCGGCAGATCCAGGACCGTGAAAATTTCTTTGAGCTCCACGTTCGTGCGCTCAGGCAATTCGGCCGCATTCAGGATGATCGGTTTAATCATGTCGGTTGAGTGCACAAGTTGGAATCGATTAGTGGCGAGACGGCTCACGCGCTCATCTTCACGCGTTCGATCTTTCCCATGAAGAACAGATAGATGACGGCAGCGACCAGGCAGTGCGCAGCAACGAAGTACAGTCCGACCGTGTAGGCGCCCGTCGCCTGAACGATGTATCCGAAGACGATCGGGGTCACGATGCCGCCGATGTTGCCCACGCAATTAAAGATCGCACCCGCGAGACCGACTGCTTCGCGCGGCGCCGTATCGCTGACGATGGCCCAGGTGCCTGCGCCCGCTGCCGCACCCTTGCCGAAGAAAGCGAGTGTCATCAGCAGCACGACCACCGTGTTGCTTTCGGCAAACGCCGCCAGGACGAGGCTGCAGCCCACCGACATCCCGACAATGTACGGCGTCTTGCGGGCCCATGAAACGCTCCATCCGCGACGAATCAGCCAGTCCGAAATGGCGCCGCCAGCGATGCCGCCGAGGAAGCCCGAAATGGCCGGGATCATCGTCGCGAAGCCTGCCTGCATGACGTTCATGCCGCGTGCCTGGACGAGGTAGATCGGAAACCAGGTGATGAAGAAGTAGCTCAACGCGATGGTGCAGTACTGACCGATATACGCGCACCACAGCATCCGGTTGCCGAGCAACATCCGCGCCATACCCGTCGACAACCTCGGACGTGCGGCCAACTCCCGCTTGGAGTCGATGTCGACCATCGCGCCGCCCGCGATGATGTGGTCGAGCTCGCCCTTCGACACGCGAGGATGGTTACGCGGCTCATGCATCAAGACGGCCCACGCGCCTGCCGCGGCGATGCCGATCGCGCCCAATGCGAAGAACGGTGCGGGCCAGCCGAATTTCGCCACGAGCCAGCCGGCGAACGGAGAGAAGATCGCCACTGCAAAATACGATGCCGATGCAAACAGCGACGTTGCAAGACCGCGCTCCTGTTTCGGGAACCACATGACGGCGACGCGGCTGTTGGCCGGGAAGCTCGGTGCTTCGATCAGGCCGAGCGCGAAGCGCAGCGCAAAGAGCAGGCCAAGGGCCACAGAAACGTCCGACGTGAATTTGCCGATGAAGCCGACCAGCATCGTCGAGACGGACCACAGAACGAGCGTCGAACCATAGATCATCTTGGTGCCGAGACGATCGAGCAGCAACCCGCCAGGTATCTGACCCACGACGTAGGCCCAGCTGAAAGCCGACAGTACATAGCCCAACTGTACGGGACTCAGGCCGAATTCCTTCGAAATGCCCGGGCCCGCGATGGAGAGAATGGCGCGATCGGCGTACGCCACCGTAGCCAGAAGCAGAATCATTGCGAGGATCGTATATCGCGTACGGGTCGTTCGGTCCGCAGCGGTCGCTATATACTGACTGGTACGTTCTGACGCCATCGATGTCTCCTTTGATGTCCCTGAACGGTCGCAAAAAACGGAGCCGCGACACCATGTAGCAAGCGGCGCTGCTGGCGTCGGGACAGTTCGCGTAGTTCTTTTGAGGGTGGTTTATGTGACGCATTAGACCCACCCCATCCATCGTGGTCAATCTTGATTGAGATAATCAACGTGAAGAACTGGATGACCCAGGAAGAAGCCTGTGAGGCCTTGGGGGTGCGCCAGCAGACGCTGTATGCCTATGTCAGCCGCGGACAAATCGAAGTTCGCGGGGACCCGGCTCATTCGAATCGCAAGCTCTACAGGGAAGCGGACATCGCGGCGCTCCTCAGCAAACGCAAGCTGGGACGCGCGCGCAAGTCCATTGCCGCAAGCACGATGGCGTGGGGCGAACCTATCGTCAGCACGCGGATCTCCACGGTCGTTCGGGGACGGCTGTATTTCCGTGGCGCTGACGCCATCCAGCTCTCCGACCATGCAACACTGGAAGCGGTCGCCCAACTCCTGCTGGACTCGGCGACGCTGCCACAGTTTCCATCTTTCCCTGCCGTTCATGGCATCGATGCTTCCCAGGCACGCGCCTATGCCGCGATCGGGCACGCTGCGGCCGAAGGGAAGTCCGCGCAAGGGCTCCCGGTAGCCGACATGTGCCAGGAGGCGGCGGCGCTGATCGGCCGACTCGCGAGCGGCTTGATCGATTTGCCTGCGGGAGCGGAACCACTCCACTTGAGAATCGCGCGTGCCTGGAACGCGGAGGGGCATGCGGACCTGCTGCGTCGGGCGTTGGTGATGCTTGCCGATCAGGAGTTGACCAGTTCGGCGTTTGCCGCACGCGTGACGGCGTCGACGGGTGCGTCGCTCGGCGCCTGCATGCTTTCGGGTCTCGCGACGCTGTCCGGAGTCTTGCACGGCAACGCCAATGTGCGAGTGCGAGCCCTTTTCGATGACGTGAAGCAGTCCGGCATCGAGACCGCGGTGCAACGCTGGATGTCGAGCGGCGCGCCGCTGCCGGGGTTTGGGCACCCGCTCTATCCGCAAGGCGACCCGCGGGCGCAGGCGCTCCTTCAGGCCTTCGAGCCCTCCGAACAGTCACGCACGCTGATTGCGCACGTCGAGAGTCTGACGGGGCTGAAGCCAGCGATCGATGTGGCACTCGCTTGTCTGGCCGACTACTGCAAACTGCCCGACGGGGCAGCTTATTCGCTATTTGCGATTGGCCGAAGTGTGGGCTGGATGGCGCACGCCATCGAACAGTTCTTGAGCGGTTCTCTTTTGCGCCCCAGAGCGCATTACATCGGCCCGGCGATTGACGAGATCAAGGATGTCGAGCGCTGAATTCCCTTTTTTTCGGCGGCACTTTCCCGCGTGTGAGGCAAAACGCGTGCGGGGGCGTCACCCTGATCATCCTTGCACGACGTTGGTCGAACCTGCCGCAAGCCGACGACGTGTACCGGCAACCTTCGCTGCGGCCTTCGTCTTAATCTTCTTCGAACACGGCCCGCAGCTCGCCCGCGGCTCGAACCAGGTGGGCAGGCATACGGGTTCGATGGCACACGGCGCCTCGAGTTGCCCGAGCAGCAGTTCGGCCGCACGCTTGCCGAGAAGCGCCGGGTCCCGCATGACGGTCGCGATCGGCGGTTGGTGAAAGCGGCTGAGGGGAACGTCGTCGCAACAGACGAGCGACAAGTCGCTGCCGAGCCTCAATCCCCGCCGGTGAATCACACGCAGTGCGCCCTCGAGCAACTGATTTCCCCCAAGAATCACTGCGCTCGGCGGCGCGTCCCCGGCGAGCATCTCTTCGAGCGCGGCTTCGCCGTGTTCCGCCGAAAGCATCCCTCGATGGACGAGCAGATCGCGCGCCACACCAGAGCCGTCGAATGCGTCCTCGACTGCGCGGATACGCTCGCGAGTCGGACGCACATCACGACCGACGACCAGACCGATCCGCCTGTGTCCCGACGCGAGCAAGTGACGTGCGGCGTCGCCGACGCCGCGATAGTGATCGGAGAGGACGTAATGGGCGACGATATCGCCCGGAAGCGTGCGATCGATCAACACCACGGGTGCCTTCGTATTGCGCAAGGCGGCAAGCGTTGCGGGATCGTCCTCCAGGGCGGGCAGCACAATCAGTCCGTCGACCTGACGCTGCAGGAGCACTTCGATACGCTCGGCATCGACGCTCGCCACGCCACCCGAATTGGTGAGCAAGACCGAAAAGCCCGCGAGGCTCAACACGCCTTCCGCTCCACTGACGATCGACGCGATCAGCGGATTCGTGATGTCCGATCCGACGAAACCGATCGACCGCGTCGCCCGCCGACGCAGGCCTTGCGCGAGGGCATTGGGCGCATAGCCCAGTTGGCGGGCGGCCTCCAGCACGCGCTGCGTCAATTGAGGACTCGAGCCGGGCTGCCCCGACAGCACGCGCGACACCGACGCGATGCCCACGCCGGCAAGGGCGGCCACGGCCTTGATGCCAGTGCGTGTGGGTGCTCCCTCAGCGGAGTCTTTGCTCATGGTTTACCCCTTCATTCTTGACTATCCAGTCTACTGCATTTATTGTCTGGAAACGTTTCCAGGAAACGTTTCCAGAGCACTGGTACGGCACTTTTCGCCGGACGGACGGGACTCGGATCACGCAATCGATCAACCGAACGGCGCAGCCTCGCATGCGCCATCGCCCGCGAGGCTCACGCTTCCGGCCCCTGGAGACGGCGTGCTGCTTGCCCACGGTGGCAAGTCGCTGCGCCCTGTAGAAGGAGTGATTCTTGGAAAGCGTATCCCGCCAGTCGCCGGAAGTCCGGCGCGCCATTCGCAATACCATCCTGAGCGCGATCGTTGGAACCGCCGTCGAGTGGTACGACTACTATCTCTACGCCACTGCGGCGGCGACGCTCTTCAACAAGCTGTTCTTCCCGTCCTATGACCATCTGACGGGCACGCTGCTCGCCTATGCGAGCTTTGCGATCGGCTTCATCGTGCGGCCCGCTGGCAGCGTGATCTTCGGGCGCCTGGGCGATCGCATCGGGCGCAAGGCGGTCCTCATTATCACGCTTCTCCTGATGGGCGGCTCGACCACGCTGATGGGTGTCTTGCCGACCTATGCGCAGATTGGCGTGTGGGCGCCAGTGCTGTTGTGCGTGCTACGTGCGCTGCAGGGCCTTGGCTCGGGAGCGGAATACGCCGGAGCGGTTCTGATGGTGATCGAGTACGCACCGACGAAACGGCGCTGGCTTTATGGTGCGCTGCCTTACACCGGCGTAGCGCTCGGGCTGCTGATGTCGCTTGCCACTTTCCATCTGTCTTCGAGCCTTTCGAAGGCGGCCTTCGAAGACTGGGGCTGGCGCATACCGTTCCTTCTTTCCGCTGTCGTCGTGATGCTCGGCCTGGTCTTGCGCAGCACGCTTAAGGAGACTCCGGTCTTCGAAAAGATCCGCAAGCAAAACGCGGTGGTCAAGGCGCCAATCAGAGAAGTGTTCAGTACGTCACTGCGCCCGATGCTGTGCGCATGGGGCGCGCGGCTCGGCGACAACTCGCTCGCCTACATCTATGAGTCGTTCGTGATCGTGTACGTCACGCAGCAACTGCATATGTCCCGGGATCTCATCGTCACGGCGCTGATGTTCAGCACCGCATTGCAGTTCGTCACCGTGCCGCTCTTTGGCTGGGTATCGGATCAGGTCGGCCGCAAGCCGGTGTACATCGGCGGCGCACTGATCTCGGGGCTTGCCATCTTTCCCTTCTTCACGATGCTGCAATCGGGCCAACTGGTCTGGATCTACACGGGTCTTTTTCTCGTCTCATCGGTCGCGAAGACGATGATGACTTCCGCGCAGAGCCCCTGGCTTGCCGAAATGTTCCCCTCGCGCGTGCGCTACACGGGCTTCTCGCTGGCCCGCGAAGTCACCTCGCCGATCTCCGGCGGCATCGCACCGATGATCGCCGTTGCGCTTCTTGCCGCAGGGGGCGGATCGCCGCATCTGGTTGCGTGGTACGTGGTCGCGCTAGGCGTCATTACCGCGGTGTCGGTGTTCCTCGGGCCTGAGACGCGCGGCCGGAGCCTCGACGAGCAAGCCGAGTCCACGACTTCTGCGATGGCCGAGCGCATGGAAGCGCGCGCCAAGTAACGCGATACCGAACTACCGAACCACCGAACGCCTGAGAAGGCATATCAACCATCAGTCAAGGAGCAGGGTCAATGAAGATCGTCAAAGTCGAGCCGATGCATGTCGGCCAGTTCATGTTCGTTCGCATCGAGACCGATGCCGGAATAGTCGGCTACGGCGAAGCCGGCATCTGGGGACACATTGAAGCCGCGGGCACCGCGATCCGGCGTTTTGCGGAGTACCTGGTCGGCAAGCGCGCCTTCGATATCGAACATCACTGGAACGTGATGCACCGTTTCAGCTATTTCCAGGGACTCGCGATCAACGCCGCGATCTCGGCAATCGACATCGCGCTCTGGGACATCAAGGGCCGGGCGCTCAATGTTCCCATTCATGAACTGCTGGGCGGCCCGGCGCGTAACAAGGCCAGGATCTATGGCCACATTTACGAGAGCACCATCGAAAAGGTGCTGGAGGAATGCCAGCGCAAGATGGAGTCCGGCTTCACCGCATTCGGGCACATCAACCCGTTTCTCGACGAAGGCAACGACCAGGTCTACTTCAAGACGCACATCAAGAAAATGCGCGACGCGATCCAGAACGTGCACCGGATGCGTGAGGTCGTGGGCGAGAAAGTCGATCTGCTGGTCGAACTGCACCGGCGCCTCACGCCGGCTGAAGCGATCACATTCACGAACGGCATCGAGAGCGCGACGCCGATGTTCGTCGAGGATCCGATCCGCCCGGAGGGACCCGACGCGATGGCGCGCGTCGCCGAGAAGATTCGCGTGCCGATCGCCACGGGCGAACGCTTCTGTACGATCTATGAGTTCCAGGCGCTCCTTTCCCGCAATGCGGTGGAATATGCTCGAGTGGACGTGGCCGTTTGCGGCGGCATTACCGGCGCGAAGAAAGTCGCTGCGATGGCGGAGGCGCATCATGTGCAGGTCGTGCCGCACAACCCGCTTTCTCCGATCGGTCTCGCGGCGTGTTTGCAAATTGCGGCAGCGATTCCGAACTTCGCGATTCAGGAATACTCGACGGGCTTCGAAGCAGGTGTCTTCGAGTCGACGGGCAAGCATCTGGGCAGCGACATCGTGGACAACGTTCCTTTGCCGAAGAACGGCTTCGTCGATATTCCGACAGGTCCCGGTCTCGGAATCGCGCTGCTGCCGGATGCACAACGGATTCGTCCGCCTCTGTCCAAGCCCATCTCGATGCGCCCGCACTATGACGGCTTCATTGTCGATCAGTGACCAAGATGACGCTTTTAAAACGTGTTAGTAGCAGTCATTGTGCGGCCGTCAACTGACGGGGCGGCCGCAATCGCGCTTACTTGTGCGCACGCCGGTAAAACTCGGTGTACTGGCAAGGCCTATGGGCTAACGAAGTGGGCTGACCACATCGCGGTGTAAAGCACGGGTACCGTATCAGCGAGAGTTCTTCATCTCGCAGACACCCGAGCTTGTTGCAGAGGCCGACGCTGTAATCGACGTTCAGGCGCTTGCAGCTTGATTTTCTTCAACCCTTGTGGGGAGTTGCCCCACACCTTCTCATGCTGCTGCTTGCGGCAGCCGGCACTTCGTCTTGTGTGCACAGCAACAACGTCGCACAGTCGCCCCCGCCACGTGTCTCGCCCGCGGACCCGCAACTGATACAGCCGCCACGGACTCCCCGTGAGGTCGGTCGTGCGGTTTCTGACAACGGTCGAGTGCGCCGCATCTGAAGCGCAGCCACTTCCGACTACATCTCACTTTTCAGGGGCACTTTTAATGGCTTATTCATGCTCGGACTTTGCTGATGACGTTCTCAACGACCTGGCCGCCAAAGGTTGGCTGGAGTCGGCGCTCGTTGCGCCGGATGACCCGCAGGCGCAAGCGGATGCGGTGCTCACCGCAATCGCTGATGCGAACGGCACGCTTCAGCTTGCAGCTAATGCCAAGCAGTTCCACGCAGAACTGCTCGATGGCGTGGAGACGCTCACCGGCATCTCCGAGGAACACGGGGCAGGGGCGCTAGCCCATGTTGTCTACCTCCAGATGGCGATCTTGAAGGGGACTTCGATCGAGCTTTCGTCGCAGGAAGCGAGGTCACTGGCTTTCATCAGACGGCTGCCTTCGGGCGAACGGTGGTGGAAGCATGTGGCTGAAGTCGAGTGATTCTCTTCAGATCGTTCTCTTAATCCCTGCGGGTATGCGGCCCGCAGGGGCCGCTCCGCGCGTTTGTTTGTGGAGCATCTATGTCTACTTTTGAAGCAGCGAAGCTCGGCGCTGTGCCCGAGCGTTTCACGGATCTCGAAGCGGCAGTGAACTACATCGCCGGCTCCCCGACTCGTGAAAACGAGGTACGACCGTGGATCCGGAACGTCGATACCGATGCGTTCGTTGTCATCGGCGGCAGAGTTCAGCCGCCGAAGGGAGGGCCGCGATGATTCCGTCCTGGCTTGAGCAGTATGCGAGCGGCGAGAAACTCAGCTACATCGCGAGTTACATGGCCTAACCCGTGTATTACGGTGTCGGCGGGTCGGCTGACGATGACCCGGAACTCGAAGAACGTATCACCGTTTATCGGCCTCCGATCGTCGGCTACGCGAGTCGCACAGGAACGCGCCGAAATCTGGGCGCCCTGAAAGGGGCAGACTGGCGTTTGCTTGTCTCTGCAAAAGGCGAGCTTCGGACAGAGGGCATTCCATACGCGCTCGACAACGGCGCATGGAGGGCTTACCAGCGCGGCGAGGCATTCGACCAAAGAGCCTTCGCCGTCGCGGTTGACCGGCGTGGGGAACGCGCTGACTGGCTCGTGCTCCCTGACATCGTCATGGGCGGGATGGCTTCCCTGGACTTTTCGTTGAAATGGCTCGAACGCTTGCGTGGCATGCCGTGCCGAATGCTGATCGCGGTCCAAAACGGCATGCAAGTCGACGACGTCGCAAGCCTATTGTCTCCCGCCGTCGGCATCTTCATCGGCGGCTCGACGGAATGGAAGGAGCAAACCGCGCATGTCTGGGGTTCGCTCGCCCGCCGGCGTCATTGCTATCTGCATGTTGGCCGCGTGAACTCGGCGCGGCGCCTCCGGATCTGCGCAGCAGCGGGCGCAAATAGCTTCGATGGTACCAGTCTCAGTCGCTATGCGAAGACGCTTCCACGGCTCGATCGCGCGACGCGGCAGGCCGACATGTTCGCCGCGGTGCATGAGAGCCTCGAAGAGGCGCAGCAGGCAACCGCCGATATCTTGATTAGAATCTTAACCCCTTCGGGAGCGTACCCCGAAAGGGGGCGCTCCTATTTTCTTGGAGCGACAAATGGAACACGAAATCTTGTTGAAGATGGAAGCCGCGATCGACGTGATGCAGCGTTACGTTACCGATGGCCCGCGCATTGACGGGTGCATACGTGTTGCCTGAGAGCTGCAGCGGATTCCGCGGATGTTCGCGGCTGCGTGATCAGAGGCAGCTATCGGTTGCGATCGATTAATTTGCCGATCAACGCGTGATCCGAATAGTCATGCACCGCCGCCGCTGCGGGAATACGGTAATACCGCGATCAGCGAAATGCGCGGACTGTCACCGAAGAAATCGACAGGTTGAATATTGCGCGAATTCCAGTATTCGATGCCTTCGTCGGCAATGGTCAGGATCGCCGTCGACGCCTGTAACTGGGTCGGGCTGGACAGCAGCGACCATGCTTATGCACGAAAGCCGGCGATACATGGCAGAGGGCTTGCGAACGTCGGCTTAATGTTTTCGCAGCGGACCGTCGCGAACGTTGGGTCGAACGGCTGCAGTGGGTCGAGGTTGTGTAAAAACAGTCGCAGCATATCGGCGAGTTACCGGCAAACGCGATCAATCGGCGAGCTATCGGTTAACTGCGATCGACAGGAGCAATTTCGCCCCTCTTTCAGTTATCGCTGCACGCTGCGCGCTTTCACGTCCTCATCGCCTCGAGCAATGCCTGCGTGCCTGGAATGCTCGTTGCTCGCTTCAGGTTGTAGGCCAATACGTGAAGGCTCATCTCGGTTCGCACACGCGGAAGCGTTTTCATCAGGAAGTGTGCGGAGCCCATCCAGAACTTGAGCGTTCCGAACGGGTGCTCAACTGTCTGTCTTCGCAATCTCGCGGCGTCTGGATTCTGATCGAGTCGACGCTGCAAATCCTCAAGTACCTTCTCGTGTTCCCACCGCGTTACCCTTCGATATGGACTCGGAGTGCACTGCGGCTTTAGTTTGCAACTTGGACACGCTGAAGGCCAATACTTGTGAATCTTAAGTCCAGCCTCAATCGTCGTGAAGCGCCAAATGGCCCGCTCTCCTGCTGGACAGCGATACTCATCTTCCGACTCAATGTAGACGAAGTCCCGCTTGTCAAAGCGACCGTCTGCCTTGCTGTTCGATGTCAGCGGCTTGGGCACGAACGTCTTAATGCCCTCTTGCTCGCAGCGCAGAATTTCATCGCTCCTGTAGTACCCGCGATCGGTAAGCGCCGTCAGTTTCTTTTGACCGATAGCATCTCGCGCCATTTCCGCCATCGTGGCCAGTTGCGAACGATCGTGACCAACATTGACGACATCATGAGCAACGATCATGTGATTCTTGAGATCTACAGCGGTTTGCACGTTGTAGCCGACCATTCACGTGCCACGCCCGCTGGTTGTCATTGAGCGCGCGTCCGGGTCCGTCAGTGAGATCTGGCCATCGGGAGCGGCGCGCATCCGTGTCTCGATCTCACCGAGCTTTTGCACTTGCGCTTTGAGCTTCTCGATCTTCTCTTTCAGGTGAGGGATTCGTTCATCCGGCAGGCTCGCTGGCTCTCGATCAGCCCGGTCCAGTTCATCCATGTAGCGGTTGATGCCTTGCTCGAGTTGCTCCATGCGAGCCTGGAGTTTGCGCTCAGTGAAGTTTTTGTCTCGATTGTTGACCGCTTTGAATTTGCTGCCGTCGATGGCAACCACAGCATCGGAGAATAGCTTTAGCCGCCGGCAAAGCAATACAAATTCGCGGCACACTTTACGGATTGCAGCGCCGTTATCCTCTCGGAAGTCAGCGATAGTCTTGAAGTCAGGAGTCAAGTGGCCTGTCAGCCAGATCAATTCGAGATTCCGTCGTGCCTCGCGCTCGAGGCGGCGACTCGATTGAATCCGATTCAAGTACCCATAGATGTAAAGCTTGAGCAGGGTCGATGGATGATATGCCGGTCGACCAATCAAGGAGGGCCAAGCTCGCGCGAAGCCAAGGCCCGCCAGGTCAAGGTCATCGACGAACACGTCAACCACCCGTACCGGGTTCTCTGCATCTACGTAATCGTTGAGACACTCGGGTAGCAACGCGACTTGATCTCGCGCGGCGCTTTCGATGAATCGCCTCATGGGCCACCATCTGAAAACGTGGTGACTAACTACAGGCGATCAACACGTTTTCACACAGCCTTATATGGACACCGCCCGGTTTGCCAGATTGATCTTGATGTGATGTTAAAACGAGGTACTGGCTGCAGTCTTATATCCGGCCTGTAGTGCAAGCCGAAGCCTGCGGGCCCTGATGGAATTCGCCAGGAACGTCCTCATCTCGGTCACGCACATTTAGTGCAAGGCTGTGTTCAGGTTTCCGTTCTAGCGGTCCGACCTGTTTCGCCATCACGTGTCAATCAACCTCAGCAACCTATCGGTAGTCCTGCGTCACTTTCACTGCCTGCATGCTAAGCGGGTCTTACACTCATGTGGTCCTTCTCGTACTTGCTGCTGTGAGCCAGGATGGCCCGGGCCGTGCGCGCCATCTTGTTGGCGAGGGCCACCGCTGCGACATTGCCTGGTCGTCGTTCCTGGATCGCCTTTTGCCACGCAGTTGGCAGTTTCGCGTGTACATCACGGAGTGCGCGCCATGGATCAACAGCGTGCGCAGGTATGGATCACCTCGCCGGGAGATGGATCCCAGCCGGATCTTGCCTCCGGTGCCGCTTTGCCGTGGAACCAGCCCGAGAAACGAGGCAAACTCACGGCCGGATTTGAACGTTTTTGCATCCCCGATCGTAGCGATCAGCGCAGTCGCGGTGAGCCTGCCGATACCGGGCACCTCCGCGATTGCCCGGCACGCCGCTTCCTGCTTGTGCCAGCCGCTTATCTGCTTCTCCAGCCGATCGATGTCCTGCTCGATCCCGTCGACCCGCCTCAACTGGTCCTGCAGACTGCTCATCATGGTGGCCGGCAAGGCGTCCTCGAGTTCTGCCATGCGTGCGCGGATCTCAACCAGCCCAGCTACGCGTCCGACCCGGAATGGCACACCAAACTCGTAGAGGAGGCCACGTAGCTGGTTCACCTGGATGGTGCGGAACTTGATCAGCAGCGAACGCATCCGGTGAAGGCCAAGCATCGCCTGCTGGTCTTCCGTCTTTGCCGCTACAGTTCGCATTCTCGGCTGATGCACTGCCGTCCAGATTGCCCGCGCATCCGCCGCGTCGGTCTTGTTTGTCTGGACAAACGGTCGAATGAACTTCGCATGCAATAGCACTACTTCGTGCCCAAGCGCCTTGATCTTGCGGGCCCACCAGTGCGCGCTGCCGCAAGCTTCGAGCGCCACACGGCCCGCCGGCCGCCGTGCAAGAAACGTAATCAGCTCATCGCGCCGGAAGCGTCGATTGGCAATCTCGCCGGTTTGCGCGTCGACCCAGTACATCTGGACGATCTGCTTTGCAGCATCCAGTCCGTATGTCGTAGCATTCATTTGGGCCCTCCGTTCCTCAAGTGGACGTGTCGAAACTCCACTCTGGCATATTGATGCCGATTGGTTCTGGACGGCCTCTGTATTCCTGTCAGGCCTCCGTCCCCGAAGGGAGGGCGGTGTCCATTCCATCTCGGTCGCGTACTGCCGCTCGTGGCACGCACGGATCGATCGCACAACGATGGCCAAGGTACGGCCCATTTCCAGCCCGCCTGATACCGTGCGCGTTCCTCGGAAACCCAAGAGGAATCAATTGCGCGCACGGAATCGCGTTGTTCATCTTGTTCGGCACGCAACCGACACGACCGATGACACCGGAGGTACGACGTAGTCATGCGGGAAATGCCCCGAGATATACTTCCTGCATGGAACTCGACCCCCGCGACTTGGATGAAATCAGTGCCGTCACGTTGCAGCACTACGACGCGCACGCGGAAGATTTCCGCGACGGCACGTACGACCACGACGTCACGCAGAACATCGCGGCGCTGCTGCACCATATCAAAGTCGAGCCCCCTCTTACGATCCTGGATTTCGGCTGCGGGCCGGGGCGAGATCTCAAGGCGTTCACTGCACTCGGCCATTGCGCGGTCGGCCTGGATGGCGCCGAGCGCTTCGTTGCAATGGCACGTGACGCGACTGGCTGCGACGTCTGGCAGCAGGATTTCCTGCATCTCGATTTGCCGGCCGCGCACTTTGACGGCATTTTCGCCAACGCCGCGCTGTTCCATGTCCCGAGTCAGGCGTTGCCGCGCGTGTTGCGGCAATTGCACGCGACACTGAAGCTCGGCGGCGTGCTGTTCAGCTCCAACCCTCGCGGCACGAATCAGGAAGGCTGGAGCCACGGCCGCTACGGTGTCTTCCATGATCTCGAAGCATGGCGCCGATATATGGCGGGCGCGGGATTCGTCGAAATTGAGCACTATTACCGGCCCGCCGGCTTGCCGCGTGAGCGGCAGCCGTGGCTAGCCAGCGTGTGGCGCAACCCGGTTGCCTGACGCCAAGGGCTGTCACCGTATGCCCCCATTGGGCTTGGCAGATGCTTGCTTTCAAGCCGCTTTGATGCAGCGCAAAGCAGCCGATTCGCAGCACTGTCCCATCGCGCAGAGAAACGCCAGTCGTGGATCTCGCACAATCGGCAGAAGCGGGGACGCCTGTCGTCGGCCGCGACAGGCAGAGTGCGGCCACGAACCGCCATTCGCCCGCACCGTCGCTCGGACATTCAGGCGTCGACTCTACCCGGGAAGCAGCCATTCAATTCGCGACGTTGAACGGATAACACAGCTGTCGTCGGCGTATCGTGCTTCCACTTTGTCCAAGTGTCGCAATGCGCTGCTTTCTCAAAACAGCGCTGGATCCCCCGAGTTGTAACAATTTTGCTTTGAGCAAAAAAATGTAATAGCTTGGGTAAGCATAATTCCTCCCACAACACGCCTTGGCGCGCTGCGCTTTCTCGCGATGCATCAAGTAGCGAGGCGGCAGATTGACCTTCCAGTCAGGTGCTTGCTTCTGAAGATTCATCAGTCACTACGCTCTGTTTATTGTTTCGCTTGAAACGACCACCAGAACACGCGAGGCAACGCGCTCGCGGAGGACCGTGAGGTGCAGCCATGGATCGCAGAGACTTTCTGAAGAATGCCGGCATCGGCGCGTCGCTCGCCGCAACTGGGCTACTCCCCGGAGAAAGCGAGGCTGCGGAGAAGGGTGATCGTCACCCACACGACGGCCGACCGCCAAACATCTTGTTCATTCTGGTTGACGAGTTGCGTTATCCGCGGGTATTTCCGAATGGAATAGATAGCGCGGGCGAATTTCTGCAAAGATATATGCCGCGAACTTATTCCCTATGGGCAGGCGGAGTGAAGTTCGCGGGGCATTACACGGCGTCTGTCGCATGCTCGCCGGCACGCGGGACGCTTATGACAGGTTTATACTCGCAACAGACTTGGCTTCTCACCACGATACTTGATTCACCCGACACTCAGGTGTCGATACAGCCGGTACTCGGACGCGAGTACCCGACCTACGGAAAGCTGCTTCGCAACGCTGGCTATCGAACCCCCTACATTGGAAAGTGGCACCTGTCGGTGCCGCCCAACGTCGCAGGCCGTCTCTCGGCATACGGGTTCGAAGGACTTACTTACCCGGATCCGACGGGCAGCAACCTTCAAGGCACTATCGGCGACGAGGCCCAGGGCTATCTCAGCGATCGTGACATCGCTTCCCAAGCGGCCACATGGCTAGGCGCGCGTCGCCCAGCGGAACGGCCGTGGTGCCTCACAGTGGGGTTCATCAATCCACACGACAAAGAGTTTTTTCCCGCAGGAACCGAGTTTCAAACCTTCACCGATCTGTTCGCTTCCCGTCATTACAACCCGACCGGGCTCGCGCAATTCATCAACTTTACCGCAGGCCCTCCATCCTACGACTGGAACGCAAACCCGCTGAAAGATCCTCCCGCGTTGGCCTATCCGGCCATTCCGCGCAACTGGGAGTCATCCGATCGGATCGCGAGGTCGAAGCCGTCGACGCAAACTTTTGCACGACTGTTTCAGGAGACGGTATGGGGCGGTGTTTCGGACGATCCGCGGGTCAAGGACTTCAGTATCAGCCAGTATCAGACTAATCCTGCTGATCCGCCTCTCAACCCTCCGGATGGGCTTGCAAAAGCGCCGTTCACTTACTGGAAGCGTAGCCTCGACTCATATACGCAGGTCATGACCACGCTTGACGGTTACGTCGGCAGCGTTCTGGACTCGTTACCTCGTGCTGTCGCCGCCAACACCATCATCGTCTTCACGTCGGATCACGGTGAGTATGCGAGCGCGCATGGCTTCGTTTCCGGCAAGGCAGGTTCGTGCTACGAAGAAATTTATAATGTCCCTCTGATCGTATTTGATCCCACAGGAAAATTCACTGATGACATCGACATCGTACGGACAGGGCTCACCTCATCGGTCGATATCCTGGGGATGCTGGTCAGCCTTGGTTGCAAGGGGGATCGGGGCTGGTTAAGCGGCGATCTTGCGCAACTGTACGGCCGCCGCCATGACCTCTTGCCGATGCTCAAATCGGCGAACGCGGCGGGGCGTCCCTATGTCGTCTACACGTCGGACGAAGTCGTGCCGCGAATTTACAATTTCAACGACTCGCCTGGTCACATCATCGGGCTGCGAACGTCCGATGCCAAGCTTGGCGTCTATTCCAACTGGACACAGGCGACCACCAACATAGCAATGGACGGCACGATGGAATTTGAGTTCTATGATTACTCGACGCCGGGCGGCCGCCTTGAACTAGCAAACCGCAAGAGAGACCCCAAAGCCGCGGCCCTTTATAGCGCCTTGCTTGGCGATGTGCTACCCAATGAGTTGCGCGCACCGCTGCCGGCCAGTCTGCTTGGACAACAGACCGTCGTCCGCGATCGATACCTCTTGTACGTCGACCTCGTCAACGGTACATCAAAGTCGGATTTGCCATTCCGCATCGGAGATCTTTGAATGCATCTCGTTACACAGAAGTGCGCTCTGTCGGGTGTCGGGGGGCGAGGCAAAATTGAGGGATGTTGACGGATAAGGGGTTGTAAACAATCGCGGGCTCGCGTTTAACTCTCGGATTTACGAAAGTGAATGAGCAACGAGTTGGCGGCAAGGGTGGACGATGAATTTGAAGCGCTGCCCGGCCCGCGATCCGCTGGCGGGCGTGACGCAGGCGCAGGCAAGTATGGGCGAGCCGTGAAGCGCCTTGGCTGTCAGTAACATCACCCACCTGCACGCGGATCTCGTTGGTGTCGGGGTTCTCGGCGATGGCGGGCTGTCCATCTGAATAATCGGCACGACCCCCAACATGAAATACCACGAACGCAGCAACATGTAAGCGTTGAACATGCCGAGTAGCACGTTCGCTGTGGTTGCCCCGTTCCTGGCCGTCAAGGTATCGGCAACCGCTACAGGCCAAATGCCTGTTGTTCCGGGAAAGCTGCCGTTGAGATCACGTCTTCTCGAAGCGCAGAAGTGGGTCGACTGCTGCCCGACGCGGCGGATCAATGGCCGACCTCGCCGGACGTTCTTTGTCGGACTGGGTTCGGCCAGTTGCTGACTTTCGGCCCGGTTGGAATGCGGACGCTCGAACGTCTCCTCCAGTTTCCCAACGGACAGGGGAGAATCAAAGTATGCGTCAGCGCATCCCGTCTTGAATACAAGCGCGCGTGGTGCGAACGTCTTGCCATCGTGACTGCGGAGCATTTCGATGGTCGACCCAACCGAAGAGACTGCGGGACCGAGGGCAGCGCGACGTTCTCGGCAAGGCGAGGCATTCTGGCGGGAGATGGTCATGGCGTGGAAACGAAGCGGACTTGGCGCACGACGTTTCTGCCGAGAGCAAGGGCTGGCAGTCAGCACCTTCGGCTTGTGGCGCAAGAAGCTCGCGGGCGAGACAACTGCCCGGACGAACCCGCTCGCCGTGACCCCGGATGCGACGTTTGTCGTTGCCCGTGCAGATGGTGAGCCAGAGCCGGTCGTGACGCAGCCATCGACGACGGCAGATACGTCGTCGTCACGTGATCGCGTGACCTTGTCGCTCGCCGGTGTTCGCATCGAACTGACTGGCGCGCATGCCGAGCGCATCGTGCGCTTCGTGCTCGGGCAGTTGGGCGGTGCACGGTGCTGATCGCGGCCGACGTTCGGGCCTACATCTGCCGTGAGCCGGTCGATATGCGCAAATCGATCGACACGCTGTCCTATCTGGTCGAACCGCTGCTGGCCCAGAAGCCTGCCTCGGGCAATTTGTTCGTGTTCGTGGGTCGGGACCGCACGAAG
>NZ_FCOG02000004.1 GCF_001544975.2 Caballeronia arationis | reverse complement strand
TGTAATTCGATGCGCCGAGTACACCGACAAACACGTGCGCACGAAACGCAACGCCACCGCGCCCGTCCAGGATCGGCCGCAATCACGATCGTTATGCCGCCCGAGAAGGCGACCAAAATCGATGCCAGGCTGGTTCCTACCAGAACCGGACGAGTCGGCGTGTGATAACCGGAGGCCCGCAATATCGCGAAGCCAGGCAAGAATTGGCCGGTCAGGCTAACAATAATCAGAGGCACGGCCAGGCTCACTGTTGACTGCCAGGTCCAGGTCGGCATCGTGAAGACCGGCCGAGTGACGTGAAGACTGACCGACTCCAGATTCGTCAAGCCGAGCCCGACCGCGAGTGCGCATCCGAACGCCAGAACGAGGATGAGGCAGTAGCGCGTCGCCCATCGACGGAAGACGACATAACTTGCGAACATCCCCAGCGCAAGCCAAGGGGTGACGGCAATCGATTTGAACAGATTGGTGCCAAACTGAAAGAGAATGCCGGCCATCATCGCGCAGGCAATGCCTTTCGGTATGCGCCTGACTATCTGGTCAAACAACCCGGACACGCCAAGCACGAAGATGCACAAGCCGGCGACGATGTATGCGCCGATTGCCTCACTTACCGGCATCCCTGGAAATACAGTAACCAGCAAGGCGGTCCCGGGCGCGGACCATGCCGTGATGATCGGCTGCTTGAGCCACCAGCTCAAAGCGATTCCGGAAACTGCCGCACCCATCGAAATCGACCAGACCCACGATGCGACGACGTCATTGCCGACATGCGCGGTACGGGCCGCCTGAAAGAATATCGCAAGCGGTCCGGCATAAGAGATGATGACGGCAAGCAGCCCGGCAGTGTCGAGCGCACGCATGCTCATGATGACGGGCGATACCAGAGTAGGGTCGTCCAGTTCCTTGTAGCTGATCTGGTCCATCGTCGACATCTCGTGGAGGCTGAGTTCGACGGTGGTTCTCGTCGCGGAAGCGGCGGATGATTTTGGGCAGCATTCCGTACAGCGTCGAACCCACGAAACCGACTGAGAGGCTGCGCTCGATATTGCCCACGCGCCTCGTCATTGATTCGAGTTCGGCGGTCTGAGCCAGTAACTGCACGGCATGCGAATAAAAGAACTTACCCGTCTCCGTCAGCTTTAGCGGGCGTGAGTTGCGCTCGAACAGTTGAACCCCGAGCGTCTCCTCGAGTTGCTGTATCTGACGGCTCAGAGGCGGCTGGGCGATGTGCAGTCGCTGCGCCGCGCGCGTGAAATTGCGTTCGTCGGCAACCGCTACGAAATATCGGAGATGTCGCAGCTCCATCTCAATACCTCCTGGATATTGCCCGATACTAAATCAGTGTTGGACCGGGCTTCCTGACGTCCATTATCCTGCCTTCACGCTCTGTTTCACCACCTGATTATACCTTCTGAGCATACACAGGTCGGTGCTGAAACAAGGGTTAACCCCACCATAAAATAGCGAGATCAGGAGCAGACATGAACGTGAAAGTGTTCGATACGAAGGAAGTGCAGGACCTGCTGAAGGCCGCTGCCAACCTCGGGAGCCAGGACGGCAATGCTCGTGCGAAGCAGATCGTCCATCGCCTGCTCGGCGATTTGTTCAAGGCCATCGACGACCTTGACATGACGCCCGATGAAATCTGGGCCGGCGTCCACTATTTCAACAAGCTCGGCCAGGACGGCGAAGCGGCGTTGCTTGCTGCTGGTCTCGGACTGGAGAAGTACCTCGACGTTCGGATGGATGCCGCGGACAAGGAGGCTGACATCAACGGCGGCACGCCGCGCACGATCGAAGGCCCACTGTATGTCGCCGGTGCGCCGGAGCGCGAAAGCGTATCGAAGATCGACCTCGATCCCGATGCGGAGTCCGGCCCGCTCGTCATCCGCGGCACCGTGACCGGCCCGGACGGCAAGTCCGTCGCTAATGCGCTCGTCGAATGCTGGCACGCCAACTCGAAGGGCTTCTATTCGCACTTCGACCCGACCGGCGCGCAGAGCGACTTCAATCTGCGCGGCGCGGTGAGAACGGGTGCCGACGGCAAGTACGAGTTCCGTACGCTCATGCCGGTGGGATACGGCTGCCCGCCGCACGGCGCGACCCAGCAACTGCTGGACACGCTCGCCCGTCATGGCAACCGTCCGGCGCATGTGCACTTCTTTGTTACCGCCGACAAATGCCGCAAGCTGACGACGCAAATCAACATCGAGGGCGACCCGCTGATCTGGGACGACTTCGCCTACGCCACCCGCGAGGATCTGATTCCGCACGTCGTCGAAAAAAGCGGCGGCGCGGCGCTCGGCCTGAAGGCTGATACCTACAAGGAAATCGAGTTCGACATCCAGATGACTCCGCTCGTCCAGGGCAAGGACAACCAGCTTGTCCATCGCCTGCGCGCGTCAGCCACGGCGTAACAGCTCGAAGCGGCGGCACTTCTCAACACGGCCGCCGCTCAATTCCTCGCAAGATCATTCGACACCGATGCAAGGGCTCCATGGTTGGGGCACGCATAGGGAGAGCACACATGTCCGCCATTACCGACAAAGCCAAGCAACTGGATGAACTCCTGCACACCGCCGTTCAGGATGACAAGCAGGCAGGCGTATTCCGTTGCCGCCGCGACATCTTCACCAACGCCGATTTGTTCGAACTGGAGATGAAACATATCTTCGAGAGCAACTGGGTGTATCTGGCGCATGAAAGCCAGCTCGCCAACAACAATGACTACTACACCACATGGATTGGCCGCCAGCCCGTGGTCGTCACTCGCGACAAGACCGGCGAACTGCACGCGGTCATCAACGCCTGCGCGCACAAGGGTGCGATGCTGTGCCGTCGCAAGCATGGCAACAAGGGCAGCTTCACCTGTCCGTTCCACGGCTGGACTTTCTCCAACGCGGGCAAGCTGCTGAAAGTGAAGGACAACAAGACGACCGAATATCCGGTGCAGTTCAATACTCACGGCTCGCATGACCTGAAGAAGGTCGCGCGCTTCCAGAGCTATCGCGGCTTCCTGTTCGGCAGCCTCAACCCGGACGCGATGCCGCTGGAAGACTACCTCGGCGAGACCAAGGTCATCATCGACCAGATCGTCGACCAGGCCCCGGAAGGGCTCGAAGTGCTGCGCGGCAATTCCTCGTACATCTACGACGGCAACTGGAAGATGCAGATGGAGAACGGCTGCGACGGCTACCACGTCAGCACCGTGCACTGGAACTACGCCGCGACGATGGACCGGCGCAAGGAAGACGGCACCAAGGCGGTGGATGCGAACAGCTGGAGCAAGTCGGTCGCCGGCGTGTACGGGTTCGAACACGGACACATGCTGTTGTGGACCAAGACTATGAACCCTGAAGTTCGGCCGGTCTATCAATACCGCGAAGAAATCAAGGCGCGTGTCGGCGAAGCCAAGGCGGAATTCATCGTCAACCAGACGCGAAACCTGTGCCTGTATCCGAACGTGTTCCTGATGGACCAGTTCAGCACCCAGATTCGCGTGATCCGCCCGCTCAGCGTAGACAAGACCGAAGTCACCATCTTCTGCTTTGCCCCCAAGGGCGAGAGCGGAGCCGACCGCGCCACCCGCATCCGTCAATACGAGGATTTCTTCAACGTCTCGGGAATGGGCACCGCCGATGACCTCGAAGAGTTCCGCGCTTGCCAGAATGGCTATGCCGGCACCACGGCGATGTGGAACGACCTCTCGCGCGGCGCGCCGTTGTGGGTCGACGGCCCGGACGAGAACGCGAAGAGCATGGGCATCAAGCCGGCTATCTCGGGCGAGCGCAGCGAAGACGAAGGCCTCTTTGTGTGCCAGCACGAATACTGGGTGCAAGTGATGCGCGACGCACTGAAAAAGGAACACGAGGAGGCACTGGTATGAGCTTCGACTACCAGACAATCTGCGCCGTGCTGTACCGCGAAGCGCGGCTGCTCGACGACCGTCAGTGGGACGAATGGCTTGCCTGCTATGCCGAAGACGTCACCTACTGGATGCCGGCGTGGGACGACGACGACCAGCTCACCGATGACCACGAGAGTCAGATCTCGCTGATGTACTACCCGGACCGTGGTGGCCTGGAAGACCGTGTGTTCCGCATCAAGACCGAGCGCAGTGGCGCTTCGATGCCCGAACCGCGGACCAGTCACAACGTCACCAATGTGGAAGTGCTGGCCGAACGCGACAACGAAGTCGACGTGCGCTACAACTTCAACACGCTCAATCACCGGTACAAATTCAACGACCATTTTTTTGGCACGATGTTCGTCACCTTGCGCAAGGTCGACGATGCCTTGTTGATTTCCAGCAAGCGAATCGTGCTGAAGAACGACTACATCCGCCAGGTGCTCGACGTTTATCACGTTTGATAACGAGCGTCGGAGGAAACTGGAAGTAGAGGAGACAAACATGTCGAGCTACAACGTTGCACTGAACTTCGAAGACGGCGTGACCCGCTTCGTCGCATGCAAGCCGGGCGAGAAGGTGCTTGATGCCGCCTTTCGCGCGAAAATCAACCTGCCAATGGATTGCTCCGATGGCGTGTGCGGCACCTGCAAGTGCCGCGCCGAAAGCGGCAGCTATGACCTCGGCGACGAGTACATCGAGGACGCGCTGAGCGAGGACGAGAAGGACAGTGGCCTCGTGCTCACCTGCCAGATGGTGCCGCAAAGCGATTGTGTGATTGCAGTGCCGGCCTCTTCCACTGCATGCAAGACCGAGCAGAGCAGGTTCGCCGCGACGGTGTCGAAGGTCGAACCGCACAACGATGCAGCCGTCGTGCTCGAACTGGACGTCGACGCCACCGCGCCCGTCTTCCTGCCCGGCCAGTATGTCAACATCGATGTCCCCAGCAGCGGGCAGTATCGGTCGTATTCGTTCTCGTCGGCGCCGGGTCAGTCGAAAGTCAGCTTCCTGATCAAGCGGATTCCCGGCGGAGTGATGAGCACCTGGCTCGATTCCGCACAGCCTGGCCACAAGCTGGAACTGACCGGCCCGCTCGGCAGCTTCTATCTGCGCGCCGTGGAGCGGCCATTGCTGTTCCTCGCTGGCGGCACGGGCCTGGCACCGTTCCTGTCGATGCTGGAAGTGCTGGCGCGCGCTGATTCGCGGCAGAAGGTTCACCTCATTTACGGCGTGACGCGCGACCTCGACCTGGTGCAGGTCGATTCAATCGATGCGTACACGAAGAAGCTGCCGAACTTCAGCTTCTCCACCGTCATAGCCGATGCGGAATCGAACCATCCCCGCAAGGGCTGGGTGACGCAGCACATCCCGGCCGACGCGCTGAATGATGGCGACGTCGACGTCTACCTGTGCGGTCCGCCGCCGATGGTCGATGCGGTACGCAAGCATTTCGACGACAACGGCGTGAAGCCCAACAGCTTCCACTACGAGAAGTTCACACCCAACGCAGCACCGAGGACCGCATGAACACGCAACGATTCGCTGGCAAAGTCATGATTGTGACCGGAGCGGCGCAGGGCATCGGCCGCGGCGTGGCGCTGGGTGCGGCGGCCGAGGGCGCCAGGGTGCTGTTCGTCGATCGCGCCGACTTCGTTTCCGAGGTTGCCGCCGAAGCGAAAGGCGCAGAAACGGCCGGGTTCGTCGCCGACCTCGAGACATACGAAGGCGCGGCATCGGCGATAGCATTTGCAGTGCGCGAGTTTGGCGGTATCGACATTCTGGTCAACGGTGTCGGCGGCGCGATTCGCATGCGTCCGTTCGGCGAATTCGAACCTGCACAGATCGACGCGGAAATTCGCCGCTCACTGATGCCGACGCTGTACGCGTGCCATGCGGTATTGCCGCATCTGCTCAAGCGCGGCGGCGGGACCATCGTCAACGTCTCCTCGAATGCCACGCGCGGTATCCGCCGCGTACCGTATTCGGCGGCGAAGGGCGGAGTCAACGCGATTACGCAGTCACTGGCGATGGAATACGCGGAGCACAACATCCGCGTGGTCGCCACCGCGCCGGGCGGGACCGCCGCGCCTCCGCGACGCGTCCCGCGCAATACCGCCGGCGACAGCGAGCAGGAAAAAACCTGGATGGGCGACGCGGTGAAACAGGTCACTGAATCGACCTTTTTCAAACGCTACGGCAGCATCGACGAACAGGTCGCGCCGATTCTGTTCCTCGCTTCGGATGAGGCAAGCTATATCACCGGCACTGTGTTGCCAGTCGCCGGTGGCGACAATGGCTAACCCCTGCTGGCAATCGCCATCATCGAACTCTTGTAGGAGGCGCATTCCGTGATCGAGCGCAAAGCCATTGTTCCCCCGGGAATGGAAGCAGTGTACGAGAAGATCCGCTACGCACCTGCGGTCAAGGTCGGCAACACGATTTACGTGTCCGGTCAGATTGGTCGCGACGCGGCCATGCAACTTGTCGAAGGTCGCGAAGCGCAAATGGTCCAGGCTTTTGAGAACCTCAAACTGGTGCTGGAGGCCGCAGACGCGTCGCTGAACGATGTAGTCGACCTGACCACGTTTCACACCGACATGCGCGATTTGCCGTTATTCATGCAGGTCCGTGACCGCTACCTCACTACGGAGCCGCTACCGGCCTGAACGGCGGTGGGCGCTCATATGCTTGGCGGTTCGGCGGGCTACATCGTCGAGATCAAGGCTGTGGCTGTATTGGCCGAGTAACCTTCGAGCGATCGCATAGCGAACCCGTCGTCATCGTCATCGGCAAATACAACTCGGGCAAGCGTCGCCTGCTCAACGAGAAAAAGAAAAGCCGGCCAAAGCCGGCTTCCAAAGCTTGTTGTGATGAAGGCTGCGGCCTCGCGGCCAACGGGCCTGACTGGACTGTCGGCAAAGATTCGCGCTGCATCGCGCTGTGCTTTGCCGACAGATCAACCGCCCCGCCCTTCTATTTATTGGTCCATGCGCCAACTTTCCCCCGAGCGCGCAGCCAGTATTTCGCAACTTCCGCCGGACGAACGTGCGATGCCGAACGTTCAGACGAAAGTCCATGGCGCCGCCGGATCATGGCATCACGTGGCCGACCGGGGACGAACATCGACCGAAGCGATGGATGCACACCGATATAATCGGTCCGCCATTCAACGAGGACATTCGCATGAAAAAAATCATCGCTCTGCTCGCCGCTTCAGCCGCTGTTTCGACCGCGTTCGCCGCCGGCACCACCGAGAAGCTGCCGTCGGGCGTCGTGGTCGAACAAATCAAGCAAGGCACCGGCCCCCAACCGACCGCGGATGACGTCGTACGCGTCAACTATCGCGGCACGCTCGCGAACGGCACCGAATTCGACAGTTCGGACAAGCACGGCGGCCCTGCGGCGTTCCCGCTCGGTCGTGTGATTCCGTGCTGGACGCAAGGCGTCCAGAAGATGAAGGTCGGCGGCAAGGCGAAGCTGACGTGCCCCGCCGCGACCGCCTACGGCGAGCGCGGCGTCGGCGTGATCCCGCCGAACAGCGACCTCACGTTCGAAGTCGAGCTGCTCGGCATCGGCAAGTAACGACAACGGCGGCGCAAGCCGGATCGATGAAACTCGCTGACGCTCACGACGCGACCAGCGATCCGCCCGAGACGCGCACGCGCTGCCCCACCTGAACGCCTGGATCGGCCTGGTAGTCGAAGCTGCGATAGCTGCCGTCCGCCATGCGGACCTGAACCTGCCAGGTCGTCGACTTGTGCACCGCGTGCTCGATCGAATTGCCGGCGAGTCCTCCGCCGATCGCGCCGATGAGCGTGGCAGCGGTCCGTCCGCGTCCATTGCCGATCTGCGTTCCCGCCAGACCGCCGACGACCGCGCCGCCCACCGCGCCAAGGCCGGTTGTCGGCTGGGCGGATTGCACGGCATTGACAGAGACGACCTGTCCCGCGCTCGCATCGATGGCGGGCGCGAGCGCCGCGGGCGAAGTCGTCGGCGCGAGGGACGCCTCTCCGGGTACATACCCCGGCTGCTGATTCGCCGGCTGGCGATGCGGGCGCGGCGCGGGCTGCGCGACAGCCGCAACGCGCGGAGCGGGCTGCGACGCTTCATTGCGTGAAGCCGACGCGTTGCTGGCTTGCGAATCGACCAGCGGCGACGCGGTAACCGTCGACGAGACGGCCTTCGATGCGGGCAACAGGCCCGTCATCGCGGCGACGCCGGTTCCGCATGCAAGGATCACCGCAACCGCCGCAGCGGCGACGAGCGGATGAATACGACTGGGCGTCGATACGGACACATTGGGGGAAGCGCTCATCTCGGCAATCTCCTGAAAGGATGCTGCCCGATACAACGCCGCTCGCGCCGTGCGGGTGTACTTTCAAGTCGTGTCAGTTGTAAGCAAATGTCGTGGCGGACCCGCGCCGGCAGCGCCAACGCGCCGGTGTCCCGTGCATACTATCGACACAGCCAGCACAACCGATTTCGTCGGGAGGGAAAACGATCGTGCAGCCGTCCGTCCAGCCTTTCTTCGATCTCAACACCGGCACGATGACTTACATCGCGTACGAGAAACCCGGTTCGGCATGCGCCATCGTCGATTCGGTGCTCGACTACGACCCCAAGGCCGCGCGCACGTCGATGCGTTCCGCCGATGCCGTCATCGCGTTCATCCGCGAAGCGGGCCTCACCGTCGAATGGATTCTGGAAACGCATGCGCACGCCGATCATCTGTCGGCGGCGCCTTATCTGCAGCGGCAACTGGGCGGGAAAATCGCGATCGGCGAATCGATTCGCACCGTGCAGGGCGTGTTCAAGAAGATCTTCGATCTCGAACCGGAGTTTCAGCTCGACGGATCGCAGTTCGATCATCTCTTCGGCGACGACGAGCGGTTCATGATCGGCGAGCTGGAGGCATCGGCGATGTACGTCCCGGGCCACACGCCCGCCGACATGGCGTATCACATCGGCGATGCGGTATTCGTCGGCGACACGCTGTTCATGCCGGACGTCGGCACCGCGCGCTGCGACTTCCCGGGCGGCAACGCGCGCACGCTGTTCCGCTCGATCCAGCGGCTGCTCGCGCTTCCCGACGAAACACGCCTGTTCGTTTGCCACGACTATCCGCCTTCGGCACGCGAGCCGCACTGGGAGACGACGGTCGGCGCACAGCGCGCGGACAACATTCACGTCGGCGCGGGCAAGACGGAAGACGAATTCGTCGCCATGCGCGAAGCGCGCGACGCCACGCTCGACATGCCGACGATGATCCTGCCGGCAATCCAGGTGAACATCCGCGCGGGGCAGCTTCCGCACGCGGCCGGCAACGGCACCACGTACCTGAAGATTCCGCTGAACGCGCTGTAGATCAGTTCTCGATGCGCTCGCGCGTCACGCCGAGCAGCCCGGCCATCGCGCGGCGGGCGCCGCCTTCATCGCGTGCGACGATCGCGGCGTACACGGCCGTGTGTTCGGGAAGCGCTGCGTTGAAGACCTCGGCGCGCTTGGCGTTCAGACGCAACTGCGCTTCAAGCGTGCGCTCGATCAACGTGCCGAGCGGAATCAGCAGTTCGTTGCTACACGCGGCGAGCACACCCAGGTGGAACCGCAGGTCGGCGCGCACCCATTCGTCGACGTTTTGCGCCGCGACCATTGCGCGATGCGCGTCGGTGAGCATTGCGAGCGTCGCGGTCTGGTGGTTCCTCGCTGCGAGTGCGGCCGCGAAAGGCTCGACCATCTCGCGCATTTCCTGCAGCTTGAGCGCGAACTGAAGCGGCGGCGCAACCCGCGAATACCATTCGAGGACGTCGGTATCGAGCATGTTCCACATCTCGCGTGCGCGCACACGCGTGCCGACCTTCGGCCGTGATCCGATCAGCCCTTTCGACGTCAGCGTGCGCAACGCTTCGCGGAGCACCGTGCGGCTGACGCCGAAGCGCTCCATCAGTTCGGCTTCGCGAGGCAGCGTCGCGCCCGGCGCAAAGTCGCCGCGCAGGATGCCGGTGCCGAGTTCGTACGCCACGCGGCCGTGCAGATCGTGCTGAATGACAAACTCCTTTTTATCTTCGTCAGGCGCGAATTATCGGTTATCGCCGCGCAGGTTCAGAATTATTTACATTCAATAGTACTATTAATACGACCACAGCAAGATTTTTTGATAGCATGTCATTTCACGCCTGGAGACGCCACACATGAAAATCACCAAACTCGAAACCTTCATCGTTCCGCCGCGCTGGTGCTTCCTCAAGATCGAAACCGACGAAGGCATCGTCGGCTGGGGCGAGCCGGTCGTCGAAGGGCGCGCGCACACGGTCGCCGCCGCCGTCGACGAACTCGCGGACTATCTGGTCGGAAAGGATCCGCTTCTCATCGAGGATCACTGGCAGGTGATGTACCGGTCGGGCTTCTATCGCGGCGGCCCGATCGGCATGAGCGCTATTGCGGGCGTCGACCAGGCGCTGTGGGACATCAAGGGCAAGCATCACGGCGTGCCCGTGCATGCGCTGCTCGGCGGCCAGGTACGCGATAGGATCAAGGTGTATTCGTGGATCGGCGGCGACCGTCCGAGCGATGTCGCGAACAATGCGCGCGCCGTGGTCGAGCGCGGTTTCAAGGCGATCAAGATGAACGGCTCAGAAGAGTTGCAGATCATCGATACCTTCGACAAGGTGGAAGGCGTCATCGACAACGTGCGCGCCGTGCGCGAGGCGGTCGGTCCGAACGTCGGCATCGGCGTGGATTTTCACGGCCGCGTGCACAAGCCGATGGCGAAGGTGCTGGCCAGGGAACTCGACCCGTACAAACTGATGTTCATCGAGGAGCCGGTGCTCTCGGAGAACGCGGAGGCGCTGCGCGACATCGTCAACCAGACGAGCACGCCGATCGCGCTCGGCGAGCGGCTCTACTCGCGCTGGGACTTCAAGCATATCCTCTCGGGCGGCTATGTCGACATCATCCAGCCGGACGCGTCGCACGCGGGCGGGATCACGGAGTGCCGCAAGATCGCGTCGATGGCGGAGGCCTACGACGTCGCCCTCGCGCTGCACTGCCCGCTCGGACCGATCGCGCTCGCGACCTGCCTGCAACTCGACGCGGTCAGCTACAACGCGTTCATCCAGGAGCAGAGCCTCGGCATTCACTACAACAAGGGCAACGATCTGCTCGATTACATCCGCAATCCTGAAGTCTTCAAGTACGAAGACGGCATGGTCGCGATTCCGCAAGGGCCAGGGCTCGGCATCGAAGTGAACGAGGACAAGGTGCGCGAGATGGCGAAGATCGGGCATCGCTGGCGCAACCCGGTGTGGCGTCACGCGGACGGCAGCGTCGCGGAGTGGTGATCTGCGTGCGGCGCTCAGGCTGTGGCGTTCGGCAGCTTTAGCGCCCTCGCATACATACCGGTCCGGAAGTTGGGGTTATGCTTGCATGACCTGCAAACGCCCCGAGAGACGAGCATGTATCACGCCTTCCCTGACGAGTATGTCCGAGCCCAGCTGGCCGTCGGCGCGCTGGTCCTGTTCGGCGTCATGCGCGTGATCGGCGCGGCGCTCGGCGTGCAGCACGGCTGGCGCATCTCGACGGTCACGCGCTGTTTCATCGGCGCGGCCGTGGTCTTCTGCCTGCCACAACTCGTCGACGCGCTCGCCTTCGCGCCCGAATCGCACCGGGCGTTCGTCGAACTGCAGGGGAAGGCTGCAGGTTGCGCCGTGGCGCTCTTCTGCGCGCCGATCGTCAGTCACAAGCTGGGCTACGAATGAGCGTGCGATCCGGCTGAGCCCTGCCGAGCGGCGAGCGGCAAGCCAGTCGAAACCGCAGGGTCTACCTAACCGCCCAACGCAAATCCCGGCACGCTGTGCGACAGCACGGATGCTGCCACGAACACCCCGATCATCAGCAGGCCTTCTACGCGCATCACGTTCGTGACGGTATGCGCATCGACCGTCGATGCCGTGCGCTGCAATCGCGGCAAGGCGGACCAGCGGTTGAGCCCTCCGAAGATCAGCGCCGTCGCGACGAGCACGGCCTTCACGATCAGCACGTGTCCCCAGACGCTTTCCTGCAACACGCTCGCCGCGCCGCCGAGCCCGCGCAGCGCATTGAAGATGCCGGTCGCGACGACGAGCACCACCGCGACCACCGCCATCGCCGACATCTTCCCGGCGATGCGGATCAGGAACGCGCGCGCAAGCGAGGTCCCGAGCGCAGGCAACACCGCGAACGCGCCCGCTATCACGACACCGCCCCAGACGCCCGTCGCGAGCAGGTGCACCGTCTGCACGACCTCGGCGGCCGAAAAGGCGCCGGCATCGGCCGCATGTCCGACCGACGCCTTGCCCGCCGCCGCGACGAGCGCAGCGAACGCGGCGAATGCGAGCCGCCCGGCGCCCATCGGCGCGCCGGATGCGGTGGCGAGCACGAGCAGCACGCTGCCGGCGAACGCGATCGCCCAGCCGGCGCCGGCGTGCGTCGCCGTGAGAACAGCCCACACCGACGCGCCCGCCTCCATGACTGGCACGCCGCTCATCGATGCCGCCTGCAGCCACAGCAGCACAAGATTCGCGAACGCGAGCACGAGCGCGCCGCCCGAACCGATGCGCCGCGCGCGCGCCCAGCCGAAGCGCGCCGGCGAGACCGCGGCAAAGGCCTTCTCGTTCGAAAGCCATCCGTTCATCAGCACGGCGCCGAGCGTCGAGGCGAAAGCGATGTCGCCGAGCGCGGCAAAGGCAACCTGCGCGAGCCAGAGCGGGTCGTCGTTCATGGGCGCTCCCCGGTGGTCGGGCGGGCATGCTGGATGGGCGATTGCGATACGGACATCATCGGGAGGCAGGAAAAGAACGGTCGGCAGGAATAAAAGAAAGGACGCATGCAGCCCGCGAAGTCTAGTCGAACGGGCGCTTCGCATGCACGTATTGAAACGCCTTGATACTTTTGCTGGCCCCGAGCGGCGTGGCCATGGGTCGAGCGTTTGTCGATGCGACGCGAGCAAAAAGCTCGCGAAGCGCCCTCGGCAATCTCATCCCCCACACCAATCATCCGCGTCGAAACTACGTGACAAATTGTCGCGGAAACGCCGAAACGCCCGCTGTGGAAGGCCAAGCCCAAATAGTCATCATCATGCAACGATGATAGAATGCCGCGTCGCATCAGAGGCTCGTCGAGCCTTTTGTGGTAGTAGCTTCGCGCATCGCAGCTACGCTACTGAGTAGTTCGCCACTTTCGCACCGAGCCGAACGAAGCTCGGCAGGTCCCCGAATTTCATGGAGTGTCGCGTGTCTTCAAGACGCAAATACCGTCCGCTGCTCGCCTCGTTGCTCGGCCTGGCACTGATTGGCGCTGGCGCTTTCAATGCCGCGCAGGCGCAAAACCAGCCGATCGCCCCTGATACGATGGCCGCACGCGTGCAGGGCTGCACCGCGTGCCACGGCGTGCACGGCGAAGGCACGGACAACGACTATTTCCCGCGTCTTGCCGGCAAGCCGGCCGACTACCTGTACAACCAGTTGCAGAACTTCCGCGAAGGGCGCCGCAAGTACCCGCCGATGAACTACCTCGTCACGTATCTCTCGGACGACTACCTTCATCAGATCGCGACGTACTTCTCGCAACAGCGTCCGCCGTATCCGCAGCCCGCGAAGAGCAACGTGTCGCAGTCGACTCTCGCGCGCGGCCAGCAGATCGTGCTGAACGGCGATACATCGAAACAGATTCCTGCCTGCGCCGCCTGTCACGGCAAGCCGCTGACCGGCATGCAGCCGGCCATCCCGGGTCTCGTCGGCCTGCACTCGGATTACATCAGCGCGCAGGTTGGCGCATGGCGTTCGGGCACGCGTCACGCGAAGGCGCCCGACTGCATGCAGCAAATCGCCTCCCGCCTGACGGACGACGACGTCACCGCCGTCGCCGCATGGCTCTCGACGCAAACCGCACCCGCCAACCCGGTGCCCGCGCCCGCTGGCTCGTTGAAGATGCCGCTCACCTGCGGCAGCGAACCGCAATAAGGCGCGAGGAGCGACAACACAATGAAACGCAAGTCCCTGTTCGCACTCTCGGCTGTCGTCGTGGCAGCCGTCGCAGCCGGCGCCGTCCTCTGGTCGGGCGGCGACAATCTCCATTCGGGCGGCGCCATCGCGGCCACGCCCGCCGACAAGGCCGCGCTCATCAAGCAAGGCGAGTATCTCGCCCGCGCCGGCGACTGTATCGCGTGCCACACGGTGCGCGGCGGCAAGGAATTCGCGGGCGGCCTGCCGATGGCCACGCCGTTCGGCACGATGTTCACGCCGAACATCACGCCGGACGACCAGTATGGCATCGGCAAGTGGACGTCGGATGACTTCTATCGCGCGATGCACACGGGCCGCTCGAAGGACGGCAGCCTGCTCTACCCGGGCTTCCCTTTCACGAGCTACACGAAGGTCACGCGCGCCGACTCGGACTCGATCTACGCGTACCTGCGCTCGGTCACGCCGGTGTCCGTCGCGAGCCGTCCGCACGAACTGCGCTTCCCGTTCAACAACCGCAACCTGCTGATCGGCTGGCGCACGCTGTTCTTCAGCGAAGGCGAGTACAAGCCGGATCCGACGAAGTCGGTCGAATGGAACCGCGGCGCGTATCTCGTCGAAGGCCTCGGCCATTGCGGCATGTGCCACACGTCGATCAACGCGATGGGCGGCCCGGTCAGCTCGGCGGCGTTCGCCGGCGGCCTGATCCCGCTGCAGAACTGGTATGCGCCGTCGCTGACGTCGAACAAGGAAGCCGGCCTCGGCGACTGGGACATCAAGGACATCAACGACCTGTTGAAGACCGGCGTGTCGCAGCGTGGCGCGGTGTTCGGTCCGATGGCCGAAGTGGTCCACAACAGCCTGCAGTACATGTCCGACGCGGACATCAACGCGATGTCGACGTATCTCAAGTCGATCCCGCAGAAGAAGGAAGCGCCGGAAACGATGCAGCTCGAGACGTCGGAGAAGTTCGGCACCGAACTGTTGCAGATGGGCAAGAAGGTCTATACGGAGAACTGCGCGAAGTGTCACGCGGAGAACGGCCTCGGCAAGCCGCCGGCCTATCCGCCGCTTGCAAACAACCCGTCGATCCAGATGCAGTCGGCCGTCAACCCGATCCGCATGACGCTCAACGGCGGTTATCCGCCGAGCACGGGCGGCAACCCGATGCCGCACGGCATGCCGCCGTTCGCGCAGGCGCTGTCGGATACGGAAGTCGCTGCGGTCGTGACGTACATCCGTATGTCGTGGGGCAACCACGGTACGCCGGTGTCGCCGCAACAGGTCAGCAATCTGAGATCGGCGCCGCTCGACTGACAATAAACGCAGACAGCGTACAATAGATGCTGGGGCGCAGCCTTCGAGTCGGGGCCGCGCCCCTTGTCTTTGGTGGCCAAGTGCTTTCCAGATCTAGCTTGCGGCGCTTTGTCATGTGCCTGTATCGACGCCGCTTTTGTCCATGCAAGGCATGATGCGGGCAGAAACAGCGAAGCAAGGCGCAACGAGGAAGTGCAATGTATTTTGGCGAGCGGTTCAACAGTATCAGCCACCTGATCGGCACGGTGCTGTCGGTGGCAGGACTGGCGGCGCTCGTCACGATGGCCTCGTTCGAAGGCGATCCGTACAAGATCGTGAGCTTCGCGATCTACGGCGCGATGCTTTTCGCGCTGTACGCAATTTCGACGCTGTATCACTGGGCGCGTAATCCGCGCGTCAAGGCGATACTGCAAAAATGCGATCATTCGGCAATCTACTTGCTGATCGCAGGCAGCTACACCCCGTTCACGCTCGTCACGTTGCGTGGTCCCTGGGGCTGGTCGCTGTTTGGTGTGAGCTGGGGGCTTGCTGTCCTCGGCATCGTGCAGGAACTCACGCTCGGGCGCCGAACCCGCAGCGTTTCGATGGTGCTTTACGTGTTGATGGGCTGGCTCGCGCTCGTAGCCGTCCGTCCGCTCGTTTCGGCGCTGCCGCCCGCAGGCACTGCGTGGCTGGTGGCGGGCGGCGTGATCTATAGCGCCGGTATCTATTTTTTCATCAACGACGAGCGCATCCGGCACGGCCACGGTATCTGGCACCTGTTCGTGCTGGCAGGCAGCCTGTGTCAATTCGTCAGCGTGGCGCGCTACGTCGCGTAACACGTGCATGAGACGCTCGTGACGCGAGCCGCGCGCTGCGCGGAACGCATCGCGATGTTCCGGATGCAACTTAACGCCAGTCGACGTGTTTTGATAGCGCGCCGAACTTCGCGGCATCTTCGATGTGCCCGGTAGCGCAAATGCGCGCCGGACGCCATGCCGCCCGATTTCCTCGATCGTCGCCCGCGCGCTGATGTCAGCGCACAGGCCGCATTGGCGGCCATGAAGCGTCAGCGCCGGTCGTCATACCGAAAGTGCGAACACTCTATGTCTTTTGATTCTCTCGGACTGTCCGAACCCCTGCTGCGTGCCGTCAACGAACTTGGCTACACGAGCCCCACGCCGATCCAGCGCCAGGCCATTCCCGCTGTCCTGAACGGCGGCGACCTACTCGCGGGCGCACAAACCGGCACCGGCAAGACCGCCGGCTTCACGCTGCCGATCCTGCAACGCCTCTCGCAGATGGCGCCGGCTCCGGCAGGCGCGAAGCGCCATGTCCGCGCGCTGATCCTCACGCCGACGCGCGAACTCGCCGCTCAGGTCGAGGAAAGCGTGCGCGCCTATGGCAAGTACCTGAAGCTGAAGTCGACCGTGATGTTCGGCGGCGTCGGCATCAACCCGCAAATCGATGCGCTGAAGCGCGGCATCGATATCGTCGTTGCGACGCCGGGGCGCCTGCTCGATCACATGCAGCAGAAGACCATCGACCTGTCGCGTGTCGAAATTCTCGTGCTCGACGAAGCGGACCGCATGCTCGACATGGGCTTCATCCACGACATCAAGCGCGTGCTCGCGAAGCTGCCGCCGAAGCGCCAGAACCTGCTGTTCTCGGCCACTTTCTCCGACGAGATCAAGACGCTCGCCGACAACCTGCTCGACTCGCCCGCGCTGATCGAAGTCGCGCGGCGCAACACGACGGCCGAGACGGTCGCGCAGAAGATCCACCCCGTCGATCGCGACAAGAAGCGCGAAATGCTCACGCATCTGATCAAGCGGCACAACTGGTTCCAGGTGCTCGTCTTCACGCGCACGAAGCACGGCGCGAACCGGCTGGCCGAACAGCTTGGCAAGGACGGCATCAGCGCGCTGGCGATTCACGGCAACAAGAGCCAGTCGGCGCGCACCCGTGCGCTCGCCGAATTCAAGGACCAGACGCTGCAGGTGCTGGTCGCAACCGATATCGCCGCGCGCGGCATCGATATCGACCAGCTTCCGCACGTCGTGAATTTCGATTTGCCGAACGTGCCGGAAGACTACGTGCACCGCATCGGCCGCACCGGCCGGGCGGGCGCGACGGGCGAAGCCGTGTCGCTGGTTTGCGTCGACGAGCATCAACTGCTGAAGGACATCGAGCGGCTCATCAAGCGTCCGATTCCGCAGGAAGTGATCGAAGGCTTCGAGCCGGACCCGAACGCGAAGGCCGAGCCGATCCAGCGCCGCAGTCAGGGCGGCGGCGGCCAGCGCTCGCCGCGTCAGGGACAAGGCGCGCCGCGACGCGACGGCGCAGGCGGCAATGGCGGTGCGAAGCCGGCGGGTGCGAAGCCGGCAGGCGGCAATAACAATGGCTCGCGCTCGCCAAAGCCTGCGACGGCGAAGCCCAACGGCAAAACCGATGCGCCGCGTGCAGCTCATTCGAACGGTCAGCGCAACGGGCTGTCGCCGAATCCGGGCGCGCTGCTCGGCGGCAAGGCGCGCAACGAAGGCGGCAACGGTCGCCGCGACACGCCGCGCTCGGGCCAACGAGGGCGTTAAATCTGCAGCAACGCGGGCCCCGTTCGATGAACGAGCGCCCGCGCGTCTATCAAGCGGCGGCGCTCGCCGCCCGCTTCAGCATCTCCACTTGCGCGCGCCAGCGTGTCATCACGGCCTCGCCGTCATCCAGTTCGAAAACGATCCCACCCGTCAGCCGCGCGTAGCCGACGCGCTGCCACTCGCCCGTCTCGATCGTCGAGACAAAGCACGCGAGCGGCGTGTCATCGAGCGGCACCGGGCGCGCCTCCAGTTGAACCTGAAAGAACGCTGCGTCGAAGACGAATGTGAGCGTCGCGCGACCCGTTGAGGCGATCGCCTGCGCCGCGCGCCAGTTCGCCGAGGCTCAGGAGCGACGTGCGCACGCGCCCCGCCTCATCGACGGCGAGAAGCGACGCCGTGAAGCCACCTTTGGTCTCGATGGACGTGCCGTCGAAGAGCGAACGCAACTCGGGCGGCCACTCGTCGAACGCGCTCTGCTCGATGGGCCGCGAGCGGGCGGAATCGGACTGGGTCATGGGCGTTCTCTTCCGATGGTTGAAAAACGAAAGGCCCGCAGCAGCGGGCCTTTCGCATGCGACTCGAGCCGGCCGGCGCGGACGCTTCAAGCCTAGCGGAAGAACACGTGCTGCGTGATCTTCGCGAGCGGATAAAGCACGCCCGGCTGGATGCGCGCGGGCAGATCGAGCGGCTTCAGCAGCATTTTCACGCACATGTCGGCGGACAGGTTACGCCGCACGAGCTTGTTCACATGCGCCGACAGTTCGCGGTTGTAAGCCGAGTCGCGCACGCGCTCCGGATAGCGGATCGCGAACACGTGTCGCAGCGCGATTTCCGAATCCTCGTTCTTGAGCTCCAGCACGCGGCGCATCAGCGCGCCCAGCACTGCCATGCGTCCGTTGCCTTCGATCCGGTTGTACTTCTTGAAAAAGCGGAAGAAATGCTTGTAATGGCGGACTTCGTCGGTACGAATGTTGTCGGTGATCTGCTTCAGCACCGGTTCGTCGGAACATTCGTTGATCGCACGATAAAGCGTAGCCGTGCCCGTCTCGACGACGCAGCGCGCCACCATCTCGAGCGCCCGCTTCTTCTCGAAATCTTCCATGGAGCAGGTGAGCGAATACTCCGCGAAAAAATTCCGGAATGCGGTGTCCCAGTCGAACTCTGGCCACACGTGATGGATGTAGGTCTTTAACGCGCGCCCATGCTGCATCTCCTCGGGCTCCCACTCATTATTGAGCCACGCGGAAATCTCCGGATCGTCGTTGAAATACTTGCTGAGGTTACTCGTGTACAGATCGGTGCCGCTCTCGATGAACGAGCAGGCACACAGTAACAAAAGCAGATGCTCATTCGACACAGCCTTGTGCCGGTCGATACGGCTCAAATCGATGTCCTCGATTCGCCATGGCATCACATGGGTATTGTCAGTGTGCATCTATCGCGCTCCCAAGCTGCACTGAACACGTCGCCGAACGTGAAGGCGGAGGTTCAGGTAAGCCGCGAACGGTTCCGTCGCAGCGTCTTCGAAATGCTTCATCGGGCCGGTGAAGCGGCCGATGAACGGGCCATTGACGGCATTGCTTTTGCATCTTAGCCGTCCTGCAACGAGTTTGCAGACTACTCACAGACTCGTGAAATGCAGTCACAGTTCCTAATCGCGGCACTCTAATGAGCACAGTTCGTTCCGCGGCCCCGTTTTTTTGACAAATATGGCCGAACTGAAACAGCATTCTGTAAACGTCGAAAGCGGTCCGAAGACCGCCCCTTTTGGGCACCACCGGGACGGGCTGTCCTTTTGATGTTGCGGACAAGCGTCGTCCTCACCCGCTGCCGAAGGCATGCGGATGGAACGAACGCAATCAGGTATGAACCGCCCGCCGATGCGCGGGCGCAGGATCAGAATCCGGCAGCGAGCCCGTCGCGCCGGCTGTCGCTTGCCGCGACGTAACCGCGTTCCGGGTCATTGCGGTCCAGCTTCCAGATGTACTGCCCCGAGCCGAAGTCCATGTAGGGGTCGTCGACCGACTTGATTGTGTGGCCGAGCCCTTCGAGCGCGCGCGCGGTTTCGGCGGAGAGCGTCGATTCGATGTCGATGGTGAAATCGTGGTTCACCTTCCAGCGCGGCGCGTCGCAGGCAGCCTGCGGCTGCTGGCCGTAGTCGAGCATCCGCACGATCGATTGCAGATGGCCTTGCGGCTGCATGTCGCCGCCCATGACGCCGAAGCTCATCACCGCCTCGTGCCTGCCGTCGACTTTCTGCGTGAGGAATGCCGGGATGATCGTGTGGAACGGCCGCTTGCCGCCTTCGACGACGTTCGCCGACTTCGGGTCCATCGAGAACCCGCAGCCGCGGTTCTGAAGCGAGATGCCCGTGTCGGGCACGACGACGCCCGAGCCGAAGCCCATGTAGTTGGACTGAATGAAGCTCACCATCATGCCGCGCTCGTCCGCGACCGACATATAGATCGTGCCGCCCGCCTTCGGCATGCCGAAGCCGAACTGCGTGGCCTTCTTCGGATTGATCAGCTTCGCGCGTTCGATCAGATAGGCGTCGTCGAGCATCTGCTCGGGCGTCACTTCCATCGAGCGCGGATCGGCGACATAGCGATACACGTCGGCGAATGCGAGCTTCATCGCCTCGATCTGCAGGTGCTGCGACTCGATGCGATCGACAGTGAGCGCGTTGACGTCGAACTTGTCGAGGATGCCGAGCGCGATCAGCGCGGCGATGCCCTGTCCGTTCGGCGGAATTTCGTGCACCGTGTGACCGCGATAGTCCTTGCTGATCGGCTCGACCCAGTCGGCCCGGTAGCTGCGCAGGTCGGCGGCGGTCAGCGCCGCGCCGCCATCCTTCGCATACGCGGCGATGCGCTCGGCGATCTCGCCTTCGTAGAAAGCACGCGGGCCTTGCTCCGCGAGCTTGCGCAACGTCTTCGCGTGGCCGGGAAAGCGGACTAGTTCGCTGATCTCGGGCGCGCGGCCGCGCGGCATGAAAACATCGGCGAAACCGGGCTGGTCCTTCAGTTCCGGCACGGCCGCCGCCCACTTGTACGCAACGATGCTCGCCACCGCATGCCCGCGCTCGGCAATTTCGATCGCCGGTTCCATCAGGTCGCCGAAAGGCAGCGAGCCGAATTTCGCGTGCAGCGCTTCCCAGCCCGCGATCACGCCTGGCACGGTGACCGCGTCCCAGCCGCGCTTTGGCTGGTTCGCGAGGCCGTTCTCCTCGCCGTACTTGCGTTTGAAGTAGTCGACATTCCACGCCGCCGGCGAAACGCCCGATGCATTCAGGCCGTGCAGCTTCGCGCCGTCCCAGACGAGCGCGAACGCATCGCCGCCCAGGCCGCACGATACCGGCTCGACGACGGTGATAGCGGCCGCGGCGGCGATCGCTGCATCGACGGCGTTACCGCCCTTCCAGAACATGCGCAGACCGGCCTGCGCAGCAAGCGGATGCGAAGTCGAAACGATGTTGCGGGCGAAGACGGGCAGGCGCGGTGTCGGATACGGGTTTTGCCAGTTGAAGCGGGTCATGGGTTTCCAGTTCAGGTGCGGCTGGCGCACCGGGGGCGTCGGGACGGCCGGCGGCGGCTCAGGCGATTTTCAGAAGCAATGAAACGGACGAAAGCAGAGCATTCCATCGCGAACACTTGCGAAAAACAAATTCATTTATCGCATCAATTAATGAAGTCCTGACATCAGTTTACCTCGCTGAATAGGTCTGTCGTTCGTTCGAACATTTCCAACTTACAATACGGCTAACAAAACGATGCGCGCCGCTCGCAAAAGAACATCGCCATGACACGAGACCCCCGCCTCACCTTGAACGCACGACAGCAGGAACTGCTCGACTGGGTGCAACGCGACGGCTTCGTGACCGTCGACGATCTCGCCGCGCATTTCGAGGTTACGCCGCAAACCATCCGGCGCGACGTCAACTGGCTCTCCGACATGAACCTGCTGCGCCGCTACCACGGCGGCGCGAGCCTGCCGACGAGTTCGGAGAACGTCTCCTACACGGCGCGCCAGCGCATGTTCCACGACGAAAAGCGACGCATCGCGGCGCTCGTCGCCACACATATTCCCGATCAGGCCTCGCTCTTCATCAACCTCGGCACGACCACCGAAGAAGTCGCGCGGGCGCTAAACCGGCACCGTGGGCTGCGCGTCATCACGAACAACCTGAACGTGGCGAGCATGATGGGCGGCTATCCCGATTGCGAAGTGCTCGTCACCGGCGGCATCGTGCGACCGTGGGACAAGGGCATTGTCGGCGAGCTGGCGATCGATTTCATTCGTCAGTTCAAGGTGGACTTTGCGATCATCGGGACCTCGAGCATCGAGGAGGACGGCACCCTGCGTGACTTCGACACGCGCGAAGTGCGCGTCGCCGAGGCGATCATCCAGCACGCGCGCACCGTCTTCCTGGCCGCCGATCACTCGAAATTCGGCCGCCCCGCGCTCGTGCGGCTCGGCCACCTGAACCAGATCCACGCCCTCTTCACCGACGCGCCGACGCCGCCCGAAATGGCCGATGCACTCGCCGCCGCCAGCACGCAGGTTTACATCGCTGACTAGACCTGCCGCGACCGCGTGTTTGTGTGCAGTGCGGCACGAAGTTCAAGTAAATTCTCCGAATTCGCGCAACGGATGGACCGCTTTCGCGTCCAGGAAAAGTCAAACGCAATATTTTCCGCAACCGTTTGGCACTCGTCAGACACTTTCCCTACAATCCAGATTCCCGGCACCCGCAAGCCTCAAAAAAGCTTGAAGAACACCGCGTCTGCCCGGCTATTGCAGTTCCCCCACGCAACGTTGCGAGCCTTAAGCGCCGGCCTTAGCCGGACACTTTTGTGCCGTTCTGTCGTCATGGAGAACACGAGATGCTGAGTCCGCACGAATTTGCCACGCTGTTGCTAGTTCAGGAAGCTCCGAATCAGGTCGAAATGGCGCGCGAAGAACTCGACGCCCTGCTCGAACGTCAACTCGTCCAGCTCGAAAACCTCGCGTCAGGACGACAACAATGGCGCCTCACGGCCTCAGGCGACTCGACAATGAAGGCATTCAAGCGGTTCTCGTAGCTCGCTTCTGCTTTTGCTTTTCTCCTGTTCAAGGCTCGCGCCCGGCTTCGCCGCCGCGCGCGAGTGCATTCCCTGATCATCCTGCCCGCAACGTCGGATCGACGGCGGCACGCCAGCTCAACGCCTGCGCGCGCTGATCGAGGAAAAAGCTCGCCCAGGCATTTTGCGCCTGCGGACCGGGATTGGCCGCGTAGGCGGCGTGCCGTTCCGCGATCGCGCTCTGGAATGCGCAGAAGCGCTCCTTCGAGAGCCCGTTGCGCTTGAACGCGACATAGGCGTCGAAGAAGGTCGAATAGACATCCTGCGCGTCCGGGCCGTAGTCCGCCGCCGCGCTTCCGCACATTTCCTGCAAGGCACTGAACGATGGCGCACCCCTCGTGCCGCTGAGACTCGGCGTGCCCACGCAACCAGCGAGCAATAGCGCGCCTGCCGCGCCCACGCAAAACAGCTTTCGCATCGCATTCACCTCTTCGTTTTCCACCGACGCCCAAGTATCGGACGGAGCGCGCATTCGCGCCACTCGGCCGCATGGCATACGCGCAAATGACAAGGCGTGCCGGCAACCCGTCGGCATCGGCGAAAACACCTATCCCATCCGGCCGACTTTACTTTTTCGTTTATGTTCGTTAGATTTCGAATTCGAACATTACAGGTTCGTCAGATTTTCCTTTGACGGACGGGAGAAGACCAACGTGACGCAGCGCGGACAGTACGACTTGCTCGTGGTGGGCGGCGGCATCAACGGTGCGGGCATCGCGCGCGACGCGGCCGGCCGCGGATTGTCCGTGCTGCTGTGTGAAAAGGACGATCTCGCGTCGCACACGTCGTCGTCGAGCACGAAACTCATTCACGGCGGGCTGCGTTATCTGGAATACGGCGAGTTCAAGCTCGTGCGCAAGGCGTTGCAGGAGCGCGAGGTTTTGCTGCATGCCGCGCCGCACATCATGTGGCCGCTGCGCTTCGTGATGCCGCACATGCCGAACCTGCGTCCCGCCTGGATGATCCGAGCGGGCCTTTTTCTCTACGACCATCTCGCGCGGCGCGAATTGCTGCCCGGCTCGCGGGGCATCGACATGCGCCGGCATCCGGCGGGTGCGCCGCTCGTCGATTCGATCCGGCGCGGCTTCGTCTACTCCGACGGCTGGGTCGACGATGCGCGCCTCGTCGCGCTCAACGCGCTCGACGCGCACGAACGCGGCGCGACCGTCATGACGCACACGCGGCTCGTCGGCGCCGAGCGCTCGGAGGGCGAATGGCTCGCGACGCTAGAAGGACCGGCCGGCGAGCGCATCGAAGTGCGCGCCCGCGCCATGGCCAATGCGGCGGGTCCGTGGGTCGGCGACCTGCTGAAGGGCGCACTCGGCAACACGAGAACGCGGCACAGCGTGCGGCTCGTGAAGGGCAGCCACATCGTGACGAAGCGCCTGTTCGAGCACGACCACGCGTACATCTTCCAGAACCCCGACAAGCGAATCATCTTCGCGATTCCCTACGAAAACGACTACACGCTGATCGGCACGACCGACATCGAATACGGCGGCGATGCAGCGAAGGTCGAAATCGGCGCCGACGAAATCCGCTATCTCTGCGATTCGATCAACCGCTATTTCAAGCATCACATTGCGCCGGAAGACGTCTGCTGGAGCTACTCCGGCGTGCGCCCGCTCCTTGAAGACGAGACGGCGGAGAACGCGTCGGCGGTCACGCGCGACTATTTGCTCGAACTCGATGCCGGCGGCGCGCCGCTCCTGTCCGTCTTCGGCGGCAAGATCACGACCTTCCGCAAGCTCGCGGAAGAGGCCGTCGACAAGCTTGCCGACGCGTTGCAGGCGCCCGCCCGCACGTGGACCGAAGGCGTGCCGCTGCCGGGCGGCGATTTCGCCGATGCCGACTTCGAGCGCTTTCTGCGCGAACTCGAACAGCATCATCCGTGGCTTCCTCCCGCGCTGGCGCGCCGCTATGCGCGCGCGTACGGCACGCGCGCCGCGCGGGTGATCGGCGCGGCGCGCTCCGTCGAGGAGCTCGGCGAAGCGTTCGCGCCCGGTCTCTACGAAGCCGAACTGCGCTACCTGCGCGACAACGAATGGGCGTTGCGCGCCGAAGACGTGCTGTGGCGCCGCTCGAAGCTCGGTTTGCATATTGGTCGCGCGTCGCTCGACGAAGTCAGCCGGCGCATCGACCGTTGGCTCGCGAGCGCGACATCGAACGCACCGTCATTGCGCGCGGCATCGCGGCTACACTCGCCCTGAAGGCATCGAACAACGCGCGTCCAAAAAAAACAGTGGAGAAGACAATGCAGGATCAGTACGTCCTCGCGCTCGACCAGGGCACGACCAGCTCCCGCGCCATGCTGTTCGACCGCAACGGCAACGTGGTGTCGATGGCGCAGAAGGAATTCCAGCAGATCTATCCGCAGCCGGGCTGGGTCGAACACGACCCGCAGGAAATCTGGTCGACGCAGGCGGGCGTCGCCGCCGAAGCGGTCACGCGCGCCGGGCTGAACGGCACGTCGATTGCCGCGATCGGCATCACGAACCAGCGCGAGACCACCATTGTCTGGGATCGCGACACGGGCCATCCGATTTACAACGCGATCGTCTGGCAGGACCGCCGCACGGCGGACTTCTGCGACCAGCTGAAGGTGCAGGGACTCGAAGAAAAAGTCCGCGCGAAGACCGGCCTGCCGATCGATTCGTATTTCTCGGCCACCAAGATCCGCTGGATCCTCGACAACGTCGATGGCGCGCGCGACAAGGCACGGCAGGGGCGCCTCGCGTTCGGTACCGTCGACAGCTGGCTCGTGTGGAATTTCACGCGGCACGAACTGCACATCACCGACGTCACCAACGCGTCAAGGACCATGCTCTTCAACATCCACACGCTGCAATGGGATGACGAACTGCTCGACGCGCTCGAGATTCCGCGCAGCATGCTGCCCGAGGTGCGCCCGTCGTCGGAGGTCTACGGATCGACGAAAACCACCGTGTTCGCTTCGAAAATCGCGCTAGGCGGCATCGCAGGCGACCAGCACGCCGCGCTTTTCGGCCAGATGTGCACGGAAACCGGCATGGTGAAAAACACCTACGGCACCGGCTGCTTCCTCGTGATGAACACCGGCGACACGCCGATCGAATCGCGCAACAACCTCGTCACGACGATCGCCTGGCAGATCGGCGGCCAGATCAACTATGCGCTGGAGGGAAGCATTTTCATCGCGGGCGCGGTCGTGCAGTGGCTGCGCGACGGACTCGGCATCATCAAGAGTGCGAGCGAAATTGAAACGCTCGCGCGCGGCGTGCCGCATTGCGACGGCGTCTATCTCGTGCCGGCCTTCGCGGGCCTCGGCGCGCCGCACTGGAACGCCCGGGCGCGCGGCACGCTGTTCGGCGTAACGCGCGGCACGAATGCGGGACATATCGCCCGTGCAGCGCTCGATTCGATCGCGTATCAGTCGCTCGACGTGCTGAAGGCGATGGAAGCGGATTCGGGCGGCGCGATCGCGGAACTGCGCGTCGATGGCGGCGCGTGCGCGAACAATCTGCTGATGCAGTTCCAGGCGGACATTCTCGGTGTCGATGTCGTGCGCCCGCAGGTCGCCGAGACCACGGCCCTCGGCGCGGCCTATCTCGCGGGGCTGGCGGTCGGTTACTGGAAGGATGTCGACGAACTGAAGCAGCAGTGGAAGCTTGAACACCGCTTCACGCCGTCGATGCAGAAACCTGACGTCGATGCATGCCTCGCCGGTTGGCAGCGGGCGATCAACGCGGCGAAGGCGTGGGCGGACGCGTGATGGTCCCGGCAGCGGCGTTAATCGCTTTGAGCCAATGTCGCATTTCGACAAGTTACGCTTTGAGCCAATGTCGCATTTCGACAAGTTACGCGTCGCGCCATGCTGCAACTTTCGCCGGTCTGTTGTATCCTGAAAATAGCCGCTAGTTGCTTAATTAGCGGGAAATCAGTGCGTCTTCAGGGCGGGGCGAAATTCCCCACCGGCGGTATGTGCGATGGCCGAGAGGCTGTTCACGAGCCCGCGAGCGCCCGTCAGCAACATCGACGGGGTCAGCAGATCTGGTGCGAAGCCAGAGCCGACGGTCATAGTCCGGATGGAAGAAGATGTGCAGATGGTCATGTCCGTTCCCCTCGGTGAAGGCGCGCATCGCGTGCCGGACCAGACGGCGTCGTCCACGCGGCGCGGTCCGGGTGTCGTTATGCCTTTCTGCAATGCCCTGAAACGTTTTTCGCCCATTCCTTAGCGAGAGCGTTTCACATGTCCGTTTCCAATCAGAACCTGTCTTTTGCGGCACCGTCCGTCATCGCCGATGACGCCTTCGCCGACCTTTCCCTGCTTGCTTCCGTCGACGTTCCGCCGCGCATCGCAGCGGCACTCCAGGCCATGCGCGACGGCCGCGCCGTCGTACTGCAGGACGATCACGACCGCGAGAACGAAGCCGATCTGATCGTCGCCGCCGAAAAAATCACCGATGCCACGATGGCGCTCCTGATCCGCGAATGCAGCGGGATCGTGTGCCTGTGCCTGCCCGACGAGAAAGTGCGCGCGCTCGAACTCCCGCCGATGGCCGCCGCCAACGGGAGCCGCTACGGCACGGCGTTCACGGTGTCGATCGAGGCGCGCGAGGGTGTGACGACGGGCGTCTCGGCGGCCGATCGCGTGACGACGATCCGCGCCGCCATCGCCGACAACGCGAAACCCGCCGACATCGTGCGTCCCGGTCACGTGTTCCCGCTGCGCGCGATGCCGGGCGGCGTGCTCGCGCGTCGCGGACATACGGAAGGCACCGTCGATCTGGCGATCCTGGCTGGTCTGAAACCGGCGGGCGTGCTGTGCGAACTGATGAACGCCGACGGAACGATGACGCGCGGCGCCCAGGTCGAACAATTCGCCAAAGAGCACGGCCTGCCGATGCTGACGATCGCGGAACTGGTCGAATTCCGCGCGGTGCTGGCGGCGACGCGGGAAGTCGTGGAGGAAGAAGCCGTCTAGGCGTTACGACTGCACGCCGCGGAATTCGCCGCGCATGCCCGCCTCGACGAGCGCGGGCAAGTCGTCCATCGAATCGATGATGCGTGTGACGCCGCTCTGGCGCAGCACGTGCGCGTAGCCCTCCGGAATGTGGCTCGCGCCGACGAACGCGATCGTCATCATGCCGGCCGCGCGCGCAGCCGTCAGTCCGGCGATGCTGTCCTCGACGACGAGACAACGCTCCGGTGCCACGCCGAGCGTTTTCGCCGCGAAGAGATAGACGTCGGGATAAGGCTTCGGCTTTGCGACCTGCTCGGCGCTGAACAGGCGCTCGCCGACGATCTCGTCGAGTCCCGCGCGCTGCACCGACGCGCGCACGCGCTCCATCCAGCTGTTCGACACCACCGCCACCGGCAGGCTCACGCGTTGCAGCGCATTGCGCACGCCGGCGATCGGTCCGACCGAGCGCGCCAGTTCGCGGCCGACGCGCGCGCCGAGCGTATCGACGAAACCAGCGGGCATCGCGATGCCGAACTTCGTTTCGAGGTGCGTCAGGAAGCGCGAGGTCTGCTGGCCGAACGCGGTCTTCATGACCGGCTTGAAATTGACGCCCGGGAAGGTTTCGGTCAGCGCCTCCAGCATGACGCGATCGGCGATGACTTCGCTGTCGACGAGCACACCGTCGCAGTCACAGATGAGATGGTCGATCATGATGGCTCGGTTACGTTGAGCCGACATCATAATCGGTCGAAATCCTCCGTTCATACGAAACGCCGGCCGACTTTCAGGCGTCGACCGCGTTGGCGCCGTTCACGACCGGCCGTGCGTCGAGCCGCGCGGCGTACCACGTCACCGCGAGCGCGAGAATCGCGACCGCCGCCGCCACCCACGGCAGCGAATCAAGCGCGTGGCCGCGTTCCAGCACCATGCCGCCGAGCCACGCGCCGCCCGCATTGCCCACGTTGAACGCGCCGATATTGAGCGTCGAAGCAAGGTTCGGCGCGGCCTTCGCCTTCTCGACGACGCGCGTCTGCAGCGGCGGCACCGTCGCGAATGCCGCAATGCCCCACACGAAGATCGTGACGATGGTGCCCGTCTGGCTATGGCTCGTCGTCGCGAACACGGCCATCACAATCGCGAGCGCAATCAGGATGCCCATGAGCGACGGCATCAGCGAGCGGTCCGCGAGCTTGCCGCCAATCGTGTTGCCGATCGTCAGGCCGACGCCGAACAGCACGAGCACGAGCGTCACGCCGCGCGGCGAGAAGCCGCCCACCTGCTCCAGAATCGGCGCGATATAGGTGAACACGACGAACACGCCGCCGAAACCGAGCACGGTCATCGCGAGCGCGAGCCACACTTGCGGCTCCTTCAACACGCGCACTTCGTGGCCGAGCCCGCTCGGTCCGGCGTCGTGCCGGTTGGGGACGAGCGCCGTCACGCCGAGCGCCGAAAGCACGCCGAGCGCCGCGACGATCCAGAAGGTCGCGCGCCAGCCGAATTCCTGGCCGATGAACGTCCCGAACGGCACGCCGAGCACGTTCGCGAGCGTGAGTCCGGTGAACATCAGCGCGATGGCGCTCGCGCGCTTCTCGGCCGGCACGAGCGACGCCGCGACCACCGCGCCGATGCCGAAGAACGAGCCGTGCGCGAACGAAGTCACCACGCGCGCGACCATCAGCAAGCCGTAGTTCGGCGCGACGGCGCACAGCACGTTGCCGACGATGAACACCGCCATCAGCAGTTGCAGCGCGAGCTTGCGCGGCATCCGGCTCGTCAGGACGGCGAGCAGCGGCGCGCCGACCGCGACGCCGAGCGCGTAACCGGTCACGAGCAAGCCGGCCGACGGAATCGACACCGCGAGATCGCGGGCGACGTTGGGCAAAAGCCCCATGATCACGAATTCGGTCGTGCCGATCGCGAATGCGCTGATCGCCAGCGCGAGAAGTGGAATGGGCATTTCAAATTTCCCGTAGATGGTTAGGCGCGCGTCGTCACGAATTCCACGACGACAGCCGGCGCGAGCTGGACGAACAGTTGAAGCTCCCCCGTAAGCGGGACTTCCGCGAGTTGATAGGCCGTGCCGTGGCGATGCAGGCGGCCAAACAGCGCTTCCCACTCTTCGACGCCATCGACACGCAACGCCAGATGGTCGATGCGCGTCGATGCCTGGTGAGCGTCGGAAGCCGCACGCGACGCGATCAGATGCACGACCGGCCGCCCGCCGAGATAAAGCCAGTACCCGCCGACACCGAACGGCGGCCGGGCTCCGAGCGTCATTCCCGCGACATCGACGAAAAAGCGCTTCATCGCTTCGCATTCGGGGGCGACGATCGTCACGTGATCGAGTTGCATGGCTGACTCTCCGGACATGGGCGCTCTCGGGAAAACCCTGAGCTCCGAGTGCATGCGCGCATTCTGCGCGACCGGCGTCTTTTTGATAATTGGCGTAGCATTTGAATCATTGTCAAATCTGAATTGAGAATCGACTCATGGCGATGGACCGGCTCGGCGACATGCGCCTTTTCGTGGAAGCAGCGGCGCTCGGCAGCCTGTCGGCGGCGGGACGCAAGCTCGGCCTGTCGCCTGCGGCCGCGAGTGCGCGTCTGCTCAAGCTCGAAAAATCGCTGCATGCCAGGCTTTTCGAGCGCACGACGCGCCAGTTACGCGTCACCGATGAAGGGCGCCTCTATCTGCAGCACTGCCGCATTGCGCTGCAGGCCATCGACGACGCCGAGGCCGCGCTGCAGGCCGGCCAGAATCTCGTGCGCGGCAAGGTGCGCATTTCCGCGACGTCGGATTTCGGTCGCTATCTGCTGCGCGGCTGGCTCGACGAATTCAACGCGCGCTATCCCGAAGTCCGGTTCGCGCTGACGCTGTCGGATTCGGTGTCGAACCTGTTGCAGGAGGAAATCGATCTCGCTATTCGCTTCGGCGCGCCGCCGGACAGCGGTCTCGCCGCGCGCCAACTGGCACCGAACCGGCGCGTGCTGTGCGCATCGCCCGACTATCTGGCACGCCGGGGTACGCCCGCGACGCCCGCCGATCTTGAAGGCCATGACTTCGCGGTGCTGGTGACGTCGGCGGGGCCGCTCGCCGAATTGGACTTCGTGCGCGGCGACGAGCGCGCGAGTTTCACGATGCCGTTCGAAGCATCGTGGGAATCGAACGACGGGGCGCTCACGCGCGCGTGGGCGCTAGCGGGCCACGGTATCGCCCACAAATCGATCTGGGATATCGCCGCCGACGTGCGCGCCGGCACGCTGAAAATGCTGCTGCCCGACTGGTGCACGCACGAGGCGGCGGTTCACGCGCTGTTCCACGCGAACCGCTACATGGCGCCACGCGTGCGCGTGCTGCTGGATTTTCTCGTCGAGCGTTTTGCGACGGCGACCGCCGAACTGCTTGGCGACCTCGCCTACCCGCCTGACGCGCAAGGCCGGCCGAAACGTAAGGAATCGGCGAGGGCTATAATATCGGGCTAAATTAGAACAACAAGAACGGCAAAAACGCCCATTTTTTCAACCTCTCGATACCGCGCCCCCAGGTTAACCACTGCGACCGGCGAAATTCATGACCAAGAAAGTTTATGTAAAGACCTTTGGCTGCCAGATGAACGAGTACGACTCCGACAAGATGGTCGACGTCCTTGGCGCAGCGGAAGGCCTCGTCAAGACGGACACGCCCGAAGATGCGGACGTCATCCTGTTCAATACCTGCTCGGTGCGCGAAAAGGCGCAGGAAAAAGTCTTCTCCGATCTGGGCCGCGTGCGCGAACTGAAGGAAGCGAACCCGAACCTGCTGATCGGCGTCGGCGGCTGCGTTGCGAGCCAGGAAGGCGCGGCGATCGTTTCGCGCGCGCCTTACGTCGATCTCGTGTTCGGCCCGCAGACGCTGCATCGCCTGCCTGAGATGATCGACAAGCGCCGCTCGACGGGCCGCGCTCAGGTCGATATTTCCTTCCCTGAAATCGAAAAGTTCGACCATTTGCCGCCTGCGCGCGCCGAAGGCCCGAGCGCGTTCGTCTCGATCATGGAAGGCTGCAGCAAGTACTGCAGCTATTGCGTCGTGCCGTACACGCGCGGCGAGGAAGTGTCGCGCCCGCTGGATGATGTGCTCACCGAAATCGCCGGTCTCGCCGACCAGGGCGTGCGCGAAGTCACGCTGCTCGGCCAGAACGTGAACGCGTATCGCGGGCCGCTCACGCTCGGCTCGCAGGACATTGCGGACTTCGCCACGCTGATCGAATATGTCGCCGAGGTGCCGGGCATCGAGCGGATTCGCTACACCACGTCCCATCCGAAGGAATTCACGCAGCGCCTGATCGACACCTACGCAAAGGTGCCGAAGCTCGTCTCGCATCTGCATCTGCCGGTTCAGCACGGCTCCGACCGCATCCTGATGGCGATGAAGCGCGGCTACACGGTGCTCGAATACAAGTCGGTGATCCGCAAGCTGCGCGCGATTCGTCCCGATCTGTCGCTATCGACGGACATGATCGTCGGATTTCCGGGCGAAACCGAGGAAGATTTCGCGAAGATGATGGCGCTCGTCGACGAGATGAGCTACGACACGAGCTTCTCGTTCATTTACAGCCCGCGCCCCGGCACGCCGGCCGCGAACCTGCACGACGACACGCCGCGCGAAGTGAAGCTCAAACGCCTGCAACATTTGCAGGCGACCATCGAGGCGAACGTCACGAAGATCAGCAATTCGATGCTCGGCTCGGTGCAGCGTATTCTGGTTGAAGGCCCGTCGCGCAAGGACCCGACCGAACTCGCCGGCCGCACGCAGAACAACCGGGTGGTGAATTTCCCGGCGCCGGTCGCATCGCACACGCGGCTGATCGGCCAGATGATCGACGTCGAGATCAATCACGCGTATCCGCACTCGCTGCGCGGCGCCTTGATCATGGCGCCGGCGACCACACATTGAGTAGCATCCCAGACCGGACACCCACTTTCGCCTTGAAGACCGCTCCTCAGCAGCATATGGAATTCACCGCACCGCGCGACGACAACGCGCGGCTCGCCAACCTCTGCGGCCCGCTCGACGAAAACCTGCGGCAGATCGAGCAGGCGCTCGACGTGACGCTTTCACGGCGCGGCCACAAGATTTCGATTCGCGGACGCGGCGCGAAAGTGGCGCTCGCGGCGCTCGAAAACTTCTACAACCGTGCGCGCGACCCGATTTCCGTCGACGACATCCAGCTCGCGCTCGTCGAGGCGCGCCATGCGCAGCGGCGCACGCGCGGGCCGAACAACGGCAACGGGAATGGCAATGGTCAGAACGATCAGCCGGTCGATCCGCGTTTTCGCGGCGACCCGGATCATCCGTTCGACGAACCGAGCGCGACGATCGATCTCGACGAAACCGAAGACCCTGGTCCGAAGCTCTATACGCGGCGCGCCGACCTGCGCGGCCGTACGCCCGCGCAGCGCGAATATCTGCGCCAGATCGTGGCGCACGACCTGACCTTCGGCATTGGACCGGCGGGCACGGGCAAGACCTATCTCGCGGTGGCGTGCGCAGTCGATGCGCTCGAGCGCGATCAGGTGAAGCGCATCGTGCTGACGCGTCCCGCCGTGGAAGCGGGCGAGCGGCTCGGCTTCCTGCCGGGCGATCTCGCGCAGAAAGTCGACCCGTATCTACGCCCGCTATATGACGCGCTCTACGATCTGCTCGGCTTCGACAAGACCGCGAAAATGTTCGAGCGCCAGATGATCGAGATCGCGCCGCTCGCGTACATGCGCGGCCGCACGCTGAATCACGCGTTCATCATCCTCGACGAGGCGCAGAACACCACGCCCGAGCAGATGAAGATGTTCCTCACGCGGATCGGCTTCGGCTCGAAGGCGGTCGTCACCGGCGACACGACGCAGGTCGACCTGCCGCGCGGCCACAAGAGCGGGCTCGTCGAGGCTCAGCACGTGCTGACCGAAGTGCGCGGCATCGCGCTCACGCATTTCACTTCGGCCGACGTGGTGCGGCATCCGCTGGTCGCGCGCATCGTCGAGGCTTACGACGCGCAGACGCAGAAGGACGCGGCCCTCGCCGAGGCGGCCAAGTCGGCGCAACGCTCGGAATGACGCGCCGTTCGACCATTCGTCCATGACACGCCCGCACAAACTCGCGCTGACGATGCAGTTCCCCGCCGCGAAGGCGTATCCGTCGCACAAGGCCGTGCTGCCGCGCGCGACGGTCGTGCGCTGGATCAAGGCGTCGCTCTTCGCGGACGCCGAGCTGACCATCCGATTCGTCGAGGAAGACGAAGGCCGCACGCTCAACCGCACATATCGGCAGAAGGATTACGCGACCAATGTGCTCACCTTTGCCTACGCCGAATCGGAAGACGATCCGGTCGCGGGCGACCTGATCCTGTGCTGTCCCGTCGTCGAGAAGGAAGCCGCCGAGCAGGGCAAGCCGCTCGCCGCGCACTACGCGCATCTGATCGTGCACGGAACGCTGCATGCTCAGGGCTACGATCACGAGGACGAGACCGAAGCCACCGAAATGGAATCGATCGAGACCGACATCATGCGCGCGCTCGGCTTTTCCGATCCCTACGTTCCGATTCCCTAACGACGCCCGACCCGCCGTGAAAGACGAGACGCCCGAACTTGAATCGCTTGTGCCTTCACCGGCGTCCGTGCCGGCGCCCGGGTGCGCGGAGTACCCGCCGAAGCTCGTTGACTCGCCGCTTCTCACTGACGAAGAACTGGCGGTGTCGCGCGAGCATGCGCTCAGGCACTGGGACCGGAAGTCGGATTTGTGGCTCTTCGGCTATGGATCGCTGATCTGGAACCCGGGTCTGCCGACCGTCGAAGCCGTGCGCAGCAAGGTGCACGGCTATCACCGCGGGCTCTATCTGTGGTCGCGCGTGAATCGCGGCACGCCCGAGCAGCCCGGTCTCGTTCTCGCGCTCGATCGCGGCGGCTCGTGCACCGGCATCGCGTTCCGTCTCGACGGGGAAGGCGCGCAGGAACACCTCGAAGTGCTCTGGCGCCGCGAAATGGCGATGGCATCCTATCGTCCCGCGTGGCTGCCGTGCACGCTCGCGGACGGCCGGCGCGTCGCGGCGCTCGCCTTTGTGATGCGGCGCGACGCGACGTCCTACACCGGCAAGCTCGCCGATCCCGTCGTGCGGACCGTGCTCGGCTGCGCGAGCGGCCGCTATGGCACGACTTTCGACTACGTGAGCCGCACCGTCGAGGCGCTGCGCGAAAGCGGCATGCCGGACCGCGCGCTCGAAGCGCTCCTCAGGCGCTGCAAGTCGCAGGAATGAAACCTTTCCGACGCGATTCCTATGACCTGAAAAGAGCACGCTCGTCCGTTCGGACAACGTGTTTTTCTCGACATACTTCCCGCACATTTATCAGTTAGCATGGTTGCAAATCCGTGCGCCGGGCCGTGCAGCCGCGCTTTTTCCATCGTGTATGCTTAACTTTCCGCCAATTCGCGCCCCGAAGCTTGCGGGCGCCCCGCTATGAACGACGCTTATCCCAGTCGACGACACACCGACAAACCGCAGGAAAAACGCTCCCTTCTCGAGCGTCTGACTGATTTCATCTCGCACGAACCCGAGTCGCGCGACGAACTGCTCGAAGTGCTGCAGGACGCCCACGAACGCAATCTGCTCGACGCCGATTCGCTTTCGATGATCGAAGGCGTCTTCCAGGTCTCCGACCTCTGCGCCCGCGACATCATGGTGCCGCGCGCCCAGATGGACGCGATCAACATCGCCGAAACCCCCGCCGAATTCATCCCCTTCGTGCTCGAAAAGGCGCACTCGCGCTATCCGGTGTTCGAGGGCAACCGCGACAACATCATCGGCGTGCTGCTCGCGAAGGATCTGCTGCGCTACTACGCCGAAGAGGAATTCGACGTGCGCGGCATGCTGCGCCCCGCCGTGTTCATCCCGGAGTCGAAGCGCCTGAACGTGCTGCTGCACGATTTCCGCGTGAACCGCAATCACATCGCGATCGTCGTCGACGAATACGGCGGCGTCGCGGGCCTCATCACCATCGAAGACGTGCTGGAGCAGATCGTCGGCGACATCGAAGACGAATACGACTTCGACGAAGAAGCCGGCAACATCATTTCGTCGCCGGACGGGAAGTATCGTGTGCGTGCGCTCACCGGCATCGAGCAGTTCAACGAGGAATTCGGCACCGACTTCTCCGACGATGAAGTCGATACCATCGGCGGGCTCGTCACGCATCGCTTCGGGCGCGTGCCGCATCGCGGCGAGAAAGTGCGCATCGACGACTTCGCGTTCGAAATCCTGCGCGGCGACGCGCGGCAGATCCACGTGCTGCTCGTGCGGCGCGTGCCGCACATGAGCCACGATCGCCACTCGCACGAAGGCGAAGAAGACGACCGCGGCTGAGTAACCGCGGCTTCGCGGCGGCCCTGCGGTGAATTGACGCGGGCCGTCCCGCCAGCGGCGCACCATCCTTCGCGCCGCATCCCCTTTTCAGCCGACCACGACCGTGTAATCAATGGCCGATTCATCATTTCGCATCATGCGCCGCCGGCGCAGTCCGTCTTCCGAATCCAGCGAAGTAGCAGCGCTTCCGTTCTGGCATTACCTCGTCGCGGCGGTGCTCGGCGCGGCGAATACGTTTTCCTTCGCGCCGACGCCGCATGGCGGCTGGATCGAACTCGTCATCTTCGCGCTGTTCTTTGCATGGCTCTCGCGCACGAGCAGCTGGAAAAGTGCCGCGCTCACTGGCTGGGCGTTCGGCTTCGGCAATTTCGTGACGGGCGTGTGGTGGCTGTACGTCAGCATGCATTTCTACGGCGGTATGGCCGCGCCGCTCGCGGCCGCGGCCGTGGCGCTCTTTTCGCTCTATCTAGCGATCTATCCGGCGGCGGCTTCGGTCGTGTGGTCGCTGGTTGCCGGACGCGCGCAATTCGACGACCGTGAAAACGACGCCGCCGAGCCGCGTTTTGTCCCGACATGGCACGGCGCGTTTGCGTTCGCGAGCGCGTGGGCGCTTGGAGAATGGCTGCGCGGGCTCGTGTTCACCGGCTTTCCGTGGCTGTCGAGCGGCTATGCGCAAGTCGATGGACCGCTCGCCGGATATGGCGCCATTGCGGGCGTGTACGGCGTCGGCTGGGTGCTCGCGCTGGTGGCCGCGCTCGCCGTGCAGGCTTTTTACAATACGCGACGCCGTGTCGGGACCGCGAGCCCGGCCGCGCGCTTCGCGCCGGGCGTTGTCGCGGTGGCGCTCGTCGTCGCGGGGATGCTGCTCTCGCTCGTCCAGTGGACGACGCCCGCCAACTCGCCGCTCACGGTGCGTCTCCTGCAAGGCAACGTGAAGCAGGAGATGAAGTTCGAGCAGGAAGGCGTGAATGCATCGCTCGCGCTTTATCGGCGGATGATCACCGAGAAGCCCGCCGATCTGATCGTCACGCCCGAAACCGCGCTGCCGGTGCTCGCCGTGCAGGTGCCGGAGGACCTCGCGCTCGCGCTGCGCCAGTTCGCGGACACGACGAAGTCGTCGATCCTGTTCGGCGCCATCGGCGTGACGATCACACCCGAAGGCCGCGCGAAGGATTTCACCAACAGTCTGTTCGGCATCACGCCCGGCTCGTTCGATGTGTCTCGTTACGACAAGCATCACCTCGTCCCCTTCGGCGAATTCGTGCCGCTCGGTTTTCACTGGTTCGTGAACCTGATGGGCATTCCGCTCGGCGATCTCGCGCGCGGGCCGTCGGTGCAAAAGGCGTTCTTCGTGCACAACCAGCCGATCGCCGTCGACATCTGTTACGAGGACATCTTCGGTGAAGAGATCGCGAAGACGCTGCGCGAGCAGGTCGCGCCGGCCGGCATTCTCGTGAACTCGACGAATCTCGCCTGGTTCGGCGATACCATCGCACTCGACCAGCACTTGCAGATCGCCCGGATGCGCTCCATCGAAACCGGACGCCCGATGCTGCGCGCGACCAATACCGGGATGACCGCGGTGATCGCGGCGAACGGCGACGTCGTCTCGAAATTGCCGACCTATACGACCGGCACGCTCGAAGCCACCGTCCAGGGCACGTCCGGCCGCACGCCGTATGTGACGAGCGGCAATCTGACCGTCATCGCCATGTCGCTGCTGCTGCTCGCGTTCGCATTCGCATTTGCGCCGTCGCGCAAGGACGCGCGCGGGAAGTGAAACAGTCGGCGTAAAGGTCGACGGAAGACGGCGCAAACCCGCCGAAAGTCGCACGCGCCCTTCATTCAGCTAAAATTCAACGTTTTAGCACTTTGGCCGGCCCCGGCGTCCGCTCTCGCGACGCGCTCTGGAGCCGGTCCGCCTCAAAGGCAATCATGCTCACTTTTCAGCAAATCATCCTGACGCTGCAATCCTATTGGGACAACAAGGGTTGCGCGCTTCTCCAGCCGATCGACATGGAAGTCGGCGCGGGCACCTCGCACGTTCACACGTTCCTGCGAGCGATCGGACCGGAACCGTGGCGCGCCGCCTACGTGCAGCCCTCGCGCCGCCCGAAGGACGGCCGTTACGGCGACAACCCGAACCGCCTGCAGCACTACTATCAGTATCAGGTCGTGCTGAAGCCCGCGCCGGAAAACATCCTCGATCTGTATCTCGGCTCGCTCGAAGCGCTCGGCTTCGACCTGAAGCAGAACGACGTGCGCTTCGTCGAGGACGACTGGGAGAACCCGACGCTCGGCGCGTGGGGACTCGGCTGGGAAGTGTGGCTGAACGGCATGGAAGTGACGCAGTTCACCTATTTCCAGCAAGTGGGCGGCATCGACTGCAAGCCGGTTCTCGGCGAGATCACCTACGGGCTGGAACGTCTCGCGATGTATCTGCAGAAGGTCGAGAACGTCTACGACCTCGTCTGGACCGAATGGGAAGAAGACGGCCCGAACGGCCGCGAAACGCGGCGCCTCACCTATGGCGACGTCTATCACCAGAACGAAGTCGAGCAATCGACCTACAACTTCGAGCATGCCAACGTCGACCTGCTGTTCACGTTCTTCAACAGCTACGAGGCCGAAGCGAAGAAGATGATCGACGCGAAGCTCGCGCTGCCCGCCTACGAACTCGTGCTGAAAGCCGGTCACACGTTCAACCTGCTCGACGCGCGCGGCGCGATCTCGGTCACGGAACGTGCGGCGTATATCGGCCGGATTCGCGCGCTGTCGCGCCTCGTCGCGCAGGCGTACTACGACTCGCGCGAAGCGCTCGGCTTCCCGATGCTCGGCAATCCGGTGCATCCGGCGGCCGGCCTCACCACCGACGAACACGACGCCGCCATGCCCGCCTGGGCGCCGCCGCTGAAGGTCGAACGCAACATCGACCAGGTTTGACGAGACACGAAAGAACAATGACGCAATCCAATCAAGCAACGCTGCTCGTCGAGCTGCTCACCGAAGAACTGCCGCCGAAGGCGCTCGCGCGTCTTGGCACCGCGTTCGCCGAAGGCATCGTGCAACGTCTCGCGGCCCGCGACCTGATCGACGGCGAGCCGAACTTCGAAAAATACGCAACGCCGCGTCGCCTCGCCGTGCTGGTGAAGAACGTGCGCGCGGTTGCGCCCGAAAAGCAGGTGCGCGAAAAAGTGCTGCCGGTGTCCGTCGCGCTCGACAAGGATGGCCAGCCCACCGCGCCCCTCGCGAAGAAACTCGCCGCGCTCGGCTTCCCCGACTTCCCGCTCGCCGAACTCGAACGTGCGCAGGACGGCAAGGCCGAAGCGTTCTTCCTGCGCTACGCGGCGCCGGGCGCCGCGCTCGCCGACGGCCTGCAAGCCGCGCTCGACGAAACGCTCGCCAGGCTGCCGATTCCGAAGGTCATGACCTACCAGCGCCCGGACGGCACCAACGTGCAGTTCGTGCGTCCGGTGCAGCGGCTCGTCGCGCTGCATGGCCGCGAGGTCGTGCCGGTCTCGGCGCTCGGCATCGATTCCGGCGATACGACCATCGGCCATCGCTTCATGTCGCACGGCTTCGTGCAGATCCCGAACGCCGACAGCTACGCGGAAACGCTGCTGTCGAAAGCGCACGTGGTCGCGAGTTTCGAGGACCGCAAGGAATCGATCCGCACGCAACTGCAGGCATTCGCGGGCGAGGATCGCGTCGTGATGCCCGAGGCGCTGCTCGACGAAGTGAACGCGCTGGTCGAATGGCCGGTCGTGTATCAGTGCCATTTCGGTGAGGAGTTCCTGCAGGTGCCGCAGGAATGCCTGATCCTCACGATGCAGACGAACCAGAAGTATTTCGCGCTGACCGACGCCAACGGCCGCCTGCGTTCGCGCTTCCTGATCGTGTCGAACATCGACACGAAGACGCCCGGCGACATCGTCGAAGGCAACGAGCGCGTCGTGCGCCCGCGTCTCGCCGACGCGAAATTCTTCTTCGAGCAGGACAAGAAGAAGCGCCTCGCGGACCGCGTGCCGCTGCTCGCCAACGTCGTCTATCACAACAAGCTCGGCTCGCAGCTCGAACGCGTGAAGCGCCTCGAAGCGCTCGCGGGTGAGATCGCGCCGATGATCGGCATCGACGTCGCGCTGACGAAGCGCGCCGCGCTGCTCGCGAAGGCGGACCTGCTCACGGACATGGTCGGCGAATTTCCCGAGCTGCAAGGCACGATGGGCACCTACTACGCGCGTCACGACGGCGAGCCGGAAGACGTCGCGCGCGCGTGCTCGGAGCATTACCAGCCGCGCTTCTCCGGCGACGAAACGCCGTCGACGGGCGTCGGCTGCGCGGTCGCGCTCGCGGACAAGCTGGAGACGATCGTCGGCATCTGGGGCATCGGACTGCAACCGACGGGTGAAAAAGATCCGTTCGCGCTGCGTCGCCACGCGCTCGGCGTGCTGCGCATCCTGCTCGAAAAGCGCCTCGCCATCGATCTGCTCGACCTGCTGCGCGTCGCGCAAAAGCACTTCGTCGACATGCCGCAAGTGGCCGAATCGACGGACGCGATCTATGCATTTTTCATGGACCGCCTGCGCGGCGTACTGCGCGAGCGCGGCTTCAACGCGAGCGAAATCGACGCCGTGCTGAGCCTGAACCCGACGCGTCTCGACGACATCGTGGCGCGCCTCGAAGCCGTGCGCGAGTTCGCGGCGCTGCCGGAAGCGGCATCGCTCGCGGCCGCCAACAAGCGCATCTCGAACATCCTGAAGAAGTCGACGGAAGCTGTGCCGTCGAGCGTGAAACCCGAATTGCTCGTCGAAGCGGCAGAAAAGGCGCTCTACGCGCAGCTCGAACAGGTCGCGCCGCGTGTGCAGAGCCAGCTCGCCGAGCGCAACTACACGGAAGCGCTGTCGGCGCTCGCCGCGCTGCGCGATGCCGTCGACACCTTCTTCAACGACGTGATGGTGAATGCGGAAGACCCGGCGCTGCGAAGCAACCGGCTGGCACTCCTTGGCGCGCTGCATCAGCAGATGAATTGCGTCGCGGACATTTCGAAGCTCGCCGCGTGAGCGCGCGAGCTCAGGCGCCCTCTCCATGAATCCAAACAGAAAGCTCGTCATTCTCGACCGCGACGGCGTAATCAACGTCGATTCCGACGCATTCATCAAGTCGCCCGACGAATGGGTCGCGATCCCCGGCAGCCTCGACGCCATCGCGCGCCTGAACCAGGCCGGCTGGCACGTCGCGATCGCGTCGAACCAGTCGGGCATCGGTCGCGGCCTCTTCGACATGGCCGCGCTCAACGCCATGCATCAGAAGATGAATCGCGCGGCGGCGGCGGTGGGCGGACGGATCGATGCCGTGTTTTTCTGCCCGCATACCGCAGAGGATCAATGCGATTGCAGGAAGCCGAAGCCGGGCATGCTGCAGCAGATCATCGACCGCTTCGAGATCGATCCTGAACACACGCCGGTGGTCGGCGATTCGCTGCGCGATCTGCAGGCGGGCGCGGCACTCGGCTTTCCGGTGAATCTGGTGCTGACGGGCAAGGGCGAAAAGACGCTCGCCGCTGGCAACCTGCCGACGGGCACGAAGGTGCACAAGGACCTGCGCACCTTCGTTCTCGATTTCCTCGCCCAGAACCAAGATTGACCGCTTTTTGACCCGATTTAGCGGCGCACTACAAGAATCCACACCAATGCGCTTCATCCGCTCGCTGCTGTTGCTCATTTACTTCATCGTGTACACGGTTCCGTACGCGATCGCCTGCTTCATCGCGTTTCCGTTCCTGCGCGCCGACAAGCGCTACTGGATGGCAGCCGGCTGGTGCAAATCGACGATCGTCGTCCTGCGCCATCTGAACGGCATTCGCTACACCATCGAAGGATGGGACAACCTTCCCGACGGTCCGGCGGTGCTGCTGTCCAAGCACCAGTCCGCGTGGGAAACGCTCGCGTTTCCTGCGCTGATGCCGCGTCCGCTCTGCTACGTGTTCAAGCGCGAACTGCTCTTCGTGCCCTTCTTCGGCTGGGCGCTCGGCTTGCTGAAAATGGTGCACATCGACCGCAAGCAGGGCAAGGATGCGTTCGCCTCGGTGACGCGCCAGGGCCGCGCGCGCATGGACGAAGGCGCGTGGGTCATCATGTTTCCCGAAGGCACGCGCACGCGCGTCGGCAGCCAGGGGAAGTACAAGACGGGCGGTGCGCGCTTCGCGGTCGCGACCGGCGTGCCCGTCGTGCCGATCGCGCACAACGCCGGGCACGTCTGGCCGCGCCATTCGTTTCTCAAATATGCGGGTATAGTCACGGTGTCGATCGGTAAGCCGATCGACACCGCGGGCCTCACGCCGGAAGAAGTGAACCAGCGCGTCGAGACCTGGATCGAAGCGGAAATGCGCCGTATCGATCCGGCTGCCTACAGTTCGACAGATGCAGGTTCGACGCACGCGCCCCACGCGTCCGCCGGCCGCTGAAACGACTGCACACACGCCGAGCCGCGCATTGTCCTTTTCGTTGTTCTCGTCATTCCTGCGCCGCGAGCGCAAAGCTGAGCCGATGCAGAAGACCCCATCGCGGCAGCGTCCCGCTGTCGCGCTCGACAACCTGCAACTCGATCTGCCGTTCGCGGATGCGCCCGGCATCGCCGCGCCTGCCTCGCAGACGCCCGCGCCCTTGCTCGGTGAAATCGCGCCGGGCGCGAATGCCGCCCCTCCGCCCTACGCCCCCGACGGCACACGCCTGCGCCGCCTCGTGCTCGGACAGCAGACGCTCGACTATCGCCTGAAGCGCTCGTCGCGCCGCACGATCGGCTTCATGATCGACGGCACCGGGCTTGCGATCACCGCGCCGCGCTGGGTTACGCTCGCCGACATTGAAAGCGCCATCGCCGACAAGCAGAAGTGGATCTTCAAGAAGCTCGCCGAGTGGCAGACGCGCGTCGAGCAGCGTGCGCTGCCGCGCATCGACTGGAAAGACGGCGCGCAGTTTCCCTATCTCGGCAGGTCGATCAGCGTGTCGCTGGGTTCGGCGCGACGTGCGCTTCATTTCGATGAGCAAAGCGGCGTGCTCTCGCTCGCGTTGCCCGCGCTCGCCGATCCGCAGCAGATCAAGGACCGCGTGCAGGGTTGGCTGCAGACCGAGGCGAAGCGCATTTTCGGCGACCGGCTCGTCGTGTATGCGCACAAGCTCGGCGTCGAGTTTCGTGCGTACGGGCTGTCGTCGGCGGCGACGCGCTGGGGCAGTTGCTCCAGTGATGGCAAGATTCGCCTCAACTGGCGGCTGATCCACTTTCCGCTTTCGATCATCGATTACGTCGTGGCGCATGAACTCGCGCACCTGCGCGAGATGAACCACAGTCCGCGTTTCTGGCAGACGGTCGAATCGATCTTTCCCGAATTCCGCGAAGCGCGGCACACACTCAAGCACCATCCACCGGAACTGCTGCCGGCGCTCTGAGCCGCACGCGCCCTGCGAGCATCGACGGCCGGCGTTACAATTTTGCTCGCGGCCCCGCGCGTACGAGTGCGTAAAGACACCGGCGCGCTCCGGGTCTCCGAACCGCCCAGGACAACCCCACAGGAAACCCACCATGCGACTTCTCCACACGATGCTGCGCGTCGGCGACTTGCAGCGTTCCATCGATTTCTACACGCGCATTCTCGGCATGAAAGTGCTGCGCCAGAGCGAAAACACCGAGTACAAATACACGCTGGCGTTCGTCGGCTACGGCGACGAAAGCGAAGCCAGCGTGCTCGAACTCACCTACAACTGGGGCACTGACAAATACGATCTCGGCAACGCTTACGGGCACATCGCGATCGAAGTCGACGATGCCGCCGGCGCGTGCGACCGCATCCGCGAGGCAGGCGGCAAGGTGACGCGCGAAGCGGGCCCGGTGAAGGGCGGCACGACCGTGATCGCGTTCGTCGAAGATCCGGACGGCTACAAGATCGAACTCATCGAAAAGCACTCGCACGTCGCGGGCGTCTGAAGCTGAAGCACGCTTTGCCGAACGCCGGTTCGCCATGCCGCGAGCCGGCGTTTTTTTGATGTGACGCGCCGCATCAGCGCGCGACCGTTCATACGACCCTCACCCTGACCTCACCTTTCGCGCCGCCTGACGATCGGTGGCAAAATCGACGCTCCACAACAGTGCATTCGCGTGAGCGCGAATGCCGCACAAGAAGAGAGATGAGCACCCCTGCCCTTTCCCTGCGTCGCGCGCCGGACGCGACAGCTGTCATCGTCATGGTCGTTCTGTGCGCCGCATGGGGCTTCCAGCAGGTCGCGATCAAGGAAGCGAACGCGTCGTTTCCGCCGATGCTGCAAGCGGGCATCCGCTCGGCCATCGCGACCGTGCTCGTATGGCTCTGGACGCGCTCGCGCGGCACCTCACTCTTCACGAGCGACGATACGCTCGGCGCCGGCCTGCTCGCGGGCGTGCTGTTCGGCGGCGAGTTCGTCTGCATCTTCTTCGGCCTCACGCTCACGACGGCCACGCGCATGGCCGTCTTCATCTATACGGCGCCGTGCTTCACGGCGCTCGGGCTGCACTGGTTCGTGGCCGGCGAGAAGATGCGCCGCGTGCAATGGCTCGGCATCGCCGTGGCGTTTTGCGGTATCGCGCTCGCGTTCGCTGATGGTTTCCTGCACGCCGATCCGAACCGCGCATCGACGTTGCGTGGCGTCGCCGGCGATGCGCTCGGCGTGCTCGGCGGCCTGCTGTGGGCAGCGACGACGGTCGTCGTGCGCGCGAGTTCGCTCGCGCATGCGAGCGCGAGCAAGACGCTGTTCTATCAACTGGCGGTATCGGCGATCGTGCTGCTGGCGCTCGCGTTCGCGCTCGACCAGACGCACGTGGCGATGGTGACGCCGCGTGCGCTCGCGAGCCTCGCGTATCAGGCGATCGTCGTCGCGTTCATCAGCTATCTGACGTGGTTCTGGCTGCTGACGCGCTATATGGCGTCGAGACTGTCGGTCTTTTCGTTCCTGACGCCGATCTTCGGCGTGACCTTCGGCGTGGTGCTGCTGGGCGAGCACTTCACGCTGCGTTTCATGATCGCGGCTGCGATGGTGCTGGCCGGGATCGCGCTCGTGAACAAGTCCGCAAAGAGCGCAAGATGAGCGGTCAGCGCGTCTTCGCGACCACCTGCGCGAGCGTCACATACTCGGCGACGGGCACTTCTTCCGCCCGGCGCGCGAGATCGAAGCCGAGCGCGTCGAAATCTACCGTGTCGCGATAAACGGCGAGCGTATTGCGCATCATCTTGCGACGCTGCGAAAACGCCGCCTGCACGACCTCGCCGAGCACACGCTCGTCGACGGCAGGCAACTCGTGCGGCGCGAACGGAATCATCCGCACGATCGCGGAATTCACCTTCGGCGGCGGCTGGAACGACTCGGGCGGGACGTCGATCAACTTGTCCATCGAATAGCGATACTGAAGCATCACCGAAAGCCGGCCGAAATCCTTCGTGCCGGGCTCGGCGATCATCCGGTCGACGACTTCGTCCTGCAGCATGAAATGCTGATCGACGACCTTCGGTGCAAACGCCGTCAGATGAAACAGCAGCGGACTGGAAATGTTGTACGGCAGATTCCCGACGATCCGGAGCGTGGGCTTCTCGCCTTCCAGCGCGAGCGAGCCAAAGTCGAAATCGAGCGCATCGCCCGCGTGAAGCACGAGCAGGTCGCCGAAGCGCTTGCCGAGCCGCGCGATCAGGTCGCGGTCCAGTTCGACCGCGTGCAGCGGCGATTCGGGTGTCGCGAGCCGTTCGATCAGCGGCTCCGTGAGCGCAGCCAGGCCCGGCCCGATCTCGACCATGCGCTCGCCGCGCCTGGGCGCGATCGTATCGACGATCGAATTGATCACGCCCTGATCCACGAGGAAGTTTTGCCCGAAGCGCTTGCGCGCGAAATGGCCCTGGTGCTTGGTCGACATCGAAAGAACCGCGTAAGGACTGCGAGATGGATGGGATCGTGTGGGTCAGCCCGCGCGCCGATGACTCGCCATCGAAACCGCGGTATCGATTGCCGCGATCATACTGCCGGGGTCCGCGCGACCGGTGCCCGCCAGATCGAGCGCGGTGCCGTGATCGACCGACGTACGGATGATCGGCAGCCCGAGCGTCACGTTGATGCCTTCGCCGAACGTCGCGAATTTCAGCACCGGCAAACCCTGATCGTGGAACATCGCAAGCACGCAATCCGCGTCTTTCAGATAGCGCGGCTGGAACAGCGTGTCCGCCGGGTAAGGGCCGGGCGCATCAATGCCGAGCGCGCGCGCGCGTTCCAGCGCAGGCGTGATCACGTCGATTTCCTCGCGGCCCAGATAGCCGTTTTCGCCCGCGTGCGGATTGAGCCCGGTCACGAGAATGCGCGGCGCGGACAAGCCGAAATGCGCGCGCAGGTCGTGATCGATGATATGCAGCGTCTCGACGATGCCACCGGCCGTGAGCGCCGCCGACACGTCCTTGAGCGGCAGATGCGTGGTCGCGAGCGCGACGCGCAGCGGCCGTTCGCCCGTGCCCGCCAGCATCATCACGACGCGCGGCGTGTTCGTGCGCTCGGCGAGATATTCGGTGTGGCCGGTGAAGGGAACGCCGGCGTCGTTGATCGTGCTCTTCTGCAACGGCGCGGTGACGATCGCGTCGAACCGGCCGGCGAGCGCGCCGTCGATCGCGGCATCGAGCAGGCCGAGCACATAGCGCCCGTTGGCCGCGTCGAGCTTGCCCGCCTGCGACGGCACGGCGAGCGGATGATGCTCGATGTAGATTTGCGCACTGTCGAGCGCTTCCTTCGATCCCGCGCGATCCTGCAACAACGTACGATCGCCGAGCACCGTGAAACGCGCCGAAGGCCAACGGGTCGCCGCCTGACCGAGCGCCGCCGCAGTCAATTCGGGACCGACTCCGGCGGGCTCGCCGGTGGTGATCGCGATGGAAAGCGGACGGGCGTCGGAGGCGGCGTTCATCGTTGCTGGTTCCGGGTTACTGGTCCGCTTGCGCCGCGATGCCCTTGTACTGCACGTAGGCGGTGTCGCGCAGTTCGCGCAGCCAGTCTGAATACGCCTGCTCGGCCTTGCGCTGGCCGATTGCCTGGCGCGCGATGTCGAGCTGCTGCGTGGCCGAGCCTTCGGCGTCGCGGCGGCCGAGCACCTGGATCAGGTGATAGCCGTATTCGCTGCGCACCGGATCGCTGACGTCACCGTCCTTCAGGTTGTTCATCGCGCGCTCGAACTCGGGCACGGTTTCGCCCGGGCTGATCCAGCCGAGATCGCCGCCCTGCGACGCCGAACCGTCCTGCGAATACGTGCGCGCAAAGTTCGCGAAGTCGCCGCCACCGACCACGTCGCGCTTGATGTCGACCAGCTTCTGCCGCGCCGCCGATTCCGACATGCCGTCCGACACGCGCAGGAGAATGTGGCGCACGTGCGTCTGCACGAGCTTCGGCGCGTCGGCTGCGGTGCCCTGCCCCGAGCGGCGCTCGACGAGCTTGATGATTTCGAAGCCGCCGTCGGTGCGGATCAGTTGCGGCACGACCTGGCCCGGACGCAGCGTGGACACCGCCGTCACGACGCCCGCGGGCAGCGAGCCCTGCGTGCGAAAGCCGAGATCTCCGCCCTTGGCGGCGTCGGTGTCCTGCGAATTCTGCTTCGCGAGTTTTGCGAAATCCTCGCCTGACTGCGCTTCCTTCAGCACGGCTTCGGCCTTCGCCTGAACCGCGGCGATGTCGGTCTGCGATGCGTTCGGCGGCAGCTTGAACATGATGTGCTGCAGATGCAGGTCGCTTGACTGCTTCGCGTTCGGGCCGCGCTGGCTCGCGACGTAATTCGCGATTTCCGCGTCCGACACCGTGATCTTGCTGTCGACTTCCTTCTCGCGCAACTTCGAGAGCGTGAGCTCGGTGCGCGCGTCGCGCGTGAACGTGGACCAGGGTACGCCTTGCGCCTCGATGCGCGCGCGGTACACGTCGAGCGTCATCTGGTTCTGCTGCGCGAGGCGTTCGAGCGTGCGGTTCACGGTGGCGTCGTCGACGTTGATGCCGTCTTCCTTGGCCTTCTGCAACTGGATGCGCTCGACCACCATCTGGTCGAGCACCTGACGCTGCAGCTGCGCGGTGGGCGGCAGCGGCGCGTTCTGCTGCTGCAGGCGGCGCGTGATGAGCCCGACGCGGTCTTCGAGTTCGCGTTGCGTGATGACGTCGCTGTTGACGACCGCGACGACCGAGTCGGCGACTTGTACGCTGCCCTTCGACAAGGCCTGCGCGCCGGCGGGGGAACTCAGGATCAGTGCCGCGGCGAAAGCGCCCGCTGCCAGCGTTGTCGATCGAAACATGTTCATGTTTGCCACAAATACTCCATCAAATACGGGTCTTGCCCGCTAGTGTGCTGCTTGCCTTGCGGTGGTTTTTGCCCGCTGTCACTCTTCCGATCGACGACATGGTGTTCGCCCCGTCACTCGTAATTGGTGAAACGCGCGAACGGCGCGGCCGCGGGCGGCGGCGTCTGGTAGCCCTGCACGCTCGAACGGAATGCGTTCACGAGGCCGTTGTCGACGTTCGACAGGCCCTTGAACGTCAACTGGGCAAGCACGCGCGTGCCCGATGCCGACTGGCCGGTGGTTGTGACCCCGTTTGCATAGCGTTGCATGCCGAAGCCGAACTGCCAGCAGTCGGCATCGTACTGGAAGCCGACCAGACCGTCGACGAGCCGATGGCCGGCGAGATCGTAGTTCACCCGGCCGACGCCGTAGAGCCGCTGCGTGATCGGCCACTGCACCGACAACAGGATCTGGTTGATAGGCTCGTTGACCAGCGTGGTCTCGTTCTGACGCGTGTAGCGATAACCGATGTTGACCACCTTGCGGTCGGCGGGACTGAACGCGAAGCCGACGCTCGACCGCACGAGCTGGTTGTTGTCCGCATTATATTGGAACGCTGTTTCCGAAGCGAAACCCGCGCCCAGCTTGATCGCCGCGCCCGCGATCAGATCGGAATGCTTCGCCTGGTCGGGGACCTGGTCCGGCGTGATCGTGACGCGCTGGCTCTGGAAATAATATTGCTGCGCGATCACGAAGCGCGCGCGCTCATCGCCCGTTGCCGGGTTGATGAAGCGCGTCGTGAGACCGACCGTCAGGCGGTTCGCATCGGCGATCCGGTCGTTGCCGACGAACGTGTTCGGCGTGTAGATCTCCGCGAGGCCGAAGTCGGCTTCGGCAGTATCGAAGATCGGCGCGAAATTCTGGTTGCGATACGGCGTGTAGACGTAGTACAGCCGCGGCTCGAGCGTCTGGATATAGTCTTGGCCGAAGATCCGCACCGAACGGTCGAACACGAGGCCCGTATCGAACGAGACAGTCGGAATCGATTCGGTGAAATTCTTCGGCTGGCCGACCGGTGCCGTGCTCGCGACGTGCGACAGGTCATACGACGCAAAGTGCCACTGCACCTTCGGCGTAATGAAGTAGCCCGGCGCATTGACGCTGTAGCTCAGGTACGGATTGAAGACGACGCGCTGGCCGTCGGTCGCGCCGTCCTGCGTGATCGTGAAGCGCGTGTAGTCGGCTTCCGCCCCGTAGTCGAAGCCGCCGACGTTGTACTTGTTGTACAGCACGTTCAACTGCGGTTCGCGCGCATACGGCGGAACGGATGGCTGCAGCGTCTGCCAGCGCTGTTCACGCGCGAGCACCGACCACGGCCCGTTGTTGTACGTCAGCCCGGCTTCCTGCTGATACAGCAACTGCGTGCCGTTCAGGAACTGGTTCGACGCATTCGCCAGGTCTTCCGGGTATTGATCGTCGGAGACCTTGTTGTAGTTGATATAGCCGCCGAAGCCGCCGCCGAAGTTCTGCTGATGCTGCAGGTAGATCGCGTAGCGGTTCGTGTGAGTCTGGCGGTCGTTCGGCAGGAATTCGCCCGTGATCGTGCCCGAGTAGGTCGGCGACAGATAACGATAGGTCGCCGCCGTCTGCACGCCGCGTTGCGTCATCAGGCGCGGCGTCACGGTCAGGTCGCGATTCGGCGCGATGTTGAAGTAATACGGGATCGTCGCTTCGAAGCCGGTCGTCGAACTGAGCGAGAACGTCGGCGGCAGCAGGCCGCTGCGCCGCTCGCCCGTCAGCGGAAACGACAGCCACGGGCTCGCCATGATCGGCACGCCCTGGAAGAAGAGCACGCCGTTATGCGCGATGCCTTCCTGCGAGCCGGTATCGAAATCGAACGACGTGCCCTTGATGTACCACGCCGGGTCGGTCTCGCACGCGCACGCCGTGTAGGTGCCGTGGTCGACGCGCGCCTGTTCGTTGTCGAGCATGTCGACGCGCTCGGCGCTGCCCGATCCGCCCGACAGGTTGAAGCGGTACTTCGGGTTCGTCATATAGCCTTCGTTCGCTTCCACCTTCAGGTGCGCTTCCGGGCCGACAAACGTATTGCCGTTGCTGATGATCCTGACATTGCCGTACGCATCGGCCATGTCGGTGTCCTGGTCGTAGTGCAGCGCGTCCGACTTGATGACCGACACGTTCCTGCGCACTTCCGCCGAACCCTTGGCGGCCATGTCCTCATCGGTGGTGCCGGTGGTCCTGTCGCCGAGCAGGAACGTGGCCGGCTGCTGCCCCGGACGCAGCGGCCGCTCTTCGAGCTGCGGCGCGAGGCGCAGGTTGCCGGCGCCGTCGAGCGGCTGAGGCTCGGCCGCCGCGCCCGCGAGCTGCGCGTGCGCGAGCGCCGGCATGAGACCCGGAGCAGCAAGCAGCGCCGCGACGAGCCGCCGTCTGCGTGGCAAAGCATGACGCTTGGTAATCGATTTAGGAAACTGTCGTGGCGGCATGTATGGGTGGCGGTTCGATGCCGTTATGCGTCCGCGAGCACGCAATGCCTTGAACTCGCACCCGAGTTTGCACGCAAGCCGCGCAGTCGTATCCGACGAACCCGCTGCAAGAACGCTGCAAGCGAAAGCGGTTGTGAACGAAGGATGACACTCGATCGAAAGTGAAGCTGCGCTGCTCGGGCCTTGGCGCCGGGCGAAAACGGATCGCTTAAAAAAGTCGTGGGGTATTATATGGCAAGATGTTTTGCCCTTCGAATTTATGACGCACATTCCCACCGACGTCCGCCTTACACAGCTTTACGCCTGGCTCGAATCGTTCGCCGAACGCTATCGGCTGGATCTTCCGAGCCTCGCGCCGGCGTCGACCGATGCCAGTTTTCGCCGCTATTTCCGCATTGCCGCGGGCGGTGAACACGGAAAAACGCTGATCGCCGTCGACGCCCCGCCACCCGAAAAGTGCCGCGAGTTCGTGCAGGTCGCCGGTTTGCTGGCAGAAGCCGGTGTGCATGTGCCCGCGATCCTCGAAACCGATTTCGATGCCGGCTTCATGCTCGTGACCGATCTCGGCACGACGTCCTATCTCTCCGTGCTCGACGAGAAAAACGCGCGTGGGCTGATGCGCGCCGCGCTCGACGCGCTGATCCGCTTTCAGTCGAGCTCGCGCGAAGGCGTGCTGCCGCCCTTCGACGAGGCGTTCCTGCGCCGCGAGATGGAGCTGATGCCGGAATGGTTCGTCGGCCGGCATCTCGGGCACGAACTCGCCGAAACCGATCGCAAGGTGCTCGACAGTACCTTTACGCTGCTCGTGCAAAGCGCGCTTGCGCAGCCGCAGGTCTTCATGCTGCGCGACTTCATGCCGCGCAACCTGATGGTGAGCGAGCCGAATCCCGGCGTGCTCGACTTTCAGGATGCCGTCTACGGGCCGATTACGTACGATCTGGCGTCGCTGCTGCGTGACGCCTTCATCAGTTGGGACGAGGAGTTCCAGCTCGACTGCATCGCTTATTACTGGGAACGCGCGAAGAAGGCCGGCCTGCCCGTGGACCCTGATTTCGGCGAGTTCTACCGGCAGGTCGAGTGGATGGGCCTACAGCGTCACATCAAGGTGCTGGGCCTCTTCTGCCGCATCAATTACCGCGACGGCAAGCCGGTCTATCTTGCCGATCTGCCGCGTTTCATCGGCTATGCGCGCAAGGTGGCCGAGCGCTACGGCCCGTTGCGTCCGTTCGCGCGTCTCATCGATACGCTCGAGGGCCGCGCTGCCGATGTCGGCTACACGTTCTAAGCGCGCCGCATGACGTCTTCCCTCAAGCTGGCGATGATCTTCGCCGCCGGGCGCGGCGAGCGCATGCGTCCGCTCACCGATACCTGCCCGAAGCCACTGCTCGAAGCCGGCGGCAAGCCGCTGATCGTCTGGCAGATCGAGCGGCTGGCGGCGGCGGGCGTCGAAACCATCGTGATAAATCATGCGTGGCTCGGCGCGCAGATCGAGGCCGCGCTCGGCGACGGTTCGCGCTGGGGCGTGCAACTGCGTTTTTCGGCGGAAACAGAGGCGCTCGAAACGGCAGGCGGAATCGCGCAGGCGCTGCCGCTGATCGAGACGCGCGGCGAACCGGAAGTATTCGTGGCCGTCAGCGGCGACGTCTTCTGCGACTTCGATTACGGTTCGCTCGGCGCCCATGCGTCGAGGCTCGCTTCGTCGGCTCAGCCCGGCATGCACCTCGTGATGGTGCCGAATCCGCCTTTTCACGCCAAGGGCGATTTCGCGCTGAAGGATGGCACGCTGTCGCTCGAAGGCGCGCCGCGCTTCACGTTCGGCAACATCGGTCTTCACGATACCCGCATGTTCCGCGACCTGGCGCCCGGCACCCGGCGCGCACTGACGCCGTACTACCGCGAGACCATCGCAGCGGGACGCGCGAGCGGCGAACTGTACGAAGGCCGCTGGGAGAACGTCGGCACGCCCGCGCAGTTGAGCGCACTCGATCTCGCGCTGCGGGAACGCACGGACAGGCGATAAGCGCAGGCCGCGCCGCCGCCTGCGCCCGGTTTAATCCGGCTCCGATGGTAAAATCCACGGTTATCCCGTCCCAATCCCGCCCCCGAGCGCGGCTGCCACCATGTCCGATACCCGTCCCGATACCCTCTTCGCGCTCACCGCGCTGTCGCCGCTCGATGGCCGCTACGCCGCCAAGACCGAAGCCCTGCGCGAATGGCTCTCCGAAGCCGCGTTCATGCGCCATCGCGTAACCGTCGAAATTCACTGGCTGATCGCACTCTCGCGCGCCGGTTTCGCCGAAGTGCCGCGTTTTTCCGATGCGTCCGAGCAATTCCTGCTGCAACTCGTCGAGCGCTTCACCGCGCACGACGCCGCGCGCATCAAGGACATCGAACGCGTGACGAATCACGACGTGAAGGCGGTCGAATACTGGATGAAGGAATCGGTAAAGGGCCAGCCGGAACTGGAGCGCGCGAGCGAATTCATCCACTTCGCGTGCACGTCGGAGGACATCAACAACACGTCGCACGGGCTGATGCTCGCCGGCGCCCGCGAGCACGTGATCCTGCCCGCGCTGCGCTCGGTGCACGAGCGGCTCGTCAAGCTCGCGCACGAACACGCGGCGCAGCCGATGCTCTCGCGCACCCACGGCCAGCCCGCCAGCCCGACGACGCTCGGCAAGGAAATCGCCAACGTCGCAGCGCGTCTGTCGCGCGCGATCGAGCGCATCGCCGCCGTGCCGCTCCTCGGCAAGATGAATGGCGCGGTCGGCAATTACAACGCGCATCTGTCGGCGTACCCGGAATTCGACTGGGAAGCGTTTTCGAAGGAAGTGGTCGAAGAGCGGCTGAAGCTGACCTTCAACCCGTATACGATCCAGATCGAACCGCACGACTACATGGCCGAACTGTTCGACGCCGTCGCGCGCGCGAACACGATCCTGCTCGACCTCGACCGCGACGTGTGGGGCTACATCTCGGTCGGCTACTTCAAGCAGAAGACGAAGGCGGGCGAAATCGGTTCGTCGACGATGCCGCACAAGGTCAACCCGATCGACTTCGAGAATTCGGAAGGCAATCTGGGCCTAGCGAACGCGACGCTGCGCCATCTCGCCGACAAGCTGCCGATCTCGCGCTGGCAGCGCGACCTCACCGATTCGACCGTGCTGCGCAACATCGGCGTGGCGTTCGGATATTCGCTGCTGTCCTACGATTCGCTGATCCGCGGGCTGGACAAGCTCGAAGTGAACGCGGCGCGCCTGAACGAAGACCTCGACAACACCTGGGAAGTGCTGGCCGAGCCGGTGCAGACGGTGATGCGCCGCTTCGGCATCGAGAATCCGTATGAGCAGCTGAAGGAACTGACGCGCGGCAAGGGCATCACGCGCGAGGGCTTGCAGGCGTTCATCAACGGCCTCGCGATTCCCGACGACGCGAAGAAGCTGCTGCTGGAGATGACGCCGGGTTCGTATATCGGCAAGGCGGTGGAACTGGCGAAGCGCATCAAGTAACGAAAACCGTCGCTACAAAAAAGGGCGTCCCGCGACACGGGACGCCCTTTTTTTATGCCTCGAGCGCCTTCAGCGCTCCTTCACTTCCTTCAGCACCTTGTCGACGATCTGATCCGGCGTCATCGCGATATCGGCTTCGATCGCTTCGTCCGCGCCCGGCGGCTCCAGCGTATCGAGCTGGCTCTGCAACAGCGACGGATCGAAGAAATGACCCTTGCGCTCGCCGAGCCGCTCGCGCAGCAATTCCACCGTGCCGTGCAGATAGACGAAGGTCACGTCGGAATCGCCAGCGCGCAGGATGTCGCGGTATGCGCGCTTGAGCGACGAGCACGTGAACACCGCCGTCTCGCCCGCGCTCTGCTTTTCCTCGATCGCCGCGCGGATCGTCCGAAGCCACGGCCAGCGGTCATCGTCCGTCAGCGGGATGCCCTTGTGCATCTTCTCCTTGTTCGCTTCGCTGTGAAACGCGTCGCCATCGGTGAAGGCGCATTCGAGCCGTTCCGCCAGCAGTTCACCAATCCGCGTCTTGCCGCAACCTGAGACGCCCATCGCGATGAATATCATTGATTTTCTCCTGTCGACCGGAGTTAGCGCTTTACTCCGGTCCTATGCGCCAATCCTTGCTTACAAGACCGCCGCGAGCGCGAAGGTCAGCCCCAAACCCAACAGCGAGATGATCGTCTCGCACAGCGACCAGGTCTTGAACGTCTGGCCCACCGTCATCCCGAAATACTCTTTGATCAGCCAGAAGCCGCCATCGTTCACATGCGAGAAGATCAGCGAGCCTGCGCCCGTCGCGAGCACCAGCAACTCGGGCTTCGTGCCGCCGCCCGCTGCCGCCGCGATCGGCGCGACGATGCCGCACGCGGTCGTCATCGCCACCGTGGCCGAGCCTGTCGCCAGACGAATCAGCGCGGCGACGAACCAGCCGAGCAACAGCGGCGACAGGTTCGCCTGCGAAGCCGACGCGACGATCTGCTGCGAAATTCCGCTTTCGCGCAGGATGTTGCCGAAGCCGCCGCCCGCACCGACGATCAGCGTAATGCCCGCGATCGGCGCGAGACACTCGCCGCAAAACTTCTGGATCTGCTCGCGATTGAAGCCGCGCGCCGCGCCGAAGGTGTAGAAGCTCACGAGCACGGCGATCAGGAGCGCGATGTCCGACTGCCCGACAAAGCGCAACAGGTCGTTCGGCAGCGTCTTCGGCGCGAAGACGAGGTCAGCCCAGCTTCCGACCAGCATCAGGATCACCGGCAGCAGGATCGTGAAAAGCGTGACGCCGAAGCCCGGCAGCTCGCGTTTCTGGCCTTCCGTGTGCTGCTCGACGAACTGCGCCGCGAGCGGATTGTTCTCCGGCAGCTTGATGTACTTGTGGATCACGAGCGCGAAGAGCGGACCCGCGACGATCGCCGTCGGCACGCCGACGATCAGGCCGTAGGCAATCGTCTTGCCGATGTCGGCGTGATACGCCTGCACCGCGAGGAGAGCTGCCGGGTGGGGCGGAATCAGGCCGTGCACGACGGACAGACCCGCGACCATCGGCAGGCCGATCAGCAGGAGCGACTTGCCCGTGCGCTTCGCGACGTTGAACGCGATCGGAATCAGCAGCACGAAGCCGACTTCGAAGAACACGGGCAAGCCGACGATGATCGCGACGAACATCATCGCCCAGTGAATGTTCTTCTCGCCGAACAGGTGGATGAGCGTATTCGCGATGCGCTCCGCGCCGCCCGACTCGGCCATCATCTTGCCGAGCATCGTGCCGAGACCCACCACCACCGCGATGTGGCCGAGCGTGTTGCCGTTGCCGGTTTCGAACGCCTTGACGATCTTGTCCATCGGCATGCCGACGGCGAGCCCTAGCAGCAGCGAAACGATCAGAAGAACGAGGAACGGGTAGACCTTGTAGCGCGTGATCATCAGGATCAGCACTGCGATCGCGATGACCGCGTAGACGAGCAGCATGCTGCCGTGGACGGCTTCCATGAAGCGCCTCCTTTGGTTTTGTTGACGTTATCGCTACGGGTGCGTTTGCCGTCGCTCGTAACAGCGGCGTCCGGCAAGCGCACACGCGGCGCCGAGGAATCCGGATTTTACTTGTTGCCTTCGATTTGCAGCGTCCCGACTACATCAAAACATCGATCCGAAAGCTTCCATGAATACAAAAAAAGCCTCCGTGACGCCGAGGTCGCAGAGGCTTTCGCTGGGTTGCCGGCCGCTCGTGCGCCCGGCAACAGGCGATCAGGCCGGTGCGGCCAGCGCGCTCGCCGCTCGCGCGAGTCGCGTGACCTCCTCCCAGTTCTGCGCGGCGAGCGCCGCTTTCGGCGTCAGCCACGAGCCGCCGACGCACACGACGTTCGGCTGCGCGAGGAAGCTCGTCGCGGTTTCGGCGGTGATGCCGCCTGTCGGACAGAACTTGAGCGTCGGGAACGGACCGTAGAACGCCTGCAGCATCGGAATGCCACCCGCTTGCTGCGCCGGAAAGAACTTGACGATCTCGTAGCCGAGTTCGAGCGCCTGGATAATGTCGCTCGGCGTCATCACGCCCGGCAGAAGCGGCAGGCCGGCATCCTGCGCGGCCTTATGCATGTCCTTCGTGAGTCCCGGCGACACACCGAACTGCGCGCCCGCCTTCTTCGCCTGCGCGCAGTGCTCGGGCTTCGTGATCGTGCCGACGCCGACCACGATGTCGTCCGCGAGCTGGCTCGCGCGCTCGATCGCGCCGATGCCTGCCGCCGTGCGCAGCGTGATTTCGAGGACCTTCACGCCGCCAGCGTGCAACGCGCGCGACACGTGTTCGCCCTGCTCGACCGAATCGAAGGCGAGCACCGGAATCACCGGGCCCAGACGCACGATTTCGCTTACCGTTTTCATGTGATGCAACTCCTGTCTTGTGCGGCGTGTGTTGTTCTGTCCGCGAGTGGTATCCCTCAGGTTCCCGTGTACTGCTCAGTGCGTGGCGTGCGATACGTGTGCCGTCTTCGTCGTCTGATAGGCGGCGCGCGTCTCGTGCGTCTCGCCGACCATCGGACCGAACACCGATGCGCCCAGTTCCGCCGGCAATGCCGCGCTGCGGAAAACGCCAAAGAGCTCGCGGCCGAAACCGACTTCGTTTTCCGCCTGATGGCGCGGTGCCTCGACTTCACGCGCCGCCCATTGCTTCGAATCGATTTCGATGTCGAGCACGCCGGCCTGCGCGTCGATCACGATGGTGTCGCCCGTGCGCACCTTGCCGAGCGGGCCTTGCAGCAACGCTTCCGGCGACACGTGGATCACCGCCGGCACCTTGCCCGACGCGCCCGACATGCGTCCATCGGTGACGAGCGCAACGTGGAAGCCCTGATCCTGCAACACGCCGAGAAGCGGCGTCAATCGATGCAACTCCGGCATTCCGTTCGCACGCGCGCCTTGAAAGCGCACGACCGCGACGAAATCGCGCTTCAGTTCGCCCTTGTCGAACGCTTCCTGCACTTCTTCCTGCGAATGAAAGACGATGGCCGGCGCCTTCACCACGCGATGCTCCGGCGCCACCGCCGAAATCTTGATTACGCCGCGGCCGAGCTTGCCCTGCATCAGGCGCAGGCCGCCATCGGGCGCGAACGGCTCTTCGATGCCGCGCAGCACCTTCGTGTCGTGGCTAGCTTCCGTGCCGTCGACCCACTCCAGCTTGCCCTCGATGAGCTTCGGCTCCTTCGTGTAGTGCGTGAGCCCCGGACCCGCGACGGTCTTGACGTCTTCGTGCAGCAGACCCGCTTCGAGCAGGTTGCGCACGAGGAACGCGACACCGCCCGCCGCGTGGAAATGGTTCACGTCGGCCTTGCCGTTCGGGTAGATCTTCGCGAGCAGCGGCACGCTGGCCGAGAGCTCGTCGAAGTCGTTCCAGTCGATCACGATGCCCGCCGCACGCGCAATCGCGACCAGATGCAGCGTGTGATTGGTCGAGCCGCCGGTCGCCAGCAGCGCGACGATGCCGTTCACGATCGACTTCTCGTCGACGACGTGGCCGATCGGCGTGTAGTCGCCGCGCTCGGCGGTGAGTTCGAGCACGCGCTTCGCAGCCTGAGCGGTGAGCGCATCGCGCAGCGGCGTGTGCGGATGGACGAAAGCCGAACTCGGCAGATGCAGGCCCATCACCTCCATCAGCATCTGGTTGCTGTTCGCCGTGCCGTAGAACGTGCAGGTGCCGTGGCTGTGATACGCCGCCGATTCCGCTTCGAGCAGCGCGCCGCGATCGCACGCGCCGGTCGCGAACTGCTGGCGGACCTTGGCCTTTTCGTCGTTGGTGAGGCCGCTCGTCATCGGGCCGGCCGGGACGAAGATGGTCGGCAGATGGCCGAACTGCAGCGCGCCGATCAGGAGGCCCGGCACGATCTTGTCGCAGATGCCGAGGCACAGTGCCGCATCGAACATGTTGTGCGTGAGCGCGACCGCCGTGCTCATCGCGATCACTTCGCGCGAGAACAGCGACAGTTCCATTCCCGCGTTGCCCTGGGTAATGCCGTCGCACATCGCCGGCACGCCACCCGCGAACTGCGCGATGCCGCCACTTTCGCGCGCAGCTTGCTTGATGATGTCGGGGAAGGACTTGTACGGTGCGTGCGCCGAGAGCATCTCGTTGTATGACGAAACGATGCCGATGTTCGGTTCGCGCACCGACTTGATCGCGATCTTTTCCTGGCCTTCGAGGCCGGCAAAGCCATGCGCGAGATTGGCACACGAAAGCGCGCCACGCGCCGGGAACTGGCCGTGCGCGGCTGCGATGCGCGCCAGATACGCCGCGCGCGTCGGCTTGCTGCGTTCGATCACGCGGTCGGTGACCTTCTTCAATTGCGGATGCGGGGAAACCATCGAAACTCCTTCGCCTCGTTCCGCGTGAACACGCCGCCGAGGTGCTTGGGTTGAATGTCGCGGGGATCGGCAGTTCTGGTTCAATGCGCCACTTTGCCGAGTGACCCGATGTTAGTAGAAAAACTACACGTCTGCAACGGGCTTTTACCGCATTCCGTTAAGCGAACACTTAGACCACCAAAGCTTGCTGCACATACGTATCAGGGAAATCCCTGATCTGCGCAAGACGATTTTATGTAGTATTTGTACATGATGGTTAATCAGCTATAGTCCACGCAATTTCCAGCATAGGCGAGATTCCCGATGTTGCTGTCCCAAGTCGAAGCAATGCGCGAACAATTGCGCCCGTCCGAGCGCAAGCTCGCCGACTACGTTTTGGAAGCGCCGCGCGAAGTGCTCGATCTTGCGATGACCGACTTTGCCGCGCGCGTCGGCGTGAGCCAGCCGACCATCGCGCGCTTTTGCCGGGCGCTCGGCTTTTCCGGCTTTCGCGAATTCAAGATCCGGCTGGCTCAGAGCGTCGCAGGAGATGTGCCCACGGTCTATCGCGACGTGCGAACCGACGAGCCCGTGTCCGGCGTCGCCGCGAAAGTGCTCGACCGGACGATCGGCGCGCTGATCCAGGTGCGCAACGGCTTATCGACGGACAGCGTCGCCGCGGCGATCACGTTGCTCGCCGACGCGCGCCGCATCGAATTCTACGGCGCGGGCGGATCGGGCATTGCCGCGCTCGACGTGCAGCACAAGTTTTTCCGGCTCGGCGTGCCGTCGGTGGCGTATTCCGACCCTCACACGTACACGACTTCGGCGGCGCTGCTCGGCGCGGGGGATGTCGTCGTCGCGATTTCGAACACGGGGCGCACCAAGGATATCCTCGACGCCTGCAAGTCGGCGCTCGCGGGCGGCGCGCGGGTGATCGCGATCACGCACGGTAATTCGCCGCTTGCGCGCATGGCGAGCGTCGGATTGTTTGCCAATGTCGATGAAGACACCGATATTTTTTCGCCGATGACGTCGCGTGTGTCGCATCTCGCGATCGGCGACATTCTGGCGGTGGGCGTCGCGCTCGCGCGCGGGCCGCAACTGGCGGAGAAACTCGCGCAGGCGAAGGACGTGCTGGAGAAACGGCGCGTGGGGAGTTGATGGATGCCTGGCGTGACGAGGTGAGAGCCGCGCTTCGGCCCGGCCGATGTGCGCGCCAATCTGCGAATGACGTGCACAAAACAAAGCGGGCTCTTCCGAAGAAGAGCCCGCTTTGTTTTGAATCGCTTGAGATAGCGCCGATCCGTCCGTCACGGCCGACTCTCGCGAATCGACCGCCGGGCCGGACCGGCCGCCAGAAGCAGCGCACCGGAGTGCGCTGCTGGCTGGCCGTTCGACTATGGGCTTACCACCGGTACGCAGCGCCTGCGCCGACCGTCGTGCCGCTGGAACTCCGGCCAGCACCCACGCGCACCTTCAGGTTTTGCGTGATACGTGCCGTGCCGCCGATGGCCGTTGCCGCATAACCGCGGTACGTGCCGCCGACGATACCGACCGACAACGTCTTGTTCGCGTCGACGTCCGGGATCATCGTCAGCGCCGTGGCTGCCGCGATGCCGCCGTACGACTTGCGAGCGACGTCGCCCAGTCCAGACTGCAACTGGTGGCCATTGCCGTCGTCGGAGGGGACGCCCGCGCGGGCATCGACCTTGGCGAGCGGCTTCACGAGCATCGCAAAGCCTGTGTAGAACTCCTTGACCTTCGACGCGCCCATCGTGACGACCTGCGGCCCGACTTCGGGCAGGATCAGCCGATATGCCGTCTCGTATTCGTCTTCCGTCCTGCCCTTGGCATCGGCCTGGCTCTTCTGCACCTTGACCTTGTCCGGCGCGGTCCCGAGCAGAATGCAGCCGCCGTGGTCCTTGCGAAAAAGAATCACGGGCAGGAGCATCGGCGACACTTCATGCACGAGTCGCTCGACGACGCCCGCCGCGAAGCCGGCCTGCTCCATCGCGATCTGCGCCTGCTTGGGCAACATGAAGCGGCCGGCGGGCAGGCCCGCGATCAGCGCGGCCTCGCTAACCGGCTTGCCGTGATGAGCCGCCATCCAGATGAGGCTCTTCAGCAAGGTGTCGTCGACTTTTCGGGCAGGCGTCAGGGCCTGTTCGTTCAAAGCCGGTTGGGCGGACAAGTCGGCGCCCGGGGCATCGTTTTTCATGAAGTGTTGCTACGCGGTTGTGCACTGATGCCTCGGCTGACGCCCCGGCACGGAGTACGGTTGATGCGTCGATCGAAGCAGTCTTTCCGATTCCTCTGCCACCCGAATCGTTCGCCTCTTCTCCCGATTTTCTTCGCATTCCCATTTGTTCAAGACGACCCGTCGTGTACGGGAAGCGAATTATCCGCAGCGCCTTTCAGGCGACGTATAGGAAGCCTCTTAATCGCAATTAATCAGGTTATCGAAGTAAATTGCTGTGACGAATTTTGCCGACCGGAGACAAAATTTGTCCCTGCGCGTGCGCGGCGAATGCACCGCCGCCTGTCACGGATTTTTGCGTTTGGTCGGCGCGCGAAGCCGGTCGGGCGTCGCGGCCGAAATCGGCTTTAGTGCGGGAGGGGATTGTCCGTGTTTGTTATCGGATGACTATGAGGTTCGTCCGATTTTGGATCGCGTTGCGCGATCCGCCACACATATTGGGAGATGAACGGCGAGCCGCTTCGCCTGCTTTGGCGGCTGCCGTCGACAGATAGCCTAGAAAGGCTTGATGACCACCAGCAGCGTCGCGCCGAGCAGCCCCAGCACCGGCAGTTCGTTGAACATGCGATACCACTTGTCAGAGCGCTTGTTCTCGCCGCGCTGGAAGGTATGCAGCAGCCGGCCGCAATAAGCGTGATAAACGATGAGCAGCGCGACAATCGTCAGCTTCGCGTGCAGCCACCCCTGTCCCTGTCCGATGCCGACCACGAGCCACAGCCACAGGCCGCACGCGAGCGCCGGTATCGCGATGAAGGTCATGAACCGAAACAGCTTTCTTGCCATCAGCAAGAGCCGCGCGGTGGCGGCCGCGTCGTTCTCCATCGCAAGATTCACGAAAATGCGCGGGAGATAAAAAAGCCCCGCAAACCACGAAGCCACCAGCACGATATGCAGCGATTTGATCCAGAGCATCGATACGTGGCCTTCTTATTGGCGCACTTCGCCGTGGCCGAGCACCACGTACTTGAGCGATGTCAGTCCTTCGAGGCCCACCGGTCCGCGCGCGTGGAGCTTGTCGTTCGAGATGCCGATTTCGGCGCCCAGACCGAACTCGAAACCGTCGGCGAAACGGGTCGATGCGTTCACCATCACGCTCGCCGAATCCACTTCGCGCAGGAAGCGCATCGCGCGGTCGTGGTCTTCGGTGAGAATCGCGTCGGTGTGATGCGAGCCGTGTTCGTTGATGTGATCGATGGCTTCGTCGAGCGTCGCGACGACCTTGACCGCCAGCACCGGCGCGAGATATTCGGTGCGCCAGTCTTCCTCTTTCGCATCGACGAGACCGCCGATCTGCGCCGCTTCCAGCACGGCGCGCGCGCCCGGATCGACGCGCAGTTCGACTTCCTTCGCCTGGAACATGCGCGCGAGCGCCGGCAACGCCTCGTTCGCGATGCCGCGCGCGACCAGCAGCGTTTCCATCGTGTTGCAGGTGCCGTAGCGATGCGTCTTCGCGTTTTCGCAGACCGCGAGCGTTTTCACCAGATCGGCGCGGTCGTCGACATAGACGTGGCAGATGCCGTCGAGATGCTTGATCATCGGCACGCGCGATTCTTCCATCAGCCGCGCGATCAGGCTTTTGCCACCGCGCGGCACGATCACGTCGACGTAATCCGTCATCGTGATGAGCTTGCCGACCGCCGCGCGATCCGCCGTTTCGACGACCTGCACGGCGTCCTGCGGCAGGCCGGCGGCCTCCAACCCTTCGCCGATCAGCTTCGCGAGCGCGGTGTTGCATTCGAGCGCCTCGGAGCCGCCGCGCAGGATCGCAGCGTTCCCGGATTTCAGGCACAGCGCGGCGGCGTCGATGGTCACGTTCGGCCGCGACTCGTAGATGATGCCGATCACGCCGAGCGGCACGCGCATCTGGCCCACCTGAATGCCGGTCGGGCGGAATTTGAGGCCGCTGATCTCGCCGATCGGATCGGCCAGCGACGCCACTTGGCGCAGGCCCTCGACCATCGTGTTCAGCGCACGGTCGGAGAGCGTCAGGCGGTCGATGAAAGCGGCGTCGTGGCCCTTGTCGCGCGCGCGGGCGAGATCGCGGGCGTTCGCCTCTTTCAGCGCGGCGCGTTCGCGCTCGATCGCCTTCGCCACCGCTTCGAGCGCCGCGTTGCGCGCGGACGTCGTGGCACGCGCCATCGCGCGGGACGCGGCACGCGCGCGGCGGCCGAGATCGGTCATGTATTCGTCGATGTTCATCGTGGGTCTCTTGCTGCTTCTTGCTGATCCTTGCCGCCGGCCTGCGAGGCGCTCTGCACGCGAGCGCGCCTGGGCGGCGTGCCGATGCGGCGGGACCGAATGCGTCCGCAGAAAACGGGACGCCCAATAACCTGATTCTAAGCCGGTGCGCGTTTCAGCGACGAGGTCGGCCTGGCGCCGGCGCCGGGTTGCCCGAATGCGCGACTGTCATCGCGAGTTCGAACATGCCGTCCCACGGATTCGGCGGCGGCTCGCTGCCGCGCTTTCCGGTGCTGCCGGAAAGGCCTTTCACCTGCCGGTCGAGCTTCGCCGCGAGCGCGAGCGCCTTTTCCAGCGCGCCTTCGGTCACACGGGAAAGCGCCGGTCCGATCAGCCGTTCGCGCGGACCCCAAACGCGGTTTTCGCGCAGGAGCGTAGCGAGCGGCTTGCCCGCCGCGACGCCGCGCTTGATGCGCAAGAGCGTGCGCACTTCCTCGACGAGCGCCCACAGCACCAGCACCGCCGCCTCGCCCTCACCCTTGAGGCCGTCGAGCATGCGCGCGAGACGGCCGACGTCGCCCGTCAGCATTGCCTCGTTGAGCTTGAAGACGTCGTAGCGCGCGACGTTGAGCACGGCGTCGTGGATCTGTTCGAACGTGAGCACGCCCTCGGGATAAAGCAGCCCGAGCTTCTGGATTTCCTGGTGCGCGGCGAGCAGGTTGCCCTCGACCCGCTCCGCGATGAACGTCAGCGCGCGCCGCCCTTCCTCACCGGGCGCGACGCGCTGGCCCTGTTGCGAAAGACGCTGGTTGACCCACATCGGCAACTGGGCTCGCTCGACCGGATCGATCTTCAGCGCGACGCCCGTGCCGGTGATCGCGGTGAACCACGCGGCTTTCTGCGTCGCCGAGTCGAGACGCGGCAGCGTGATCAGCGTGAGGACGTCCGGATTGTCGGCAGAGGCGATGGTCTTGAGCGCTTCCGCGCCTTCCTTGCCGGGTTTGCCGGTGGGAATGCGCAACTCGACCAGCTGACGGTCGCCAAAGAGCGACATCGACTGGCTGGCGCCCAGCAAGCTGCTCCAGTCGAAATAGCGCTCGACCGTGAACACCGAGCGATCGGTGAACCCGCCCGAGCGCGCCGCCGCACGGATGCGGTCGCACGCTTCCTGCGCGAGCAGGTGCTCGTCGCCATAGACGACGTACAGGCCTTTGAGGCCTTTGGCGAGATGCGCGTCGAGCGCGTCGAGTTTGATTTGCATGCGGAGTGCGCTTTGCTCAGAGCGGCGGCGTCGGCAGCGGCGCACGCGGCGCAATGCCCGGCGTCTGCTCGCTCGGCGCAGGATGCAGCGAACGCACGACGGCGAGCCGGCGCGTCAGCTGGTCGACCGCATCGTTCTGCATGTCGCGATAGAGCAGATCCGCTTCCTGCTGCTTCGCGAGCGCGTATTGGGTGCTGTAGGTCATCGCCCGGTTGAGCGCGATCACGCTCGGCGGAATCAGCACGGTGCCGTCCGCGCCGGTGAGCGAATAGTTGAGCGAATATATCAGCTCGTATTCCTGCACGACGCCCTGCGAATTCAGGCTCAGCGTGCGCTGCCCACGGCCCTCGCCGAGCGCCAGGATCGCCTCAGGCTTTTCCGACGGCCTCACGATCACCGTGTCGCTGCCGCCCTGCACGACGCGTTCGAGGCGCGCGACCATCTGCGGCGCGCCGCCGTTGATCGCGAGCCGCTTGAACACGTAGTCCTGCTGCCCGCGCAACTGGAAGCCGCACGCGGACAACGCGAGCGCGCCGCCCAGGAGCGACAGGAACGAACGCCTGCTGACACCGGACTGCGCGTGTGTCTCGGACGACTGATCGCACGCCTTCCCTTCGACGACTTTCCGGCTCACATACACTCCCATGTTTTTCGTTGCGGCTCAGACGACCACGTTGACGAGGCGTCCCGGCACCACGACGACCTTCTTCGGTGCACGGCCTTCGGCGAACTTCGCGAACATTTCATGCTCGACGGCGGCCTTTTCGATGGCTTCGCGCGGCGCGTCCTTTGCGACCGTCAGCGAGCCGCGGACCTTGCCGTTCACCTGCAGCACGAGTTCGATCTCGGCCTGTTCGAGCGCGGCTTCGTCGACTTTCGGCCAGGGCGCGTCGAGCAGGTCGCCGAATTCCTTCGCGTAGCCGAGCTCCGACCACAACTGGAACGTGACGTGCGGCACGACCGGATACAGCACGCGCAAGAGCACGCCGAATGCCTCGTTGAGCACGCCCGCGCTCGCGTCCTTCGCGCCATCGACGGCGTTGAGCATCTTCATCGCCGCCGACACGACCGTGTTGTACTGCAGCCGGCCGTAGTCGAAATCGGCTTGCTTGAGCACGCTGTAGATTTCGCGGCGCAGCGCGCGCTCGGCGTCGGTGAGCTTCGACACGTCGAGCTTCGCGTGCTGCTTGAGCGCATCTGCCTGGCCATGCGCGTATTGCCACACGCGGCGCAGGAAGCGGCTCGCGCCCTCGACGCCCGTGCCCGACCATTCGAGCGACTGCTCCGGCGGCGCCGCGAACATCACGAACAGACGCGCGGTGTCGGCGCCGTATTGATCGATCAGCGTCTGCGGATCGACGCCATTATTCTTCGACTTCGACATCTTCTCGACGCCGCCCAGCACCACCGGCTGTCCATCCGCGAGGAGCACGGCACCGGTCGGACGGCCCTTGTCGTCGTGCGAAACCGTCACGTCCAGCGGGTTGTACCAGGTCTTCTTGCCCGCCGCGTCTTCGCGGTAGTACGTTTCGTTCAGCACCATGCCCTGCGTGAGCAGGTTCTTCGCGGGTTCGCCGAACTTCACGAGGCCCATGTCGCGCATGACCTTGGTCCAGAAGCGCGAATACAAGAGGTGAAGAATGGCGTGCTCGATGCCGCCGATGTACTGGTCCATCGGCATCCAGTAATCGGTGCGCTCATCGACCATCGACTTCGCGTCGGGCGCCGCGTAGCGCGAGAAATACCACGACGAATCGACGAATGTGTCCATCGTGTCGGTTTCGCGCTTGGCCGCCGCGCCGCACTTCGGGCACGCGCAGTTGACGAACGCTTCGGACTTTGCGAGCGGATTGCCCGTGCCGTCCGGCACGAGGTCTTCCGGCAGCACGACGGGCAGGTCCTGTTCCGGCACCGGCACGTCGCCGCAGCTCGGGCAATGGATAATCGGAATCGGCGTGCCCCAGTAGCGCTGGCGCGAAATGCCCCAGTCGCGCAGACGCCACGTGACCTGCTTGTCGCCGAAGCCCGCCGACTTGAGGTCGGCGGCGATCGCATCGATGGCTTCTTCCGACGTGAGGCCGTCGTACTTGCCGCTGTTCACGAGGCGGCCGCCGGTCTTGTCGCCGTACCACTCTTCCCACGCGCTGGTCGAATACTCCTTGCCTTCCATCGCGACGACCTGCCCGATCGGCAGGTCGTATTTCTTCGCGAACGCGAAATCGCGTTCGTCGTGCGCCGGCACGCCCATCACCGCGCCTTCGCCGTAGCTCATCAGCACGTAGTTGCCGATCCACACCTCGACCTTGTCCTGCGTCAGCGGATGCGTGATGAAAAAGCCGGTCGGCATGCCCTTCTTTTCCATCGTCGCCATGTCGGCTTCGGCGACACCGCCGCGCTTGCACTCGTCGATGAACGGCTGCAACGCGGGATTGTCCCGCGCGAGGCGCGTGGCGAGCGGATGCTCGGCGGCGATCGCGGCGAAGGTCACGCCCATGATCGTGTCGGCGCGCGTGGTGAACACGCGCAGGAGCTTCGCTTCGCCGTCGATTTCATACGGGAAGCCGAAGTTCACGCCGTAGCTCTTGCCGATCCAGTTCTGCTGCATCACCTTCACGCGCTCGGGCCAGCCGAGGCCTTCGAGGTCGTCGAGCAGTTGATCGGCGTAATCCGTGATGCGCATGTAGTACATCGGGATTTCGCGCTTCTCGACGAGCGCGCCCGAGCGCCAGCCGCGGCCGTCGATGACCTGCTCGTTCGCGAGCACGGTCTGGTCGACCGGGTCCCAGTTCACCGTGCCGGTCTTCTTGTACGCGATGCCCTTTTCCAGCATCTTCAGGAACAGCCACTGGTTCCACTTGTAGTAATCGGGCGAGCAGGTGGCGATTTCGCGCGACCAGTCGATCGCGAGGCCCATCGACTGCATCTGCTTCTTCATGTACGCGATGTTGTCGTACGTCCACTTGGCGGGCGGCACGCCGTTCGCCATCGCGGCGTTCTCCGCGGGCATGCCGAACGCGTCCCAGCCCATCGGCATCAGCGTGTTGTGGCCGTTCATCCGCAGATAGCGGTACATCACGTCGTTGATCGTGTAGTTGCGCACGTGGCCCATGTGCAGCTTGCCCGACGGATACGGCAGCATCGAGACGCAGTAGAACTTGGGCTTGTCGGCGGCTTCGGTCGACCGGTAGACGTCTTTCGCGCGCCAGTCGCTTTGCGCGGCGGATTCGACGTCGGCGGGTACGTATTTATCGTGCATGGTGTGGTTGGCTGTTCGGCTGATGCTGGAATCTGGCCCGGCCCCGGCCGCGTTGGCGCGTGACGTGGGGATCGGCTTGTTGGCTTGAGTCTTCGGTCGTGACGGACGCGCCGATCAGGCAAAGGGCGATTATACCGTTCGGCGGCGCGGCCTTGGCGGCGGGGCTGGCGGCTCGCCCGGCGCGGTTTGGCGGGCTTTCGCGGGCTGCCGAAGCGGCCGCGCTTCTCCTAGCGAGCCGGCGCGCCTTTCGGCTGCGTGACGAAGCCGATCTTGTCGAGCCCCGCCTGCTGCGCAGCGCCCATCACCTGCGCGATGACGTCGTAGCGTGTCGCCGCCGACGCCCGCAGATGGATCTCCGGCGGCGCCGCGCGCTTGCCTTCGGTCGCGAAGCGAGTGCACATCTCGTCGAGCGTCAACGGCTGGTCGTTCCAGTACAGCTTGCCGGCGTCGTCGATGGAAAGCGTGATCGTGTCCGGCGCCTCGCGCACCGCCTGCGACGACACCTTCGGCAGTTCGAGCCGGATCGCGTGCGTGAAAAGCGGCGCCGTGATGATGAAGATCACGAGCAGAACGAGCATGACGTCAATGAGCGGCGTCATGTTGATTTCGGCCATCGGCGAGCCGTTCGGCTTTTTTTCGAGTCCGCCGAATGCCATCGCCGTTACTCCTTGTCGACGCAGACGCCGCCGCAGAGATAGGCGTGCAGATCGTGCGCGAAGCCGTCGAGTTCTTCGGAGACCTGTCGCACGTACCGCCCGAGCACGTTGTACGCGAGCACCGCCGGAATCGCGACCACGAGGCCGAATGCCGTCATGATGAGCGCTTCGCCGACTGGTCCGGCGACGTTTTCGATCATCGCCTGCCCGCTCGCCGCGATGCTGCCGAGCGCGTGATAGATGCCCCACACCGTGCCGAGCAGTCCGACGAACGGCGCCGTACTTCCAACCGACGCGAGCAGCACCTGCCCGAATTCGAGCCGCCGCTGCGAGCTGAGTAGTGCCTGACGCAGCGCCCGCAACACGCGCTCGCTGCGCTCGACGCGCGCGAGCAGCGCGCCTGGCACTTCAGCCTCCGACGCATGCCACGCCGCTTCCGCGAGCGGCAGATAGACGCGCTCGCGGTCGGTGGCGCGCAATGCGTCGATGCCGTCTGCAAGCGTTGCCGCCTGCCAGAACCGTTTGAGCGCATGCGGGCCCTGGCGCTTGGCGCGCGTGAGCACCCACGCCTTGACGATCAGAAAGCACCAGCTCGCCACCGACATCGCGAGCAGCACGAGCGCGACGCCGCGCGTGATGCCGTCGCCGCTTTGCAGATAGTGGATAACGCCCGTGTCCGCCATTGTCAGCTAGAGAGGGCTCAGCGCAGGCCGAGCACGTCCTGCATGTCGAAGAAACCGGCGTCGCGGCCGGCGAGGAAGCGCGCGGCGCGCAGCGCGCCCTGCGCATACGAAAGACGGCTCGCCGATTTGTGCGTGATCTCGATGCGCTCGCCGATGCCCGCGAAGAGCACCGTATGGTCGCCGACGATGTCGCCGCCACGGATCGCGGAAAAACCGATGGTCGACGGATCGCGTTCGCCCGTCACGCCTTCGCGGCCGTAGACGGCGCAGTCCTTCAGGTCGCGCCCGAGCGCGCCCGCGATCACTTCGCCCATCGCGAGCGCCGTGCCGGACGGCGCATCGACCTTGTGACGGTGATGCGCTTCGATGATCTCGATGTCGTAACCTTCGGCGAACTGCTTCGCGGCGAATTCGAGCAGCTTCATCGTCACGTTCACGCCGACGCTCATGTTCGGCGCAAGCACAATGCCGATCTCCTCGCCCGCCGCGCGCAACTGCGCCTTCTGCGCGTCGTCGAATCCGGTCGTGCCGACGATCATCTTGACGTTGTGCCGAAGCGCCGCTTCCAGATGCGGCATCGTACCTTCGGGGCGCGTGAAGTCGATCAGGAAATCGGCGTCCGCGAAAACGCGCTCGATGTCGTCGGTGAGCACGACGCCCGTCGTCTTGCCGAGGAACGCACCCGCGTCCTGGCCGAGCTGCGGCGCGCCGGGACGGTCGAGGGCGCCGGCCAGCCGGGCGTCGGCATCGTTGAGAACGGTTTCGATCAGCATCCGGCCCATGCGGCCCGATGCGCCGGCGATGGCGATTTTCATGGCGTGTCTGCTGTGACTGGGTTGAGACGTGCGTCCGGACCCGGCTGAAACGTGCGACAAAACCGGTCTGGTATGTCGCGCGCCGGTTCCAGACGAGAGACAGCGGGACCACGCCCGCCGTTCCCGAATGACCTGCTAATTGAAGCGCTTTATGACTTGCCCTGCGACCTGCATCAGTTGCTCGGCGCGCCCTGCTGCGGCACATAGAACTGCGTCTGTCCGGCGGCATTCGCGGACGCAGGCGCCGGCGACGAACCTTGCGGACCGACCGCGCTGCTGTCCGGAATATTGATCGGCTGCGGCTGGCGCTTCAACTGGATCTGCGAATTGCCGGCCGTGGTGGCCGCCGCGCCCGGCGCGCCGCCCGCTGTCTGCGGCAGGCTCGCCCGCGCCGACGACTGCGTGCGGCCGGTCGGCGTCTGCACCTGGCTCGTCGCGCGGTTGGCGGCCTGCGCGGCCTGCTGGTTCGCGTCGCCCGCGAAAGCTGCCGACGCATCCGGCTGGATCGACGGCTGGTCGGGCGGCGGCGCCGTGACGGCAGCCGTCGTGCCCGACGCGGCGGAAGCCGTTGCCGTCGCGGGTGCGGACAGCTTCGCGACCTTGACGCCCTTGTCGCCGTCGATTTCGGCGAGCAGTTCGAGGTTCGACGGCAGGTTCTCGCCGCCCGCCCAGCTCACGACGCGATCGCTCGCGAAGTTGACGACGAAGTCGCGCTGCTGCACGACTGAAGTCGATCCGCGCTTGAAATAGAAGACGTAATCCCAGCGGTCCGAGTGGAACATGTCGGTGAGCAGCGGCGTGCCGAGCAGCGCCTTCACCTGATCCCGCGACATGCCGACCTGCATCTGGCTCGCCGCTTCCTGCGAAACGAAATTGCCCTGCACGACAGTGATTCGATACGGCGTGATGCTCTGTGCAATCCGCTGCGTGACGCTGTCGTAAGTGGAACATCCGGCCAGCGCTGTGGCTAATACGGCAGCGATCAAGGTTCCCCGCATACGACGGCTCTCCAGGCAATTCGATAAAGATTTTGGCAACATTTCACCTTTCATTTCACCCTGCGTGCGAGGCGTTTTCAGACCACGCTGACTGCTTCCACCGCGGTTCTACTTCGCACGAAGATGACCGAAACGGTAAAAACGCATTACTATGAGAACCTTGAATTGTACTCTAGGGATGCCTAGCCATGACCAATCCCGCCGATCTCAAAAATATCGGGCTCAAGGCGACCCTGCCCCGCCTCAAGATTCTGGAAATTTTTCAGCATAGTCCGGTGCGCCACCTGACGGCCGAAGACGTGTATCGCAACCTGATCCACGAAGAACTCGACATCGGGCTCGCGACGGTTTATCGCGTGCTCACGCAGTTCGAGCAGGCCGGGTTGCTTTCGCGCAGCAATTTCGAATCGGGCAAGGCCGTCTTCGAACTGAACGAAGGGTCGCATCACGATCACCTCGTGTGCATCGACTGCGGACGCGTCGAGGAGTTTTTCGACGGCGAGATCGAAGCGCGCCAGCAGGCGATCGCGAAGGACCGCGGTTTCAAGCTGCACGAACACGCACTCGCGCTTTATGGCGCGTGCACGAAGGAAAACTGTCCGCATCGCAAGCACTGAAGCGCTTCCGATATAAAAAACCGCCGCCCATCGTTGCCGAAGGGCGGCGGTTTCTTTTGCGGCTCCGGTTTTTTCAGGCGGCGTGGCGGCTCGACGCCGCGCGGATCAGCACATGCCGTTCGGCCAGATCGATTTCGTCGCAATTCGGCTGACTGCCGCCACGGTCGACGACGATGAAATCCCCTTCGCGATCCAGCACGATCAACGGATGGTGCCAGACGCCGCGCGCGTAGTTCACGCCCTGCCAGCCTTGGGTGTGGAAGGCGCGCAACCGTGCAGGATCGAATTCGCCCGCGGGCGCCACGACGACCAGATACGCCACGTCGCGCAACGGCAGGAACGCCTGGCTGCCGAGCGGATGGCGCTCCAACATCGAAATCTCGACCGGCTGCGGTCGCGGCTGCCCGCGAAACACACTGATGAGCGGCCGCCCGCCCTCGTCGGCGCCGATATCGACGTTGGCGAGATCGTGAAAGCGCTCGGTCGTACCGCCATTGATCGGGAAATGGCGCGCGCCTTCCAGTTCGATGACGTCGCCGAAAGGCGCGAACGCCTCGCGCGTCAGGGGTTCCAGCGTCAGCGTTTTCATGGTCTTTACTCGATGTCGCCGAACACGCGCAGCCGCGACACGCCGCCGTCCGGGAAGATGTTGAAACGCACGTGCGTCACCGGCCCGAGAGCCGCGACTTCGCTCTCGAAGCGATGCACGTTGTCCATCGACAGCTTCTGCTCGGGCAGCAGCACCGGCCAGAACATCGCCTGCGTGACGAGCGAGTCGTCCGTGCCGCCCTCGACGCGCGCCGCCTGCAACGAGCAGCGGTCCGGGAAATTGCCTTTGAAGTGCGCGGTATCGACTTCGATCGCGCGGATCACGCCCGGATGCGCCAGCGCGACGATCGCCCAGTCGTTGCCCGGCTCCCTGCGACGACGCGTCTCCCAGCCATCGCCCATGTTGACGCCGCGTCCCGGCATCAGCATCTGCGAAGCCGGCCCGAAATGCTGGTTGTTCGCCGCGACCAGATAGGCGCCGTTTTCGATCGCCGCCAGATCGAGCAGCGTGCCGCGCGCGACCCGCGAGAAGTCCGTCTTCGGCTGCCCGTAGACGCGCAGCCGCGCGATCCCGCCGTCCGGATAGATGTTCACGCGCAGGTGCGTGTAGGCGCGCGTGTCGGCGATCTCGACGTAGTGATGGCGATTGCCCTGCAGCGTCGTCGCCGGGACGATCTCGCGCCAGTCACCGTTTTCCTGCGGGTTCGTGCTGTCGGTGAAGCACGCCTCGATCGACGCGGCCGGCGGGAAGTTGCCGGTGAAATGGCTCGTGTCGATGTCGATGCCGCGGATCGTGCCCGGCCGCGCCAGCTTGACGATGCAGAAGTCGTAGCCCGTCGTGCGCTTGCGGCGCGTTTCCCAGCCGTCCATCCACTTGCCGTGGTCGTCGTACTTGCCGGGGATGAACTGCGCCGGTTGCGGGTCGAGCATGCGCTCCTTCGGCGCGAAGAATTCGTCGCTCGCGAAGAGCGCTTCGGCGCCCAGCCGCGGATCTGCGAGATTCATGTAGCGGCGCGTGAAAGCGGGAGCGTCGGCGTCGAGGATCGGGGTTGCCATGATGGTCGGTTCCTTGAAAGTCGGTTGTGAGCGTTACAGCGCGTGCGCCGTTTCTTGAGTGTGTACGTTCGTGTTGGCGGGTGCCGGCACGAACAGGAAGTCGGCGTCCTGGTCGAGCACGCGTTTCGCACGCGCCCGGTCGATGTCCTTTTCCCACACGGCGACGACCACCGTCGCCACGCAGTTGCCGATCAGGTTGGTCACAGCGCGCGCAATGCCGACGAACCAGTCGACCGGAAGAATCAGCACGAGGCCGAGCACCGGAATTGCGGGAATCGCGGAGAGCGTCGCGGCGAGAATCACGATGGCCGAGCCGGGAATGCCGTGCGCGCCCTTCGATGTCACGAGCGACACGAGCACCACGACGATCAGGTCGTGCAGCGAGAGCGGCGTGTTGGTGGCCTGCGCGATGAAGATGACGGCGAGCGTGAGATAGATCGAGAAGCCGTCGAGGTTGAACGAATAGCCGGTCGGGATCACGAGGCCGACGGTCGAATCCTTCACACCCATCCATTCGAGCTTGCGCATGATCTGCGGCAGCACGGCGTCCGACGAAGCGGTGCCGAGCACGATCGACAGTTCTTCGCGCAGATAGCGCACGAGCTTGAAGATCGAGAAGCCGGCGAGACGCATCACGACGCCGAGCACGACGAACACGAACAGGAAGCAGCTTGCGTAGAACACGACGACCAGCAGGCCCAGTTGCTTGAGCGACGCCACGCCGTACTGACCGGTCGTGAACGCAATCGCGCCGAGCACGCCGAGCGGCGCGAGCTTGATGATGAACGCCATGATGCGGAAGAACACGTGCGACAGCTCGTCGATCAGGCCGGTCACGCGCTGCGCCTTGTTACCGAGGAGCGACAGCGCCGCGCCGAACAGCACGGAGAACACGAGCACCTGCAGGATGTCGCCCTTCGCGAAGGCGTCCATCGCGGTGTCGGGGATGATCTTCAGCAGGAAGCCGGCGGTGTCCTTCAGGCTCTTCGCGTGTTCCGTGTAGGTGGTGAGCGAGGCGGCATCGAGCGAATGCAGGTCGATGTTCATGCCGACGCCCGGGCGGGTCACCCACGCGAGAACCGCGCCGATCACGAGCGCGAGCGTTGTCATGATTTCGAAGTAGATGACCGCCTTCAGGCCGACGCGCCCGACCTTCTTCAGATCGCCCGCGCTCGCCATGCCGCTCACGACGACGCAGAACACGATCGGCCCGATCACCATCTTGATGAGCTTGAGAAAGCCGTCGCCGAGCGGCTTCAGCGACTGTCCGAAGTGCGGGAACAGCGCCCCGACCACGATGCCTATGATCAACGCGATCATTACCCTGCCAAACAGCGAATTCAGGAATCTCAACACGACCGTTCTCCTTCGTCGTCAATCTCAGTCACGGGATCAATTCAGCAACTGTTCCGACTGGTCGGACCAGTGCTGTGATGACGAATATTAGAAAGCCGATATAGCCCAGTCAAGGTCGGTCTGATACCGGTTTACCCGCGTTATCGGGGGCTTGCGTCGATAGGTAAAAATGCTTGTGGGACGGGACGGCGTGCTGCGCCTACAATGGCGGTCAGACCGGCCTAATCCTGATTCCTCATATGAAAAACGTCCCGCACACCGTAACCGATGCCGCGATCGCGACCATTCGCGAACGCATCGAGGCAAGCGTTTATCCCGTGGGTAGCCTGCTGCCGGCGCAGCGGCAGCTATCGGAGGAACTGGCGATCAGCCGCGCGTCGCTGCGCGAGGCGCTCACGACGCTCGAAGCGCTCGGCATGCTGCACATCCGGCCGGGCAAGGGCGTGTATGTAAGCAGCGCGCAGGCATCGACGTCGCACGCGTGGCGTTTCGCCGATCAGGCGTCGCTGCCCGATACGTACCAGATGCGTTTCGCGCTTGAGGGCTTCGTCGCGCGGCTGGCAGCACATTCGATCGGCGATGCGGACATCGACTGGCTGCAGGACAATCTCGACTCGCTGCATGGCGCGCTCATCAGCGCCGAACTGGAAGAAGCGGCGCAACTCGACTTCGCGTTTCACATGCGCATCGTGAGTCTCGCGGGGAACGCGGCGATCGAATCGATCCTGCGCGGCAGCGCCGACATCATGAAGGAGAGCCAGCGCCTGCCGTTCTACCGGCGCGAACTGGTGCTGTCGACCTTTCACGAGCACGCGGCGATCGTCGCGGCGTTCAAGGCGCGCGACAGCGAAGGCGCGGGGCGCGCAATCGAGACGCATATCGTCAACGCAGCGCAGCGCGCGGGCGTGCATTTTCCGCTGCCGCTGAAGGCGTAAACGAAAAAAAGCCGCTCCGAAGAGCGGCTTCCTGTCAGCAATCGCGTTGCTTACTTCGCGTTCGCGAGCGCGACAGCCGTATCCAGCATGCGGTTCGAGAAGCCCCACTCGTTGTCGTACCAGCTCGACACCTTCACCAGCCGGCCCGACACCTTCGTCAGCGTCGAATCGAACGTCGACGATGCCGGGTTGTGGTTGAAGTCGATCGAGACCAGCGGCGCATCGTTGTAGCCGAGGATGCCCTTCAGCGCGCCTTCCGATGCTTCCTTCATGATCTTGTTGACTTCATCGACCGTCGTGTCGCGTGCGGCGATGAACGACAGGTCGACCACCGACACGTTGATCGTCGGCACGCGAATCGCGTAGCCGTCGAGCTTGCCGTTCAGTTCCGGCAGCACCAGGCCGACCGCCGACGCCGCGCCCGTCTTCGTCGGGATCTGGCTGTGCGTGGCCGAGCGCGCGCGGCGCAGGTCTTCGTGATACACGTCGGTCAGGACCTGGTCGTTCGTGTACGCGTGGATGGTCGTCATCAGGCCGTTCACGAGGCCGATCTTGTCGTTCAGCGGCTTGACGAGCGGTGCCAGGCAGTTCGTCGTGCACGATGCGTTCGAGATGACCGTGTCCGATCCCTTCAGCACGCCGTGGTTCACGCCGTAGACGATGGTTGCGTCCACGTCCTTGCCGCCCGGCGCCGAGATGATGACCTTCTTCGCGCCGCCCTTGATGTGCGCGCTCGCCTTTTCCTTCGTCGTGAAGAAACCGGTGCACTCCATCACGACGTCGACGTTCAGCTCGCCCCACGGCAGTTCGGCCGGGTTGCGGTTGGCCAGCACGCGGATCCGGTCGCCGTTGACGACGAGGTAGTCGCCGTCCACCTTCACTTCGCCCGGGAACTTGCCGTGCGCCGTGTCGTACTGCGTCAGGTGAGCGTTCGTCTTGGCATCGCCGAGATCGTTGATTGCGACGATCTCGATGTCGTGCTTCTTGCCGTTTTCATAGAGGGCGCGCAACGTGTTGCGGCCGATCCGGCCGTAGCCGTTGATTGCAACGCGAATCGTCATGGTCTATCTCCTTGGCTAAAAAAATACTTCCGGGGCGCCGGCGAGCACGAACTTACGCGCCGGCGAGCGCGGCCTTGGCCGTCTCCACGACATGCTCGACGGTAAAGCCGAAATGCTTGAAGAGAGCGCCGGCCGGCGCGGATTCGCCGAACGAATCGATGCCGACCACGCCGCCTTCGAGACCCACATACTTGCGCCAGAAATCCGTCACGCCCGCTTCGATCGCCACACGCACGACGCCCTTCGGCAGCACACGCTCGCGATACTCGGCGTCCTGGCGGTCGAACACATTGGTCGACGGCATCGACACCACGCGCGCGCCGATGCCTTCCTGCGAGAGCTTGTCGACGGCTTCCATCGCCAGTTGCACTTCCGAGCCCGTCGCGATCAGGATGATCTTGCGCGCGGGGATGTCGTCGTTCCAGTCGCGCAGCACGTAGCCGCCCTTCGCGATGTTCGCGATCTGCACGTCGTTGCGCGGCGAGAACTGCAGGTTCTGACGGCTGAAGACCAGCGCCGACGGGCCTTGATGCCCGATGGCTTGCGTCCACGCCACGGCGGTTTCCACCGTGTCGGCCGGGCGCCAGGTCGTGAGTTGCGGGATCAGGCGCAGGCTCGACACGTGTTCGATCGACTGGTGCGTCGGGCCGTCTTCGCCGAGGCCGATCGAATCGTGGGTGAAAACGAAGATCGAACGCGACTTCATCAGCGCGGCAACGCGCAGCGCATTGCGGCTGTAGTCCGAGAACGTCAGGAAGGTGCCGCCGAACGGACGATAGCCGCCGTGCAGCGCGATGCCGTTGATCGCGGCGCTCATGCCGAATTCACGCACGCCGTAGTTGATGTGATTGCCCCACTGGATGCCCTTGCCGTCATTGCCGTCGCCGGCGGCGCGGACCGGCTTCGATGCTTTCCAGTTCGTGAGGTTCGAGCCGGTCAGGTCGGCGGAACCGCCGAGCAGTTCCGGCAGCGCGGCGGCGAGCCCTTCGATGGCCTGTTGCGAGGCCTTGCGCGTCGCGACCGTTTCGGCGCGCTGATTCGCCCCTTCGACAATATTCTTCGCCTGCTCGGCCCAGTTGGCCGGCAGTTCGCCGTTCATGCGGCGCACGAACTCGGCGGCTTGCTGCGGGTTCTTTGCGCGATACGCTTCGAAAGACTTGTTCCACTCCGCCTCGGCGCGCGCGCCCTCTTCCTTCGCGTCCCATGCCGCATAGACTTCCTGCGGAATCACGAACGGCTCCCACGACCAGCCGATCGCGGCGCGCGTATCGGCGATTTCCTTGTCCCCGAGCGGCGCGCCGTGCGCGTCGTGGCCGCCCGCCTTCGTCGGCGCGCCCTTGCCGATCACGGTGCGGCAGCAGATCAGCGTCGGCTTGTCGGACTTCTTCGCCTGCGCGATGGCGGCATCGACCGCGTCGACATCATGGCCGTCCACCGCGCGGATCACGTTCCAGCCGTAGGCTTCGAAGCGCTTCGGGGTGTCGTCGTGGAACCAGTGCTCGACGTCGCCGTCGATGGAGATGCCGTTGTCGTCGTAGAGCGCGATCAGCTTGTTCAGCTTCAGCGTGCCGGCGAACGAGCAGGCCTCGTGCGAAATGCCTTCCATCAGGCAGCCGTCGCCGAGAAACGCATACGTGTGGTGATCGACGATCGACGCGCCTTCCTGGTTGAACTCGGCGGCGAGGAGCGCCTCAGCGAGCGCCATGCCGACCGCGTTCGCGAGACCCTGTCCGAGCGGGCCGGTGGTCGTCTCGACGCCCGCCGTCATGCCGACTTCCGGATGGCCCGGCGTCTTCGAATGCAGCTGGCGGAAATTCTTCAGCTCCGAGATCGGCAGGTCGTAGCCCGTCAGATGCAGCAGCGAATACAGCAGCATCGAGCCGTGCCCGTTCGACAGCACAAAACGGTCGCGATCGGCCCAGTGCGGGTTCGTCGGGTTGTGCTTCAGGTGGCGCGACCACAGCGCGACGCCGATTTCCGCCATGCCCATCGGCATGCCCGGATGGCCGGAGTTGGCTTGTTGAACGGCGTCCATCGACAGCGCGCGAATCGCGTTGGCCATCAGGGCGGTTTGGCTGGAGGTCGGGGTCGTCATGTCAGAGTCGGGGGTAAGTCCTGAAAGGATCCTGGGTGTTTCCGGATGACGCGCCGGGCGGCTGCGAACGACACTTTCAGGCCCCGGAACGACGAGAAACGAGGAGGATCGGAGAGCGTGATTCTAACAGACAGGTCCGATTGACATTGCGCGAAAGGCCGCGCTCGGCGGCGTGCGCGTGCGCGCCGGAGGCCGGGCATGGTCCCTGCATCGGAGCGCACGGAACGTCCGGCGAAAGCGCGTATCGAAGGATGCGAAGTGGCGCCGCGCGCCGCTTTTTTCCGGGTCGTGCGCGCGTGCGGCCCGCTGTCGAATGCCGCGCGCTGCGGGGCTGCGAGCCAGGCTCCGCAGGCCTTCGTGGCACAATGCGCCTCACGGCCAAGCTGCAAGGAGCTTTTCGATGACCGATCCCCGCCCAGCCGATGTCCCCTGGCTGACGCCCTATCTCACCGTGCGCGATGCGCACGTCGCCACCGGTTTCTACGAGCAGGCATTGGGTTTCGCGGTGCGCGACAGCGTCAACGACGACGGCGCGATCATCCACGTCGAGATGACGTATCGCGGGCAGTTGATCCTGATGTTCGCGCCCGAGGGCGCCTACGGCTCGCAGGCGCGCACACCGAAGAGCGGCGGGCAGATGGCGCCGCAGTCGTTCTATCTGTATGTCGACGACGTCGATGCCACTTACGCGCGCGCGCTCGCGGTCGGCGCGAAGGGGCTGATCGAACCGCAGGACCAGTTCTGGGGTGACCGTTTCGCGCAGTTCGAGGACCCGGACGGCTATCGCTGGGCGATAGCGCGGCATCTGGGCTAGCCGGCCAGTTCGCGGGCGTTGCGACGCTCGCCCGCTTTCCTCGCGCGTTTCCAGCGTTTTTTCACGACAGGCTCAACTTATCCGCCGGCGCGGCCTTCGGGCCAGAGCCGGCGATCAACGACATGCCACGCTTTTTCGTAGACGGCCCGCTCGCGGCGGGCAAAACACTTCCGCTGCCCGACGACGTGGTGCGCCACGTTCACGTCCTGCGCCTCCAGACTGGCGACCCTGTCACGCTGTTCGACGGTGCCGGCGGCGAGTACGCAGCCGAACTCGTCGAGATCGGCAAGCGCGCGGCCGTTGCGCGCATCGACCGGCACGACGACCGCGAAGCGGAGCCGCCGTATCGCGTGACGCTCGCGCAGGGCGTCGCGGGCGGCGACAAAATGGACTGGCTGATCGAGAAGGCGGTCGAACTCGGCGTGGCGGGCGTCGCGCCGCTGACGGCGGCGCGCGGCGTCGTGCGTCTCGCGGGCGACCGCGCCCTGCGGCGCCAGGCGCACTGGCAGGCGCTAGTACGCTCGGCGTGCGAACAATGCGGACGGAACCGGATTCCCGACGTCGCCCCGCCGCGCGATCTCGACGCGTGGCTCGGCCAGCTCGCTCCTGCAGTCGTTGGCGAGTTGCGCCTTCTATTGTCGCCGCGCGCCGAGGTGAGCTTCGCGACGTTGCCGGAGGCGCCGCCCTCCGCGCCGGTGATCTTGCTGATCGGGCCGGAAGCGGGTTTTTCCCCTGTGGAGGAGAAATATATCGTCGATGCGGGATTTTCGACGCTCGGACTCGGCCCGCGCGTCCTGCGCACCGAGACTGCCGGAATCGCCGTGCTGGCGGCGCTCGCGGCGCGCTGGGGCGGCTGGTGACAAAAAAAGCCGGTCTATCGACCGGCTTTTTTCAACCACGCGCGCGAGGCGGAAGACTCAGGCGAACGAGTAAAACACCCGGAACGCCACACGCCGCTCGGCCCAGAACTCGGACGCCTCGCGGAACACGTCGAGCAGTGTTTCGCGCCCTTCCTTGTCGAATTTCTGCGCGATCGGCAGCGCTTCGAGCACGATCACGAAACCGGGCTGCGATCCAGCCTTGTGGACGAGATCGGTCAGGCAGTCGTAGAGCGCGTCGTAGTTCTTGCCGAAGTGCTTGGGAAACAGGAACGACGTGGCAATCGTCTCAAGCACTTCCTGCTTGCTCTGAGCCGCGCCGCAATACGCAAACAGAAAATGCTGGCCGAGCCGGGTCGCTTCGTCGGCGAGTTCCTGCACGCGAAAGGCGCGAATCGATTGCACGATGTTCGGCCGCACCGTCCTGAAAAGACTCATGGACCCCTCGTCCGTTGATGACAGCGTCGGGCTCGGTTCGTCGTCGGGTCTGTTGTCGTGTTCAGTCGTGCGTAGCCGCAGTACTCGCTGGAACAGGTTGCCATCGCCGGTGGCGAAAAGATCACCCGCCGCACCGTTTCCGTGCGCGTAGATGTTGTCGCTCATGCCGTTCATCCCGAAGTTATCCCGCAATGCGTTTAAAACTGGCGTAGTGGTCGTCGGAGTAGTAACAGTCGCCGATCTGCCGACGAGCCCCACCACACACGATCCGGCGCGCGCCGCGGTCGCGGGCCCGCGGCGTGGGGACAGTGTATTCGTGGTAGTAGCCGCGCCGATGCGGCGGAAGCAAACGCTCGCGATTGCCGAACACGACGCCGTCCTTCTCGAACGGAAACGGCCCGCCTGACTCGATCAGCCGCAATGTGGCGACGGCCTGCTTCGGCAATTGCGCGATGGCGACGGTCCCAAGTCCGTCCGCTGCTTCGTGCCTGACCTCCTGCCCGTTCTCTTTTCCGCACGACCCGCCCGAGGCGGCCGATTCCGGCGGCTGTACCGGCGGCACCGGCGCGGCCACGGCGCTCGCACCGGCCGCGACCTGATGCGCGTCCTCTGCGTGATCGCCTTTGCCACAGCCGCTCAGGGCCACTAAAAGCGCGACGATGCAGTGATGAAACCACGTCCGCTTCACGTAGCGATGTCCCCGCGATGAACCCTGAAATCGACGACCAGGAAAGACGTAAGGGTATCGCTAATGACACCCGGAATCAACGTTCGGTCGGGAATCGGAGGTTTTGGGATGATTTGGCGGGCGATCCGGAGACGCAAAAAATCCGTCGGTCGAACCCATTTTTAGCCTAAATCTGAGTGATTTTTATCTCTTACCGGATAAAAATTCATACCTGGAATGGCTAAGAAACGGCGCGGCAGGTTTCGCCTCGCTTGCCGCCCGTTTCACGGTTTGCACCGTCGCCATCTCCAATTCGAGGAGACGCAAATCCCCTTGCATGCCTCGGGCGTGCCGGTCATCCGGCACGCTTTTTTTTCGTTCTCGATGCAAGGCGATGCAAACCACGCGGCGCTCGTTGCGAGCCCCGCGCCTCCCGCGTCGTTCAGCTCGAGCGGTTCAGCGTGGCCGAGGCGTCCGCCACCAGCAACGCCGTCATGTTGACGATCCGCCGCACCGTCGCCGATGCCGTCAGCACGTGAACCGGCTTCGCCGCGCCGAGCAGCATCGGTCCGATCGCGATGTTATTGCCCGCCGCCACTTTAAGCAGGTTGTACGAGATGTTCGCCGAATCGATGTTCGGCAGGATCAGCAGGTTCGCGTCGCCTTCGAGCGTCGATTCCGGCAGCACCTCTTTACGCAGACGCGAATCCAGCGCGACATCGCCGTGCATTTCGCCGTCGACGTCCAGATCCGGCGCGCGTTCCTTCAGGAGCGCGAGCACGTCGCGCATCTTCTGCGCGGTGGGCGCGTTGCTGGTGCCGAAATTCGAATGCGACAGCAGCGCGATCTTCGGCTCGATGCCGAAGCGGCGCACTTCCTCGGCCGCCATGATGGTGATCTCGCACAGTTGCTCGGGCGTCGGATCGACGTTCACGTGCGTGTCGACGATGAAAATCTGGCGTCCCGGCAAAACCAGCGCGTTCATCGCGGCGTAGACGCTGCAGCCTTCCTTCTTGCCGATCACCTGGTCGATGAAATGCAGATGGCGATGCGTCGTGCTGATCATGCCGCAGATCATGCCGTCCGCTTCGCCGCGCTCGACCAGCATCGAGCCGATCAGCGTCGTGCGGCGGCGCATTTCGAGTTTCGCCATCTGCTGGCTGATGCCTTTCCTCGCCATCATCTTGTAATAGCTCTGCCAGAAATCGCGGTAACGCTCGTCGTGATCGGTGTCGATGACGGTGAAATCGGTGCCCGGCGTGAGGCGCAGGCCGAACTTCGTGATGCGCTGCTGGATGACCGCCGGACGGCCGATCAGGATCGGCTTGGCGATTTTCTCGTCGACAGCGATCTGCACCGCGCGCAGCACGCGCTCTTCCTCGCCCTCCGCGAACACGATGCGCTTCTTCTCCGGCTCGACGCTGCGCGCGAGCTGGAACACCGGCTTCATCGTGGTGCCGCTGTGGTAGACGAACTGCTGCAGATGCTGCTCGTACGCTTCCATGTCCTCGATCGGCCGCGTCGCGACGCCGGAATCCATCGCGGCCTTGGCGACGGCCGGCGCGATCTTGACGATCAGGCGCGGATCGAAGGGCTTCGGAATCAGGTATTCCGGACCGAACGACAGGTCCTGAATGCCATACGCCGTCGCCACGATATCGCTCTGTTCCTGCCGCGCGAGTTCAGCAATCGCGTTCACGGCGGCGATTTCCATCTCGCGCGTGACGGTGGTGGCGCCCGCATCTAGCGCGCCGCGGAAGATGAACGGGAAGCAGAGGACGTTGTTGACCTGGTTCGGATAATCCGTGCGGCCCGTGGCGAGCACCGCGTCCGGGCGCACTTCGAGCGCGACTTCCGGCAGGATTTCGGGCGTCGGATTGGCGAGCGCGAGAATCAGCGGCTTGGCGGCCATGCCCTTCACCATTTCCGGCTTCAGCACGCCGCCCGCCGACAGACCGAGGAACACATCCGCGCCTTCGATCACGTCCGCGAGCGTGCGGGCTTCGGTCTGGCGGGCGAAACGTTCCTTGTCCGGGTCCATCAGTTCGACGCGGCCCTGATAGACCACGCCGGCCAGATCCGTCACATAGATGTTCTCGAGCTTCATGCCGAGATCGACGAGCAGGTCCAGACACGCCAGCGCCGCCGCACCCGCGCCCGACGCGACCAGCTTCACCTCGCCGATATCCTTCCCGACCACCTTCAGACCATTGGTGAGCGCCGCCGCGACGACGATCGCGGTGCCGTGCTGGTCGTCGTGGAAGACGGGAATCTTCATGCGCTTCTTGCATTCGCGCTCGACGATGAAGCAATCCGGCGCCTTGATGTCTTCAAGATTGATGCCGCCGAACGTGGGTTCCAGCGCGGCGATCACGTCCACCAGCTTGTGCGGGTCCGACTCGTTCAGCTCGATGTCGAACACGTCGATGCCGGCGAACTTCTTGAACAGCACCGCCTTGCCTTCCATGACCGGCTTCGATGCGAGCGGCCCGATGTTGCCGAGCCCCAGCACCGCGGTGCCGTTGGTCACGACGCCGACCAGGTTGCTGCGCGCGGTGAAGCGCGCGGCGTTCAGCGGATCCTCGACGATGGCCTCGCACGCAAACGCGACGCCCGGCGAATACGCCAGCGCGAGATCGCGCTGGTTGATCATCTGTTTGGTCGGCGCAATCGCGATTTTGCCGGGGGTCGGGAATTCGTGGTAATCGAGCGCAGCTTCGCGCAATTTGGTATTGGCGGATGTGGTCATGAGGCGGGTAGCAGTGCGAGATTAGAATAGAAGTTCGAACGCATTGTAGCGCCATTCAGGCACCGAATCGGGTTGCAATCCGCGCAATTCGGGTGCAACTGCCTGAACTTGAACGGTCTGAAAACGCTTGGGGCAGAAGGCGCCGCGCGCGTTAAAGTCGCTCATGGCCGTCGAACGCGATTCAACCCGCCGGGAACTGGCTGCATTTGCGCCAGGCGCTGTCAATTCCATTAATCCTAATTTGCCTTCCAGGCTCACGATGCTTTCCGAGTTTTCCCTAATCGAACGTTTTTTCGCCCGCCGTGCGAGAAGCGGATCGCCGCCCGGCGAAGCGGCGAAAGTGTCGCGCGCGGCGCTCGGCATCGGCGACGATTGCGCGCTGATCGTCGCGCCGCCCGGCCAGCAGCTCGCGATCTCGACGGACATGCTGGTCGAAGGCCGTCACTTCTTCCCCGATGTCGATCCGCACGCGCTAGGCCACAAGGCGCTCGCGGTCAACCTGTCCGATCTCGCGGCGATGGGCGCCGCGCCGCACGCGTTCACGCTCGCGCTCGCGCTGCCTGCCGCCGACGAGCAATGGCTCGCCGCGTTCAGCGACGGCCTCTTTGCGCTCGCTGAACGCTTCGACTGCGAACTGATCGGCGGCGACACGACGAGCGGCCCGCTCAACATCTGCATCACCGTGTTCGGCGACGTGCCGGCTGGCGCCGCGCTGCGCCGCGACGCCGCAGAAGCCGGCGACGACATCTGGGTGTCCGGCACGCTCGGCGACGCCCGCGCGGGGCTCGGCCTGCTGCGCGGCGAATGGGACATCGACGACGAAGCCGCCGTCGTCCGGCTCAAGCGCGCGCTGGAACGCCCGGAGCCGCGCGTCGCGCTCGGGCTCGCGCTGCGCGGCGTGGCGCGCGCGGCGCTCGACATCTCCGACGGGCTCGCCGGCGACCTCGCGCATATCCTGAAGCGCTCGCACGCACGCGCCGTCGTGGACGCCGACGCCGTGCCGGTCTCCGACTCACTTGCGGCGCTGCCCGAACGAGCGCGCCGCACCTGCGCGCTCGCGGGCGGCGACGACTACGAACTGTGCTTCACCGCGCCCGCCGAGGCACGCGCGACGATCGCGGCCATCGGCGAGCGCGAACGCGTGCGGCTCACGCGCATCGGTACAATCGAGCGCATCGCCGATGCTTCCGCAACCGCGCCGTCCATCGCCTGGCACGACCGCAGCGGGGCACCGCTTTCCCTGACGTTGCAAGGCTTCGACCATTTTCATGCAGACTGACCCTACGATCGCGGGCGACTCGCCCGCTCCCGCTCGAAAGCCGCGCAGGGCGAGCGCGCGCTTCATGCTCACGCATCCGCTGCACATCCTCTCGCTCGGCTTCGGCAGCGGCCTCTCGCCGATCGCGCCGGGCACCGTCGGCACGCTCTTCGCGTGGGTGTCGTTCGTCGCGTTCAACCAGTATCTGACCGTGGCCGAATGGGGCGCGCTGATCGTCGCCGGCTTTGTCGCGGGCTGCTGGTTCTGCGGCTTCACCGCGACGAAGATGGGCACAGCCGACCCGTCTCCGGTCGTGTGGGACGAGATCGTCGCGTTCTGGCTCGTGCTGCTCTTCGTCACGCCAGTCACGTTCACCGGTCAGTTGTGGGCGTTCATCGTGTTCCGCTTCTTCGACATGGTGAAACCGCCGCCGATCCGCCATTTCGACCGCCATCTCAAGGGCGGCTTCGGCATCATGTTCGACGACCTCGTCGCCGCTTTCTTCACCTTGCTCGTGATCGCGCTCTGGCGCATGACGGTCTGACGCTCCCTCTTCCGGCTCCTTCGAGACACATCATGGCTACCGATAACGTCGTTCACCAACTTTCGATCCGCGTCGGCAACAAGCTGCGCGACGAACGGCTCATGCTCGCGACGGCCGAATCGTGCACGGGCGGCATGGTCGCGGCCGCGATCACGGACATATCCGGCAGCAGCGCCTGGTTCGAGCGCGGTTTTGTCACCTATTCGAATCTCGCGAAGACGGAGATGATCGGCGTGCCGGCCGCGCTCATCGAGCAGCACGGCGCGGTCAGCGAGCCCGTCGCGAAAGCGATGGCCGAGGGCGCGCTGCGCAACAGCCGCGCGCAGGTGTCGGTGTCGATCACGGGCGTCGCCGGCCCGGCCGGCGGCAGCGACGCGAAGCCGGTCGGCACGGTATCGTTCGCGTGGAGCAACAGGCTGCACACAGCGGTCGAGACGCAGCACTTCAAGGGCGATCGCGAGCAGGTGCGCGCGCAAGCCGCCGCGCACGCGCTGCGCGGCCTGCTTCTCTTCCTGGAGCGCAGGGAAAGGTAGCCCGAACGCGTACGCCCACGGCGGCTTTCGGCGGGAAACGGTCGCCGGCCGCGCCGCATCGAACGAACTAGTCTGAATGAACGATACGACCACCCCGATTTCCTACGATCGATCCCAGATCACTCATTGGCTCGACGCCAGAACGGTGGCGAAGGCGGTCGGATATGTCGGAGCCGTGTCGGGAATGCGCTGGCAGGGCGGCGGATGCCTGACCGCCCGCGTGCAGGGCACGCAGCGCGCGCCGTACGCGGTCAATCTGGTTTTCATCCGCTCGCGCTCGGGCATCGAGCTTCACGATGCGTGTACGTGCCCGGTCGGGTACCGATGCAAGCACGTCGGCGCCGTATTGCTCGCGAACCTCCAATCCACGAGCGACGTCCAGCCCGATCCCGCTCAGCCGGGCGGCATGCGTCCCGAACTCGCGGAATGGCTCAAGCTGTTCCGGGCGCATATCGGATCGACTCGGCGCACCACGGCAGCGTCGTCCGAATCGAAATCGCAGGCGGCGTATGCGCTTGTCTACCTCCTCGCCGCCGCCGATGACGCCAGCCATCCGGACCTGAAAATCTTCAAGGTGCGCCTGGCAGTCGACGGCTCGATCCGCGACGTCGAACGATGGAACGCGACTCAGGCCGCGTTGGCCAATCCTGCGAAGTTCGTCACCGACGACGACCTGACGATCCTGCGCGCGCTCGCCCCGAGCCGTCTCGCGAACGATGTGATGGGACGCTTCTATCTGAGCGGCCCGGACGGCGCGGCGATCGTCTCGAAACTGCTCGCGACGGGGCGTCTCCTGACGCGGCTCGAGAAGTCCGCGGCAGGCCAGGTCGAAGCGGGCGCTGCGATGCGCGAGGGCGCACCGCGTCCGGGCCGCATCGACTGGATGCCGGAAACCAGTAATCGCCTGCGGCCGGTGTTGCGTGCCGAACCCGACGCCGCCGCCATCCTGCCCACCGACCCGCCGTGGTATCTCGACGCGCAGACGGGCGAAGCGGGCGTCATCGAAGCGCCGATGCCCGCGCGGCAACTCGCCGACTACCTCCGCATGCCGCCAATCTCGCTCGCGGAAGCGCCGCTCGTCGCCGAGGCGCTGCGCGAATGCGCGAGCGCGCTGCCGCAGCCGCTGCCCCTGCCGCCGCTGCGCGATTCCGGCGAGATCCGCGTGATCGACACCGCGCCCGAGCCGGTGCTGACGCTCGACACGCTGCCCGTGCATGTCGCGCGTTTCGGCAAATACGACCACCGCGCAACCTCGCTCGATTTTGCGATGGTGGGCTTCGACTACGACGGCCTGACCGTCGACGCCGAAAGCGCCACGACGCAACTGCAGCGCCGCGGCGACGAACTCGTCGAAGTGAGGCGCCGCGCCGACGCCGAAAACGAGCGTCTGCAACAACTCGCTGACGCCGGGCTGCAAAAGCTTTCGCTGCAGAACGTGTACGGACCGAAGCCGTTTCCCGTGGGCCTGCGCGTGCTGAACGATCCGAAGGCGTGGGAGCGCTTCGTCGCCGATGTGCTGCCGGTCCTGCGCCGCGACGGCTGGCGCGTGAAGATGACGCGCGATTTCACCTTCAACGTGATCGAGATCGACGACATCGACGGCAGCGCGCACAGCTCGGGCGACGGCTGGTTCGACGTCGAGATGGGCATCACGGCGGGCGAGCGCAAGCTGCGTCTGGAGCCGCTCCTCGCGGACCTGTTCCGGCGCGACCGCCGCTGGCTGACCGGCATGCTCGATTCGATCGCCGACGACGAAGGCGTCGAACTGCGCACGGACAGCGGCGAGCGGCTGCGCCTGCTTGCGAGCCGGCTGAAGCCGGTCGTGCGCGTGCTGATCGACCTGTTCAGCGGGATGCGCGAAGGCGAGACGCTGCGCATTCCCGCGCTCGACGCCGGCCGGCTCGCCGCCCTCGACGACACCCATCGCTGGCAGTTTCGCGGCGATACCGCCGTGATCGAACTCGCGCGGCGGCTGCAAGGCGCGAACGGCCCGCGCGAGACGGCGCCGCCGGCGGGCCTGAACGCCGAGCTGCGCGCGTACCAGCGCGAAGGTCTCGCGTGGATGCAGTTCCTGCGCGAGCACGGTCTGTCAGGCGTGCTCGCCGACGACATGGGCCTCGGCAAAACCGTGCAGACGCTCGCGCACATCCTCGCCGAGAAAGAGGCGGGACGCCTCGACCGCCCCGCGCTGATCGTCCTGCCGACGACGCTCGTCCACAACTGGTGCGAGGAAGCGCGTCGCTTCGCGCCGGGTCTCAGGGTGCTGAACCTCCACGGGCCGGAACGCCACGACCGCTTCGCGCAGATCGGCGAGCACGACCTGATTCTCACGACCTACGCGCTGCTCTGGCGCGATCACGAAGCGCTCGTGCAGCACGATTACCACCTGCTGATCCTCGACGAGGCGCAATACGTCAAGAACGCGACGACCAAGTCGGCCGCGAGCATCCGCAGCCTGCGCGCGCGGCACCGGCTGTGCCTGACCGGCACGCCGCTCGAGAATCACCTGGGCGAGTTGTGGGCGCAGTTCGATTTCCTGCTGCCGGGATTTCTCGGCAGCCAGCGCGATTTCGCCAAACGCTGGCGCACCCCGATCGAAAAGGACGGCGACAGCGTGCGGCGGCAACTTCTCGCGCGGCGCATCCGGCCGTTCATGCTGCGGCGGCGCAAGGACGAAGTGGCGAAGGAACTGCCGCCGAAGACGACGATCGTGCGCACCGTCGATCTGGAAGGCGCGCAGCGCGATCTCTACGAAACCGTGCGCTCGGCGATGCAGGAAAAAGTGCGCGCCGCGATTTCCGAGCACGGCTTCGCGCGCAGCCATATCGTCGTGCTCGACGCGCTGCTGAAGCTGCGGCAGGTGTGCTGCGATCCGTCGCTCGTGAAACTGAAGCAGGCGAAGCGCGTGGAGGAATCCGCGAAGCTCGACTTGCTGCTCGCGATGCTGCCGGAACTGATCGAAGAAGGCCGGCGCGTGCTCGTCTTCTCGCAATTCACGGGGATGCTCGCGATCATCGCCGCCGCGCTCGACAAGGCGGGCATCGCCTACGCAATGCTCACGGGCGAGACGACCGACCGCAGGGCGGCGGTGCGGCGCTTCCAGGAAGGCGTGGTGCCGCTCTTCCTGATTAGCCTGAAGGCAGGCGGCGTCGGCCTGAACCTGACCGCCGCCGACACGGTGATCCACTACGACCCGTGGTGGAACCCGGCCGCCGAGAACCAGGCAACCGACCGCGCGCACCGGCTCGGTCAGGACAAGCCCGTGTTCGTCTACAAGCTGATCGCGGCGGGCAGCATCGAGGAGAAGATCGTCGCGATGCAGGAGAAGAAGGCGGCGCTCGCCGCGAGCATCCTGTCGGACGACGCGGCGGGCGCGGTGAAGTTTTCCGCCGAAGACCTCGACGCGCTGTTCGCGCCGATCCCTTCGGTTTAACGATAGAGGTTAATCGTGTCGCGGGTCTTTTTCGCGGCTTCTGCGGCGGCGCTGGCGAAATCGTCGTCACGGCCGGCGTAGATGATCGCGCGCGACGAGTTGATCAGCATCCCCGCGCCGGCTGGCGTGCGTCCGGCACGCACCGTCGCTTCGACGTCGCCGCCCTGCGCGCCGATGCCCGGAATCAGGAGCGGCATCTCGCCGACAATCCCGCGCACCACTTCGATTTCCTTCGGAAACGTCGCGCCGACGACGAGCCCCAGTTGCCCTGCCGCGTTCCACTTTTCGGCGGCCAGTTGCGCGACGACCTGATAGAGCGGGCGGCCCTGCGTCTCCAGGAATTGCAGGTCCGAGCCGCCCGGATTCGACGTGCGGCACAGCACGATCACGCCACGCCCTTCATGTGCGAGATACGGCTCGATGGAGTCGAAACCCATGTAGGGATTCACGGTGACGGCGTCGGCGTCGTAGCGCTCGAAGGCTTCGCGCGCGTACTGCTCGGCGGTGCTGCCGATGTCGCCGCGCTTGGCGTCGAGAATCACCGGCAGGCCGGGATGCTTCTCGTGGATGTGCGCGATCAGCTGCTCGAGCTGGTCTTCGGCGCGATGTGCGGCGAAGTAGGCGATCTGCGGCTTGAACGAGGACGCATAGGGCGCGGTGGCATCGACGATCGCACGGCAGAAGTCGAAGATCGCGTCGGGGCGGTTCTTCAGCGAGCCGGGGAATTTCGACGGCTCGGGGTCGAGACCGACGCACAGGAGCGACTGCGTGCGCGTCCAGGCGGCGTTGAGAGATTCGATGAAGGACATGGAAGCGTGCGATCCGGGTGAGATGACACGCATTTTAACGTGCGGGCGGGCGGAGACCGCGCGCTCGATGGGGCACCGCCCGCAAATCCCTGCCACGGCGTTACACGATGCCATTGCGGCAACCGGAAAATCACATTGAAGATCGGCCCTCACCCAGCCGGTCACACAACGAAAGCGCCGAACCTACAATTTGATGCATGTCGTAATAGCGATATTCAGCCAGGCGTCCGCCGAAATGAATTTTCGGCGCCAACTCCTCCGCTGCGTCGCGATATCGACGGAAAAGCATGTCGGTCGACGGGTTATTGAGCGGATAGTATTCGGTTTTCCCGACGGTCCACGCATCCGGATATTCGCGGGTGATCAACGTATTCGGCGCGTTCAGTTTCATGTCGAAATGCTTGTGTTCGATGATCCGCGTCCACGGAACTTCCCGGCGCGAATAATTCATCACGGCGTTTCCCTGAAAATCGGAAACGGGCAGTAACTCGCGTTCGAACCGAAGCGATCGATATTCGAGCGTGCCGTGCCGATAATCAAAAAACGCATCGATCGGTCCGGTGTACACGACCTTGTCGTACTGGGATATCCAGTCTTCACGGTCGGCATTGAAGTCGACGTTCAGCCTGACGTCTGCTCCGGCCAGCATTTTTTCGATGATCGCCGTATATCCGCCGACCGGGATTCCCTGATATCGGTCGTTGAAGTAATTGTCGTCAAATGTGAAACGTACGGGCAGCCGCTTGACCACATCGGCGGGAAGTTCGCGAGGATGCCGACCCCACTGTTTCTGCGTGTACCCTTCGATAAAGATTTGATACAGGTCCTTCCCGATTGCGGACAGGCAATATTCTTCCATGTTCGCCGGCGTCGCGTTGGGCACCAATGCCTGCTCGAGCCGCGCCCGGGCCTCGTCGGGTGTGCGCACGCCATACACCTGGTAAAGGGTGAACAGGTTGATCGGAAAACTGTATATCCCCGAACCGCAGTCGACCTTTACGCGGTTGACGTAATGGTTGAATTCGGCAAATTGATTGACGTAATCCCAGATCTTTTTCGAGTTCGTGTGGAAGATATGCGCGCCATACACGTGCTCGTGGCAGTCCGCTTCCGGAATATATCGAGTAAAGACGTTGCCACCAATGTGGGATCGCTTTTCAATGACCGTGCAACGGTGGCCTGCTTTGGCAAACTCGTGCGCACATACGGCGCCGAACAAGCCGGCGCCGACTATCAAAATTTTCATCTGGAACTCCGCGACTTCGAGCCGTCAGCAACCGTGAGGCTCGAATCATGCTGTGATATTCAGTTTTCGAAGAAGGCCGCGCGCGTTTGCTGCTCGAACTCCGACACTTCCAGCCGGATGCGCTGCCTGTAGTAACGCTGCTGGTCGACGTGAAAGTCGAGGTTTTCCAGGGCAGCCCGGACGCGTCGAAGCAGTTCGCCACTGGCGATGTCACCGGTGTTGAACAGATAGCGGCGATCCAGTGGATGATCCGCGAAATGCGCAGCGGCCCCCTTCTCATGAAGGAAAACAACCGCGCCACTCGCCGCCGCTTCGCGCGGCACTCTGTCTTTACCCGGATGATGGCCGAAATCGATATAAATCGCGCACTCTCGCAATGCGGCGCGAACTTCGGCACGGCTCATATTCTGGAGTAACCGGAAATCGATCCCCTGAGCGGAGGCAACGAATTGCGCGGCCAAAGGTCCGCCCTTGCGGGGAAATATCGCCACATGACGCCTGGCTTCCCGCGCTGACGACTCGCCTTCTTCGATGTAATCCCGATTGATGAAGTCGAATAGCGGAAACAGGTTGCGCAGCCCGACGTGATGTTGCAGGAAATGCCGGGCATATTCCGACTGATACAGATGAATCAGTTGCGGCTCGTCCAGAATTTCGCGGGCGGTTTGTTTATCGGTCAGTTTGGGATTCGAAACAACGGCATTGTCCACGGACAGCCACCAGATGGCGCGGGGGCATGCGGTCATTTTTCTCGCGACTTCGGCCAATACCTCGGGGAAAATGACCAGCGTGCGCGGTTTCAACGAAGCGCGGCTCAGCACGACGGGCTGATAGGCCGCGTAGGCCTCGACGAGGTTCGGATCGGGTTGATAGCTGCATTCGACCTGATCGTTGGCCAGGCTGGTCCGGGAAATCGCCCCGTAGTACGCAATCTTCGCGTTGCCGCCAAGCGCGTTGATGGTATAGGCCAGTTGATGCATGGCTTCGGGGCCGCCGGTCACTACCTGCGGACAAAACAGGATGACCTCGTCGTAGGCGCACTTGAGCGCGACCGGATTCGCGGCGGTCGAGCGTGAGTCGAGCGGCTCGCCTGAAATCGGGTTCGAAGCCTTCTCCTGCTCGCCGGCGAGCAGGAGCGCCTCTTCATAGACCGCACGGTAATCCGCGCGATCCGGTGTCAAGTCGCACGCGGCCTTGAGATAAGACAGGCTGTCGGGCAATCGCTCCTGCTGGATCAACAGCACGCCGAAGTTGTGATTCGCGTCGGCGTGATCTGGCTGCCGTTCGAGCGCCGACAAATAAAGCGGCTCGGCCCCACGGAAATCGCCTTCGGCGTGAAGCAAGACTGCCATTTCAAAGACTTCGGCCGCTTTGAGATCCCGATCGACAGCGTCGCTGCTCGCAACTGCCGTTCGCTCCGGCGCTGGCTGGCCTAAAGCCTCCGTGGGCGCGCGTCCATCACTGGATTCCGGGCCGGCGCAAACGCCGATTTCATCACTGCAGGCTGAGGGAGAGGCTGTCATCATCGATTCGCGCGTTGTCCAAGTTCTTACGCAACGAGTCTACTGAACAACCTGAAAAGGCCATTGCCCGAACAGAGACGATAATTCCCCGCATTTCGCACCCAGTGGCCCGGCTACTTTGCAGAGAATTCCTCCCCTTTCCGACGAGGCTACCGTGCCGCCGTCCGCCCCCGCGCCCCCGCTGCCGCTCTCGGCCGCCCGCGCCGGACCGCTTCACCCGTCCGCTCGACGGTGAACCGGAACTCCCGCGCCAGCTTCTCCCCCGGTGCCAGCACGGTCATCCCATGCGCTTCGCCGCCTCCGGGCAGGTTGACCGCGTTGATCGGATGATCGACCGGCTCGAAACAGAAGTAATCGGCCCCGGGCGGCGCGTACAGCACGTAGTAATCCGTATTGGCGGAAATCGTCAGCGAAAGACGCCGCTTCGGCCATAACACGCTCGTCCGCCCGCTCCATCCGGTGAACGCGTTGTTGACCATCGTCGGCGGCATCGGATACGCGACGCCGAACTGCCACGCCGGCGGCGCCGGCACATGCCGCACCGGCAGCCAGTCGTCGCCGCAGAGCCACAACCCGCCCGCCGCCGCCGACAGCTCCGTGTCCGCCTCCCGCATCAGAAAGGGATGCAGTCCGAGCCCGAACGGCAGCGCCTCGCGGCCGGTGTTCTCGACATCGAGCGCAACGACAAGCGTCGCGCCATCCAGTCGATACGTCTGCGCCGCGCGATACGAATACGGCTTGCCCCCGCTCCGGTCGAGCGTCAGACGCACCCGCGACGCCTCCTCTTCCTCGACTTCCCACGCTCCGAGCCAGCCGTCGCCATGCAGCGGCAGCGGTTCGTCGTCGCGATTGCGCGGCACGTCGATCGCGCGCCCGGAGAAGTTGAAATGCCCGTTGCCGATCCGGTTCGAATACGGCAGCAGCGGATAGCACGCAAGCTGGTTCGGATCGGTGTCCGCGCTCGGATGAACGCACGGCCGGAAGATCGGCACGAGCGCGCCTTCATGACGCCAGTCGAAACGCGTGATGCCGCCGCCGAGCGCGGGGGCCACGTCGAGCCGCAGATTCGAATTGGCGAGCGTGATGCAGCCTTCGATGCCGGCGCCGCCCATCGCGACGACGGAGGTGCCCGGTCCGGGCCGTATTGGCGGCTCGGTGGCGGCGGCCAGTTTGGAGCGCCGCGCGTTGGCGGCCGCTGTGGAGGACGTCGACGCAGGATTCACTCTTTCCGCTGAACGAGCAACAGTCATGTCTCACGCTCCATCGAGAGGCGACAGCCCGGCATGGCCGGGTCGGGTGGGCGGCGCGTCATCTGCGCGCCGCCTCGGATTCTTCATGCCTTGCCTGCAAACACCGGTTCCGCGATCCCGCTCGCAGCGGGCGTCGCGATGAAAACGCCGCCAGCGTGCAAGTCGCGTTGCAGTTGTTCTTCATCGAGGCCGACGCGCGCGCTCGTCACGTACAGCGTGTCGAGCGCCGCGCCGCCGAACGCGACGCAACTGGGCTGCGCGCTCGGCACTTCGATGCGCGCCGCTTCGCGGCCGTCGGGCGCATACCGCACGACGCGCGCGCCGCCCCACTGCGCGTTCCACAGACCACCGTCGCGATCGACTGTCGAGCCGTCGGGCTCGCCGGTGGCGTCGCTCAATTCGGCGAACAGTCGATCGTGCGCGAACGTCGGGTAGTCGCATGCGCGAATTTGCCGCGTCGGCGAATCGCAGTAGTACATCGTCGTGCCGTCCGGGCTGAACGCAATGCTGTTCGAAATCGCGCAGTCCGCAAGCGGCAGCCGTTCGAGCAACAAATCCCCGTTCAGCCGATAAAACCCGCCGATCGCCTCAGCCTTCGCGACATCGTGCTTCGTGCCGAACACGAACCGGCCCTGCCGGTCGCAGCGGCCGTCGTTCAGGCGCGTCGGCAGGCCGGCCTCGACTTCGACGATCGTTTCAATTTCGCCCGTCGCGAGATCGAAGAACGCGAGCCGCGACGCGAGTCCGAGCAGCAAATAATCTGGATCGGCGCATGTCGCAAAGCAGCACAGCCGCTCGGGCATCGCGAACGAAACGCTCGTCCGGTCGCGCGGATCATAGCGCCACAGGCGTTCGCCTTCAATGTCGGTCCAGTAGAACCGGCCGCTCGCCGCGCACCAGGTCGCGCCTTCGCCGAGCGCGCACTGGCTGTCGACCAGAAGCTGCACGCGCGCGTCCATCACGCCCAGCCTCCGTCGACGATCACGTCCTGCGCGGTCATCATGCGGCTGTCGTCGGACGCGAGGAACAGCGCCGCGCGCGCGAGATGCTCGGGCAGCAACTCGGCGTCGATGCACTGCCCTTCCTTGATCGCACGGCGGCCGGCGTCGTCGAGCCAGAGGCGCTTTTGCTTGTCCGTCATCACCCAGCCGGGCACGAGCGTGTTGACGCGGATGCTGAACGGTCCGAGGTCGCGCGCGAGGCCGCGCGTCATGCCCTGCACCGCCGCCTTCGCCGTCACGTAGACCGGATAGTTGCCATTCTTGAGCATCCAGCTGACCGAGCCGAGATTGATGATCGAGCCGCTGCCGAGCTGCTTCATGTCGTCGATCACGGCCTGCGCCGCGAAAAACTGGTGACGGATGTTCACCGCGATGCCCGCGTCGTAGGACTCGGGCGTCACGTCCTCGATCTTGTGGCGCTTGTCGTTCGCCGCGTTGTTCACGAGCACGCCGATCGGGCCGAGCGCGCTGCGCACATCGGCGATGCCCTTCCTGAGCGCGTCGATGTCGGTCAGATCCACGCGCAGGAACATCGGCCGATAGCGGCCTTCCGGCAGATCGGCGCCCAACTGGTCGGCGAGCGCCTCACCCGCGTCGGTATCGATGTCGAAGAACGCGACCTTCGCGCCCTGATCGAAGAAATGCTCGACAAAGGCCGCGCCGATGCCGGTCGCGCCGCCGGTGATCAGCACCGTCTTGCCGGCGAGGCTGGGAAAGCGCGCGTAGGCGCTGTCGATGGAAGATGCCATGCTTTATCCCTCTGATGAATTAGTCACGCGAGCCGCGGTTCTTCAACTGGTCAAGCAGCACGGCAGCCAGCAGAATGGCGCCACGCACGAGGTACTGATAGAACGCGTCGATGTTGAGCAGGTTCATCACGTTCTCGACCGTGCCCATGATCAGGACGCCGATCACCACGCCCGAAATCGTCGCCCGGCCGCCCAGCAGCGACACGCCGCCCAGCACGCACGCCGAAATCACGTTCAGCTCGAAGCCCTGCGCGGCGTTCGGCTGGCCCGAGGTGATGCGCGAGGCGAGGATCACGCCCGCGAGCGCGGTCACGGCGCCCTGGATCATGAAGATCCAGACGCGCGTGCGCTCGACGTTGATCCCCGCGAGCCGCGACGCTTCCGGATTGCCGCCGATCGCCAAAGTATTGCGACCATACACCGTTTGGTTGAGCATGACGCCAAAAACGATGAAGCACGCAAGCGTCACCCAGATCGGCAGCGAGATGCCGGCGAACGCGAGACTGCCGAGCGCGATGAAGGTATCCGACGACACTCCCACCGCCTGCCCGTGCGACACGATGAAGCCGAGTCCGCGCACGATTTCCATCGTCGCGAGCGTCGTGATCAGCGCGTTGATCCGCAGGTAGGCGATCACCGCGCCGTTCACGAAGCCGATCACCGCGCCCGCCGCGACCGCCGCGACGATCGCGATGGCGGTGTTGTCGGTGGCGTTGAGCACCATCGCGCAGAGAACGCCGGCGAACGCGATGGTCGAGCCGACCGAGAGGTCGAAATCGCGGGACGCGAGGCAGAACATCATCGTGCAGGCGACCATGCCGATCTGCGAAATCGACAGCGCGAGGCCGAGCATGTTCTCGATTGAGAAGAAATGATCGACCGTCGCCGACATCGTCACGAACATCACGATGAAGATGACGATCAGGCTGTATTCGGTGATTTGCTGCCACCACTTCTGCTTGTCGGATTTCTGCGGGATCAGCGCGTTCGCGACCGACTCGCTCGCCTGGCTGACGATGTTTTCTCTTGCTTCCATGATTCGCTCCGTGTTCCTTTGAACCTGTTCAGGCTGCTATTGCCGTCGTATCCGACTGCGGCAGCGCGAGACTCAGCACCGATTGTTCGTTCGCCTTCGCACGCGGCAGTTCGCCCGCGATCCGCCCCTGCCGCATCACGACGATCCGGTCCGACACGCCGAGCACCTCCGGCAGTTCCGACGAAATCATCACGATCGCGCAGCCGCGCTCGGCCAGCTGATAGATGACGTTGTAGATTTCGTGCTTCGCGCCGACGTCGATGCCGCGCGTCGGCTCGTCGAGGATCACGACCTTCAGGTCGGGCTCGGCGAGCCAGCGCGAAAGAATCGCCTTCTGCTGGTTGCCGCCCGACAGGAAGCGGATCTTCTGCTTGCGCGTCGGCGTCTTGATCTTCAGGAGCTTGATGAAACGCTCGGCCGTCTGCGCTTCCTTCTTGCGGTCGAGGAAGAATCCCGCGCGCAGGTAATGACGGCGGCACGAGATGTTGATGTTCTCGGCGACCGTCGCCATCGCGATCACGCCTTCTTCCTTGCGATCCTCCGGACACAGCACGATGCCGTTCCTGATTGCCTCGCCGGTGCTGCGCACCTTGATCGGACGGCCGTCGAGTTCGATCGTGCCGGCCTTCTTCTTGTCCGCACCGTAGACGAGGTGCATCAGTTCGCTGCGCCCCGCGCCGACCAGCCCGAAGAAGCCGACGATCTCGCCGCGCCGCACTTCGAAGCTCGCCGGACTCTTGATCGCATGTCCTTCCACGTCCGCGACCGCAAAGCGCACCGGACCGAGTTCGCGCGGCTTGTAGTCGTAGATGTCGCTGATCTCGCGGCCCACCATTTCCGCGACGAGCGTGTCGCGCCGCACTTCCGCGAGCTTCGGATGCGAGCCGATCAGGCGGCCGTCGCGGAAAATCGTGCAGGTGTTGCACAGCTCATAGATCTCGTCCATGCGGTGCGAGATATAGATGAGCGCGCGCTTGTCCGCCTGCAGGTCGCGCACGAGCTTGAAAAGCACTTCGGTCTCGCGGTGCGAGAGCGAACTGGTCGGCTCGTCGAGCGCGATCACGCGCGCGTTGCGCAACAGCGCCTTGCAGATTTCGACCATCTGCCGCTGCGCGATGGAAAGCTTCCTCAACTTCGCGTTCGGATCGAGATCGACGCCCATCGCGACGAGGCGCTCCTTCACGTGCCTTTTCGCCTCGCGCTTGTTCACCCAGCCGAACGTGCTCGGCAGCGCGCCGAGCAGCAGGTTTTCGGCGACCGTGAGATCGGGCACGTATTGCAGTTCCTGGTGAATCACCGCGATGCCGGCCGCAATCGATGCGGCCGCGCTCGGGAAATGCACCTCGTTGCCGTCGATGAGCACGCGGCCCGAATCGGGCTGGTACTCACCGCCGAGAATCTTGAGCAAGGTCGATTTACCCGCGCCGTTCTCGCCCATCAAGCCGTGAACTTCGCCGGCGTGGACGTCGAAGGACACGCCGTCGAGCGCGCGCACGCCTGGAAACACCTTGCCGATATTGTCAAAACGCAGCGTCGCTGACACATCGCCTCCTGAATTCTGCAAGGCCGCTCGTGTCGACCAGAGCTAGCGCTTTAGCGCTTACTCTGGACCCATGCAAGAGCGGCCTTTCTTTCACCTTGACACCGGACCCTTATTTCGCCGACGCGAGGCCCATTTTTTCACGCACTTCCGCGACGTTGTCGCGGGTCGCGAGCATGCCGCTCGTGAGCGTGAGCTTCGGCGGTTCCTTGCCGTCCTTGATCCAGTCGTACATCAGCGTGGAGGTTTCCTCGCCGTGGCGCTTCGGGCTGATGATCACGGTCGCGAAGAAGCCGGTCGGGTTCGGCTTCTTGAACTCGTTCAGCGCCGAATCCGACCCGCCGATGCCGACGCCGATCATGTTGTCCGCCTTGAAACCGCGGCCTTCCGCTGCGCGCACCGCGCCGAGCACGCCTTCGTCGTTCAGCGCGAAAGCAACCCAGTGCTTGAACTGCGGATTCTTCGTCAGCGCGATGTTGGCGGCGTTGAACGCGTTTTCCGTGTCCGTCTTCGCCTGCGGCGCCATGATGATGTTCGCCTTCGGGAAGCCCGCGGCGACCAGCGCGTCGGCGGCGCCCGTCGTGCGGTCATGGGCGGTCGGCAACTGTTCGTAGGTCACGTCGATCGCGCCGACGTCCTTCATGTCCCAGCCGCGCTTCTTGATCTCGGCGGCGATGCCCTCGCCCACCTGCTTGCCGATGTTGTAAGCCGAGATGCCCATGTGCGGCACGGACTCGATCGGCTTGCCCGCGCCGTCGACGAGGCGGTCGTCGACCGTCATCATCTTGAGCTTGTCGGCCTTCGCCTTCGCGACGATGCCCGGCCCGAGCTTCACGTCCGGCGTGCAGATCACGAAGCCCTGCGCCTTCTGCGCGGCGAGGTTGTCGATCGCGCTCATTACCTTCTCACCCGACGGCGCGCCGATCTTCACCAGCGTGAACCCCTTCTCCTTCGCGGCGATTTCGGCGAACTTCCACTCGTCCTGGAACCACGGCTCTTCGGGCTGCTTCACGATAAAGCCGATCTTGATCTGCTCGTCGGCGGCCTGCGCGACCGGTGCGGCGAGCATGGTGGCGCTTGCGGCGGTGGTCGCGGCAACCAGCGTGAGGAATATTCTGCGTTTCATCTTTGTGTCTCCTGACGTATGTCTCAAGTCCATGCGCTGTTTTGACGAGCGCTACGAAGGTGTGTGGCCGCGTTTTTTTGTCGACCAGGTTTGGCGTTGTCGACCAGAGTCGGCGCATTAGCGCTTACTCTGGTCCCATGCGCTTACTCTGGTCCCATGCCGCACCACGGCCAGTGCGTCACTGCTTTCTTTCTCAATCAATCGTGATAAAGCACCGAACGCCCGCCATCCACAGTGATGCAGCTCGCGTTGATGAACGGCGCCTCGTCCGATGCAAGGAACACCGCCGTCATCGCGACTTCCTCCGGACGGCCGATGCGCTTCATCGGCTGCAGATCGAGCGTCGCCTGCTTCGCGGCGGCCGGATCGGCCTGTTCGTTCCACCAGTCGTGCGTCAGCTGCGTTTCGATGTAGCCCGGCGCGATCGCATTCACGCGCACGTTGTTCGGCGCGTATTCGATGCCGAGCGCGCGCGTCAGGCCGATCACGCCGTGCTTCGCGACCGGATACGGAAAGCAGCCGGGAATGATCTTGAAACTGTGCGTCGAAGCAATGTTCACGATGCTCCCCGTGCCGCGCTCGACCATGCCGGGCAGCACCGCGCGGCAGCCGTTCCAGACGCCATCGAGATCGACGGCAAAGCAGCGGCGCCAGTCGTCGTCGGTCATCGTGAGCGGGTCGCGGAAGACGTTGATGCCCGCGTTGTTCACGAGCGTGTCGACGGGGCCGAACGCCTGCTCCGCCTGCGCCACCGCCCGTTGCACCGAAACGCTCTGTGTGACGTCGGTCTCTACCGCGAGCACGTTTTGCGAACCGGTTTCGTCCGCGATGCGCGCAGCCGTCTCGCGCGCCGTCCCGACATCGAGTTCCGCCAGCACGACCGACGCGCCTTCGCGGGCGAACGCGAGCGCGATCGCCGCGCCGATTCCGCGACCCGCGCCGGTGACGATCGCGACCTTGCCGGCGAGCCGCTTCATTTCTTTTCGCCCCGCGCGATCTGAAGGCCGCGGATGAACGCCTTCGCATGCGATCCGGTGACGGCGGCGCTCTGCCCCGGCTTGTACAGCGCCGAGCCGAGACCGAAGCCGTTCGCGCCCGCCGTCAGGAATGGCCCCATGTTGTCCGGCGCGATTCCGCCGACCGGCACGAGCGGCACGGCCGACGCGATCACTGCGCGCCACGCTTTTACCACTTCCGGGCCGAGTTGTTCGGCGGGGAACATCTTCAGCACGTCGGCGCCGTTCTTCAGCGCGAGAAACGCCTCGTTCGGCGTCGCGACGCCCGGCGCGCAGGCCATGCCGTGCGATTTCGCCGCGCGCACGACATCGGCGTCGCTGTGCGGCATCACGATCAGCTCGCCGCCGGCCGCCTTCACCTGATCGACGAAGCTGAAATGCAGCACCGTCCCCGCGCCGACGATCGCATCGGGCGGCAGCGCCTGACGGATCGCCGCGATGCTGTCGAACGGCTGCGGCGAGTTGAGCGGAACCTCGACGATGCGAAAGCCCGCTTCGTACAGCGCGCGGCCGTGGTCGGCGGCGTCGGCGGGAGTGACGCCGCGCAGGATCGCGATCAGCGGACACGCGCTGAACGCGGCATCGAGTCCGGCGTGCGGCGCGTAGGGCGCGGGCAGGTTGATATGAGGCTGCATGGGCGTTGCTCCTTTCAACTTGTGCGGGCGGCGGATGTCACGAGCCCCGCCTGCGCTGCAATCCGGAAGAGACCGCGCTCGGTCGCCTGCGCGACGGTCTTGGTGTCGTGGCAGCCGAAGCGGGCAAGTGCCGCGCGATATCGCTCGCACAGCGCATCGTTGCCGATCAAGCGCAGCGTCTTGCCGGCGAGCGTCGAATGCTCGCGCACGAGCACTTCGTTCAGGCCGCGCAGTTCGTGGCCGATCAGCAAGCCGGAGAGATAGTCCGGCTGCTGTTCCGGCGCGAGCTGTCCGGTGAGCCCGAGCGTGCGCGTGCTGAAGATAGTCGCGAGAAGACCCGCGTGGCCGGCGTCCTTCGCGGTATCGACGCCGCGCACGAACGCCTCGGCATCGTGCTGGTCGTTCGCTCGCATCGTGCGACCGAGGATCGTGTGATCGCGCAGCGCGCCGAAGGTCTCGCCGGTCATGAACGTATAGAAGCGCTCGATACGCCCGCCGAACACGAACGCCCACTTCGCATGCGTGCCCGGCAGGCCGATCAGCGCGCCGTGCGGCTCGCTTTCGAGCGCGGCGTCGCCGGCGAGCGCGCCGAAGATCTGCGTTTCCTCGCCGCGCATCACGTTCGGCATCGCGCCTGCCTGCAGCACGCCGGGCACGATATGCACCGTCGCGCCGTTCGCCGCCTTCACTTTCACGATGCCGTTTACAAGCGCCGGCGCATCGGCGGGCGTCTCGATGTAAGGCGCCTCCAGCCAGCCCTGCGCGCTGCCGACCATACCTGCCGCGATCACCGGCAGTTGCGCGTTGCCCGCGAGCCACGCGCCGCAGGTTTCGTCGAACGCCTCGTCGAAGCCGCCCGCCGGCAGGTTCATGATTCCCGCCGCCGACGCCCGCGTATCCAATACCGCTCCGTCGCCGCCGAGCAGGTAGGCGCGCAGCGCGGTCGTGCCCCAGTCGAGCGCGACCAATGCGGCGTCGGCGTTTGTATCGGCGCCGGTCATCGCTTGATCCTGCGCGTGGTCGGCTGCGGCACGCGCCAGCCGAGTTCTTCCGAGATCGCGCGCGCTTCGCGCTGCACGACCGGGATCAGTTCTTCCATCCGGTCGTGCGGCATGTACGGAATCGTGCTCGCCACCGACAGCGCCGCCACGATCGCTCCCGACGCATCCCGCACCGGTGCCGCGACGCAGCGGATCGACGCCTCGTTTTCTTCGAGGTCGAACGTGAAACCGCCTTGCGCGTAGCGCGTCATGCGCTGCGTGAAGATGTCGATGTCGGGGCGGTTGTCGGGCTTGAAGCTCGCGCCCGCGAGCGCCCGATGCGACGCTTCCAGCAGCCTGGTCCACGCGTCGTGCGGAAGGTCGAGCATCATCGCCTTGCCGATGCCGGTCGACGCGAGCGGCATCCGGTGCCCGACGCGCGAGCGCATTTCCAGACCGCGCGTGCCGGGAATCTTGTCGATGTAGAGGACGTCGTCGCCGTCGCGCACGCCGAGGTGAATCGTGTCGTGCGTGTGCTCGGCGAGCGCTTCCAGATGCGGGCGCGCCACCGCCGTGAGCGGCATCTGTTCCAGCGCAATCGTGCCGAGCTCGATCAGCTTCGGCCCGAGCAGGTATCCGCCCTGCACCTGGCGCAGATAGCGCGCCTGCACGAGCGAGCTGACGAGCCGGTGTGTCGTGCTGCGCGTCGTGCCGAGCGCCGCGCCGAACGCGCGCAGGTCGCGCGCGCCGTTCGCGGCAGCTTCGAGAATCGCGAGGCCGCGCAAGAGCGTCTGCGTGCCCGCCTGCTGTGGCGTGATGTCGACGAGCGCGCTTGGCAGCGCGAGCGCGTCGGGATCGCGGCCGGCCGGTTTCGCGGCGGCCTTCGGCTGCTGCGCGGGGTCCGGCGTGACCGTGCCGCCGGCGACGTCGATATCGGTATTCGGTGATTTGTTCATGGCGCTCGTGCTCGTTGGACCGTGCCGCCGCGGCGTCAGGCGTGGCGCTGCGCAGTCGCGCGGGATGCTCGATGAGAAGTGGCCGAATGAGCCGAAGCGACCTGCGGACGCAGGCGGGCGATCGATTGCATGATGTGTCTCCGTTCTTTTCGTCGCGCGGCGGATGAAACATCGCGCCGCGTCGCAGGTGCCGTTCAGGCTGTGGACGGATTCTAGTTCCGACCGTCTCGAATATTCAATATGTGATTGCAGTGTTCAGATAATGGGAGTCACCGCGTAAGGAAACAGCAAGAAAACGAAAAAAAGCCCTGACCAATCAGGGCTTTATGCGTTTAGCGTCGACCGGCTAAAAAAGCTATTCCGGCAACTCGGCGGCGCCCATGCGTTTCGCGATGATCCGGGTGCGCTGCGCGAGATAAGCCGAATTGCGATGCTCGTCGAAATATCGCGGCCGCGGCAGCATGACCGCGAGCCGCGCGCTCTGCCACGCCGTGAGCTTCGCCGCTGACGTCTTGTAGTAATAATGCGCGGCCGCTTCGGCGCCATAGACGCCATTGCCCCATTCGACCGAGTTCAGATAGATCTCGAAGATGCGTTCCTTGTCCATCCAGAACTCGAGCATCGCGGTGATGACGAGTTCCTGCGCCTTGCGGATATAGCTCTTCTCCCGCGACAGGAAAAGGTTGCGCGCAAGCTGCTGCGAGATGGTCGAGCCGCCCGCGACGATCCGTCCGCGCGCCTTGTTCTTCTCCCACGCCTGGAGGATGGCGTCGGTTTCGTAGCCGTTGTTGCTCGCGAAGTTCGCATCCTCCGACGCGATGATCGCGCGCTTCAGGTTGCGCGAGATCTGGTCGTACGGAACCCATGTGCGCTGTACCGACAAATCCGGCCGCTCCGCTTTGAGCCGCCAGGCGTCGGAACGCATGAACGCGGTCGACGACGGATTCACCGTCGTCCAGATGCCGATCTGCACGAAGTAGAAGAGCTGCGTTGCGAAGAGCGCGATGCCGAGCACCGAGATGCCGTATGCGATCCAGCGCGCCGGGCCGAGACGGGCCGCGGGTTTCGCTCGTGTCATCGTCGGGGAGGCCATGCGCGCGGTCCGGTGGATGAGGGGCTCAGGCCTTCGCGGTCAGCACCTGGCGCAACTCGCGCAGCACCGCGCCGCCGTCCGGCCGCACGCCGCGCCACACGAAAAACGATTCCGCCGCCTGCTCGACCAGCATGCCGAGCCCGTCCGACACGCGCGCGCCGAGCGATTCCGCGTGCTGCATGAAGACGGTCGGCTTGGGGCTGTACATCATGTCGTAGGCGAGCGTGCCGGGGCCGAACGCGTTGTCGTCGCAATCGGGGAGCGCGGCGTCGAGGCTGCCCGCCGTCGCGTTCACGATGACGTCGTACGGCCCGGCTTCGACGATCTCCGCGCCGCCGCCCGAGAAGCGCACGGAAGCGGCGCTGGCGGCATCGGCGAAACGGTCGACGAGCTGATGCGCCTTCGCCGCCGTGCGGTTGACGATGGTGAGCGCGGCCGGCTTCTTCTCGAACATCGGGAGTACGACGCCGCGCGCCGCGCCGCCCGCGCCGAGCAGCAGGATGCGCGCGCCTTCGAGCCGCACGCCGAGGTTCTGCTCGATGTCGCGCACGATGCCGACGCCGTCGGTGTTGTCACCGCGCACGCCTTCTGCGGTGAACTTGAGCGTGTTCACCGCGCCCGCCGCCGCTGCGCGCGGCGTGAGCGAATCGGCGAACGCATGGGCGTCGAGCTTGAACGGCACGGTCACGTTCATGCCGCGCCCGCCCGCTGCGATGAACGTGCGCACATCGTTTTCAAAGCCGCCGATCGTGCCGAGAATGCGTCCATATTCGACGGGCTCGCCCGTCTGCTCGGCAAAGCGCGCGTGAATCCACGGCGATTTGCTGTGTTCGACCGGATTGCCGATGACGGCGTAGCGTTCCTTGTTCATCGCGTCGGCTCCGTGGCGTCGGACGAGGGTTGTTCGGGGGTGTCGGGGCTTTCGGCGGATGCGTCCGGCGTGGCTTCCGCCTGCGCTTCGGCTTCGCTCTGTGCGCTGAGATCGTCGGTTTCGATGATTTCCTCTTCCGGCTCTTCCACCTCGACCGCCGCCGACGACGGCGCGTCGATCACGTGCAGAAGCCGGCACGAAGCCTCGACCGTCAGTTCGTCGATCGACATCACGTCGAGCATCACCTTCGTCCCGCGCGCGTGCACGCCGAGCGCCGGCACATGCAGGATCAGCGGGATTTCGTCGAGGCGCACGAGGTCGTCCTTCACCACCGACGCCTGCACCTGCTTGCGGTTTTCCTGCTTGAGCCAGCGCAGGCACCAGAAATATTCCATGCGGCGCTGGTAATCGGCGTAGGCGGAATAGGTGTCGTCGAAGCCCTGCACGACAGCGAAGAGATCCGCGTCCTTCGGCTTGAACGGCGCGGCGAGCTTCGCCATCACGCCGTGCTGCACGCACGCGAGCAGCTGCCACTGGTTCACCAGATCGACGTAGCGGCGCAGCGGCGACGTGCTCCACGCATATTGCGCGACACCGAGCCCTTCGTGCGGCGCGGGCGTCGTCTGCATGCGCGTGCGCTTCGGGCCCGGGCCGCCGAAACCGCGCTGCGAGCGATAGATGCCCGGCACGCCGTGATCGTTGAGAAACGCGCCCCACGACGAATTCGCGAGAATCGCCAGTTCCGCGACGATCAGGTCGAGCGGCGAGCCGCGGCGGCGCGGCGTGATCGTGATGTGCTCGCCTTCGACGTAGAAATTGAAGTCGTTGTTGCGCTGCACTTCGCGCTTGAGGCCGTACGTGGATCGCGCTTCCTGGCGCTTTTCGAAGAGCGCCTGCGCAAGCGGCCACAGAACCGCGATGTCTTCCTTGTGCGCATACTCGCCGCTGCCGTTCGCGAGCGTTTCTTCCGTGACGAATTCGTCGAGATGGTTGTGGCGCAGATTGCTCTTCACGAATACGCGTTCAGCGCGCGTTTCGGTGGCGACGATTTCCTGCGTCTCGCGATTCACGATGATGTAGAGCGAGAGCGCCGGGCGCAGGCCGCCTTCGGCGAGCGTGAACGCCTCGACGACGCTGTCGGGCAACATCGTGATCTTGTCGCCAGGCATGTAGACCGTCGAGAGGCGCGTGCGCGCGATCGCATCGACCATGTCGCCGCGCGTAATGCCGAGCGCCGGCGCCGCGATGTGAATGCCGATCCGCACACGCCCGTCGGCGAGATGCTCGACGGAGAAGGCGTCGTCAATTTCGGTGGTCGTGACATCGTCGATGGAGAACGCTTCGACGTCCGCTTCCGGCAGATCTTCGGGCAGCGGGGGCAACTGAACCGCCGGGAAGCCGACGCCGTGCGGGAAGAATTCCGAGAGAAAGCGCGCCTCGTGCAGCGAGCGCGCCGACGGAATCCCGCCGCATTCGAGCATCAGCCGCGCCTGCGAGATGCCGCGCGCGGCGGCGGCGGCTTCGAGCGCTTTGTACTCGATCGAATTCTTGTCGGGCTTCGTAAGCAGGCCGATCGCACGGCCGGCGAGCGCTTCGGGCAGCTTGCCCGCCTTCAGTTCCTCTTCGTAGCCCGCCTGGACGAGCGCCTGCTGGCGCTTCCTCTCCAGCGACGCGAGCGCCATCTGCAACTGTTCCTGCGGCGCGCGCTGATACTGCCCTCGGCCCTTGCGGCGGAAATACACCGGCGAGCCGTGCATCCGCAAGACGAGCGCAGCGCGCTCCACGGCGCCGAACTTGTCGCCGAAATAATCGGCGCCGAGCGTCGCGAACGGAAATTCCTCGTCGGGCGCGCATTCCCACAGGAAATCGAGATCGATCTCCTGCGCGACGGTGTCGGCTTCCTTCATCAGGTCGGCGGCGGCGGGCTTCTCGAACTCGATCAGCACGTCTTTCGCGCGCACCTTCGCCCGCCGCCCGCCCGGCAACTCGACCTGGAACGCGTCGCCCTGCCTGGACAGCACCGCGCCGGCCTTGAAACTACCCGATTCCTCGAAGAAGACGTTCACTCAATACTCTCGTAAGACTGTGGAGCGGCGCGCCGAACTGGCTCGCCGTCATTGGATTTAGCTTAGGGCAACGCAAAAACCGCGCGGAAGTTCGACGCCGGTTTTCGCGCAGCAGGCACCGTCTGGTCGCCGTTTTGCCGTCCCCGCGCGTGACGGCGTCGCCGCGCTCAGGCCGCGTTCAGGCCGCCGCGGACGCCATCGTCGCCGGCGGCCGGGGCGCGCAAAACGCGATCACCTGATCCAGATACTTCGGAAAATCGCTGATCGCGTGATCGCCGCCCTGGATCAGCGTCGTTCGCACGTTCGGGTAGTGGTCGAGCATCGTGCGGTAGTCGAGCACTTCGTCGCCGGTTGCGGCGATCAGATAGTAGCGCTCGGGCCGCGTAACCGACTCGACGGAAAGCGCGCGCAGTTCGTCCAGATGGCCGGGCGTGACGACGACACTGCCGCCGCCGTGCCACAGCGGCTGCTCGCCAAGGTAGTGGCTCAGGTCGCGCTGCGGGACGACCGCCGGATTGAGCAGCACCGCGCGCCAGCCGTGCTTTTCGGCGAGATACGTCGCGTAGTAGCCGCCTAGCGAGCTGCCGATCACGGTGACATCGCCGGCAGCGACGCCATGGGTCAGCGTTTCGGCGAGCTCGATTGCGTCGCGCGGCGAAACCGGCAACATCGGGCATTGCCATTCGTCGAGCCGTCCGAGTTCCGCGAGGCGGGCGCGCATCACGCGCGCCTTGAACGATTGCGGCGACGAACGAAAGCCGTGCAGGTAGAGAATCACGCGTGGCCCCTGGCGGGGCGCGCCGACAGCGCGTCCAGCAGTTTCTGATGCACGCCGCCGAATCCGCCGTTGCTCATCACGAGGACGTGATCGCCCGGCTGTGCGGCGGCGACGACCGCCTTGACCAACTGATCGATTTCGTTGAACGCCTGCGCCTTCGCGCCGAGCGGCGCGAGCGCTTCGGCGAGATCCCAGCCGAGCTTGTCGCGGCCTTCGCGCGCGCCGTAGCCGAAGACGAGATCGGCATCGGCGAGACTCGACGGCAATTGCGCCTTCATCGTGCCGAGCTTCATCGTGTTCGAGCGCGGTTCCAGCACGGCGAGAATGCGCGCCGGTTTTCCGTCGCTGTTTTTCCCCGCGACGCGCGTGCGCAGCCCGGCGACCGTGGTTTCAATCGCGGTCGGATGGTGGGCGAAGTCGTCGTAGACCGTGATGCCGTCGACGCTGCCCTTCACTTCCATGCGCCGCTTCACGTTGCGGAAGCTGCCGAGCGCCTTGATCGCTTGCGACGGCGGCACGCCGACCGAGCGCGCCGCCGCAAGCGCCGCGAGCGCGTTCATGCGGTTGTGCTCGCCCTGCACCTGCCAGTCGACGACACCGAGCCGCTCGCCTTCCCAGTAGACGGCGAATTGCTCGTCGACGGGCGCGCCGTCGGAGGCGGGCAGCGCCTGCCAGCCTCCTTCGACGCCGAAGCGTTCCACGCCCGACCAGCAGCCGCGCGTCAGCACGCGTTCGAGCGCGGCTTCACGGCCGTTCGTGACGATGCGCCCGACGCCCGGCACGGTGCGCACGAGATGATGGAATTGCGTTTCGATCGCGGCGAGATCGGGGAAGATGTCGGCGTGATCGAATTCGAGGTTGTTCAGCACCGCCGTGCGCGGCCGGTAGTGGACGAACTTCGAGCGCTTGTCGAAGAACGCGGTGTCGTACTCGTCGGCTTCGATCACGAAGAAGCTCGAATCCGTCAGCCGCGCCGAAATGCCGAAGTTCAGCGGCACGCCGCCGATAAGGAAACCCGGATTCAGCCCGCCCTCTTCGAGCAGCCACGCGAGCATCGAACTCGTCGTGGTCTTACCGTGCGTGCCGGCGACAGCCAGCACCCATTTGCCCGCCAGCACATGCTCGCCGAGCCACTGCGGCCCGGAGGTATAAGGCAGCCCGCGGTCGAGGATCGCCTCCATCAGCGGATTTCCGCGCGTCACGACATTGCCGATCACGAAGAGGTCCGGTTCCAGCGAGAGCTGCTCGACGCCGTAGCCTTCGATCAATTCGATGCCTTGCGCTTCGAGTTGCGTGCTCATCGGCGGATAGACGCCGGCATCGCAGCCAGTGACCTTGTGACCCGCCTCGCGGGCGAGGACGGCGAGACCGCCCATGAAGGTGCCGCAGATACCGAGGATGTGGATATGCATAAAGCGTGTCGGCGCCAACGCGCCAGTCCCGGAAAACGTTGGACGGGCGGCTTTCGGACGCCCGTCGGCGAAGATGCAAGAAGGCGCTTATTGTAACCGAGGGCGCCCGGCGCACCGGCTTTGCGGCCGTCCGCGCGGGCGCCCGTGCGCGCAGCCGCCCCCAAGCGGGCCGCCCTTCAATCTCTAGTATTATTCCGAGATGGTGCGCAAATCTCATTTCGATCCGCAGCGCGTTCGCGAGGAAATCGCGATTGCGGCTGCACGGATGATCGCCGAAGACGGGCTCGACTACTCCACCGCGAAGCGCAAGGCGGCGCGGCAGGTCGTGGGCGAGTCGAAGGTCGGCGGCGAATGGCTGCCGGATAACGACCAGATCGAGGAAGAAATCCGCGAATACCAGGCGATCTTCCAGAGCGACAGCCAGCCCCTCGTGCTGCGCCGGATGCGCGAAGTCGCGCTCGACTGGATGCTGCGGCTCGAACAGTTCAATCCGTACCTGACGGGCGCGGTGCTCAACGGCACGGCCGGCGAACATTCCGACGTCCATCTGCAATGTTTCTGCGACAACCCGAAGGAAGTCGCGATCTATCTGCTCAACGCGAATATCCAGTACGACGTCTCCGAGACTCGGCACTTCGCCGGGCGCGGCTACGTAGAGACCCTGAGCTTCCTCAATCGCCCGACGCGCGCAGAGGAGCCGGTCGGCATTCACATCGCGCTCTACGACACCAATGACCTGCGCGGCGCGGTTCGCGCGGACGGCCGCGGACGACTCGCCCGTGCAAACACGGCTGCCGTGCGCGCGCTGCTCGACGACTCCGATCGCTCCGGCGGCCCGGATACGCCGCCTCCGCTCGGCATCGCCGGCTGAACGGCTAAACGACTGAACGTACACTCACTCGCAATCCAATGAACTCCAAACGCATTCTTGCGGCGCTCGTCGTCGCGATCGCCGCCACTGGCGGCGGCTTTTACGCGGGCCATCTGATGACGGGCGGCACGAGCGAGGCCGCACCGTCGACGGACGCTGTCGGCCAGTTGTGGGGTGCGTCGCTGCAACCCGCGGCGGGCACGCAGCAATCGCTCGCGGCGTTCAAGGGCAAGCCCGTCGTGGTGAACTTCTGGGCGTCCTGGTGCGGCCCGTGCGTGAAGGAAATGCCCGCGCTCTCCGCGATGCATCGCGATTACGAGAAAAAGGGCATCACGTTCATCGGCCTCGGCGTCGACACCGAAAAGAACGTGAACGACTTCCTGCACAAGGTCCCCGTCGACTACCCGGTTTATATCGCGGGATTCGGGGGCGCTGACCTTGCCCGCCGCTTCGGCGACGACGCCGGCGGGTTGCCATTTACCGTCGTAATCGACGCAAAAGGCGTCGTTCGTTCGACAAAACTCGGTGAAGTCGACCTCGCAGAGCTCAAAAAGACGCTCGACGCGCTGTAATCAGCCAGCGCGACTTGGCACCTGAAAGCGCCGAATTGCTGCTTGTTTGGGGGATTTTAAAAGAACATACTGCCGCACGCGCCGTGTGTCAGGTAATTTGTTCCGGGCCGGAATTCATCCAATTCCTGTAAAACTAGACAAAATTCTCTAAACGGCGCTAAAGTGCGCCCAATTCGCATCAACCTAGGCGCACGTCCGCGGGAACGCGTGGAGAACGCGGACGGCATGTTGGGCGCATCCGGGCCGGCGTCCGCAAGGCTCGCCTTACTGTTTCGCGGCTGACCGGCCGGCAACGTATCACCCAAATATCAAGTCAAGCACCGGATGCGTTTCCGGTCTCCAAGTATTGAAAGGGGATTTTTCGATGGACCTTCGTAAACTCAAAACGCTGATCGACCTCGTCTCGGAATCGGGTATCTCGGAACTCGAAGTGACAGAGGGCGAAGGAAAGGTTCGCATCGTCAAGAACGCCGCGCCCGTCTACATGCAGGCGCCGCAGCAGTATCTGCCACAAGGCCAGGTCCAGGCCGCGCCGCAATTCGGCGCGCCAGGCGACATGGGCGCCGGCGCTGCAGGCGCACCCGCGGTCGCGACCCCGGCTGCCGTCGCGCCGCAGGGCCACATCGTGACGTCGCCGATGGTCGGCTCGTTCTACCGCGCGCCGTCGCCGGGCGCCGATCCGTTCGTGCAGGTCGGCGACACGGTGAAGGAAGGCCAGACCATCTGCATCATCGAAGCGATGAAGCTCCTGAACGAAATCGAAGCGGACAAGTCGGGCGTCATCAAGGAAATCCTCGTCGATAACGGTCAGGCGGTCGAGTACGGCCAGCCGCTGTTCCTGATCGGCGACTGAGCGAACGACATCATGCCGCGCCGGACGCGCCGCGCTTTTTTCGACAGCGTGCCTCCGGCGTCAGGCCAGCACTCAGGCATGTCGCGCTGGCGTCGCCGCATCGAGTCCGGCAGAACGCGCCGCCGATCCTCCAGGGCCGCACACGCGGCCCGTTGACGAGTCGAATAATTGCTATGTTTGAAAAAATCCTCATTGCGAACCGTGGCGAAATCGCGCTTCGCATCCAGCGCGCGTGCCGCGAACTGGGCGTCAAGACGGTCATCGTCTATTCGGAAGCCGACAAGGAAGCGAAGTACGTAAAGCTCGCCGACGAAGCCGTCTGCATCGGACCGGCACCGTCGAACCTCTCCTATCTGAACATGCCAGCGCTCATCAGCGCGGCGGAAGTCACCGACGCCGAAGCAATCCATCCCGGCTACGGCTTCCTGTCGGAGAACGCGGACTTTGCCGAGCGCGTCGAGCAATCCGGCTTCACGTTCATCGGCCCGCGCCCGGAAACGATCCGCATGATGGGCGACAAGGTCACCGCCAAGCAGACGATGATCAAGACCGGCGTGCCGTGCGTCCCAGGTTCTGAAGGCGCGTTGCCCGACGATCCTAAAGAGATCGTGAAGATTGCGCGCGCCGTCGGATATCCGGTGATCATCAAGGCGGCGGGCGGCGGCGGCGGGCGCGGCATGCGCGTGGTGCACACGGAAGCAGCGCTCGTGAACGCGGTCAACATGACGCGCGAAGAAGCGGGCCGTGCGTTCGGCAACCCGCAGGTCTACATGGAGAAGTTCCTCGAAAACCCGCGCCACATCGAGATCCAGATTCTCTCGGACTCGTTTCGCAACGCGATCTGGCTCGGCGAGCGCGACTGCTCTATGCAGCGACGCCACCAGAAGGTGATCGAGGAAGCGCCGGCACCGGGCATTCCGCGCCGGCTGATCGACCGCATCGGCGACCGCTGTGCCGAGGCCTGCAAGAAGATGGGCTATCTCGGCGCGGGCACGTTCGAATTCCTGTACGAAAACAACGAGTTCTATTTCATCGAAATGAACACGCGCGTGCAGGTCGAGCATCCGGTGACGGAACTGATTACCGGCGTCGACATCGTGCAGGAACAGATCCGCATCGCCGCCGGCGAAAAGCTGCTGTTCCGCCAGAAGGACATCCAGTTCCGCGGCCACGCGATCGAATGCCGTATCAACGCGGAAGATCCGTTCAAGTTCACGCCGTCGCCGGGACGCCTGACTTCGTGGCATTCGCCGGGCGGCCCGGGAATCCGCGTCGATTCGCACGCGTACAACGGCTATTTCGTCCCGCCGAACTACGATTCGATGATCGGCAAGCTGATTTCCTACGGCGCGACCCGCGAACAGGCGATCAACCGCATGCGCATCGCGCTGTCGGAGATGGTTGTCGAGGGCATTTTGACCAACATCCCGCTGCATCGCGAGATGATGATCGACGCGAAGTTTGTCGAGGGCGGCACGAGCATCCACTACCTCGAAAACAAGCTGGCCGCGCGCCAGGCGGCAGTCGCCGCAGAAGAGGCGTAAAGACGATGAGTTACCGGGAATTGATCGCCGAGCTGAATCGCGAGCACGCGGAAGCGCTGTCGGACGCGCTGCTCGAAATCGGCGCGCTGTCGGTATCCGTGGAAGACGCCGACGCCGATACGCCCGACGAGCAGCCGCTCTTCGGAGAGCCCGGACTCACGCCCGAGCAAAGCGCGTGGAAGCGCTCGCGCGTCGTCGCGCTGCTTGCGGAAGACGCCGATCCCGCCGTCCTGCTCGCGGCGGCGTCGAACGAAATCGGACTGGCGCAAACGCCTTCCTTCACCGTGCGCGACGTCGAGGAACAGGACTGGGTGCGGCTCACGCAGTCGCAGTTCGATCCGATTTCGATCGGCGAGCGCATCTGGGTCGTGCCGTCCTGGCACGACGCGCCCGACCCCGGCGCGCTCATTCTCGAACTCGATCCGGGCCTCGCGTTCGGCACCGGCAGCCATCCGACCACGCGCCTTTGCATGGAGTGGCTGGAGCAGTCGGTTCAGAACGATCAGTCCGTGCTCGACTACGGCTGCGGTTCCGGCATCCTCGCGATCCTCGCGAAGAAGTGCGGCGCGAATCCGGTGTTCGGCATCGACATCGATCCGCAAGCGGTCGAGTCGGCTCGCCAGAACAGCGAGCGCAATCGCGCGGAGGTCACTTACGGCCTGCCCGACGATTGCCCTGAACGCGAGTTCGATATCGTCGTCGCGAATATTCTTTCGAATCCGTTGAAACTGATGGCTTCGATGCTCGCTTCGAAGGTGAAGGCGGGCGGGCGCATCGCGCTGTCGGGCATTCTTGCGCGGCAGGCCGACGAAGTCGCGGCCGTCTATGCGCAGTGGATCGACATTAGCGTCTGGCGCGAACACGAAGGCTGGGTATGCCTCGCCGGAACTCGACGCTAAAGCATTTAGAATAGCGCCATCGTCCACGAACCGGCCATCAGGCCTTCGGCTCAAACATGGCGCTGGCAACCCGCTGTCCTCACTGCGACACCGTATTCCGACTCGATCCGCATCTGCTCGCGCCTCACGATGGCCGCGTGCGCTGCGGGCATTGCCAGGAAGTCTTCGACGCCGCACATTATCAGTTCGAACTCGCGCCTGACGAGCCGGCCGCGCCTGCCGAAATCGGGCACGCGAGCGCGCGAGATGAAGTCGCTCCTGCTGCGACTGCAGCGTCCGCCGGCTTGTTTGCGGACGCGCGGCGCGAGGAAGACGAGCGTCCGCCCGTTGCCGAGACGCCCTTGACGCCCGGCGGGCGCGGCTCGCAAGCCGGTGAATCCGTTACGGCCAATGCTCCTGCAGAAGAAACACCCGCCGATACCCCGCACGAAGCCGCATTCGAAACCTTCGGCAAACCGCATACGAAGTCGTTCGTCGCGGGCGATGCTGGTGCGGGCGAAGAGACGGTCTTCGCGCCGTTCGCCGAAGATCTCGCTCGCAACGAAACGGCCGCAGTACCCGCGGCCCGGCACGAACCCGAAGCGAAGCCGGCACCCTTGAAGGGAGATCGCGCGGACCCGTCGCTCGATGAGCGCCCCGAACCGTTCGTCACGCCGCCCGACGAAGCTAGCGGCAAGCGCTTTGTCCGCGCGCGCACGGGACCGTTCGTCGAGCGTCCCGAGGAAGAGCAGGCGCGAAGGCAGGCCGGCGTTCCTCCCGAAGCCGGCGCGGAGCGCTTCGCCGATACCCGCGAAGAACCCTTCGTCGATCCATCACGGCGCGCCGCGAACGAAACCGAACGCCCGGCACCAGGTCCCGCATGGCCGTCCGATCCCGAACCGCGCTTCAACATGCCGCCTTCCGACTCCGGCGGCTTCTCCGCGCGTGGCGACGGCGAAGCCGCTCCCTATCCCGCCATGCGCGAGACGGTTCCCCCGTGGCGCTCACCGAAGTTCTGGAAGATCACCGGGCGCGTGGCCGCCGTCGTACTCGCCGTGACGCTGGTGCTGCAACTGGCGTGGTGGCAGCGCGAGACCGTGATCGTCTATTTTCCGCACGCGCAGTCGATCTACGTCACAGCATGCGAGCAGCTCGGCTGTATCGTGACGCCCCCGCGCGACATCGACGGCCTGCAGATCGAGAACTCCGGCCTGAGGCAAGTGGACGGGCCGCACAAGCTGGAACTGAAGCTGTCGCTGCGCAACCGGTACGACGTCGCGCTCGCCTATCCGGCGCTCGAGCTCACATTGCTCGACGACAAGAACAACATCGCGATTCGCCGCGTGCTCTGGCCGCAGGATTACGCGCGTCCGGGTACGATATTCGCCACGGGCCTGCCCGCGCGCAGCACGCAGCCGGTGATTGTGCGGCTCGACACGGGCGACGCGGTCGCCGCGAACTATCGCGTGCAGGTTTTTTATCCGTGACTTCGAGAGCGGTACAACACGCCTCGCTTTTTTCCCCGACGCGCGTCCGCCAGCGGACGCGCGCTTTCCTCTGAACATCTGACGCAATCCAGGAGCGCAACATGAGTCAAGTTACCCTCGGCGGCAACCCGATCGACGTGGCCGGCAGCTTCCCGTCGACAGGACAGCAGGCCCCCGATTTCACGCTCGTCGGCGCGGACCTCGGCGACGTGAAGCTCGCGAACTTCGCGGGCAAGCGCAAGGTGCTGAACATCGTCCCGAGCCTCGACACGCCCACCTGCGCCACGTCCACGCGCAAATTCAACGAGGCTGCCGGCAAGCTCGACAATACGGCCGTCGTGGTCGTCTCGGGCGACCTGCCGTTCGCGGCCAAGCGCTTCTGCGTGACCGAAGGCCTGCAGAACGTCGTGACGGCATCGACGTTCCGTGGCACGGATTTCGCGAAGGCATACGGTGTCGACGTCACGAGCGGACCGCTGAAGGGCCTGACGGCGCGCGCGGTCGTCGTGATCGATGCGAACGACAAGGTCGTGTATTCCGAACTCGTGTCCGAAATCAAGAACGAGCCGAATTACGACGCGGCGCTCGCGGCACTGAAGTAAAAGCACTTTTCGCGCGGACCGCTCGCGGTCCGCGCATTCGTGAGGCTGCTCGCGCAGTCTGACGAATGCGCCTTCCCCTTTCCGACTCGATTCAAAGGACGTTCGCCTTGGCTACGCTCATCTGCGGCTCGCTCGCCTACGACAACATCATGACCTTCCAGGGCCGCTTCGGCGACCACATCCTGCCGGACCAGGTGCACATGCTGAACATCAGCTTCCTGGTGCCGACGATGCGCCGCAACTTCGGCGGCTGCGCGGGCAACATCGCGTACGCACTGAAGCTGCTCGGCGGCGACGCGAAGATCATGGCGACACTCGGCGAAGCCGACGCGCAGCTCTACCTCGACCGCCTCGACGCGCTCGGCCTGTCGAAGGAATACGTGCGCGTGCTGCCCGAGCAGCACTCGGCGCAATGCTTCATCACGACCGACCTCGCGAACAACCAGATCACCGCCTTCCACCCGGGCGCGATGATGGAATCGCACCAGAATCGCGCCGACGAGGCGCGCGGGATCACGCTCGGCATCGTCGCGCCCGACGGCGCCGACGGCATGCGCCAGCACGCCGACCAGTTCGCGAAGGCCGGCGTGCCGTTCGTCTTCGACCCGGGCCAGGGCCTGCCGATCCTCGAAGGTGTGGAGCTTCGTCACATGATTGAACTTGCCACTTACGTGGCGGTCAACGATTACGAAGCCAAGCTGTTGAGCAACAAGTCCGGCTGGTCGATCGAAGACATTGCGGGCCGGGTCGAGGCGCTGGTGGTCACGCGCGGCGAACTGGGTGCGCAGATTCATCACAAAGACGGCGTCGAGGAGATTCCCGTCGTGAAGGCGCGACAGGTGGTCGACCCGACGGGCTGCGGCGATGCGTTCCGCGGCGGCCTTTTGTACGGCATCGAAAACAAGCTTGGCTGGGAGAAGACCGGTCGTCTTGCCAGCCTGATGGGCTCGCTCAAAATCGAACATCAGGGACCGCAGACTTACGCGCCGACGCGCGCCGAAATCGAAGAGCGTTTCAAACAGGCATTCGGAACCAGCCTGTCGTAATTTGTGGAGCAAGGGAATGAAAAGCATGAGTCGTGTCGGGCTGGCAGTGGCGCTGGTCAGCTCGGTGGCAATGTCCGGCTGCGCCTATAACAGCAGTTCACCCGATGTCTACACGGCATCGCAGGCGCAGCGCGAAGAGACGGTGCGCATGGCAACCGTCGAAAGCGTGCGCGGCGTGAAGATCAGTTCGAACAACGGGCAGCCGAGCGGCCTCGGCGCGATTGGCGGCGGCGCGCTCGGCGCGGTGGCTGGCAGCACTATCGGCGGCGGGACCGGCTCGATCCTGACGGGCATCGTCGGCGGTCTCGCGGGCGCCGTGGCGGGCAACGCGGTGGAGAACAACGTCGCGGTGAAGAACGGACTGGAGATCACCGTGCGGCTGGATAACGGCGACATGCGTGCCATCACGCAAACCTCGACGGGCGAAGTCTTCCAGGCCGGCGAGCGGGTTCGTCTGCTGTCGAGCGGCGGAGTCACGCGCGTCACGCACTGAGCGGGCGAAGGACAAAGACGCTGGCCGTCGCGCTTGATCGCGGACGGCCAGTGGCAAACACGAGCGCATGTGTCGCAAGGCACGTGCGCTTTTTTGCGTCTGCGGATCGCGGACGGCTGCATGGGAGTTGCCGCGGCTAAATAAAAACCCGCCGTCGGATCGCTCCGGCGACGGGTTTTGACCGGGTAGCCCTACCCGGCCTAGAGACACATCGAGTGTGTCGCGATACTGCGTGCTGCCCGGTACTTACGGACGGCTGCCCGTCGGGAACGGCCATGCCGCAGCCGGGTTCAACGCCGTCTTGACCGCCGAAGCTGGAGCCGGAGCTGCCGGAGTCGTGGCGGTGGTTGCCGGAGCTGCAGGGGCGCTCTTCTTTGCGGCGGCTGCCTTCTTGACCGGAGCCTTCTTCGCAGCCGGAGCGGCAGTTTTCGCTGCTGCATCGGGAGCACTTTTGGTGGCAGCAGGCGCTGCAGCCTTCTTGGCAGCGGGAGCCTTCTTCGCAGCAGGGGCCTTCTTGGCAGCGGGAGCCTTCTTGGCAGCAGGCGCCTTCTTGGCGGCAGGGGCCTTCTTCGCAGCAGCCTTTTTCGCGGGGGCCTTTTTCGCGGCAGCCTTTTTCGCAGGCGCCTTCTTCGCAGCAGCCTTTTTCGCAGGCGCCTTCTTGGCTGCTGCCTTCTTCGCAGGAGCCTTCTTCGCCGCTACCTTCTTCGCTGCGACCTTCTTCGCCGCGACTTTCTTGGCTGCTACCTTCTTCGCCGGGGCCTTCTTCGCGGCTACCTTCTTTGCTGCTACCTTCTTCGCCGCGACTTTCTTGGCTGCTACCTTCTTCACCGCGACTTTCTTCGCCGCGACCTTCTTGGCCGGAGCTGCCTTCTTGGCCGCGACCTTCTTCACTGCGACCTTCTTCACGGCGGTCGCCTTCTTGGCGGCCGTCTTCTTTACGGCCGGCTTGGCTGCAGCCTTCTTGGCGGCGGGTTTTTTCTTGGCAAGTGCCATCATTTTCTCCTTCAGGTTTCAGATGAGAGTCAGTTCAAACAACACCCTTCGTCAAAACCCGCTTCCCGCGAGCGCGTCTCACGGCGCACGCTGCGAAGCGGATTATTCATCGGCGTACGCTGATCCCACCTGCTTACGCTAATGAATACGGCAAGGCGCGCCGTGCCCCGAGGCACCGCGCGCCAAATTGAGTCGACACCGAACTCCGGTGCCGGCAATCGCTTGATCGAACCGGCGGCCAGGCCGCCGGCATTGTCCGGGGGGAAGTTTGCCCGTCCCATTGAAGGGTCCGCAAAACGCCTGTCTTCTAGTCGGGCCATTGGCCCTCGAGGCGCACTTTGCATCAGGCGACCGTTCTCCTAAAACCTTGACTGCAGATGCTCGCGTTGGTCGCGGCGGCACCTGCATCCCATCGATTTCCGTCTGCAACACGTCCTGGGCTTGTTGTTATTCCCAGGTCAGCGCGCCGCCCGTTTGATAATCAATCACGCGTGTCTCGAAGAAGTTGCGTTCCTTCTTCAAGTCGATCATCTCGCTCATCCACGGGAACGGGTTTTCCTCGTTCGGGAAGAGCGGGTCGAGACCAATCTGCTGACAACGCCGATTGCAGATGAAGCGCAGGTAGCTCTTGAACATCGACGCATTCAGGCCGAGCACCCCGCGCGGCATGGTGTCTTCAGCGTAGCGATATTCAAGTTCGACAGCCTGCTTGAAAATTTCGCGAATCTCCGCACGGAACTCCGGCGTCCACAGTTGCGGCTCTTCCAGCTTGATCTGGTTGATCAGGTCGATGCCGAAGTTGCAGTGCATCGACTCGTCGCGCAGGATGTACTGGTACTGCTCCGCCGCGCCCGTCATCTTGTTCTGACGACCCAGCGCCAGGATCTGTGTGAAGCCGACGTAGAAGAAGAGCCCTTCCATCACGCAGGCGAACACGATCAACGACTTGAGCAATTTCTGGTCCGCTTCGAGCGTGCCAGTGGTGAAGGCGGGATCGGTGAGCGTCTGGATGAACGGAATCAGGAACTCGTCCTTCGCGCGGATCGAGTCGACTTCGTGGTACGCGTTGAAGATTTCGCTCTCGTCGAGACCGAGGGACTCGACGATGTACTGGTAAGCGTGCGTGTGGATCGCCTCTTCGAACGCCTGGCGCAGCAAGAACTGGCGGCACTCCGGAGCGGTGATGTGACGGTACGTGCCGAGCACGATGTTGTTCGCGGCGAGCGAATCGGCCGTCACGAAGAAGCCGAGGTTGCGCTTGACGATACGGCGCTCGTCGTCGGACAGGCCGTTGGGGTCCTTCCACAGGGCGATGTCGCGCGACATGTTCACTTCCTGCGGCATCCAGTGGTTGGCACAACCCGCCAGATATTTTTCCCACGCCCACTTGTACTTGAACGGCACGAGCTGGTTGACGTCGGTCTTGCCGTTGATGATGCGCTTGTCGGCGACGTTGACGCGCGCTTCGCTGACTGCGGCGATGGCGCCTGCGGTTGCCGCTGCGGGAGCGACGAAGTCGTCCGAGAAGATGTTGGTCGCCGAGGCGGCGTGACGTGCTGCTTGAGGAGCAACTTGATGACCGGCGCGCGATGCTTGCTGCATGCCGGCAACCGTACCCGCGGCGTTGCGCAACGTGTTCTGTTGCGAAGCGCTCGACGGAGCTACGGCAGTGGTCTCGTCATCCCAGTTGAGCATAGATTCTCACCATCAATTTAGATCGGTTTGTACCATCTTTTCATGAGCGATAAAAGAGCTTGCTCATGAAAATTCCTGTTTTGTGTTCGCGTTGCTACCTGCATACAACACTTTGCTCAACGCATCGTGTGTGAAGCCTCTCGCGATGTGTGTTGCTGCTCGATCGACGTGCTCATCATCGAGCCTTGCTTCGTGCTTGATGCTTCGACTTGCGACCTTGCATGACTGCGTTTGAAGTGCGCGTCGAAGCGGATGCGAAGTGAGCGTCGACGATGCCGGTGACCTGCGTTTTCGCATCGACGCTTTCGGTCTCGACGACGAGCGATGCAGCATCGAAAACGCTCGCTTCGACATCGCTTGGCGCGACCGCCCGATGCGGCCTGAACGCCTCAATGAGTCGAAAACGCGTTGCCGAAGTGTAGCATCCGAGGCCTCGAAATTCCACTAAATGTTGGGCTCTCTATTCCATCGACCACAAGCTATTGTGGGCCCGATCCCGACGCCAAATGTCGTCCCGAGCGCCTTTGTCAAGCCCTTCAGCGAGCTCAACAACGCGTCATCGCTGCCTCAGCGGCTCAAGCAGCGAGCGCAAGTTGTTGTGGTCGATCTCGTGCATGAGCGCGAGCAGCCGGCCAAGCTGACCTTGCGGAAAACCCTCACGTGCGAACCACGCGAGGTAGTGAGCGGGCAGGTCCGCGAGCAGTCTTCCCTTGAACTTTCCATAGGGCATCGTCTGCGTGACGAGCCGTTGCAAATCTTCCGGGTCCATGTCCTTCCATCCTGTCTGTCGATGTCGTCGATGGCGCGCACCTTATCATCGCGCGCCATCGACGGCTCAATGCCTCGGCGGCAGCCTCGCATCGATGCCATAATCGCCGCTGCCCCGCGAAGAGACGTTCGATCGATTCTCCATGCCGCTCGCCATCAAAGCTTTCGTCGCCCCTCTCATCGTCGCGTGCGCGATGTTCATGGAAAGCGTGGATGCGAACGTCATCGTGACGGCCATTCCCGAGATGGCACGCGCGTTCGGCCGGGATCCCGTCACGCTGAAGATCGCCGTTACGAGCTACGTGCTCGGGCTCGGCGTCTTCATTCCGATCTGCGGCTGGGTCGCCGACCGCTTCGGCGCCCGCACCGTCTTTCGCACCGCCATCGGCATCTTCGTGGTCGGCTCACTGCTGTGCGCGGCCTCAAACTCTCTCGCCACCTTCACCGTCGCACGCTTCGTGCAGGGCGTCGGCGGCGCGATGATGGTGCCGGTCGGGCGCATCATCATCTTCCGCTCGGTGCGCCGCTCGGAGTTCATCCGCGCGATGAACTACCTGAGCGTGCCGGCGATGCTCGGCCCCGCCGTCGGGCCGTTGCTCGGCGGGTTCATCACCACCTACCTGCACTGGCGCCTGATCTTCTTCATCAACATCCCGATCGGCATCGCGGGCATCTATCTGACGAACCGCTACATCGCCAACTCGCGCGAGGAACATCCCGGCCGGCTCGACTGGTTCGGCTTCTTCCTCTCGGCAAGCGGCGGCACGCTGCTCTTGCTCGGGCTCTCGCTCGTCGGTGGCGAACTGGTGCCGAACAGCGTCGCGGGTACGATGTGCGCGGCAGGCGCGCTGATGGTCGTGCTCTACCTGCTGCATGCTCGACGCGCCGAGCGCCCGCTTCTCGACCTTCGTTTCTTCCGTGTGCCGACCTTCCAGGCGAGCGTGCTCGGCGGTTCGCTCTTCCGGATCGGGCTCGGCGCGGTACCGTTCCTCCTGCCGCTCGCGCTGCAGGAAGGGCTGCACATGACTGCGTTCAAGTCGGGCTCGATCACCTGCGCGTCCGCATTCGGCGGCATGTTCATGCGCTCGCTCGCGTCGCGCGTGCTGCACCGCTTCGGCTTCCGGCACACGCTGATGGTCAACGCGGCGCTCTCGGGTATCGCGATCGCGGCCTGCGGCCTCTTCTTCCCGGGCACGCCGACGTGGGTCATCTGGGCCGTGGTGCTGCTCGGCGGCTTCTTCCCGGCGTTGCAATTCACGAGCCTGAACTCCCTCGCCTATGCAGAGATCGAAACGCGCGACGTCGGCCGCGCGACGAGCCTCGCGAGTTTCATCCAGCAGGTGTCGCTCGGGCTTGGCGTGACGATCGCCGGCATCACGCTCGACATCTCGCAGAGCGTGCAAGGTCACGCGACGATCGTCTGGCCGGATTTCTGGCCGGCGTTCTTCGTGGTCGGCGCGTTTTCGTTCCTCTCGATTCCGGTGACGGCGCGGCTGTCACACGAAGCCGGGTCGGAGATTTCGCGCGGGACGCGGGGGTGAGCCGCTTCGCCTCACGCGCCTGAGACCGCCTGCCAGCCTTGCTTGCGGCCCTTTGCGCTGCACCAAACGAATCGGGCCGGTATCGGAACCTTCCTCGCGACGTCGTCTGTCTGACGTCTGAGAACCGATTCCAGTACCGGCCCGACTCTTCCACCACTTCCGTTAGCTACGCGTCTGCTTCTTGCGCCGACCTGGCATTCACCCGGCCGGTGCTTGCAGAATGCCGACGCTTACTGGCAAGCCTCGCACTCGTCGAAGCCCGGATCGCCCGGACGCATCATGCAGACCGGACCATCCGCTTCCGGCGCTGCCGCGACTGCCGGAGCCGTCGCCGCTGCCGCGTTGAAGCCGCCAGCCGACGAACCGCCCATGTTCATGCCGCCGTTGTAGCCCGCACCCGACGCGCCGCCGGCGCCATTGCCCGACTCGCCCGACGGCACCGCGTTCAGCGCGCCGTGCGCCACCGTCGACTTCTCGACGCTCGTCGCCGACATCGTGCGGAGGTAGTACGTCGTCTTCAGGCCGCGCAGCCACGCGAGCTTGTAGACCTCGTCGAGCTTCTTGCCCGACGCGCCGCCCATGTAGATGTTCAGCGATTGCGCCTGGTCGATCCACTTCTGGCGCCGCGCCGCCGCTTCTACGACCCACTTCGCGTCCAGTTCGAACGCCGTGGCGTAGATCGCGCGCAGGTCGGCCGGGATGCGGTCGATGCGCGAGAGCGTGCCGTCGAAGTACTTCAGGTCGGAGACCATCACTTCGTCCCACAGGCCGCGCGCCTTCAGATCACGCACGAGGTAGTCGTTGACCACCGTGAATTCGCCCGACAGGTTCGACTTCACGTACAGGTTCTGGAACGTCGGCTCGATGCACGCCGACACGCCGATGATGTTCGAGATCGTCGCGGTCGGTGCGATCGCGATGCAGTTCGAGTTGCGCATGCCGTGCGTGGCGATGCGCGAACGCAGCGAGGTCCAGTCCATCGATTCGCTTTCGTCCACTTCGACGTAGCCGCCGCGCTCTTGCGCCAGCAGCTTCAGCGAATCCTGCGGGAGGATGCCGCGATCCCACAGCGAGCCGCGGTAGCTCGAATAACGGCCGCGCTCTTCCGCCAGTTCAGTCGACGCATAGTACGCGTAGTAGCAGACCGCTTCCATCGACGTATCGGCGAAGCTGACGGCCTCATCCGACGCGTACGGCGTGCGCAGCAGGTGCAGGCAGTCCTGGAAGCCCATGATGCCCATGCCGACCGGGCGATGCTTCAGGTTCGAGTTACGCGCCTTGGCGACCGCGTAGTAATTGATGTCGATCACGTTGTCGAGCATGCGCATCGCGACGCTGATCGTGCGCTTCAGCTTGTCGTGGTCGAGCGCCAGCGTGCCGTCGGCCTGCTTCGCCAGGTGCGCGACGAGGTTCACCGAGCCCAGGTTACACACGGCGATTTCCGTGTCGCTCGTGTTCAGCGTGATTTCCGTGCACAGGTTCGACGAGTGCACGACGCCGACGTGCTGCTGCGGCGAGCGGATGTTGCACGGATCCTTGAACGTGATCCACGGATGGCCGGTTTCGAACAGCATGCCGAGCATCTTGCGCCACAGTTGCGCCGCCGGGATCTTCTTGAACAGCTTGATCTCGCCGCGCGCGGCCTTCTCTTCGTAAGCCGTGTAAGCCTTCTCGAACGCCGCGCCGAACAGGTCGTGCAGGTCCGGGCAGGTTGCCGGCGAGAAGAGCGTCCAGTCGCCGCCTTCGTGGACGCGCTTCATGAACAGGTCGGGAATCCAGTTCGCCGTGTTCATGTCGTGGGTGCGGCGGCGGTCGTCGCCGGTGTTCTTGCGCAGTTCCAGGAACTCTTCGATGTCCAGGTGCCACGTCTCCAGGTACGCGCACACCGCGCCCTTGCGCTTGCCGCCCTGGTTCACGGCGACGGCCGTGTCGTTCACGACCTTCAGGAACGGGACCACGCCCTGCGACTTGCCGTTCGTGCCCTTGATATGCGAGCCGAGCGCGCGAACGCGCGTCCAGTCGTTGCCGAGGCCGCCCGCGAACTTCGAGAGCAGCGCGTTTTCCTTCAGCGCTTCGTAGATGCCGTCGAGATCGTCGGCGACCGTCGTCAGGTAGCACGACGACAGTTGCGAGCGGCGCGTGCCGGAATTGAACAGCGTCGGCGTCGACGACATGAAGTCGAAGCTCGACAGCACGTTGTAGAACTCGATGGCGCGTGCTTCGCGGTCGATTTCGTTCAGCGAGAGGCCCATCGCGACGCGCATGAAGAACGCCTGCGGCAGTTCGATGCGCTTGCCTTCCGTGTGCAGGAAGTAGCGGTCATACAGCGTCTGCAGGCCGAGGTAGCCGAATTGCAGGTCGCGGCTCGCGTCGAGCGCGGCGCCGAGGCGCTTCAGGTCGAATTGCTGGAGCTTGTCGTCGAGCAGCTCCGCTTCCACGCCCTGCTTGATGAAGAGCGGGAAATATTCGGCGTAGCGCTCGCTCATTTCGGCTTGCGTGACTTCGCCTTCCAGAATCTCGCGGCGGATCGTGTGCAGCAGGATGCGCGCCGTGACCTGGCTGTACGCCGGGTCCTTTTCGATCATCGTGCGCGCGGCGAGGATGGCCGAGTCGTAGACCTGGCTCATCGGCACGCCGTCGTACAGGTTCTTCACCGTTTCCGCGACGATCGGATCGGCGGAGACGGCGTCGCCGAGGTTTTCGCACGCCGAGACGATCAGTGCCTTCAACGCGTTCAGGTCGAGCGGGTGGGAGACGCCGGCGTCGATCACGTTGATGCCGAGCGCGTTCGCCTGCACTTCCGGCGCGTGTGCGCGTTCCTGCGTGCGCTTCTCGCGATACAGCACGTAAGCGCGCGCTACGTTGTGCTCGCCACCGCGCATCAGCGCGAGTTCGACCTGATCCTGAATGTCTTCGATGTGGAACGTGCCGCCGTTCGGACGGCTGCGCACGAGCGCGCGCACGACGCTCTGCGTCAGTTGCTCGACCAGCTCGCGCACGCGCGCGGAAGCTGCGCCCTGCCCGCCGTTCACGGCGAGGAAGGCCTTCGTCACCGCGATCGCGATCTTCGACGGCTCGAACGACACCACGGTCCCGTTGCGACGGATGACCTTGTAGTCGGCAAGCGTCGTGTTCGGCGCGAGCGTCTGCGCGCCCGGCTGCTGTCCGGCGCCCGCTGGCCGTGCGGAGACGCCGTCGAAGGAGGTCGTGGCGTTGTCGGTGGTTTGCATGTGCAAAACTCCTGGTGTTCGAATGGTGCGGACGTTGTCCGCGGATTTATGACTTATGCCGCGCGCGATGTTTCGATGAAAAACACCGGACACGCGGATGTGAAATGTGAATTCGGCCTGCCGGAAACGCGTCGCGTTGTATCGCCCATCACTTTCGCTCGCGCCGGACCGGGCCATCCTGCCCGCACGCCGGCGGGTGGCTTCGGTCGACGCAAACTGCGCTCGTCGTGCCTGCCTTCTTCACGGTCTTTCTCGCTGGCATCGATACGATTCGTGCTGCCGTTACCTTTGAATCGCATCGCCCCGGGCCAGCTAACTTCCTTTACGCCGGAAAGCCAGCGGCGCCGGCTCTCAAGAGCGGGCGCCGCCTCAACAACACAAGATGTAGTGCCATTTACGTCTCTAGGCACCAAGTATAGTGAACTTCCGCACAGTCTCAAAAAGATTTATTTGCCTGTCGAATGCTTGCGAGGGATTGACTTTTGCTTGGCCGAAGCACGGCAAGGCCTCGGGCGTTCCTCGTGCTGCGACGCAACGAGAATGCCCTTACGCCTGATTCAGGTACGGGAAGAACCGCGAGTCGAGACCGGTTGCGCGCACGAAACGCTGCCAGTCGAAGTGAGGACCGGGATCGGTCTTGCGGCCCGGCGCGATGTCCGAATGGCCCGCGAGCGCATCGATCGGATAGCGCTTCGTGAGTGCGTCGACGAGCGTCTTCAGCGCGTCGTATTGCGCTCGTTCGAATGGAAAGCGGTCGCTGCCTTCCAGTTCGATGCCGATCGAAAAATCGTTGCAGCGCTCACGCCCGAAGAAGTCCGAGACGCCCGCGTGCCACGCGCGCTCGTTGCAGGAAACGTACTGCTCGATCGCACCATCGCGCCGGATCACGAAATGCGCAGACACGCGCATGCCGCGCAACTGATCGAAGTACGGATGGGCGTCGTGGTCGAGGCCATTCTGGAAGAAGTCGCGGATAGCGTTGCCGCCGAAGTCGTCGGGCGGTAGGCTGATGTTGTGCACGACGATGAGCGTCGGCTCGATCGCGCCCGGCCGCGCCTCGTAATTCGGCGACGGCAGGCGCGTTGCGGTGGAGAGCCAGCCGTCGGCGTCGACCGAAGCGCTCGCTTCGGCGCGCGATGACTGCGTCATCGCGCGTCGCGGCCCGTGGGGCGCGCGGCGTGGCGATGCGCGTGATCGGAGCAGCAGAAGCGCTGCCCCGCGACGACGAGCGTTTCGCTGCGCGGCGTGTGCACGCCGCACTCTGCGCAGCGCACGAGCGGATCGGGCAGTTGCGGCGCGCCGCTCGCGCCGTTGCCGCTGCGCGCACGGGTGCTGCCGGTGCCGCCGCGCGTGCCCTGCGAGGCGGCCTGCGAGCGCGCGTTCGCGCGGCGCAGCTTGCGGAACAGCCACTGGCTCGCGAAGAACACGAAGATCAGGAGAAGAAGTTGTCGCATGGCGTTACTAATATAAGAGGGCTGCCCGGCTCAGACGACTGCCCGGTGCAGCAGCACTTCGAATACGAAGCGGCTGCCGACATAAGCGAGCAGGAGCGCGACGAACGAAGCGAGTACCCAGCGCAGCGCGGCACGACCGCGCCAGCCGGAGACGCGGCGCGCGGTGAGGAGTGCGCCGAACATGAGCCATGAAAGGAACGCGAACACCGTCTTGTGATCGAGCTTGAACGCCCGGTCGACGAGTTGTTCGTTGAAGGCGATGCCCGAGACGAGCGTGAGCGTCAGCAGCACGAAGCCCGCCGCAATCAGGCGGAACAGCAGCTTTTCGAGCGTGAGCAGCGGCGGCAGCGTGTCGAGCCAACTCGACAGCCAGCCGTTGGACGTGTGACGCGCCGCCACGCCGCGCATGTTCTGCAGGCGCCTTTCGACCATCAGCATCAGGATTGCGTGCAGCGCCGCGATTGCGAAGAGGCCATACGCGATGTTCGCGATCAGGAAGTGCAGCTTGAACATTGGCGCGGCCGAATACGGCAGCACGCGCACGCCGCCAAAGAGAAGCGGCAGCAGCGACGCAAGGCAGGCGAGCGGCAACACGAGCAGACGCAAACCGTCGAGCGGAAAGAAAAAGCTCTCGATCCAGTAGATGCCCGCGCCGAGCCAGAACATCGCCGAAAGCGCGAACGCGAAGCCGAAGACCATCGCGTTCTGCGGGAAGATGGTGGTGTGCAGCAACACCCCGTGCACGACGAGCGCTATAAATAATAGAGCGCGCCCGATGCCGCTCATGCCCGACGCCTTCGACGCCCGCGGGGGCGGCACCGGCGCGCCCGCAGGAATGCCCGCCAGCGCGGGCTCGACGGCCGTGTGACGATGCGCGCGCCAGCCCGCTACGGCGAGGCCGCCGTACAGAAGCGCAGTGAGGGCATACAGTACAATATCCATGTTCGAAGTTTACACTAGGCCCCGAACTCACGACGTCTTCCCCTCCCGCCGTCAGGGCGGGACCGGGCGCCACGGCGAGGCCGCACTCTCTACCGCTCCCCATGCTCGACAATCTCACTCAACGGATGGCGCGCGTCGTCAAGACGCTGCGCGGCGAGGCCCGGCTCACCGAGGCTAACACGCAGGAAATGCTGCGCGAAGTGCGTCTCGCATTGCTGGAGGCGGACGTCGCGCTGCCGGTCGTGCGCGAATTCATCGCCAAGGTGAAGGAGAAGGCGCTCGGCGAGGAAGTCATTTCGAGCCTTTCGCCAGGACAGGCGCTCGTCGCCGTGGTGCAGCGCGAACTGACGGCCGTGATCGGCGGCGACTACGAAGGCAAGGCCGCCGAGCTGAACCTCGCGGTCACGCCGCCCGCCGTGATCCTGATGGCCGGCCTTCAGGGCGCCGGCAAGACCACGACCACGGGCAAGCTCGCAAAGCTCCTGCGCGAGAAGCAAAAGAAAAAAGTGCTGACGGTTTCCGTCGACGTTTACCGTCCCGCGGCCATCGCGCAGTTGAAGACGGTGACCGAGCAGGTCGGCGCGGACTTCTTCCCGTCCGAACCGAACCAGAAGCCCGCTGACATCGCGCGGGCCGCCGTCGACTGGGCGAAGCGCCATTACCACGACGTGCTGATCGTCGATACGGCCGGCCGCCTCGGCATCGACGAAGCGATGATGAAGGAAATCAGCGAGCTTCACGGCCTGCTGAAACCCGCCGAAACGCTCTTCGTCGTCGATGCGATGCTCGGCCAGGACGCGGTCAACACAGCGAAGGCGTTCAACGACGCGCTGCCTCTCACCGGCGTCGTGCTCACCAAGCTCGACGGCGATTCGCGTGGGGGCGCGGCGCTGTCCGTGCGTCACGTGACCGGCAAGCCGGTCAAATTTGTCGGCGTCGCAGAAAAGCTCGACGGCCTCGAAGTGTTCCATCCGGACCGCATGGCGAACCGGATCCTCGGCATGGGCGACATTCTGGCGCTCGTCGAGGAAGCGCAGCGCGGCGTCGACCAGAAGGAAGCGCAAAAGCTGGCCGACAAGGTCAAGAAAGGCGGTGACTTCGACCTGAACGACTTCAAGGCGCAGCTCGCGCAGATGAAGAACATGGGCGGGCTGTCGTCGTTGATGGACAAGCTGCCAGCGCAGTTCCAGCAGGCCGCGCAGGGCGCCGACATGGGCGTCGCCGAAAAGCAGATGCGCCGGATGGAAGGCATCATCAACTCGATGACGCGGCAGGAACGCGCGAAGCCCGAGCTGATCAAGGCCGCGAGGAAGCGCCGGATCGCCGCGGGCGCGGGCGTGCACGTTCAGGATGTCAACCGGATGCTGAATCAGTACGAGCAGATGCGCGGCATGATGAAGAAGCTGAAAGGCGGCAACCTGCAGAAGATGATGCGCGGCATGAAGGGCATGATGCCCGGCATGCGCTGACCGAGGCGCCGCCGAACCCGCGCCCGCCCGCGAAGCCGTGGCGTGCGCGGGTTTATCATATGGCGCTAGCCGCCATTTTTTCCCACACTAGGTATTCACGCCACCGCGCCGCTTTCCCTTATGAATCGCGAAGAAGCTCTCCACATTTTCAGCCACTCCGAAGAAATCGTGTCGGCGGCCGATGTCAATGCGTCGATCGAACGCATGGCGCAGGAAATCCGCACGGCGACGAGCGAGGAGTTTCCGCTCGTCCTCTCCGTGATGGGCGGCGCGGCGGTGTTCACCGGCATGCTGCTGCCGCATCTCGACTTCCCGCTCGAGTTCGATTACATCCACCTGACGCGTTATCGCAACGCGATCAAGGGCGGCAGCGAGATGCAATGGCGCGTCGCGCCGGCTGAATCGGTGAAGGATCGCGTGGTGCTCGTGCTCGACGACATCCTCGACGAAGGCGAGACGATGGCCGCGATCCGCGACCGCATCATGATGATGGGCGCGAAGCAGTTCCTGTCGGCGGTGCTGTGCGAGAAAACCATTCCGAAGGCGAAGCCGCTGCGTCCGGATTTCTGCGGATTCGAGGTGCCGGACCGCTATGTGTTCGGCTGCGGCATGGACGCGAAGGGCTACTGGCGTAACCTTCCGACCATCCGGGCGCTGACTGAGGGCGCGTGAAGCTCGAATCAGCGTGAAGAAAAAAGCGGCCGAGGCCGCTTTTTTTATAGCTGATGCACGAAGGTCCGTATACCAGTCAGGATCATCTCGACCGAGATCGCGACCAGCACGAGTCCCATTAAGCGCTCGAACGCGGTCACGGCCCGCTCGCCGAGCCAGTGCTGGATCTTCTCGGCAAGAATCAGCACGATCGCGCAGACGACCATCGTCACCGTCAGCGCGCCGATCCACTCCATCATCTTGCCCGGTGCCTGCGACGTCAGCAGCATCACCGTCGCCAGCGCCGACGGGCCCGCGATCGCCGGAATCGCGAGCGGCACAATCAGCGGCTCGCCGCCGCGCGAATCGCCGCCCATCGGCCCGTCGGGATGCGGGAAGATCATCCGGAGCGCGATCAGGAACAGCACGATCCCGCCGCCGATCCTGAGCGACAAGTCGGTGAGACTCATCGCGCGCAGGAAACGGTCGCCGACCAGCATGAAGACGAGCAGGATGCCGAAGGCGATCGCGATTTCCCGCAGGATCACAATGCGCCGCCGCTCGGCCGCCACCCCGCGCAGCGCGTTGATGAAGATCGGGATGTTGCCGAGCGGATCGGTGATCAGGATGAGCAGTACGGTCGCCGAGAGGAAGTTGTACTGCACGTTACTTCGAAAGCGCCGCTTTGACCTTCTCAATCACGACGTGCGCCGCGTCGTCGACGGGTAGCAGCGTGGCTTCGGTATCCCGGCGCGCCTGATATTCGAGCTTGCCTTCCTTCAGCCCGCGGTCGCCGATCACGAGCCGGTGCGGCACGCCGATCAGTTCCCAGTCGGCGAACATCACGCCCGGGCGCTCGCCGCGGTCGTCGAGGATCACGTCGATGCCTGCTTCCTGCAACTGCGCGTAGAGCTTGTCGGCTTGTTCGCGCACGGCCTCGCTGCGATCGTAGCCCATCGGGCACAGCACGACTTCGAACGGCGCGATCGATTCCGGCCAGATGATGCCCTTGTCGTCGAAATTCTGTTCGATCGCGGCGCCGAGTACGCGCGTCACGCCGATTCCGTAGCAGCCCATCAGCATTGAAGCGGGCTTGCCGTTCTCGTCGAGATAGGTCGCGCCCATCGCATCCGAATACTTCGTGCCGAGTTGGAACACGTGGCCGACTTCGATGCCGCGGCAGATTGCTAGCGCGCCCTGCCCGTCCGGCGACGGATCGCCCTCGACGACATTGCGAATATCGGCAACGACCGGCTCCGGCAGATCGCGGTCCCAGTTCACGCCGGTAGTGTGATAGTCGACCTCGTTCGAGCCGACGACGAAGTCGCTCATGTTCGCGACCGTGCGGTCCGCGACCACCTTCACCGGCTTTTTCGTGCCGACAGGGCCGAGGTAGCCCGGCGGCGTGCCGAACCAGTCGACGATTTCCTGCTCCGTCGCGAAGCGGTAGCCCGCGAGGCCCGGCAGCTTGTTCGCCTTGATGTCGTTGAGCGAGTGATCGCCGCGCAGCATCAAGAGCCAGATGGTCGGCTCGGCGCCTTCGTTTTCCGTGGCGAGCACGATGGACTTGATCGTGCGCTCGAGCGGAATGTTCAGGTATTCCGCGACCGCTTCGCACTTCGCCTTGCCGGGCGTCGGCGTCTTCTTCATGTCCTCGGCCGGCGCGGCGCGCTCGGCGATGAGCGGCAGCGCGTCGGCCGCTTCGACGTTCGCCGCGTAGTCCGAATTCGGGCAATACGCGATGGCGTCCTCGCCCGTGTCGGCGATCACGTGGAACTCGTGCGAGCCACTGCCCCCGATGGAGCCGTTGTCGGCCGCGACAGCGCGGAATTCCAGCCCGATGCGCGAGAAGATTCGCACGTATGCATCGAACATCTTGCGATACGACTCGGCGAGGCCCGCCTGGTCCTTATCGAACGAATACGCGTCCTTCATGATGAATTCGCGGCCGCGCATCACGCCGAAACGCGGACGGATCTCGTCGCGGAACTTCGCCTGGATCTGGTAGAAGTTCACCGGCAACTGGCGATAGCTCTTGATATCGCGCCGCGCGATGTCGGTCACGACTTCCTCGTGGGTCGGTCCCACCACGAAATCCCGCTCGTGGCGGTCCTTGAAGCGCAGCAGTTCCGGGCCGTACTGCACCCAGCGGCCGGATTCCTGCCACAGCTCGGCGGGCTGCACGGCCGGCATCAGAATTTCGAGCGCGCCCGCCCGGTTCATCTCCTCACGCACGATGGCTTCGACCTTGCGGATCGAGCGCAGTCCGATCGGCATGTAGTCATAGATACCGCCCGCGACGCGGCGGATCATGCCAGCCCGCAACATCAGTTTGTGGCTGACGATTTCGGCTTCGGCGGGGGCTTCTTTCAGGGTGCCGATGAAGAAACGTGATGCTTTCATTGAAAAATTTCCAAAAAGCGGAGCGCGCCGGAGTGCCGCTGGCGGCGTAATGGCGTGCAGAACGAGTGAAAGACGGGACGGCTGGCGGGAGGAAGAATCTGCCGCCGGCCGGAATATCCGGCGAATGGCGTACCCGGATTCGGGTTCGTGCCGGTGCGCCAGGCCCGTTATCTGTTTATAATCAAAGCAATTTTAAAGGATTCGAAGGTGGTTGTATGCTGGATCGTGAAGGCTTTCGCCCGAACGTCGGCATCATCCTCTTGAACGCGCGCAACGAAGTGTTTTGGGGTAAGCGACTGCGTGAACATTCCTGGCAGTTTCCGCAAGGGGGCATCAAGTACGGCGAGACCCCCGTGCAAGCGATGTATCGGGAGTTACACGAAGAAACCGGCTTGCTACCGGAACACGTCAAAGTCGTGGGGCGTACCCGCGACTGGCTGCGTTATGAGGTGCCGGACAAATTCATCAAGCGCGAGGTGCGCGGCCATTATCGTGGCCAGAAACAGATCTGGTTTCTGCTGCGAATGGTAGGCCGCGATTGCGACATCTGCCTGCGTGCGACTGATCATCCGGAATTCGATGCCTGGCGCTGGAACGAGTATTGGGTCCCGCTCGATGCGGTGATCGAGTTCAAGCGTGACGTTTATCAACTGGCGCTCACCGAGCTGTCGCGTTTTTTGCGGCGGACATCCGCGAGAAGCGAGCGCGGCGAGCGTGCCGCACATCATGGACCGCGCTACCCGCGCGTCATCCAGACGATGACAATCGAAGCACCCTCGGTTTCCGCGGCGGGTGCCGCGATTGAGGCAGAATGCTCGGTCGAGGAAGTGCATGTTTTCGCGCGACGTCCGTTGCACGAGTGACTCCGCCCTTCCTTGCCAACTTTTCCACTCCGCATGACTCAAAGCGGCGACACGGCGACGTGTCCCGCTTTTTTTCCGCTCAGCTCGCTTCGCTCGCTTGGTTCTGTCGGGCGCGCTGCGCGGATGTTTTCGGGAAGATCTAATTGAAAGCCATCGCCTTATTTGCGGCATCCGCGGCAGCACTTGTCGTGCTCGCCGGTTGTTCCAGTAACAAGGGCCCGTCCAACCAGGACGACGGCGTGTTCACCTATCTGCTCGACCGCAAGACCGAATGGACGGAGAACAAGGTCGAAAACCTGCCGCCGCTGCCGCAGTCGTCGAGCCTGTTGCCGTTCACGGTTTCGCAAAACACGCCGCTCACCTTCTCCGTCGACAAGAATTCGGTTTCCGTCGGCACGGATGGCGTCGTGCGCTACACGGTGGTCGTGACGAGCCCGGCGGGCGCGCGTAACGTGAACTACGAAGGGATTCGCTGCGACAACTACGAGTGGCGCCTCTACGCCAGCATCGACGACAGTCAGAGTGCCTGGGACCGCACGGTGGCGAACGACTTTCGTCGCATTGAGAACGGCGAGCTGAACGCGTATCACGCGGCGCTGTATCAGGACTACTTCTGCGCAAACAAGCTGCCGATGGGCGATGCCAAGCAGATCGTCAACGCCATCCAGTACAAGCGGTCGGCGGTGACGCAGTATCGGTGAAGCGCCGGATTCGATTGGGAAAAAGCCCGCTGATTCGTAAGATTCAGCGGGCTTTTCGCTATACGAGCACCAGATTGTCGCGATGGATCAGCTCTGGCTCCAGCATGTAGCCGAGCACCGTTTCGATCTCCGCGCTCGGCCGCCGATGAATCAGGCGCGCCTCCGAACTGCTGTAATTCGTGATGCCGCGCGCGACTTCCTGGCCGTCCGGATTCACGCAGGCGATCACTTCGCCACGCGCGAACGCGCCCTTCACGTCGATCACGCCGATTGGCAGCAGGCTCTTGCCGCCGGCAGTCAGCTTTTCGACAGCGCCGTTGTCAATCACGACGTGGCCGCGCACCTGCAGGTGATCGGCCATCCACTGCTTGCGAGCCGCGATGCGAGCAGTGCGCGCGACGAGTTGCGTGCCGATCATCTCGCCCGACGCGAGCCGCGTGAGGACGTCAGACTCCCGTCCGCTCGCGATCACCGTGTTCGCTCCGCTATGCGCGGCGCGTTTCGCGGCGAGGATTTTGGTCAGCATGCCGCCTCGGCCCAGACTCGAGCCCGCGCCGCCCGCCATCGCTTCGAGTTCGGGCGTGCCAGCGTCGGCCTGTTCGACGAGCGTGGCGTTCGGATCCTTGCGCGGATCGGCGGTGAAGAGGCCACGCTGGTCGGTGAGGATGATGAGCGCGTCGCCTTCGATCAGGTTCGCCACCAGCGCGCCGAGCGTGTCGTTGTCGCCGAACTTGATCTCGTCGGTGATGACGGTGTCGTTTTCGTTGATGATCGGCACCGCGCCGAGACGCAGCAACGTGAGAAGCGTCGAGCGCGCGTTCAGATAGCGCTCGCGGTCGGCGAGGTCGGCGTGCGTGAGGAGAATCTGCGCGGTGCGGATGCCGTGCGCGCCAAAACTGCTCTCGTAGACCTGCGCGAGCCCCATCTGGCCGACCGCCGCGGCGGCCTGCAGTTCGTCGATTTCACGCGGGCGCTTGGTCCAGCCGAGCCGGTGAATCCCTTCCGCGATCGCGCCCGAACTGACCAGCACGACTTCCTTGCCCTGCTCGCGCAGAGCCGCGATCTGCGATGCCCAGCGGGCGATCGCCGCGTGGTCGAGTCCGCGGCCGTCGTTGGTGACGAGGCTCGACCCGACTTTCACTACCAGACGCTTCGAAGCAGCGATGACGGAACGCATCGTGCGCATTCTCCTGGGATTGGGAATAGCCCGCGCTTAGCGCGCTCGGGCCGCTGTTTATTCCTGCTGCGCGGGCTTAGGTGCTGCTGCGGCCTCGTCGCGGAACCGTACGTCGGCGGCGAGGTCTTCCGCCTCCGCCGCGCGCGACGCGTCCGAGTTCTGCGAGATGTAATCGAAGATCGCGTACGTCAGCGCTTCGCAACCCTGGCCGGTCAGCGCGGAAATCTCAAAGACGGGACCGCTCCACTCGTAGCGCTCGAGGAAATCCGCGACGCGCGCTTCGCGCCCGTCTTCCGGCACCATGTCGAGCTTGTTCAGCACCAGCCAGCGCGGTTTCTGATACAGCGCCTCGTCGTACTTGCGCAATTCGTTCACGATCGCCCTTGCCTCCGCGACCGGGTCGACGCTCTCGTCGAACGGCGCCAGATCGACCAGGTGCAGCAGCACGCCGGTACGCTGCAAATGACGCAGGAAGCGATGCCCGAGGCCCGCGCCTTCTGCCGCGCCTTCGATCAGGCCCGGAATGTCAGCGATCACGAAACTCTTGCTCGGCCCGACGCGCACCACGCCGAGATTGGGCGCGAGCGTCGTGAACGGATAGTCGGCGATCTTTGGCCGCGCGTTCGACACCGACGAAATGAACGTGGATTTCCCCGCGTTCGGCATGCCGAGCAGCCCGACATCGGCGAGTACCTTCAGTTCGAGCCTGAGCATGCGCCGTTCGCCCGGCTTGCCTTCCGTCTTCTGGCGGGGCGCGCGATTCGTGCTCGACTTGAAGTGCAGGTTGCCGAGGCCGCCCGCACCGCCGTTCGCGATCAGCACTTCCTGGTTGTGCTCGGTCAGGTCGGCGATCAGTTCGCCTGTGTCCATGTCGGCAATGACGGTGCCGACCGGCATGCGCAGCGTGATGTCGTCGCCGCCCTTGCCGTAGCAGTCCGCGCCGCGGCCATTTTCGCCGTTGCGCGCCTGATGTTTCTTCGCGTACCGGTAGTCGATCAGCGTGTTGATGTTGCGATCAGCGACCGCATAGACGCTGCCGCCCCGGCCGCCGTCGCCGCCGTCCGGTCCGCCGAACGGAACGAACTTTTCGCGGCGCATCGACGCGCTGCCATCCCCTCCGTCGCCGGCGATGACTTCAATTCTCGCTTCGTCAATGAACTTCATGCGTTGCTCCGTCCCGTGTTTCTGCCATTTTGCCGCGACCGGCGGGTGCCGGCCATCGTGCAAAAGATATAAGCCAAAGTGTCTTTCGAAATGGGCGCATCAATCCGGACGCCCAATGAAAAAGGCCCCGCGAACTTCGCGGGGCCTTTTTCGGTCCTGAAGCCCGTGCCTGTAAACCTTAGGCTGCCGGGACGACGTTGACCAGATGCTTCTTCGCTGCGCCCTTCGTCGTGAACTGGACGTGGCCGTCGGTCAGCGCGAACAAGGTGTGGTCCTTGCCGATGCCGACGTTCTCGCCCGGGTGCATGCGCGTGCCGCGCTGGCGAACGATGATGCCGCCCGCGTTGATTGCCTGGCCGCCATAAACCTTCACGCCGAGGCGCTTCGATTCGGAATCGCGGCCGTTGCGGGAAGACCCGCCTGCTTTTTTGTGTGCCATGTGATTACTCCTTGACCGTTAGCTGGATCGACGACGCGCTTTAAGCGTTGATCGCGTCGATGCGCAGTTCGGTATAGTTCTGGCGATGGCCAGCGTGCTTTTGGTAGTGCTTCCGGCGACGCATCTTGAAGATCGTGACCTTCTTGTGACGACCCTGAGACACGACGGTAGCCTTGACGGAAGCCCCACTGACCAGCGGCGTACCGAACTGAATCGATTCACCTTCGCCTACTGCGAGAACCTGGTCGAGCGTGATTTCAGCGTCAATGTCTGCCGGTATCTGTTCTACTTTCAATTTTTCGCCGACGGCAACCTTATACTGCTTGCCACCGGTTTTTATGACCGCGTACATTGAGAACCTCACTCTGAATTCGTTTTTCCGCACACCGTGCGCGAAAACGCGTGATTATACATAGAGTTAGGATCGCCGTCAAAGTCCGTTCACTTTGCCGGACCAACACCGCCCCGACGTTCTCCGTGCCAGGGATCGGCCATTCAGCCGTAATGAGCGGTGGAAATCGGCGGAATCCGGCACAATCGGGGCGCCCGCGGCGGCGCATCGGGCGCCGAACCGCCGTCGCCGGGCAGATTCGCCTTATAATTCGCGGCACTATCCTAATTGCCGATCATGTCGTCCACCGCCACTTCTTCCCCCAACGCCGCCACTCTGCTCGCCCCGATCGCCGAGGACATGCAGCAGGTCAATCGCGTCATCCGGCAGCGCCTGGCATCCGAAGTGATGCTGATCAACCAGATCTCCGAGTACATCATCGGGGCCGGCGGCAAGCGGCTGCGACCGGCGCTGCTGCTGCTCGTCGCGGGCGCGCTCGGCGATACGACCGGTCATCGGCACGAACTGGCGGCCGTCGTCGAGTTCATTCACACGGCGACGCTGCTGCATGACGACGTCGTCGACGAATCCGATCTCCGGCGCGGTCGCAAGACGGCCAACGCGCTGTTCGGCAACGCGGCGAGCGTGCTGGTCGGCGATTTCCTGTACTCGCGCTCGTTCGAGATGATGGTCGGCGTCGGCAAGATGCGCGTGATGGAGATTCTGTCGGTCGCGACCAACGTGATTTCCGAAGGCGAGGTGCTACAGCTCCTGAACATGCACGACCCGGACGTTGATCAGGCGCGCTACATGCAGGTCATCCGCTACAAGACGGCGAAGCTTTTCGAGGCCGCCGCGCAACTGGGCGCGGTGCTGTCAGGCGCGGATGCCAAGACGGAAGCGGCCGCCGCGGAGTTCGGGCGACGCATCGGCACGGCGTTCCAGATCATGGACGACTGGCTGGACTACACCGGCACGGCGGAATCGATGGGAAAGAACGCCGGCGACGACCTGCGCGAAGGCAAGCCGACACTACCGCTCATCTATCTGATGGAACACGGCACGGAAGAACAGGCGGCGCTCGCGCGCGAAGCGATCGAACAGGGCGGTACGGATCGCTTCGACACGATCTTCGAGGCAATCACCCGTTCCGGCGCGCTCGATCACACGCTCGAATGCGCGCGCGGCGAGGCACAGGCGGCGGCGAACGCGATTTCTTCGTTTCCCGATTCCATTTACAAAGAAAGCCTGCTAGAATTATGTTCTTACTCGACGGCGAGACAGTCTTGAAAGAGACTGAATGGCTGTAAGAGTCCAGCAGTATCCAAGTCGTATCAATTCGGGGTGTAGCTTAGCCTGGTAGAGCGCTACGTTCGGGACGTAGAGGCCGGAGGTTCGAATCCTCTCACCCCGACCAGAATTTTCCTTGATGAGTTGAGACCAACCGTCAAGGCCGAAACCGCCCAGCTTGCTGGGCGGTTTTTTGTTTTGGGCGATCACACGCGCTCGACGCAGACCGGAAAGGTCGGCTCCCGGAATGGTCTTTCATCGAATCGCGCGCTCGTAAGAATTTGCGCAAGCAGGACATCATCACCCTGCTCGACTGGACCGAAACCCACGACTACGCCGCACAACGAGCGTCGACACGGTGTCAGTCGCTGGCACGCTCAAGGTGATGTCCGCGGACGGCAACGGCTCATTGCTCGTATCGACGCCCGCGCCCATCCTCGCGCTGGACGGCAGATCGCTGACGAGCGGCAGTGTCAGGCTCGCGAACGCGACCGACACCGTCACCGCGACGTTCGCCGGCAACGCCAGCGTGACCCTCGCCATGGACGGCGGCAACACGGGCACGACAACCGCCACGGCACCGACGAGCATCGACGAAATGACTGCGCTCGTCGGTTCCTGAGTCCCGAGAGCGTATGCAAAAGCGCGCTACAGCCGAACAGCCCGGCAGTAGCGCGCCTCGCGTCAATCACTCACTCCGTGCCGACCTCGTCGGCCGCTTCCGCCTCGCGCGGCTCTTCCCGACCCGCTCCGGCCACCGCCGCCGGCGCCACTTCGTATCGATGCACGTCATGCGTGACGAACCCCAGGTCGTGGCTCGGAATCTCGAACCACTCCGGATGACCGAACGAACGCCGGATATCTTCGAGCCCGCTCGCCCAATGCTCGCCCATCGTGTCGTTGCTGAACTCGTAGTCCTTGTAGTGGCCTTCGAAGAACTTGTTCTTGTAGATGAGATGCACGACATTCACCGCGCCGCCGTCGGCGACCTCCTGCGCCTGCTTCATCAGCGGATGGGTGCGCCGCACCTTCTCCGGCACATGCTCCAGCAATTCCTTGATCATGCGTGCGTGCTTCTGGTTCTGCGAAACGAAGTCCGTGATCGCGCGCGTGCGGCTCGAATACTGAATGTCCTTGGTGCGCTCTGAGATATCGAGGAAATCGCCCGGCAGTGTGCCCTTCGAACTCCACAGATCGACCTGGAATACGAGCGCGTCCTTGTGCTGCGCTTCGCCGATGATCTCGGTCAGCGGCGTATTCGAGACGAGGCCGCCGTCCCAGTAATACTCGCCGTCGATCTCGACTGCCGGGAAGCCCGGCGGCAACGCGCCCGAAGCCATGAAGTGCTCGGGTTCGAGGCGCGTCTTCGTGTTGTCGAAATAGACGAGATTGCCGGTTCGCACATTCACCGCGCCGACCGACACGCGAACGTTGCCATCGTTGATGCGATCGAAGTTCGCGTACTTCAGGAGCGTCGCGCGCAGAGCCGCCGTGTCGTAGAAGCTGACTTCGTTCGGCAGTTTCCGCGCTGAGTTCGCGATCGGCACCGGGACGGCCACGCGCGGCGCGAAGAACCCCGTTTGCCCTTCGGTCAGCGTGCGCGTCGCGGACCACATGCTCGACCACTTGCGGCCGATGTTCGGAAACCCGAAAACCGTAGGAATCAGCGCGCCGAAGTGCCCGAGCAGATCCGCCGGCTGGCAGATCGTGTTCCAGAAACCGCGCAACGCCTCGACGCGATGCTCCGGCGCGTTGCCCGCGATGATCGCGGTGTTCAGCGCGCCGATCGAGATGCCGGAGATCCAGCTCGGCTCGATGCCCGCCTCCGCGAGCCCTTCGTAGACGCCGGCCTGATAGGAGCCCAACGCGCCGCCGCCCTGCAGGACGAGGCCGATTTCATCGTAGGCGGGCAACGCGAGGCGTCCCGGCTGCTTCAGTTTGTTGCGTGGACTTCGGCGCATGTCGTCGGCTCCTTACTGCATGAACCAGCCGTGACTGACGACCACCGACTGCCCCGTCAGCGCCGCCGATCCGAAGCCTGCCAGGAACGCCACCGTGTTCGCTACGTCCTCGACCGTGGTGAATTCGCCGTCGACGGTTTCCTTCAGCATCACGTCCTTGATGACCTGCGCCTCGGTGATGCCGAGCGCCTTCGCCTGCTCGGGAATCTGCTTGTCGACGAGCGGCGTGCGCACGAAGCCCGGGCACACGACATTCGCCCGCACGCCGCGCGAGCCGCCTTCCTTCGCGACCACGCGCGCGAGTCCGAGCAACCCGTGCTTCGCCGTGACATACGCCGACTTCAACTTCGACGCCTCGTGTGAATGCACCGATCCCATATAGATGATCGAGCCGCCCTTGCCCGCCGCGTACATGTGCTTGATGGCGGCCTTCGTGGTCAGGAACGCGCCGTCGAGGTGGATCGCGAGCATCTTCTTCCAGTCGGCGAATGCGTACTCCTCGATCGGGTTGACGATCTGAATGCCCGCGTTCGACACCAGCACGTCGATCGAGCCGAGCTTCGCCACGGCCTCTTCGATACCCGCGTTGACTTCGTCTTCGCTCGTCACGTCCATCGATACCGCAATCGCCTTGCCGCCGCCCGCGACGATATCGTCTGCGACCTTCTGCGCGTTCGCGAGATTCAGGTCGGCGATCACGATGGCCGCGCCATCCGCGGCGAGCCTGCGCGCGCATTGTTCACCGATACCGCTTGCTGCGCCCGTCACGAGCGCGACTTTTCCTTGCAACGACATGAGCGTGTTTCCTTCTGAGTTTGCGGGTGACTGCGGAGTTATTGATTGACGGCGAGCTTCAGCGCATCGGCGGGAGCGAGATAGTCGTAAGCGACTTCGCCAATGTCCAGCGTGAGATTCGCGATGACATGCCGCGCGCCGACGATTCTCTTCACCGGCAAGTCCGCGACCGGCGCGAGCGCGTGCGCGTGAAGTTCGAGCGCGGCCGGGCCTTCCCATGCGCCGAGCACGGTGACGTCGCGCAGGAAGAAGCGCACGAGTTCGCAGACGCGCGCCGAACCGTCGACATGTGGAATCACCTTCAGCAGGTAGTTCGGCGTATCGGCGAGCTTGCGCCGCTCGGCGTCGATATCGAGCGGGCGATACTTGAAGCCCATCGTGCCGGTGGCGATGCGTTGCGTGCCGTAATCGAGCGTGCCGAGCAGCGTGTCCTTGCCGTCGACTGAAAGACGCGGCGACGCGAGTTTCTTCGGGAAGCCCCAGATCTCGCGGCCGCCCGCGATCGGGCCTTCGTCGTCGAGATACATCGCGTGGGTATAGCTCGCCTTGCGGCCTTCTTCGTCGATGACGGAGATGACCTGTCCGCTTTCAGTGTAGTCGCCGAAGCCCGACGAATCCGGCATGCGGATGAACTCGTAATGCACGAGCCCGTTGTCGACGGTCAGCGGTTCCGGCACGACTGCGCGCAGGGCGTCGAGGTCTGTTTCGTACGAGATGATGAAGTATTCGCGATTGAGAAAGCGAAACGGCGGACGAGGATACGCGGGACGATGCACGGGCATCGCATAGGCATTCTTGCGGATTTCATCTTCAGTCACTGCGGCGATTCCTGTGGATGACGAAGGCACGATGGTAGCGGCATTCGTCGGCCGGGGCGGATTACACCGACCTGACGACCGAGGCTCGAACGCCCCTCCTCATCCCGACGAAACGCCCGCCCCGTCTGGCTTTGCCGCTCATCGACGGACGCAATCCGCGCATCGTCGCCGGTTTCGCAAAATATTGTTGCACCAGTGAGTCCTATGCCGACGCGAAGCGTATTTGAGACTCGAACCGCGCCATATACAGAGATATCCTGAACAAATTCGATCCGGCGCGAAGCGACCGTCGCGGCCGCATTTCATCGAACGACCGTGCGTCGCGCGCCTCGCCCGACGCCACGCCCCGACGATGTGAAAAATCCCTGCGAGGCCCGTCCATCGGCGAATCCGCCGGTCACGCGAGCTTTCGCAACCGGTCTGTTATAGTCCATTCCATCCCTCCCCCTCTTTCATCGGTCGCGTGGACAACCTCCCCTTATGGGCGCAAATTTGCGCCATCTTTCTGCTTCTTTTCCTGTCCGGCTTCTTCTCGATCTCTGAAACGTCGATGATGGCGCTCAATCGCCATCGTCTGAAGTACCTCGCGAGCCAGGGGTCGCTGCGCGCGCGCACGACGCAGGGTCTGCTCGCGAAAACCGATCAGTTGCTGAGCGTGATCCTGATCGGCAACAACCTGATCAATACGATCATTCCGGTCCTCGTCACGTCGATCGCGCTGCGCACGTTCGGCCACGACAACTTCGTGCTGTCGATCGCGACGGGCATCGTCGCTTTCCTCATCATCGTGTTTGCGGAGATCGCGCCGAAGATTGTGGGCGCGACCTATCCGGAGCAAGTCGCGCTGCCCGCGAGCCTGATTCTTGCACCGCTGATGCGCATAGCGCGGCCGGTCGTGTGGTTCGTCAACCTGTTCGCGAATGCGCTCCTCGCCGCGCTGCATATCAATACGAAGGGCGGCCGCGATCAGCGCATGTCGCCCGAGGAACTGCGCACCGTCGTGCTGGAGTCGGGCAGCTTCATGCCGACCAAGCACCGCAGCATCCTGCTGAATCTGTTCGATCTGGAGAACATCACCGTCGACGACGTGATGATCCCGCGCCGGCGCATCGAAGCGCTCGATTTCGATGCGCCATTCGAGCAGATCCTGCATCAGCTCGAAACCTGCTATCACAACAAGCTCGTCGTCTATCAGGGTGACATCGACCGCGTGCTCGGCATCCTGCACGTGAGGAAGACGCTATCGGCGCTGCACAACCAGGAACTGGAGCGCGAGACGCTGCGCGAACTGCTCACCGAGCCGTATTTCGTGCCGGCCGGCACGCCGGTATTCCAGCAGCTGCAGTATTTCCAGGAGAGCCGCCACCGGATCGCGATCGTCGTCGACGAATACGGCGAACTACAGGGGCTCGTCACGCCGGAAGATATCATCGAGGAACTGATCGGCGAATTCACGACGACGATTCCGCGCGGCACCGGCTCGCGCGGCGGCTGGGACGAACGCGGCGAATGCATCGTGGCGGGCAGCATGCCGCTGCGCGAACTGAACCGCTGGCTGCACCTGAAGCTGCCGACAGACGGCCCGAAGACGCTCAACGGACTGATCCTCGAGACGCTGGAGGACATTCCGGACGGCGACGTGTCGGTGGAGATCGCGGGCGTGCATTTCGAAGTGATGCGCAGCGACGATCAGGCGATCCGCACAGTGAAAATCTTCCGCCCCGCTGCGGCGACGACAAACCGGCTGCAACGTTAGCCATCCGGCCGAGTGTGAAGCCGTGCGCGGCGGCGCGATGATGGGTCATCACGTACCCGGACGGCCCACGCCGATCAACGCATGCCAACCCATTCCCGCGATACTTTCGCGCGCCTCGCGCCGCGCCCGCCCGACCCGCTTCCCGCAGACGACGCCCCGGCCGTCGCGCTCCTGACCGAGACGCTGCGCACCGCAGCGGCGCGCGGCGCTTCCGATATCCATGTCGAGCCTTCGGAACATGAATGGCGCATCCGGTTGCGGATCGATGGCGCGCTGCACGTCCTGCAAAAGCCGCCGCTGCATCTGCGCGATGCGGTGGTCACGCGCATCAAGGTGCTCTCGCGGATGGACATCGCGGAGCGGCGCGTGCCGCAGGACGGCCGGCTGAGACTGCCGCTCGCGAACGGCCAGATCGAGGACTATCGCGTGAACTCTTTGCCGACCCTCTTCGGCGAAAAACTCGTGCTGCGACGGCTCGAAGCGCTGCCCGCTGACCTCTCGCTCGGCACGCTCGGACTCGACGCGCGACAGAGCGAAGCCGTCGAATCCGCGATTCACGCGCCGCACGGGCTCATCCTCGTCACCGGGCCGACCGGCAGCGGCAAGACGCTTTCGCTCTACTGCTTCCTCAGATGCTCAATGCCGAGGCGCGCAACGTCTGTTCGGTCGAGGACCCGGCCGAAATCCAGCTGAACGGCATTAATCAGGTCAGCGTGCGCGACAAGGCAGGGCTCACGTTCGCCGTCGCGTTGCGCGCGTTCATGCGCCAGGACCCGGACGTGATCATGGTCGGCGAAATCCGCGACGCCGAGACCGCCGATGTCGCCGTGAAGGCCGCACAGACCGGCCATCTCGTGCTTTCTACGCTTCACACGAACGATGCGCCCGCCGCCATCGCGCGGCTGATCGACATCGGCGTGGCGCCGTACAACCTCGCGTCGGCGCTGCGGCTCGTCACGGCGCAGCGGCTCGTGAGAAAGCTCTGCGAGGCGTGTCGCGTGCCTTCCGAACTTCCGCTCGACGACGGCATCCGACCGTTCGAGCCGCGCAGCTGCGCGAAGTGCCACGGGATCGGCTACCGGGGACGTGTGGGCGTGCATCAGTTGATGCCTGTCACCGACGCGCTGCGCGAACTGATCGTCGCGCGCGCCGCCACGCATGCGGTGACGCGTCAGGCGCAGTCCGAAGGCATGCCGGCGCTGCGCGACGCGGCCTTCCAACGCGTGCGCGAAGGCATGAGGAGCGTCGCGGAGGCGCTCGAAGCCACGGAGATCGCGTGATGGCCGCCGATCTTCGTTTTGCATGGCGCGGCGTCGATACAAACGGCGCGACGAAGCGCGGCAGGACGATCGCGGCCGATGCGGCATCGGCGCGCGCCGCGCTCAGGCGCGAAGGCTGGACGGTGCTGGAACTCGACGCGCTCGGCGAGGCGCCGCCGCCGAAGACGAGCGGCGCCGACGTGACGCTCTTCACGCGCCAGCTTGCCGGCTTGCTGCGCGCCTGACTGCCGCTCGCGCCTTCGCTCGAACTGATTGCGCAAACGCCGATGCGCGGCGGTTTGCCGCGGATCGTGCGAAGCGTCGCGCGCGACATCACGCAGGGTGTGCCGTTCTCCGCTGCGCTCGCGCGCCATCCGGCGTGCTTCGGGCCGCTCTATTGCCAGCTCGTGTCGGTGGGCGAACTGGCGGGTGCATTGCCGACGGTGCTTGCGCGCCTCGCCGACGACCGCGAGCGCGCCGCCGCGCTGCGCGCGAAGCTCAAGGGCGCGCTGACCTATCCGGTGATGGTGCTGCTGCTGTCGCTGTTGATCACGGCCGGCTTGCTGGTCGGCGTCGTGCCTACCTTCAAGACGATCTTCGACGGCTTCGGGGCCGCGCTGCCCGCGCCGACGCGCTTCGTGCTGGCGTTGTCGGATGGTGTGGCGCGCTGGAGCGTGCCGTTCGCGATTGCGTGCGTCGTTGCGGGCGCGGCGTGTGCGCGCGCGCTGAAGCGTTCACCGCCGACACGCGATGCCGTCGATCGCGCGCTGCTCAGGCTGCCGATCGTCGGCGCATTGCTGCGCTCGCTCGCGGTCGCGCGCTGGAGCCGCGCGCTCGGCACGTTGCTCGCGGCGGGCACACCGCTCTCCGACGCATTCGATTCGCTCGCGAATGCCACCGGCAACCGTATCTTTGACCGCGCGACGGTCGACATCGCGGCGCGCCTGCATCGCGGCGAACGGCTCGCGCGGCCATGCGCGCCCTCGGCTGCTTCCCGCCCGAAGTCGTCCAGCCGATCGCGGTCGCCGAGGAATCGGGCTCGCTCGACTCGATGCTGATGGACCTCGCCACCCTGGGCGACCGGCAGGTCGACGACCGGATCGGCACCTTCGCGAGCTTGTGCGAGCCGGTCGTGATCGTCGTGCTCGGCGCTCTCGTGGGCGGACTCGTCATCGCGATGTATCTTCCCATCATTCAACTCGGTAACGTGGTGTAGTGGTGTAGCATCGCTGCCGAATTCATTCCCTCACCGTCCATGCTGCCTTCGTTCGAACCCTACGTCGCGGATCATGCCGGCGTCTACCTTCAAGCCTTCGCCGCGCTGCCAGCCGCGGCGAAGTACGGTTTCGCCGTGGTGTTCGGTCTCGTGATCGGCAGCTTCCTGACGGTCGTCGTGCACCGGCTGCCGATCATGCTGGAGCGCGCGTGGCGAGCCGAAATCGAAGCCACGGATGCGAAGGACGCTCACAGCGAACACGATCCGCACGAGCGGCCATTGCCCGTCCGCTATAACCTGGCCGTGCCGCGCAGCGGGTGCCCGCACTGCGGCCATACACTGCGCGCATGGGAAAACATTCCAGTCGTCAGCTTTGTGCTGCTGCGCGGACGATGCGCGAAATGCGGTGCGCCCGTCAGCCCGCGCTATCCGCTGATCGAACTCGCCACCGCGCTTTTTGCTGCGGCCTCGCTCTATGCGTTCGGCCCGGACTGGCTCGCGCTCGCCGCCTTCGGCTTGTGCGCGACGCTGCTCGCAATGAGTCTCATCGACTTCGACACGAAATACCTGCCCGACTCGCTCACGCTGCCGCTTCTGTGGGCCGGCCTGATCATCAATCTCGGCGACGGCGGCTTCGCCCCGTTGCGCGATGCAGTTATCGGCGCGATCGCGGGTTATCTCTTCCTGTGGTGCGTCTACTGGATCTTCCGGCTGGTGCGCGGCGTCGAAGGCATGGGCTACGGCGACTTCAAGCTGCTCGCCGCGCTCGGCGCATGGCTCGGCTGGATGGCGCTGCCGCAGATCCTGATGGTCTCGGCGATTGCGGGGGCGCTCGTCGGACTGATCGCAACGTGGCGCAAGCGCATGCGCTTCGAAGAACCGCTTCCGTTCGGGCCGTTCCTCGCGATCGGCGGTGCACTTACACTCTTCTTCGGCACGCCGCTTTACGCGCTGTTCGGGTGACTACAAGGATGACTACGAGGAGCCAGGGATGTTCAGCATCGGCTTGACGGGCGGTATCGGCAGCGGCAAGACGACCGTCGCCGATCTCTTCGCGACGCACGGCGTGCCCGTGATCGACACCGATCTCATCGCGCACGGCATCACGGCGCCGGGCGGCGTGGCGATGCCGCTGATCGAAAGTGAGTTCGGACGCGAGTTCGTCGCAGAGAACGGGTCGCTCGATCGCGCGAAGATGCGCGCGCGCGTCTTCGCCGACGACGCCGCCAAGGCCAGACTCGAAGCCATCACGCATCCGCTGATCCGCGCGGAAACCGAACGACAGCGCAGCATGGCGCGCGGCGCGTATCACATCGTGGTCGTGCCGCTGCTCGTGGAATCGGGGAACTGGTCGTCGCGCGCCAACCGGATTCTGGTCGTCGACTGTCCGGTCGAGACGCAGATCGAACGCGTGATGCAGCGCAATGGCTTCTCGCGCGAACAGGTGCTTGCCATCATCGCGCGCCAGGCGACTCGCGAAGCACGTCTCGCCGCAGCCGATGACATCGTCGTCAACGATGCGAACGCGACGCTCGACACGCTCAAGCGCGATGTCGATGCGTTGCACGCGCGCTATCTGTCGCTTGCGAATGGTTGAACCGCGACGTGAGCGAGTCCAAAGTTCACACTTAACAATTGGAAACTGTCGCGATCGGCGGCGAAAATGCGCTGCGACAAGCTCATTGGGCGTCCATTTGCTAGGGTGGGGTTGCGGCATTAGAATGTCCTGACTTTCCGTCCCACGAAGCACCGACCCACGCCGAGGCGAGCGCGCTTGATCCTTTACGAGTATCCCTTCAACGAGCGAATTCGAACGCTGCTGCGCCTGGAAGACCTGTTCGAGCGCTTCACCTTCTTCCTGACCCAGGAAGACCCGAGAGAGCATCACGTCGCGCTGACGACTCTCTTCGAAATCGCCGAAGTCGCGGGCCGCACCGATCTGAAAGCCGATCTGATGAAAGAACTGGAACGCCAGCGCCAGACCCTCGCGCCGTTTCGCGGCAATCCCGGCATCGAACAGGAAGCGCTCGAAGCCGTGCTCGGAGAGATCGAACAGACGCTCGCCGGGCTCGCGCAGATGCAGGGCAAGACCGGCCAGCACCTGATCGACAACGAATGGCTCGCCAGCATTCGCAGCCGCACGATCATTCCCGGGGGCACCTGCAAATTCGACTTGCCGTCGTACTTCGCATGGCAGCAATTGCCGGTCGAGCAGCGTCGCCAGGACATCGCGAAGTGGGTCATGCCCATGCTCGCCCTGCGCGACGCGGCCACCATCGTGCTGCGGCTTGCGCGCGAATCGGGGCAGGCGTCGAAGGTGATGGCGATGCAGGGCAGCTATCAGCAGATGCTCTCGGGACGGACCTATCAGCTGATGCAGGTGCGGGTATCGCCCGAAGTGCGGGTGATCCCCGAGGCGAGCGCCAACAAGTACATGCTGTGGGTGCGCTTCACGGTGCAGGACGGCGATCTGCGGCCGCGCCCCGTCGACGTCGACGTGCCGTTCCACCTCACGCTGTGCAGTCTTTGATCCGGCTTTGAAAATGCGGCCGGACGGCCTCATGTATTAAGCTCGGTATTTTCGATAACGTCCGATCCGTATGACCACCGTCGTCAAATGCCCGACCTGCGCCAAGGAAGTCCGCTGGGTTCCGGAAAACCGCTTTCGCCCGTTTTGCTCCGAGCGCTGCAAGCAGATCGATCTCGGCGCCTGGGCCACCGGGAAATATCGCATCGGCGGCAATTCGCAGGAAACGCCGCCCGATGACGATTCACACGGCGGCCTGAACTGAAGCGTCTACTTCGCTTCCGCGGCAAGCCATTCCAGCACCGGAATGGCCGCGGGAAGCAGCGGCGCGACCTCCACGGGCAAGTGCTGCCAGGCGAGCGCCTGGCCCTCGCGGCCGACAGGCGCTCCGGACCACCCGGTCACCTTGCAGAAATAGAGCCGCACGTACGCGTGCGGATAGTCGTGTTCGAGCGTACGCCAGCGCTCGCACGCGGTGACGTCGATACCCAGCTCTTCGTGCAGTTCGCGTCCGAGCGCCTTCTCGACGCTCTCGCCCGCTTCGATCTTGCCGCCTGGAAACTCCCAGTAGCCCTCGTAGGGCTTGCCCTCGGGGCGCTGCGCGAGGAGATACTGGCCGTCCGGCTGCACCATCACGCCGACCGCCACCTCGGTAACCTTGCGTCCGTTCGCAGCGAACTCCGTCATGCCTTGCGCCCCGACCAGTCGCGCGCGAACTGCCACGCGACGCGCCCCGAACGCGAGCCGCGCTCCAGCGCCCACACGAGCGCATCGCCGCGCGCGCTTTCGATTTCAACCTGATCGCAGCCGAAGTGCTTCAGCCAGTGGCCGACGATCGAAAGATAGTCGTCCTGCTTGAACGGATAGAAGCTCACCCACAGACCGAAACGCTCGGAGAGCGAAATCTTCTCCTCGACGACCTCGCCCGGGTGAATCTCGCCATCGGACGTGTGCTTGTACGTCTCGTTGTCGCTCATGTACTCGGGCATCAGGTGGCGGCGGTTCGACGTTGCGTAGATCAGCACGTTGTCCGACTGCGCGGCGACCGAGCCGTCGAGCGCCACCTTCAGCGCCTTGTAGCCCGACTCGCCTTCCTCGAAGGAAAGATCGTCGCAGAACACGACGAAACGCTCGGGCCGCGCCGAGATCAGATCGACGATGTCGCCGAGATCGTGCAAGTCGTCCTTGTCGACTTCGATCAGCCTCAGGCCGTCCTTCGAATACGCGTTCAGGCAAGCCTTGATCAGCGACGACTTGCCGGTGCCGCGCGCGCCTGTCAGAAGCACGTTGTTCGCGGGCGCTTTCGCGACGAACTGGCGCGTGTTCTGCTCGATCAACGCCTTCTGGCGATCGATGTTTTGCAGGTCGTCGAGCGAAATGAGGGAAATCGCCGGCACGGGCTGCAGAAAGCCGCGCCCCTGCCGCTTGCGCCAGCGAAACGCGACGGCCGAATCCCAGTCGATCTGCGGCGCCGCGGGCGGCAGCATGCCTTCGATGCGCGCCAGCACCGCTTCAGCGCGAGTCAGAAATTGTTCGAGTTTGTCCATGACGTGCCTGAGTATTGACGAGCTTTACGAGCGGTAGTCGGCGTTGATGCTCACGTATTCGTGCGAGAGATCGCAGGTCCAGATGGTCGCGCGGGCGTCGCCTCGGCCAAGCAGCACGCGAATCGCGATCTCGCTTTTCTTCATCACGCGCTGGCCGTCTTCCTCGCGATACTCCGGGTTCCGCCCGCCCGCCTTCGCGACGAGCACGTCGTCGAGATAAAGATCGATGCGTTCGACGTCGAGATCCGTCACGCCCGCATAACCGATCGCGGCGAGAATGCGGCCGAGGTTCGGATCGGATGCGTAGAACGCGGTCTTCACGAGCGGCGAGTGGCCGATCGCATAACCTATCTGGCGGCACTCCGCCTCGTTCTTGCCGCCTTCCACCGTGATCGTCATGAATTTGGTCGCGCCTTCGCCGTCGCGCACGATCAGCTGCGCGAGTTCCTGCGCGACCGCCGTCACGGCGTCGCGCAACGCGGCATAGGCGGGTGAATCCGTTGACGTGATCGCCGGCAGGCTCGACTTGCCCGATGCGATCAGGATGAACGAATCGTTCGTCGACGTATCGCCGTCGATCGTGATGCAGTTGAACGAGCGATCCGCGACGTGCTTTGCCAGCTGATCGAGCACCGGTTGCGCGACGGCGGCATCGAAGGCGAGAAAGCCGAGCATCGTCGCCATGTTCGGCTTGATCATGCCCGCGCCCTTGCTGATCCCCGACAGCGTGACCGTGTGGCCGTCGATCTGCACCTTGCGCGACGACGCCTTCGGCAGCGTGTCCGTGGTCATGATGGTTTGCGCGGCGTCGAACCAGTGCGCGGGCTGCTGGTTCGCGAGCGCGGCGGGCAGGCCCGCTTTCAGCCGGTCGACCGGCAGCGGCTCCAGAATCACGCCGGTCGAGAACGGCAGGATCTGCTGCGCATCGAGGCCCGTCAGCCGCGCGAGTTCGTCGCAAGTCGCGCGGGTCGCGGCCATGCCCGGCTCGCCCGTGCCCGCGTTCGCGTTACCCGTGTTCACGACGAGCGCGCGAATGCCCTTGCCACCTTTGCGAACCGCATCGAGATGCTCGCGGCACACCGTCACCGGCGCGGCGCAGAAGCGATTCAGCGTGAACACGCCCGCGACGGTCGCGCCCTCTTCGAGCTGGATGACGAGCAGATCCTTGCGATTCGGCTTGCGAATGTTGGCTTCGGCCCAGCCTAGCGTGACGCCGGCGACGGGATAAAGCGCTGCGGGATCGATCGAGGGAAAATTGACGGCCATGTTCGCGACTCGCTGAATGTGGCGCGTGCCGGCGCTTGTCGTTGCACACAATGCGCCAGCACGGGATGAATGAACGGGCGCCGCTCACGGGACACTGCAATGGCGCCAGGAAAAACCGGACCTGCAAAGACAAACGACGCATCGCTGCGTCGCTTGTTCCCAACCGTAACGGGTTCGCCGATTAAACCAGCTTGCCGTGACAGTTCTTGTACTTCTTGCCGCTGCCGCACGGGCACGGATCGTTGCGGCCGACCTTCGGCACATCGTCCGCCGGGCGTGTGGCGACCGTGGTGTCGTCGCCGAACGCCATCGCCTGGTTGACCATCTGCGCGGTGGCATCGGCCGGTGCGGGGGCTGCAGCGGCTTCCGCGAAGTCCATGTGCGTGAACGCGACATTCTCGAGATGGCTGCCCTTTTCCTCGTACTGCTCGGCGGCCTCTTCGAGCTGCTCCGGCGACTGGATCTGCACGTTCATCACGACGCGCGTCACTTCCTCCTTCACCGAATCGAGCATCGCGGCGAAGAGTTCGAACGCCTCGCGCTTGTATTCCTGCTTCGGGTTCTTCTGCGCATAACCGCGCAGGTGGATGCCCTGACGCAAATGGTCGAGCGCGGCAAGATGCTCGCGCCAGCGGCTGTCGAGCGTCTGCAGCATGATCGAGCGCTCGAACGCGCTGAACGATTCGCGGCCCACGAGCGTGACCTTCGCCTCATAGGCTTCGTCGGCGGCGGCGAGCACGGCTTCCAGGATTTCTTCGGCGTCGATCGAATTCGACTCGTTGATCATCTCCTGGATCGCGAGATCCAGCGACCAGTCGTTGCGCAGCACTTCCTCGAGTTCCGGCGCCTGCCACTGCTCCTCGATGCTGCCCGCCGGCACGAACGTGCGCACGACGTCGCCGATCACGCTCTGGCGCATCGCAGCGATGGTTTCCTGCACGTCGTTGGCTTCGAGCAGTTCGTTGCGCTGCTGGTAGATCACCTTGCGCTGGTCGTTCGAGACGTCGTCGTATTCGAGCAGTTGCTTGCGGATATCGAAGTTGCGCGCTTCGACCTTGCGCTGCGCGCCTTCAATCGAGCGCGTGACGATGCCCGCCTCGATCGGCTCGCCTTCCGGCATCTTCAGGCGATCCATGATCGAGCGGACGCGGTCGCCGGCGAAAATGCGCAGAAGCGGATCGTCGAGCGACAGATAGAAGCGCGACGATCCCGGATCGCCCTGCCGACCCGCGCGGCCGCGCAACTGGTTGTCGATCCGGCGCGATTCGTGACGCTCGGTGCCGATGATGTGCAGGCCGCCCGCGGCCTTCACCTGATCGTGCAGCGCCTGCCATTCGTCGTGAAGCTTCTGGATGCGCGGCTGCTTCTCGTCTTCGGGGATCGAGAGATCGGCTTCGATGAACGACGCCTGTTTCTCGACGTTGCCGCCGAGCACGATGTCCGTGCCGCGGCCCGCCATGTTCGTCGCGATGGTGACGACGCCCGGACGGCCCGCCTCGGCGACGATTGCCGCTTCCCGCGCGTGCTGTTTCGCGTTCAGCACTTCATGCTTGATGCCGGCCTGCGTGAGCAGCGTGGAGAGCAGTTCCGACGCCTCGATCGACGTCGTGCCGACGAGCGTAGGCTGGCCGCGCTCGACGCAATCGCGGATGTCGCGGATCACCGCGTCGTAGCGTTCCTTCGCCGTCTTGTAGATCTGGTCCTGCTTGTCGATCCGCTTGGGCGGCCGGTTGGTCGGGATCACGACCGTTTCCAGGCCGTAGATCTCGTTGAATTCGTACGCTTCGGTGTCGGCCGTGCCGGTCATGCCGGACAGCTTCGAATACATCCGGAAGTAGTTCTGGAACGTGATCGACGCGAGCGTCTGGTTCTCGTTCTGGATCTTGACCTGTTCCTTCGCTTCGACCGCCTGATGCAGGCCGTCGGACCAGCGGCGGCCGGTCATCATGCGGCCCGTGAATTCGTCGACGATCACGACTTCGCCGCCCTGCACCACGTAATGCTGGTCGCGGTGGAAGAGCGTATGCGCGCGCAATGCGGCGTACACGTGGTGCATCAGCGTGATGTTCTGCGCGGCGTACAGGCTTTCGCCCTCGCCGATCAGACCCCACTCGGCCAGCAGTCGCTCCGCCTTTTCGTGGCCCTCTTCGGTGAGGAAAACCTGACGCGCTTTTTCATCGAGCGTGTAGTCGCCCGGCTTTTCGACACCGGTGCCGTCCGCCTTCTCTTCGCCGATCTGCAGTTCGAGCAGCGGCGGCAGCGCGTTCATGCGCACGTAGAGATCGGTGTGATCTTCGGCCTGACCCGAGATGATGAGCGGCGTGCGCGCTTCGTCGATCAGGATCGAGTCCACTTCGTCGACGATGGCGAAATTGAGCGGCCGCTGCACGCGCGCGTCGGTCTCGTAGACCATGTTGTCGCGCAGATAGTCGAAGCCGAATTCGTTGTTCGTGCCGTAGGTGATGTCGGCGGCGTAGGCTTCCTGCTTCAGATCGTGTTCCATCTGCGACAGGTTGATGCCCCACGACAATCCGAGGAAGTTGTAGAGCCGGCCCATCCATTCGGCGTCGCGTTGCGCGAGGTAATCGTTCACCGTCACGACGTGCACGCCGCGGCCCGACAACGCATTCAGGTACGCAGCAAGCGTGGCGACGAGCGTCTTGCCCTCGCCCGTGCGCATTTCCGCGATCTTGCCGTAATGCAGGACCATGCCGCCGACCAGCTGGACGTCGAAGTGACGCATGTGCAGCACGCGCTTGCTCGCCTCGCGACAGACGGCGAATGCTTCGGGCAGCAGAACGTCGAGCGACTCGCCGCTCGCGACGCGCTGACGGAATTCGTCGGTCTTCGCGCGCAGTTGCTGGTCCGTGTACTTTTCGATCGTCGGCTCGAGCGCATTGATCGCCGCAACGGTCTTTTGATATTGCTTGACCAGCCGCTGGTTGCGACTGCCAAAAATCTTTTGAAGGAAACCGGTGGTCATCGGATCAGTGTCTGCGTCGCGGTGTCGGACGGGTGCACGGTGCATGCGCCCGAGTTCGGAGAACCTCGGCGGCTTAAGTCCATGGGTGAAATTTAATCGGGGGATTTTAGCACGCGGGCCCGGCGCAGCCTGTGTCCACGTCGGGCCGCCCGCGTCGTCGAGCCGCGACAGTCAGACCCCTGAAAGCTTCGGACGGCCGAGCGCGTAGGCGGCTCTCGCGCGGGTACAATCGACGCATCGCCCTCGCGCCTATCGATTAAAAATGAGCCGTTTTCCGACGAATTCAAGGCCGCCGCAGCGATTCAATCCGCGCAAACCTCAGTCGATTTCCGAACTGCTCGGCCGCACCGATGCGATGCGCGCGCTGCGTGCCGGAGTCGACCAGATGGCGGCGATGCAGCGCGACCTGTCGGCGCTCTTGCCCGATTACCTTGCGTCAAGCGTCGAACCGGGATTCATCAAGGACGGCGTACTGTCGCTTTTTGCGGGACACAATGCGCTCGCGGCACGGCTGCGGCATATCGAACCACGTCTGCTCGCCGATTTGCAGCAACGCGGCTGGGCGGTGAATTCGCTGAGGATCCGCGTGCGGCCGCAATCAATGAAGGAAGCAGCGCCGCCCAAGCAGGCGCGCATGTCCCCAGCAGGCGCCGACGCGCTCAAGGAACTCGCAGATACACTCGAACCGTCGCCGTTGCGCGAGGCGCTTGCGAAAATGGCCGCGCGCCACCAGGCGAAAGCGCAAAAAAAATGAGCGGCGCTTTCGCTGCCGCTCATTTCATCGTTCGAGCCTGAGGTTTTCAGGCAAACGCCGTCTGCGTATCGAAGGCGAAGCCGCGTGGCGCCTTCTGCGTGTCGTCGAAAGTGACGATTTCGTATGCTTCTTCGTGCGCCAGCAATTCGCGCAGCAGATTGTTGTTCAGCGCGTGACCGCCCTTGTACGCGGTGTACGACGCGAGCAGCGGATGACCGACCACGTACAGATCGCCGATTGCGTCGAGCATCTTGTGCTTTACGAATTCGTCGTCGTAGCGCAGGCCGTCGTTGTTCAGGATGCGGTATTCGTCCAGCACGATGGCGTTGTCCATGCTGCCGCCGCGCGCGAGACCGAGCTCGCGCATCATTTCGACTTCATGCGCGAATCCGAACGTGCGTGCGCGTGCGATTTCACGGACGTACGACGTATTTGCAAAATCGACTTCGAGCGCCTGGCCGGTTTTATCGACGGCCGGATGGCGGAAGTCGATGGTAAAGCTCAGCTTGAAACCAAAATACGGATCGAGGCGCGCGAATTTGTCGCCGTCGCGAATTTCCACGGGCTTCGTCACCTTGATGAATTTCTTCGGAGCATTCTGCTCCTCGATGCCAGCCGACTGAATCAGAAACACGAACGAAGCTGCGCTGCCGTCCATGATCGGGATTTCTTCAGCAGTAACGTCGACATACAGATTGTCGATACCAAGACCCGCGCACGCCGACATCAGATGCTCGATGGTGGAAACGCGCGCACCGTCCTTCTGCAGCACGGACGCGAGGCGCGTGTCGCCGATAGCCATTGCGTTCGCGGGAATATCGACCGGCGTGGCGAGGTCGATACGCGAAAACACGATGCCCGTACCCGCCGGGGCCGGCTTGAGCGTCAATTCGACCTTGCGCCCGGAATGCAACCCGATACCCACGGTCTTGACGACAGTTTTGATTGTTCGCTGCTTCAACATGATTTTTCCGCTTCGATTTAAATTCCCTATAAAGAGAATTAATCGTGAATATCTATTCAATAGCACGAATTATACTCCATCCGCTGCGCGCCGTCCCAAACGGGAAGTATCAATCTGTTTCCCTGTGTTACGCGAGAGATTGCGCGGATGAGAAAGCAGAACGGGCCGATGGCCGGAATGGAGGCATTTCCGGTCATCGGCCCCAAGTCGCTGCTGATTTCGCGGCGTGTTCGCTCGTTGCGTCACTGCAACGCAACGTCTGACACGACGCCGCGAGAATCAGCGCAACGTCGTCAGGATGCTTTCGGCGTCGCTGACTTCGAACTTGCCGGGTGCTTCGACATTGAGCGTCTTGACCACGCCGTTGTCGACCACCATCGCGTAGCGCTGGGAACGAATTCCCATGCCCCGCTCCGACAAATCCTGATCCAGACCGAGTGCCTGAGTGAAACGCGCGGCTCCGTCGGCGATCATCTTTACCTTGCCCGAGGTTTGAAGATCGCGTCCCCACGCGTTCATCACGAACGCGTCGTTGACGGAAACGCACCAGATCTCGTCGATGCCAGCGTCGTTCAGGCGCTGTGCCGCATCGACATAACCGGGTACGTGTTTCGCGGAACACGTCGGCGTGAACGCGCCCGGCAATCCGAAGATCACCACGCGTTTTCCCGCCGTCCGCTCGCGCACCGCGAACCCGTTCGGTCCCACGGCACAGCCCTCGCCCGCCACTTCGACGAACTCGAAGAGGCGCGCATCCGGCAACGTGTCACCCACTTTGATCATGCTCGGTCCTTTGCTCGTCAGTGCTTCTTGCAATCCTGGCGATACAGCTCATGTCGCACGGCGCGACGCGATCGGCTTCAAATTCGGCTTCAACCCGCATACTTCGCGCGAATCCGTGGAGGTCGGCTGGCCACGGCCCGGCGTCCAGTAAAGAACGCGGCCTTGGACAGTCGCCCCAGCAGCCCGACCGGTCACGCTTTTGCGTTCTGCCTCGCGTGTGCAATGCATCGCATTGCACCTGCGCAGCAAAAAGCGTGCGCCGGTCTTAGTCGGCTTGCTTGCGCAGGAACGCCGGAATGTCGTACGTATCGACACCCTTTTCCTGCAGCGCCTGCACGTGCGAAGCCGCCGTTTCACGCGTCGAACGCCATACAGCCGGCGTGTCGAGCGCACCGTAATCCGTCGCGTGCGACTGCTGCGGCGCGTAGGTGTGCTGCGGCGCGTGCGAGATCGGCTGGTTGTCGGTGCCGGTGCGCAACAGCGTCATCGGAGCGGCCTGCTTGTTCTTCGCCGCGCGGCCGAGACCCGTTGCCACCACCGTCACGCGCAGCGCGTCGCCCATCGCGTCGTCGTACACCGCGCCGAAAATCACGGTCGCATCATCTGCTGCGTAGCTCTTGATCGTGTTCATCACTTCGCGCGTTTCCGACAGACGCAGCGAACGGCTCGACGTGATGTTCACCAGCACGCCACGCGCACCCGACAGGTCGACGCCTTCCAGCAGCGGGCTTGCAACTGCCTGCTCGGCCGCGAGACGCGCGCGATCGACGCCGGCAACCGTTGCCGTGCCCATCATCGCCTTGCCCTGCTCGCCCATGACCGTCTTCACGTCCTCGAAGTCGACGTTCACGAGGCCGTCGACGTTGATGATTTCCGCGATACCGGCCACGGCGTTGTTCAGAACGTCGTCGGCGCACTGGAAGCACTTGTCCATCTCGGCGTCGTCGCCCATCACCTCGAACAGCTTGTCGTTCAGCACGACGATCAGCGAATCGACGTGATCCTCCAGTTGCTGCGAACCTGCTTCGGCCACGCGCATGCGGCGGCCGCCTTCGAACTCGAACGGCTTGCTGACGACACCGACCGTCAGAATGCCCATTTCCTTCGCGATCTGCGCGACTACCGGCGCCGCGCCCGTGCCCGTGCCGCCACCCATGCCGGCGGTGATGAACACCATGTGCGCGCCGCGCAGTGCATCGGCGATGCGCTCGCGTGCGTCTTCAGCCGCGGCCTTGCCCATGTCCGGCTTCGCACCGGCTCCGAGGCCCGTGTTGCCGAGCTGGATCACCGTGCTCGCGCGCGAACGGGCGAGTGCCTGCGCGTCCGTGTTCATCACGATGAAGTCGACGCCCTGCACGCCGCGGTTGATCATGTGCTGCACGGCATTACCGCCAGCGCCACCAACACCGACGACCTTGATGATCGTTCCGTTGGTTTCCGTTTCCAGCATTTCGAAATCCATGTTGCCTCCGTCAAGATGAAAAGCGGCGTTATTCGGCAAACGATCGGGCAACCGCTTGTCGCGCGCCAGCCGCCGGCACCAGCGCGAATTTTCTTTTGCAGCGAGCCTTTTAAAAAGCTCGTGTTGTAACTCTCGTCAAACCTGATTCAGAAATTGCCGAGGAACCAGTCCTTCATCCTCGTGAACACCTGTCCCATCGATCCCGACTGCACCGCGACCTTGCGGCCGCGCATGCGTTGCGAGCGTCCTTCGACGAGCAGACCCATCGCCGTCGAATAGCGCGGATTGCGCACGACATCCGCGAGACCGCCCGCGTATTCCGGCACGCCGATGCGCACCGGTTTCAGGAAAATGTCTTCGCCCAGCTCGACCATGCCGGGCATCATCGACGCGCCGCCGGTCAGCACGACGCCGCTGGAAAGCAGTTCTTCGTAGCCCGACTCGCGCACCACTTGTTGCACGAGCGAGAACAACTCCTCGACGCGCGGCTCGACCACCGCCGCCAGCGCCTGGCGCGACAGCGTGCGCGGACCGCGCTCGCCAAGCCCCGGCACTTCGATCATCTCGTCCGGATCGGCGAGCGCCTGCTTCGCGATGCCGTAGGTCACCTTGATGTCCTCGGCGTCGGGCGTCGGCGTGCGCAGCGCCATCGCGACGTCGCTCGTGATCTGGTCGCCCGCGATCGGGATCACGGCCGTATGGCGGATCGCGCCTTCGCTGAAGATCGCGATGTCGGTCGTGCCGCCGCCGATGTCGACCAGCACGACGCCCAGTTCCTTCTCGTCTTCCGTCAGCACCGCCAGTGACGACGCGAGCGGCTGCAGGATCAGGTCGTTCACTTCGAGCCCGCAGCGGCGCACGCATTTCACGATGTTCTGCGCCGCGCTCACCGCGCCCGTCACGATATGCACCTTCACTTCGAGCCGGATGCCGCTCATGCCGATCGGCTCGCGCACGTCTTCCTGGCCGTCGATGATGAATTCCTGCGTCAGGATGTGCAGCACCTGCTGGTCGGTCGGGATGTTGATCGCCTTGGCCGTCTCGATCACGCGCGCGACGTCGGTCTGCGTGACTTCCTTGTCCTTGATCGCGACCATGCCGCTCGAATTGAAGCTGCGGATGTGGCTGCCCGCGATCCCCGTGAACACGTTGGTGATCTTGCAGTCGGCCATCAGTTCCGCTTCCTCGAGCGCGCGCTGGATCGACTGCACCGTGGCCTCGATGTTGACCACGACGCCCTTCTTCAACCCCTTTGAGTCGTTCTGGCCGAGTCCGATCACCTCGTAGTGGCCCTCGCCCTTCAATTCAGCGACGATCGCCACCACCTTCGACGTCCCGATGTCGAGGGCGACCAGCAGGTCTTTGTAGTCTTTGCTCATAGCGTGCTCATTGCCTGTGATGTCTGCTTACTTCTTGGCCTTGTCGGTGTCGTTGATGAAGCGCATGCCGGCGGCCCGTACTGCGAAGCCGTTCGGATAGCGCAAATCCGCGTACTCGATGTCATTTCCCCACCGCCCCGTCACCGACGACCACGCCGCCACGAACCGGCGGCTGCGGTCGAACAAAGTGTCCTGATTGCGCTCGCGCCCGAGTTCGATCTGCGTGCCGTTCGAGAGCTTCACCGTCCACGCGAAACGCGGCGACAGGATCACTTCGTCCGGATGCGCGTCGAGCGGCGCGAACCACTTCGCGAAATCGCGATACCGCGCGACCACTTCCTTGGCCGTGCCTTCCGGACCGTCGAATGCGGGCAGGTCGTCGTCGAGCTCGCCCTGGTTCGCGGTGAACAGCTCGCCGTCGACGCTCACGAGCTGGTCGCTGCCCCACGTGCCGAGCGGCTTGTATTCTTCGAGCGTCACCGCGAGCGCGTTCGGCCATACCCGGCGCACGCTCGCATGACGCACCCACGGCATCTGTTCGAACGCGGTGCGCGCGATGTCGAGATCGACGGTGAAGAAGTTGCCCTTCAGCCGCCCGACGACGCCTGCGCGCACCGTTGGCGAATTGATGTGCTGCGTGTCGCCGTCGATCTGGATTTCGCGCAACCGGAACTCCGGACGCTGGATCGCCCAGTAGCCCGCCGCGCCGAGCAGCACGAGCACGAGCACCACGTGCAGCGCATTGGCAGCGAGGTTCAGTTGGCGGGCGTTGTTCCACATGGCGTCGAATCAATCCCTGAGCGTCAGCGACAAAACCTTCACGACGAGATCCTGGTAACTGATGCCGACCGCGCGCGCCGCCTTCGGCGGAAGCGAGTGATCGGTCATGCCGGGCGCCGTGTTCACTTCCAGGAAATACGGATTGCCGTCCGAATCGAGCATGAAATCGGCGCGGCCCCAGTCGGTGCAGCCGAGCATGTCGAAGGCGCGCTGCGTCAGTTGCTTCATGCGCGTCTCTTCGGCGGGCGTGAGGCCGCACGGAATCAGGTACTGCGTGTCGTCGGCGATGTACTTCGCGTGGTAGTCGTAGAACTCGCCCGCCGGCACGATCTTGATGACCGGCAGGTCGAGGTCGCCCGCGATGCAGCACGTGAACTCGCCGCCGCCTTCGATGCTCTTCTCGACGATCACGATCTTGTCGAACTTCGCCGCTTCGACGAGCGCCGGCACCAGTGTCTCGGCGCTCTTCACCTTGATGACCGCGACGCTCGATCCTTCGCTCGCCGGCTTCACGAAGAGCGGCAGGCCGAGCTTCGCGACGATGTCGTGGGCGCGCGCGTCAAAGTCGTCGCCGCGCATGACGGTTTCGAACGGCGGCGTCGGCACGCCGGTCTGCTGCCACACGAGCTTGGTGCGCAGCTTGTCCATGCCGAGCGCCGAGCCGAGCACGCCGCTGCCCGTATAGCGGATGCCGTAGAAATCGAGCGCGCCCTGCAACTGGCCGTTCTCGCCATAGCCGCCATGCAGCGCGATGAACGCTCGCACGAAGCCTTCGTCCTTCAGTTCCGAAAGCGGACGCTCGGCCGGATCGAACGGATGCGCGTCGATGCCCGCGTCGCGCAGGCCCTGCAGCACGAGGCGCCCCGAATTCAGCGATACCTCGCGCTCGGCGGAATTGCCGCCGAGGAGCACTGCCACTTTGCCGAATGCTTTCGGATCGATCTCTTTCACGTTTTTGCCCGTTGCTTCATTCATTTCAGTTCTTGCGATTGCTGGTCCTGCGTGATGCGCCCGCATACGCTGCCGATCGAACCCGCGCCCATCGTGATCACCACGTCGCCGTTCCTTGCCAAAGTCGCAAGCGCGTCCGGCATTTCATCGACCGTCTCTACGAACACCGGCTCGACCTTGCCCGCGACGCGAATCGCGCGCGCGAGCGCACGGCCGTCGGCGGCAACGATCGGCGCTTCGCCGGCCGAATAGACTTCGGTCAGCACGAGCGCATCGACGGTGGAGAGCACCTTCACGAAATCTTCGAAACAGTCGCGCGTGCGCGTGAAGCGATGCGGCTGAAACGCGAGCACGAGCCGGCGATCCGGAAACGCGCCGCGCGCCGCCGCGATCGTCGCGGCCATTTCGACCGGGTGATGACCGTAGTCGTCGATCAGCGTGTAGGCCCCGTCGTTCACCTTCACTTCGCCGTAGCGCTGGAAGCGCCGGCCCACGCCGTTGAATTCGGCGAGCGCCCTCTGGATATCGGCATCTGCGACTTCAAGTTCAGTCGCAATCGCGATAGCCGCGAGCGCGTTCTGCACGTTGTGCGTGCCCGGCAGGTTCAGCGTGATGTCGAGCGGCGGCGCGTCTTCGCGCAGCGTCGTGAAATGCATGCGGCCATCGCGCGCCTCGACGTTCACCGCGCGCACCTGCGCCTCGGCGCCGAGACCGTAGCGGATGATCGGCTTCGACACGAACGGCAGGATCTCGCGCACGTTCGGATCGTCGACGCACAGCACCGCGATGCCGTAGAACGGCAGCCGGTGCGTGAATTCGATGAACGCCTGCTTGAGCCGCGCGAAGTCGTGGCCGTAGGTGTCCATGTGATCGGCGTCGATGTTCGTGATGACTTCGATCACCGGAAAAAGATTCAGGAACGATGCGTCGGACTCGTCCGCTTCCGCGACGATGAAGTCGCCCGTGCCGAGCCGCGCGTTCGCGCCCGCGCTGATCAGGCGCCCGCCGATCACGAAGGTCGGATCGAGGCCGCCCGCGGCAAGCACGCTCGCGACGAGCGAGGTCGTCGTGGTCTTGCCATGCGTGCCGGCGATCGCGATGCCCTGCTTCAGGCGCATCAGTTCGGCGAGCATCACGGCACGCGGCACGATCGGAATGCGCCGGTGGCGCGCGGCGAGCACTTCGGGATTGTCGGAGCGCACCGCGGTCGACACGACCACGGCGTTCGCGCCTTCGATGTTCTCGGCGTGATGCCCGATCGCGACGCGCGCGCCGAGCTTCATCAGCCGCTCGGTGACGGCGTTCTTCGACAGGTCCGAGCCGCTCACCTGATAGCCGAGATTGAGCAGCACCTCGGCGATGCCGCTCATGCCCGCGCCGCCGATCCCGACGAAGTGAATATGTTTGACGATGTGTTTCATTTCGAATCCTTCAGCGCTTGCGCGCTTTCGCCTGCACCGATGCCCATGCCTGCCACGTCGGCGCACACTCTGGCGACACGCTCGGTCGCGTCGGGCTTGGCCAGTTCGCGCGAACGCGCCGCCATACCGCCAAGCGACTCGCGCGTCTGGCTGCACAACCAGCCGGCGAGCTTTTCCGCCGACAGGTCGCGTTGCTGTATCAATTGCGCCGCGCCGTTCTTCTCGAGGAACGCGGCGTTGGTCGTCTGGTGATCGTCGACGGCGAACGGGAACGGCACGAAGAGCGCCGCCACGCCGACCGCCGCGATCTCCGACACCGTCATCGCGCCCGAACGGCAGATCACGAGGTCCGCGGCGGCGTAGGCGCTTGCCATGTCCTCGATGAACGGCACGAGTTGCAGGTCGTCGCCGCGTTGCAGACCGGCTGACGCGTAGTTCGCCTCCAACGCCTCGATGTGCTTCGCGCCCGCCTGATGCACGATGCGCGGACGCAGTGCCGGGTCGAGCAGCGCCATTGCCTTCGGCACCGTTTCGTTCAGTGCGGCCGCGCCCAGGCTGCCGCCAACGATCAGAACATTGAGCCGGCCGCTGCGAGCGGCGTAGCGTTCTTTGGGTGGCAATGCGCACGCAAGTTCCGCACGAATCGGATTACCGGTCCATTCGGCGTTCGGCAATGCGTTCGGAAACGCCACGAGCACGCGCTTCGCGAGATGCGCGAGCACCTTGTTCGCGAGCCCGGCGATCGAATTCTGTTCGTGCAGCACGAGCGGATAGCCGCCGAGCTTCGTCATGAGTCCGGCCGGAAACGTGATATACCCGCCCATGCCGAGCACGACGTCGGGCTTCACTCGACGCAGCGCGTCAAGACTTTGCGAGCATGCGCGCAGGAGGTTCACCGGGAGCATCAGCTTCGTCTTCAGCCCCTTGCCGCGCACGCCGCCGAATCTCACGTATTCCATCGGAATGCCGTGCTTCGGGACGAGCGTCGCTTCCATGCCAGCCGCATTGCCGAGCCACACGACACGCCAGCCGCGCGCCTGCATCCAGTGGGCGACCGCGAGCCCCGGGAACACATGTCCGCCGGTGCCGCCCGCCATCACCATCAGCGTGCGCGAGCCTTGTGCGCCGGAAGCGGTCATACCTTCCCTCCGCGCATCAGCACACGATTCTCGTAGTCCACGCGCATCAGCACCGCGAGCGCGACGCAGTTCAGCAAAATGCCCGAGCCGCCGTAACTCACGAGCGGCAGCGTGAGACCCTTGGTCGGCAAAAGACCGAGGTTCACGCCCATGTTGATGAAGGTCTGCGCGCCGAACCAGATGCCGACGCCCTTCGCCATCAGTCCCGCGAACGTGCGATCGAGCGCAAGCGCCTGACGGCCGATCTCGAACGCGCGTCGAACGATCCAGTAGAACAGCAGAATGACGACGATCACGCCGACGAACCCGAGCTCCTCACCGATCACCGCGAGGATGAAGTCGGTATGCGCTTCGGGCAGGTAGTTGAGTTTCTCGACGCTGCCGCCCAGGCCCACGCCGAACCACTCGCCGCGACCGAACGCGATCAGCGAGTGCGTGAGCTGATACGCCTTGCCCTGTGCGTAGCGGTCGTCCCACGGGTCGAGATACGCGAAGATCCGCTCGCGACGCCACGGCGACAGCCACACGAGCATCGTGAACGTGCCGACCGCCGTCAGCACGAGGCCGCCGAACAGCTTGCCGTTCACGCCGCCGAGGAACAGCACGCCCATCGCGATCGCAGCGATCACCATGAACGCGCCCATGTCCGGTTCGAGCAGCAGGAGCGCGCCGACCGCGCCGACCGCCACCGCCATCGGCAGGAAGCCGCGGCCGAAGCTCTGCATGAACTCCTGCTTGCGCACCGTGTAGTTGGCAGCGTAGATCGTCACCGCGAGCTTCATGATTTCCGACGGCTGCATGTTCGTGATGCCGAGCGGAATCCAGCGACGCGCGCCGTTCACGCCTTTGCCGATGTGTGGAATCAGCACGAAGATCAGCATCAGGAGCGCAATCAGGAAGAGTTTCGGCGCGTACTTGTCCCACGCCGACACCGGAATCTTGAACGCGATGATCGCGCCGACGAGCGCCGTCGTCACCGAAATCAGATGGCGCACGAGGAAGTGATAGTCGCGGTATTGCGCGTACTTGGGTGAATCGGGCATCGCGATGGACGCCGAATACACCATCACGATGCCGAGCCCGAGCAGCGCGATCGTTACCCACAGGAGCGAGTGGTCATAGTCGAGCATGCGCGAGCGGATCGGGCGCACACCGTTCACGGCGCTCGAAATGCCGCCGACGCCTTCCGCGCGTTCGCTCACCCGGCCGACACGGCTCGTGCGTCCGCCGAGCGCGGCGCTGTCGTTAGCGACCGCGCTGCGTTGTCCCGTGAGTTTCGATCCAAAGCGTTCGGACCAGCTCATAGCATCACTCCCCGCACGGCGGCGATTTCTTCGACCTCGCGGCGAAACACGTCCGCGCGATGTGCGTAGTTCCTGAACATGTCGAGGCTCGCGCACGCGGGCGAGAGCAACACGGCGTCGCCCGCCTGCGCGAGTTGAGACGCGGCTAGCGTGGCGGCTTCGAGCGTCGCGTGGTCGTGCAGTTCGACGCCGGTCTCGGCGAGCACTTCGCGGATGCGCGGCGAGTCGCGGCCGATCAGCATCACGGCGCGGCACCAGCGCGCGACAGGCGCCACCAGCGGCGAAAAGTCCTGTCCCTTGCCGTCGCCGCCGGCGATCAGCACGACGCGCTGCGCGAGGCCGTCGAGCGCGGCGACCGTCGCGCCGACGTTCGTGCCCTTGCTGTCGTCGACGTAGTCGATGCCTTCGATCTGTGCGATCACTTCCACGCGATGCGGCTCGCCGCGATACTCGCGCAGGCCGTGCAGGAGCGGCGCGAGCGGCAGCTCGATCGCGCGGGCGAGCGCGAGCGCCGCCAGCGCGTTCGCCGCGTTGTGCAGGCCGCGGATGCGCAGCGCGTCGGCGGGCATCAGGCGCTTCGAGTACAGATCGGGCGCGGCGGCTTCCTGCTTGCGACGGCGCGTCGGTGCCGGTTCGTCGGCTGCATCGCGGTCGTGGGCTTGTGCGAGCCACGCGATGCCGTTGTCGCGCAAGAGGCCGTAGTCGCCCAGGCGGTTCGGCTCGTCCAGGCCGAACGTCACCATGCTCGACGACCCTTGTGCGAGCGCCATCGTGCGGGCGTCGTCGCGGTTCAGCACGCGCACCGTCTTCGCACCGAAGATGCGGCCCTTCGCGGCGGCGTAGGCATCGAGGCCGCCGTGCCAGTCGAGATGATCCTGCGTGATGTTCAGCACCGCGGCGGCGTCCGGCGCGAACGAGTGCGCCGTCTCCAGCTGGAAGCTCGACAGTTCGAGCACCCAGACGTCGGGCAACGCGGTGTTGTCGATGGCGTCGAGCAGCTTGTCGAGCATCGCCGGGCTGATGTTGCCCGCAACCGCCACCGTCTTGCCCGCGCGTTCGCAAAGAAGACCCGTGAGCGCGGTCGTCGTGGTCTTGCCGTTCGTGCCGGTGATCGCGAGCACCTTCGGCGCGTAGCCGTTCACGCCGAGCGCGCGCAGTGCCTGCGCGAACAATTCGAGTTCGCCCCACACGGGGATGCCGCGTTCCTTCGCGGCTTCGATCAGCGGCTTGAGGTCTTCAGCCAGCGGCGACAAGCCCGGGCTGATCGCGACGATGTCGATCCCGCCGTCGAGCAGCGCGGGCGTAAAGGCGCCACCGACGAACTGAGCGTCGATCCTGAGCGCTTCGAGTTGCGACAGATTGGCCGGCGCCTCACGCGTATCGGCGATCCGCAGGCGGCAACCGTGCCTGGCGCACCAGCGCGCCATCGCGAGGCCGGATTCACCGAGCCCCAGCACGAGCACCATCGGACTTTGCCGATCCAGGAACTTCTCGCCAAACATCGCTTTTAACCTTTCTCTGACAACGATTTAACGCAACTTGAGCGTCGACAACCCGAACAGGCACAACATCAGCGTGATGATCCAAAAACGCACGACGACCTGCGTCTCGGTCCAGCCGGACAATTCGTAGTGGTGATGCAGCGGCGCCATCTTGAAGACGCGCCGCCCTTCGCCGTAACGACGCTTCGTGTACTTGAACCAGAACACCTGGAGCATCACGGAGAGCGTCTCCGCGACGAAAATGCCGCCCATGATGAAGAGCACGATTTCCTGCCGCACGATCACGGCGATCGTGCCGAGCGCGCCGCCGAGCGCGAGCGCGCCGACGTCTCCCATGAAGACCTGCGCGGGGTGCGTGTTGTACCAGAGGAACGCGAGTCCCGCGCCGCCCATCGCCGAGCAGAAGATCAGCAGTTCGCCCGCGCCGGGAATGTGCGGGAATAACAGGTACTTCGAGTAAACCGAGCTGCCCATCACGTACGCGAACGCGCCAAGCGATGCGCCCACCAGCACGACCGGCATGATCACGAGGCCGTCGAGGCCGTCGGTGAGATTCACCGCGTTGCTCGCGCCGACGATCACGAAATACGTCAGCGCGATGAAGCCCCACACGCCGAGCGGATAGCTGATCGCCTTCACGAACGGCAGCATCAGGTCGGCGCGCGCGGGCAGGCCCATCGAGAGGCCGCTTCGCACCCAGGCCATGAAGAGATCGAACACGCGCGCGTTGTTCGCCTCGGAGACGCTGAACGCCAGATACACGGCCGCGAACAGGCCGATCACCGATTGCCAGAAATACTTCTCGCGCGACGACATGCCGCGCGGGTCCTTGTGAACCACCTTGCGGTAGTCGTCGACCCAGCCGATCACGCCGTAGCCGAACGTGACGAGCATCACGATCCACACGAAGCGGTTCGTGAGATCGGCCCACAGCAGCGTTGATACCGCGATGCCGAGCAGGATCAGCACGCCGCCCATCGTCGGCGTGCCGGATTTGACGAGATGCGACTGCGGGCCGTCCTTGCGCACGGCCTGGCCGACTTTCATCGCCGTCAGTTTGCGGATGACCCACGGTCCGCAGACGAGGCCTATCAACAGCGCCGTCGCCGTGGCACCCACGGCGCGGAACGTGATGTAAATGAACACGCGCATGAAGCTGGCGTCATTCTGGAGCCATTGCGCGAGTGCGAGTAGCATGCTGGTCCTTCTTTTCTTTCAGTGTGCCGCGGGCTTCTCGCCCGCAGCGGGTTGGTGTGGACTCGTCACGGCGTCCACCACGCGTTCCATCTGCATGAATCGCGAGCCTTTCACGAGAAACGTTGCGCCGGGTCCGAAACCGGCGTTATTCAATGCTGCGGTGAGCGCGGCGACATCGCTGAAATGCTTTGCCGTCTTGTTCGATGCAGCCGAATGGAACGACTTCGCTGCATCGGCGCTGGCGTCGCCGAGAGCGAAAAGTGCGTCGATGCCGCGCTGTGCCGCATAGGCGCCCACTTCGCGATGAAACGCCGGTCCCTGGTCGCCGACTTCGCCCATGTCGCCCATCACGAGCACGCGCGGCGACGGCTGCGAAGCAAGCACGTCGATGGCTGCGCGCATCGAATCGGGGTTCGAGTTGTAGGTGTCGTCGATGACGGTTGCGCCTTCGATCGGCGCCACGGCCGCGCGCTTCACCTGCAGGCGGCCCTTCACCGGCTCGAACGCTTCGAGACCGCGCCTGATCGCATCGGGCGAGACGTTTGCGGCGAGCGCCGCCGCCGTCGCGGCAAGCGCGTTGCGCGCGTTGTGTTCGCCGAGCACACGCAACGCGACCGTCAACGGTCCTTGCGGCGTGACCATCTCGACAGTCGTGCCGGCAAGACGCCCCGTCACCGCTGCCTTCGACGGATCGTCGGAGAGCGCGAAGTCGATGATCGGATTGCCGGTTGCCGCGACGCGCCAGATGCTGGCGTAGGCGTCGTCGGCGGGGAATACGGCGGTACCCGTTTCGCCGAGCGCGTGGATCACCGATGCGTGCTCCAGCGCGACCGCTTCGACCGTCGCCATGAATTCCTGATGCTCGCGCTGCGCGTTATTGACCACCGCGACCGTCGGCGCCGCGATTTTACCAAGCACGTCAGTTTCGCCCGGATGGTTCATACCGAGCTCGACCACCGCGAGACGATGCGTCGCGTTCAGGCGAAACAGCGTGAGCGGCAAGCCGATGTCGTTGTTGAAGTTGCCCGCGGTCGCCATGCGCGCCTCCTCGCCGACAGCCGCCGCGAAGATCGACGCGATCATTTCCTTGACCGTCGTCTTGCCGTTGCTGCCGGTGACCGCGACGAGCGGCAACGTGAAGCGCTTGCGCCATCCGTGCGCGAGCGCACCGAGGGCCGCGCGGGTGTCCTTTACCTTGATGACCGGCAGGGACAGATCGGCAGGCACGCGAGAGACCAGCGCCGCCGATATCCCGCGCTCCGCAACCTGCGTCAGGAAATCATGCGCATCGAAACGATCGCCCTTCACCGCGACGAACAGATCTCCGGCCTGCGCCTTGCGGCTGTCCGTGGATACGCGTTCGATCGCCACGTTCTCGTCGCCGATCACGACGGCGCCCGGAATCAGCGCGGCGGCTTCGCGCAAGGTGAACATCGTCATTCGCCACCTCCGCGCGTGTGCGTGGCGCGTGCGGCGAGCGCGAGGCGCGCGTGATCCTGATCGGAGAAGGCGCGTTTCTTTCCCATGATTTCCTGTGTTGCCTCGTGCCCCTTGCCGGCCAGCACGACCACGTCTTCGCGAGCCGCCGTGCGGATCGCCTGGAGAATCGCGCTCGCGCGGTCTTCGATGCGGCGCGCCTTTTGCGCATTGCTCATGCCGACGGCGATCTGGTCGATGATGGCTTGCGGGTCCTCGCTGCGCGGGTTGTCGCTCGTGATCACCACCTGATCCGCGAGCTTCTCCGCGATCGCGCCCATCAGCGGACGCTTGGTCGCGTCGCGGTCGCCGCCGCAACCGAACATGCAGATGAGTTCGCCGCCGCGTGCTTCGGCAATCGGCCGCAGCGCGTCGAGCGTCTTGTCGAGCGCGTCGGGCGTGTGCGCGTAGTCGATCACGACGAGCGGCTCGTCGCTCTGCAGCCGGCCGCCAAGACGCTGCATGCGACCGTTGACCGGTTCGAGCTTTGCGATCTGCGCGAGCGCGGCGTCGAGCGGGACGCCGCTTTCGAGCAGCGCCGCGGTCACCGCGAGCAGGTTGCTCACGTTGAACGTGCCGAGCGTGCCGACTTCGACGTCCGCCTCGCCCCAGTCCGACGCCAGATGAAACGCGGTGCCATTCGCCGTCGCTCGCACGTTCGTGGCGAGCAGCATCGCGTCGGCACGCGGCGCGGCTTCAGCCGCAATTTCGACACCGTATGCAATCGTGCGCAGCTTGCCACGCAACGATTCGATCAGGCGCTGGCCGGCGGCATCGTCGCGATTGACGATTGCAGCCGTCAGCGACGGCCACGCGAACAGTCGCGCCTTGGCGGCTTCGTAGGCGTCGAAGGTGCCGTGATAGTCGAGATGGTCCTGCGTGAGATTCGTGAAGATGGCGAGGTCGAACTGCGTGCCGTTCACGCGCCCCTGGTGCAGCCCATGCGACGACACTTCCATGACGACACCCTGCGCGCCCTCGGCCTTTAGTTGCGCGAGACTGCGCTGCAGCTGCGGCGCATCGGGCGTGGTGAAGCCGCTGTGCACGAGCTTGCCCGACATGCCGATCCCGAGCGTGCCGACGATCGCACAGGGCTTGCCCACCGCCGTCAGCGCGGTGGCGAGCCACTGGCTGCACGACGTCTTGCCGTTCGTGCCGGTCACGCCGACCGTCAGCATCGACTCGGTCGGCTCGCCGTACCACGCGGCGGCAATCGGTCCGGCCAGTTCGTTCAGCCCTTTGACCGCGAGCGTCTTCGCGGCATCGGGCTTGCCGTCGAAATTTTCCGGCTGGTAGAGCGCGGCAGCGGCGCCGCTCGCGAGCGCGGCATCGATGTACGGACGATTGTCGGCGCCATCGACCGCATATGCGAAAAACACGTCGCCGCTTTGCAGCGAACGCGTGTCGGCGTGGAGCTGGGCGTCGGGCTGTGCATGCGCGCGCAGCCATTGCACCGCCTGCGCGACGTCCTTGCGCGCCTTCGATTGCTTCTGCGCGCTCATCGAACCACTCCCGGATGGCTCTTGTTAGTGCTCGATACGGCGAGCTTCTTCGCTGCGTTCTGCCCGGGCGCCGTGGCCGCCGCAGGCTGCGAAGCTGCCTGCGATTCGTCGTTCACGACCATCTGCTTGACCGGCATGTCGGGCGGGAGATTGAGCGCGCGGAACGTGTCGCCGGCAATCGCCGAGAACACCGGACCGGACACCTGGCCGCCGAAGTGGCTGCCAACCGTCGGTTCGTCGACGGAAACCGCCACAACGATGCGCGGATTCGGCATCGGTCCCATGCCGACGAACGACGCGCGGTACTTCGACTTGTCGTAGCCGCGGCCAGCGTGCTTGTACGCCGTGCCGCTCTTGCCGCCGACGCGATAACCCGGCACAGCGGCATCCGGCGACGTGCCGCCCTTCGCCGTCACGGTTTCGAGCATCGCGCGCACTTCACGCGCGGTGGCCGGCGCGAAAACCTGCGTTGTCTGCACCGGCTGATCGCCAGGCGTGCGGAAAATCGACACCGGCAGGACCCGGCCGTCGTTCGCGATCGCCGTGTAGGCGCGCGCGAGCTGAAATAGCGACGCCGACAGGCCATAGCCGTACGACATCGTCGCCTGCTCGATGCGACGCCAGCTTTTCCACGGCCGCAGGCGCCCGGTCACCGCGCCCGGGAAGCCGACCTTCGGCGCCTGTCCCAGACCGATGCTCGTATACATGTTCCACATTTCCTCGGGGCGCAATTGCATCGCGATTTTGGTCGCGCCGATATTGCTCGATTTCTGAATCACGCCGCCGACTGTCAACGTGCCGAAACCGGCGTCGTCGGTGATGCGCGCGCCATCGAGCACGAATACGCCGCCGCCCGTCTCCACGAGTGTGTTCGGCGTGACGCGATGCAGGTCGAGCGCGAGCGACACCGTGAACGGCTTCATGATCGAGCCGGGTTCGAAGGTGTCGGTGAGGATGCGGTTGCGCAACTGCTCGCCGGTCATCCGCGAGCGGTCGTTCGGGTTGTAAGTGGGATAGTTGACGAGCGCGAGCACTTCGCCCGTCTTCACGTCGATCACGATTGCCGCGCCTGCCTTCGCCTTCGACTTCTCTACCGCCGCCTTCAGGTTCGTGTACGCGATGTACTGGATCTTGCTGTCGATCGAAAGATCGACGTCGGTGCCGTTATGGGGCACGACCTGCTCGTCGACGTCTTCGATGATGTGACCCATCCGGTCCTTGATCACGCGCCGCATGCCGGGCGTGCCGGCGAGCACGTGCTGGTCGCCGAGTTCGACGCCTTCCTGACCCTTGTCTTCAATGTTAGTAAAGCCGATCAGGTGCGCGGTGATTTCGCCTTCCGGATAGAAGCGTTTGTATTCGCCGCGCGAATAAATGCCGGGAATGTCGAGCGCCGCGACTTTCTGCGCGGTTTCGAGCGACACCTGGCGCTTCACGTAGACGAACGTCTTGTCCACCGACAGCTTCGCGCGCAATTCCTTGTCCGTCATGTCGAGGAGCTTGGCGAGCTGGGCGAGCTTGTCCGCGCCGAGATCGTTCGGCACGGTCTCGGTAATTGCCCAGATCGCCTTGACCGGCAGGCTCGTCGCGAGCACGAGGCCGTTGCGGTCGCGGATCTGGCCGCGCGTCGCCGGCAATTCGAGCGTGCGCTGATAGCGGCTCTCGCCCTGCTTCTTGAAGAACGCGTTGCCCGGGCCCTGAATCCAGAACGCGCGCGCGGCGAGCGCGAGGAACGCCATGAACAGCAAGAACACGACGAGCTTCGAGCGCCACATCGGCAGGCGCAGCGACAGGATCGGATTCGGGGTGTAGGCCACGTCCTTCTGCTTCGCGGATTTCTTCATCGCTTCGCTCCGCGCGCAGGAGGTGCCGACGCCGGCAGGGGCGGCGGCATCGGTGCGTCGGTGGCCTTGGAGGTCGCCGGATCGTAGGTGAGATATTGCGTGCGGCCGGTCGTCACGGGCTGCATCTTCAAAGAGTTAGTGGCCAACTGCTCGATGCGCGAGGTTTTCGACAACGCGCTCTGCTGATACTGCAACTGCGAATAGTCCTGCTGAAGCTGACGCTCCTGCGACTGCGCGCGCTGCAATTCGATGAAAATCTGCCGCTGCTGATTCGTCGCGCTGACGACGGAAAGCGCGCATCCGAGCACGACGATCAGCAAGAAAATGTTGAGGCGGTTCATGGTGCAATGCGCTCCGCGACGCGCATCACGGCGGAACGGGCGCGCGGATTCGCCGCGACCTCGGCCTCGCTCGCGAACACGCGGCCGACGATACGCAGCGGCGGGCTCGGCAGATCGACGGCGCGGATCGGCAGGCGGCGATCGATTGCGGGCGCGCTCGCGTGCGCCTGCATGAACCGTTTGACGATCCGATCCTCGAGCGAATGAAAGCTGATCACGACCAGCCGCCCCCCTTGCTCCAACAACGCCAATGCCGCTTCAAGGACTACCTGCAGCTCCGCAAGCTCTTGATTGATGTGAATCCGTATAGCCTGAAAGGTGCGGGTTGCCGGGTCCTTGCCCTTCTCACGGGTTTTGACGACGTGACCCACGATTTCGGCAAGCTCGCTCGTGCTGACGAGAGGCCCAAGACGGTCGGACTCTGCCCGGCGAGCAACAAGCGCCTTTGCAATCTGAAAAGCAAACCGTTCTTCCCCATAATCTCTGATCACCTCCGTCAATTCCTGCACCGTTGCCCGCGCGAGCCACTCGGCCGCCGACTCGCCTCGAGTCGGGTCCATCCGCATATCGAGCGGGCCTTCCGCCCGGAAGCTGAAGCCGCGACCCGGATCGTCCACTTGCGGCGACGACACCCCGAGATCCAGCAACACACCCGACACTCGCGCTACTCCTCGTTCGCTCGCCGCGTCGCGCAAGGCAGCAAAGCTGTCATGCACGATCGAAAAGCGTGAGTCCTCAATCTGTTGCGCCGTGGCGATGGCAAGAGGATCCTTGTCGAAGGCGATCAGTTGCCCCGCATCCGCAAGCTTCGCCAAAACCGCCCGGCTGTGGCCGCCGCGCCCGAACGTGCCATCTATATAGATACCGTCCGTGCGCGTGACCAATGCGTCTACCGCTTCATCCAGCAGCACCGTGCGATGCTGCAATTCGTTTCCCATCGCAGGTGCCATATGTTCAGCGCCGCGTCAGAAGGTGAAATTCTTCAGCGCTTCGGGCATGCCCTGCGCCATCGCCGCCGCTTCCTTCGCGGCGTACGTGTCTGCGTCCCAGAGCTCGAAGCGATTTCCCATGCCGAGCAGCGTCACGTTTTTCTCGAGCGAGGCGGCCGAACGCAATTCCGGCGACACGAGCACGCGCCCGGCAGTGTCGAGTTCGACGTCCATTGCGTTGCCAAGGAAAATACGCTGCCACCAGGCGGCTTCCATCGGAAGCGCGGCGACCTTTGCGCGAAAGACTTCCCACTCGGGGCGTGGAAACAGCAACAGGCATCCATCCGGGCTCTTCGTGAGCGTCACCCGGCCTTCTGCCTGTGCTTGCAGCGCTTCCCGATAGCGGGACGGAACCGACATCCGCCCTTTCGCATCGAGCGTCAGCGCCGACGCCCCCTGGAACACTCGCCCTCTCCCCTATTTGCGACGCCCCCGTTGGCGTCTTGCTCTGCTGGAATATGCCGGAAAGTGCTATCGGAATCACACGAAAATACACTTTCTCACACGTTCTCCCACTTTAGAGGAACGTATTTCGAGGGTCAAGACTCCGCCCTTTTATTTGATTAATTTTGTTTTCCAGAACAAGGACTTAGCGCGGGACCTTGAAGTCGTCCGAAAAGCGAAAACCGTTATGAATGAAAGAACTAGTGCGGGATGTGAAGGTAGTACGTGAAATGAAGCGGGGAAGCGCGCGAATCGTAAAGCTTCTGCAAGCGCGATTCGCGGCATCCGCGCTCGGGTCGGGAAGTGTCGGGCGCGGTGGGACGCCGTCCCACCGCGCAGGAGAGATTCAAATGCGATAAGCGGCGGTGGTCATGACCTTCGATGCCGCCCGCATCAGCGCACGAACGGGGAAAGGCAATTCTGCGCCGCCCGCCGCGATCGCCGAGGCCGCGTGCGCGCTTTCGTCGATGCGCATCTGCTCCACGATCGCGCGCGATGCCAGATCGTTCGCCGGCAGCGTCTTCATGTGGCCGTCGAGATGATGCTCGACCTGGCGCTCGGTTTCCGCCATGAAGCCGAGACTCGTGCGGTCGCCGAAACGCCCGGCGAGCAAGCCGATCGCGAGCGAACCCGCGTACCAGAACGGATTCAGCAAGCTCGGGCGCGAATCCAGGTCCTTCAGCCGCTGGGCCGTCCACGCGAGGTGGTCCTCTTCCTCGCGCGCCGCGCGCTCGAAATCGTCCTTGAGCGCGGGCGACGCCGTCGCGAGCTTCTGCGCCTGATACAGCGCCTGCGCGCACACTTCGCCGACATGGTTCACACGCATCAGGCCGGCCGCATGCGCCTTCTCTTCGGCGCTCAACTCCGCCACTTCAACGGGCACACCGTACTCGTCGACATTCCCAGCGGCTTTCGAAACCGGAATGGGACGTGACATGCGACTTACGCCCGCCATCGATCGCAGTCCGCGATCGAACTCCGTAATCAGTTCATCAAGCGTCATTTACCCCTCCCTCAACGTGCAATCGCCGCACTGTCGTTCGCGATCCTTACGAATTGCCGTGCTTGTCCGAGTGTCTCGAAAAAGCGTGAAAAATGCGTCGCGCTTTGGAATTAGGGCAAACACCGGTCGCAAAAAAGCGGCGAAACGGGATTTTAGCGCATGTTGCGTAAACGTCACAGGACGGGGCCGCACGGCCGGCTTTTCCTTTGTCCTCAAAAGCCTCTTTGTTACATTACGGTCAACTTCTTTGGAAGTACCCGGCGGGGACGTCAACACACTGGCGCTAGAACAGTGACCTTGCCAAACAGTTTCAACATCCTTGGAGATCATTTCAATGAAAAAGTCGCTTCTCGCTCTGGCCGCATTGGGCACGTTTGCTGGTGCCGCTCAAGCACAGAGCAGCGTGACGCTGTACGGCATCGTCGACGCTGGTTTTGTCTTCAACAACAACAGCAACGGCGAACAACTGTACTCGCTGAACAGCGGTAACCTGCAAGGCAGCCGTTGGGGCCTGCGTGGCACGGAAGATCTGGGCGGCGGCCTGAAGGCCCTGTTCGTGTTGGAAAACGGCTTCAACGTGATGAACGGCCGTCTGGGTCAAGGCGGCGACGAGTTCGGCCGTCAGGCATACGTCGGTCTGTCGACGAGCCAGTACGGTACGGTCACGCTCGGTCGCCAGTACGACTCCGTCGTCGATTACACCGGCGCGCTGGAAGTCGGTAGCCAGTGGGCGACGTACTTCGGTGCGCACCCGGGCGACCTGGACAACATGAACAACTCGAACCGCGTGAACAGCGCGGTCAAGTACACGAGCACGAACTACGGTGGTTTCACGTTCGGCGGCCTGTACAGCCTGGGCGGCGTCGCTGGCCAGTTCAACCGCAACCAGATCTGGTCGTTGGGTGTTGGCTATAACCGCGGTCCGCTGCAAGTCGGCGCTGGCTACCTGAACGTCAAGGATCCGAACTTCTCGTTCTTCGGCAACAACGCAACGTCGAGCGCAACCGGTTCGAACATGGCCGGCAGCCGCGTGTACTCGGGCTACGCATCGGCACGCACGCAAGAAGTGATTTCGGCTGGCGCTGCTTACACGTTCGCTGCTGCAACGGTCGGCGTGACGTACAGCAACACGGCGTTCAAGGATCTGGGCTCCGAAGCCGGCCTGAACCCGCTGGGCTACGGCGGCTCCGCACGTTTCCACAACGCGGAAATCAACTTCAAGTATCAGTTGACCCCGGCTCTCCTGCTGGGCGCTGCTTACGACTACACGCACGGTTACGGCGTGAACGACGCGAAGTACCACCAGGCAATGCTTGGCACGGACTACTTCCTGTCGAAGCGCACGGACTTCTACGTCGCAGGCGTCTACCAGCACGCAATCGGCACGGATTCGACCAACACGTCAGCAGTGGCGAACATCAACGGCCTGTCGCCGTCGTCGACGTCGAACCAGGTTGCCGCGATCGTCGGTATCCGCCACAAGTTCTAATAAGTCTGAACAAAGCAGCACACGATTGGAAAGGCGCCTTCGGGCGCCTTTTTTTATCCGCTTTCGTTGCGGCTACGCAACAAAAAAGCCTTCGCGTCTCTCGACGCGAAGGCTTTTTACTAGCGCTAGATGCGGCGTCTACGCCTTGCCGTCGCGCAATTCCCGCCTCAGGATCTTGCCGACGTTGCTCTTCGGCAGATCGCTGCGGAATTCGATGATGCGCGGCCGCTTGTAACCCGTCAGTTGGTCCTTGCAGAACGCGATCACGTCGGCTTCCGTCAGGCTCTGGTCCTTCTTGACGATGAAGAGCTTCACCGCCTCGCCCGAGTTCTGGTCCTTCACGCCGACCGCCGCGACTTCGAACACGCCCGGCAGCTTCGCGACCACATCCTCGATCTCGTTCGGATACACGTTGAAGCCCGACACCAGGATCATGTCCTTCTTCCGGTCGACGATCTTCACGTAACCGCGCTCGTCCATCACGCCGACGTCGCCCGATTTGAAGAAACCATCGGGCGTCATGACCTTGGCCGTTTCGTCCGGCCGGTTCCAGTAGCCCGCCATGACCTGCGGTCCGCGAATGCATATCTCGCCGGCGGCGCCGAGCGGGAGTTCGTTGTTGTCGTCGTCGCGGATCGAGATTTCCGTCGACGGGAACGGCAGGCCGATCGTGCCCGTGTATTCGGTCGCGGTCACCGGATTGCAGGTCACGCAAGGCGACGTCTCCGACAACCCATAACCCTCGATGATCGGCGCGCCCGTGGTCTCGAACCAGCGCTTCGCCACCGCTTCCTGCACGGCCATGCCGCCGCCGTTCGCCGCGATCAGCTTCGAAAAGTCGAGGCTCGCGAAATCCGGGTGATTCAAGAGCGCGTTATAGAGCGTGTTGACGGCCGGAAACGTGTTGATCGGGATGCCCTTCAGTTCCTTGATCGTGCCCGCGATGTCCCGCGGATTCGGAATCAGCACGCCGAGGCCGCCGGTCCGGATCGTGAGCAGCCCGCAGACCGTCAGCGCGAAGATGTGATAGAGCGGCAGCGCGACGACGCACACGAACTGATCGATATCCGGCCGCTTCTTGCGCGCCGGATCGAGCCACACTTCCGACTGCAGCACGTTCGCGATGAGGTTCCTGTGCAAGAGCGTCGCGCCTTTCGCGACGCCGGTCGTGCCGCCCGTGTACTGGAGGAACGCTACGTCGTCGGGATGCTGCTCGACGGGCTTCAGCGGCTCGCGTGCGCCTTCTGCGAGGGCGTCGTTGAAGCGGATGTGTCCCGGCAACTGCCACTCCGGCACCATTTTCTTCACGCGGCGCACGACGAAATTGACGACGAGACCCTTGAGTCCCATCAGGTCGCCCATCGCCGCCACGACGACGTGCTTGATCGCCGTGTTCTGCACCACCGCCTGCAGGGTCTTCGCGAAGTTTTCGAGCAGGACGATGGCTTCGGCGCCGCAGTCCTTCAACTGATGTTCGAGCTCGCGCGGCGTATAGAGCGGATTCACGTTCACGACGATATAGCCGGCGCGCAGAACGGCCGCGATCGCGACCGGATATTGCAGCACGTTCGGCATCATCAGCGCGATGCGCGCGCCGGGTTTCAACCCGCGCGACTGGAACCACGCGGCGAGCTTTCGCGACATTGCGTCCAGCTCGGCGTAGGTGATCGATTGGCCCATGCAAAGAAACGCGCGCCGGTCGCGGTTCTTGCGAAAACTGTCCTCGAGCAGTTGCGAAACCGAGCGGTACGCCGAAGCGTCGATTGCCGCGGGCACGCCGGCCGGATAAGACTTCAGCCAGATTTTTTCCATACGGCGTCTCCTTTATTTATTTTCGAATGGTCGTGCGGAAAGCGAATGCTAACGGCTCGACTTCGTTCCCACAACCGGGTTAGACGCCACCTTCCATTTCGTCCAGATACATCCTGATTCATGCCGCTCAGTGCGCCGGCTCGACCTCGACAAGGCAATCGTAAAATGTCGCCGATCCACCCAGATCGGTTAGCGCCTGGCTCGTCACCTGATTGGCGTTGCGCCCGTCCGGCGCGAGCTTCTTCCACCAGATCGACAACCCGACGACCACGCCCTCGCGCGCGCGATCGGTCACACGGGCGCGTGCCTGCATCGAGCCGCGATCGTTGTAGATGCGCACGATTTCGCCGTCCGCGATCTGGCGCGCTTGCGCATCGGCGGGATGAATGTCGACATGCGGTTCGCCTTCCGTCGAGCGCAGGCTCTCCACGTTCACAAAACTGCTGTTCAGGAAATTGCGCGCGGGCGGCGAAATCATCGCAAGCGGAAAGCGCGCGGCGAGTTCGGGAGCGCCGTCGGCGGATTCGTACGGCGGCAGATAATCCGGTAGCGGGTCGCGCCCCTCTTTCTCCAGTCGCTCGCTGTAGAACTCGCATTTGCCCGACGGCGTGCGAAAGCCGCCGTTCGCAAACGGCGCCTCGGCCAGCTTCAGTTGCGCCCAGCCGTTCGCCTTCAGCGTTTCCCAGCTCTGGCCCGCCAGCGCCGGATCGTCCCAGCGAAGCGCGTTAGCGGCGATTTGCTCGTCGGTTTCGAGCAGGGCCGGGTGACTCAGGCCCATCGCCCGCGCGAGTCCGCGGAAAATTTCGGTGTTCGCTCGCGCGTCGCCGACCGGCGCAATCGCGGGGACGTTCGCCATCACGTGCGTGTGTCCGTACGACTTGTGGACGTCCAGATGTTCGAGCTGTGTCGTCGCAGGCAGGATCAGATCGGCGTAGTCCGCGGTGTCGGTCTGGAAGTGTTCGAGCACGATGGTGAACAGGTCCTCACGCGCGAAGCCCGCTGCGACCTTCTCGGAATCCGGTGCGACCGCGACCGGATTCGAGTTGTAGACGATCAGCGCCTCGACCTTCGGCCCGAAACCGGCGTCGCCTGGATGCAGCAGTGCATCGCCGATCGCATTCATGTTGATCATGCGCGGCAGTTTCGACGGCCAGCCCGGCAGCAAGTCCTGCCTCTCGAGCGCGCCGGAGTTAACCGGCGCCCACCCCGACGACGACAGCAGAACGCCGCCCGAGCGCTCGCGCCATGCGCCCGTCAGCGAAGGAAGGCTCGCGATCGCCCGAACCGCGTTGCCGCCGCCGCGCACGCGCTGCATGCCGTAGTTGAGCCGGATCGACGCCTTTCTGGTCGCGCCGAACGCGCGGGCCAGATCGACAACCACTTGTTCCTCGATGCCACATATCTGTGCGGCGCGCGCCGGCGGATAGTCGGCGGCACGCGCTTTCAACGGCTCGAATCCTAGTGTGTGAGCATCGATGTATTCGCGATCAATCAGGTTCTCGCCGATCAGCACGTGAATCATCGCGAGCGCGAGCGCCGCGTCGGTGCCTGGCCTGAGCGCGATATGCTGATGACACTTTTCGGCGGTGAGCGATCGATAAGGATCGATCGCGATCAGCTTGGCACCGCGACGCTTCGCTTCCTGCGCGCGCGTCCAGAAATGGAGATTCGACGCGATCGGGTTCGAACCCCAGATCAGGATCAGTTCGCTTTCCTCGAAGTACTCGGTATGCATCCCGAGGCTCGCGCCGTAGGTGTATCGAAGGCCTGCCGCCCCGGCCGCGGCGCAGATCGTGCGGTCGAGTCGCGACGCGCCGAGCGCATTGAAAAAGCGCGCGGCGATGCTTTCGCCCTGCACGAGTCCCATCGTGCCCGCATAGCTGTACGGGAGGATCGCTTCGGGCGCCCGCGCAGCGATGGGCTCCAGACGCTCGGCGGCGTAGCGCAGGGCTTCATCCCAGCCGATGGCTTCGAACCGGCCTTCGCCTTTGCGTCCAATGCGCCGAAGCGGCGTCAGCAGTCGATCGCGATGGTGCGTCCGCTCCGCATAACGCGACACCTTCGTGCAGAGCACGCCTTGCGTCGGCGGATGATCGGGATCGCCCGTCACCTTCACGGCTTTGCCGTCCTTCACGGTGACGCGCATCGCGCAGGTGTCGGGACAGTCGTGCGGACAGACGGCACGGGCGAATTCGACGGGAGCTGTGGGGGCATTCATGCGGACGTCCGGTAGAAAACACGCAGATCTAGGCTAATCCATCGATTTTATTACGGCTGGCCGTGGGCAAGCGGTCAGATCGATTAAATTGTCGCGGCGTAAAATGGTCTTAAGCGCGCGCCGCAACTTTGCGCATTCCTTCTGTACAGTGAGACCAGTTCAATGAACCTGATTCCAGAAATAGAAGCAGCGCACGACGAGATCAAGGCACTTCGACGAACGATCCACGCGCATCCGGAACTCCGCTACGAAGAAGTCGGCACCGCGCAGCTGGTGGCCGAAAATCTGGAACGCTGGGGAGTGACCGTTCATCGCGGAATCGGCAAGACCGGTGTTGTTGGTGTGCTCAAGCGTGGCACGAGCACGTCGGCCATCGGCCTTCGCGCCGATATGGACGCGCTACCCATCCAGGAACTCAATACGTTCGATCATCGCTCGAAAAATTCCGGCCGTATGCATGCTTGCGGGCACGACGGCCACACGGCCATGCTGCTCGGCGCGGCAAAACATCTGGCGCAGCACGGCAAATTCGACGGCACGGTCGTGTTCATCTTCCAGCCCGCAGAGGAAGGCGGCGCGGGCGCGCGGGCGATGATCGAGGACGGACTTTTTCAACGCTTTCCAGTCGACGCTGTCTTCGGCATTCATAACTGGCCCGGCATTCCGGCAGGTCACTTCGGTGTGACCGAGGGTCCGATCATGGCCTCCAGCAACGAGTTTCGCATCAAGATCCGCGGCACGGGTTCGCACGCCGCGCTCCCGCATAACGGGCACGATCCCGTCTTCACGGCCGTGCAGATCGCCAACGGTCTGCAGAGCATCATTACGCGCAACAAGAAGCCCATCGACACGGCTGTTCTTTCGATCACGCAAATTCATGCCGGCGATGCGCTGAATGTCGTTCCGGATGAAGCCTGGCTCGGGGGCACCGTGCGAACGTTCTCCGTGGAGACGCTCGATTTGATCGAAAATCGCATGCGCAGGATCGTCGAGTCGACGGCCGCTGCGTATGACTGTGAGGTCGAAACATACTTCCACCGCAACTATCCGCCGACGATCAATGATTCGGAGCAGGCTCGATTTGCTGCATCGGTGATGGCGGGGGTTGTAGGCGAGGAAAAGGTCGACGCATCAGTTGAAGCGACGATGGGCGCCGAGGACTTTTCATTCATGCTGCTGGAAAAACCGGGGTGTTACGCGTTTTTGGGCAACGGAGAGGGAGGACATCGCGAGTCGGGCCATGGCGCGGGACCTTGCATGCTGCATAACGCAAGTTATGACTTCAATGATGGACTGTTGTCCATTGGATCGACGTATTGGGTCCGGCTGGCTGAGCGTTTTCTGACGCAATAGCGTGGCCGAGCGAGCTTGGCTGGCGGTAGATGCCACCGATTTTCCTGAGGCTTCGGCCTTGAGAGATCTTCGTTCGTTTTGCGCGGCGCAGCGCAGGTGACCGGAAGCAGGATTGGCTGCGGCGCGTTATCGCCGTTTCGAGCAGGGCTTGGGAGGATAAAAAAACTGCGAGATCATAACTCGTCGTCGCTGAGGCAACGATTGGAAGGGTGGATGCGCATGGCTTTGGTTCGCGGCACGAAAACGCAGGCGTGCATTGGCCACCGAGTCCGTTTGAGACGCTGAACTGAACGCAAAAACCCCACCTTTGGGGGGTGGGGTTTTTGTTTTGCTGCATGAGGAGCCTGACGATTACCTACTTTCAC
>NZ_FCOG02000022.1 GCF_001544975.2 Caballeronia arationis | reverse complement strand
GCGACCGAGTCGTCAAATCCCGCCCTAAACGCTACACCGTTCGATACCTCAAAAAGAACATTAACTGAACGGCATTACGGCCAGGCGGCCGGGTTTTTGTTGGCGCGCGCCTCTTCCGGTCGCCGCGTCTCGTTCAGGCACAATGCCACCGACACGGCCAAACGGAGGACAGAGATTCAGATGACCAACGACACCACGATCCGCTGGGGCATAGTCGGCGCGGGACGGATCGCGCGGCGTTTCGCCGTGGGACTCGCGCACGTGCCGGGTGCCGCGCTCGCATGTGTCGCTTCGCGGCGCATCGAGTCCGCCGAGGCGCTCGCGGCGCCGTTCAATGCACGCGCCGTCGATTTCGACTCGATGCTCGGCGAGATCGACGCGCTCTATATTGCGACGCATCAGGACAGCCATCCCGATTACGCGCTGCGTGCGTTCGCGGCGGGCAAACCGGTGCTGTGCGAGAAGCCTGCTGCGGTCAATGCACGCTGCCTGCAGCAGATGATCGATGCCGCGCGCGCCGCGAAGCTGCTTTTCATGGAAGCCATGAAGCCGCCGTTCTATCCGCTCTACACGCAGTTGCGCGCGCATCTCTCGGCCGATCCGATCGGCGAGATCGGGCTCGTGCGCGCCGGCTGCTCGATTGCGAACGTGCCTTCGACCCATCCGTCGTTCTCGAAGGAAACCGGCGGCGGCGCGCTGCTCGACATCGGCATCTACGAGACGTTTCTGGCCGTCGACTGGCTCGGCGAAGCGCTAGACGTCCAGACGATCGGGCGCATCGGCGCGAGCGGCGTCGATACCTTCGCGAGCCTGAACGTGCGCCACGAGCGCGGTATCGCGCAGCTTTTCTGCGGACTCGACCTGCAGGGCCGCGGCGATGCGCTGATCGCGGGCACCGGCGGCACCGTGACGATCCACGAGAACTGGTGGAATCCGGCCCGCGCGACCGTCACCTATCTGGACGGCCGCAAGGTCGAACTCGATGCGCCGTTCGAAGGCGGCGGCCTCAACTACGAGACCGCACACTTCTGCGAGCTGCTGCGCTCGGGCGCGATCGAAAGTCCGCTGATGCCGCACGCCACCTCGATGCGCATGATCGCCATCACCGATGCCGCGCGCCGCGACCTCGGCCTGCGTTTCCCTTTCGAGACGGACTGAAGCGGGCCGCTCTCGCGCGGATCGTCGTGCGGGATAGCCCGCATAAAGTTTGCGTCGGGTTCGCCGTTAACTTCGCGTACCGGGGCCGCGTTCGTTCGCGAATGCCGGCTCATGTTCACTTTCGTCCGCTAGCGAAGCCAACGCCGAATCCACGTCCCTATGAAAATCCTGTCGAAACTCATGCTGCTCGCCTTGCCCGTTCTCGCCGCTTGCGGAGGCGGTTCGAGCGACCAGGTCTGCACTACCGACGCAAACCTCAACAAGAGCTGCGTCCCGAAGACCTCGCATGCGCTGCCCGAAGGCATCTGGGGCGGCGCGACCAACAACGGCCTGTCCGTCCAGACGCTCGTGCTCGAGAATGGCCAGTACTTCAGCGTCTACACGTCGAGCGGGCTCTTCACGTGGCTCGTCGAGGGCATCATGACCGCCACCGACGGCGCCTTCACCGATCCGGCGGCGGTCGTCTTCGCGAGCAGCGGCGCGGTGCAGGCGACGGCCGTCAACGGCACGTTCCTCGCGAAGACGTCGTTTTCCGCGACCACGCCAGGCACGCTGCAGTTCAATGGCAACTACAACACGGTGTACGACACGCCGCTCGCCGTCGCCGACGTGCTCGGCATCTGGAACAACACCGTGCCCGTGATGACGACCGTCAACTTCGCCGCCGACGGCTCGCTGACCGGTCTGCAAGGCGGCTGCACGTTCACCGGCAGCGTCAAGCCGCGTTCGACCGGCAAGCATGTGCTCGACGGCACGCTCACCTTCACCAGCGCGGCGTGCGCGATCGGCAACGGTGTGTCGCTGCCGGTCGAGGCGACGGTGGTCAACGGGCAACTGACCTTCGTCGGGGTGACGCCGCAGCGCACGGGCGCGTTCTATCTCAGCGCGACGCGATAACGGCATCGTCCGCTGTCGTATCGAATGCAAAAAAGCCGCCCGATGCGGGCGGCTTTTGCGTGTGTCGCGGTGCAGCGTCGCGCGCTCAGTGCTTTCCCGGCAGCGCGAGACGCCGTTCGACGCGCCGCTGGACGAGTTCCAGCACGCTGCAGAGCACCCAGTAGACGAATGCCGCCGCGAGATAGAGCGGCAGCGGCTGATAGGTCGCCGCGATCACTTCCTGCGCGCTTCTCAAAAGCTCCGTCACGGTGATCACCGAGACGAGCGACGTGTCCTTGATGAGGCTGATGAGGCTGTTCGAGAGACTCGGCACCGCGATCCGGAGCGCCTGCGGAGCGATCACGTAGCGCAGCGTCTGCGTGTGCGAGAGCCCGAGGCTGTAGGCCGCGAGCCACTGGCCGCGATGGATGCCGAGAATCGCCCCGCGCATGCTCTCCGACAGGTACGCCGCCACGTTCGCCGACAGCGCGATCACGCCCGCGGGCGTCGGTTCGAGCGAGATGCCGAGGCTCGGCAGCCCGTAGTAAATGACGAAGATCTGCACGAGCAGTGGTGTGCCGCGCATCACGCTCACGTAGCAGCGCGCGGCCGCGACGAGTGCCCGGTTTTCGCTGATGCCCATCAGCGCCAGCACGACGGCCGCGATCAGGCCGAAGAACATCGAATAGACCGCGAACTTGATCGTCAGGAGCGCGCCTTGCGCGAGGACCGGAGCGGATTGGACGAGCAGAGAGGTCGTGGACATGGATGTGTGACGTTAGCCGGCAACGGTGCCGCGCGAGAAAGCGCACATCATAAACCGGGCACGGAAAAGAGAAGGGCGGCACCGCTCGCCGGTGCCGCCCTCGGGATCTGCGGGATGCGTTACTTCGCGGGCTTGGTCACGTCGATGCCGAACCACTTTTCCGAGATCTTCTTGAAGGTGCCGTCCTGTTCGAGTTGGGTCATCGCGTCGTCGATGGCCTTCTGGAACTTCGGGTTGCCCTTCTTGAACGGAATGCCCGACGGATTGCCCGCGCCGACGTTCGCGCCCGTGCGCAGCGGCAATTGCGAGTTCTTCATCAGGTACGCGAGCATCAGGCGGTCGTTGAGCGCCGCGTCCAGCCGGCCGGCGGCGAGATCGCGCAAATATTCGGGCGCGCCCGGATACGTCTTCACGTCGATGCCCTGCACCGCCTTCGCCATGTCCATGTAGTTGGTGCCGAGGCCGACGCCGAGCTTCTTGCCTTTCAGTTCGTCGAGTGACTTGAATTCGCGCGTGTCGTCCTTGCGCTGGATGAGCTGCGCGTTCGAGTACGTGTACGCGGGCGAGAAATCGAGCGTTTGCTTCCGCGCATCGGTGATGCCGACCTGGTTCACGATCACGTCGAACTTGCCTGCCTGCAGGCCCGCGATGATGCCGCTCCATTCTGTCGTGACGAATTCCGGCTTCACGCCGAGCTTGGCGGCGACGGCCTTCGCGATGTCGACGTCGAAGCCGACGAGCTCACCCTGCGGCGACTTCGAATTGAACGGCGGGAAGGTGCCTTCGAGCCCCACGCGCAGCGTGCCGCGCTGCTTGACGGTGTCGAGCAGGTCTTCGGCGTGCGCGACAGCCGAGAGCGACGCGCCAATCAGGCCGGCGACCAGCACTTTCTTGAGCAGAGACAGTTTCATTGTTTTCGATACCTCTGGGTTGGAATCGGTAGGGATTCAAGTGGAGCGATGATAGGCAGAATGCAATCGCCTCTTAAATACCGTTTGTCTATTTCTATATTACGCGAGCGCCTTGACGCATTCGGTCACGAGCGCAGGTCCCCGGTAGATGAGGCCCGTATAGATCTGCACGAGCGAGGCGCCCGCCGCGAGCTTCGCGCGGGCGTCGGCGCCTGAGAAAATCCCGCCGACGCCGATGATCGGCACGTCGGCCCCGACTTCCGCGCGCAGCTTGCGGATCACGTTGTTCGACGCATCGAAGACTGGCCGTCCAGACAGGCCGCCGGCCTCGTCGCCGTGCGGCATGCCGGTCACGGCGGTGCGCGAGAGGGTCGTGTTGGTCGCGATCACGCCGTCGATCCGGTGACGCAAGAGCGTGCCGGCGATCGCCTTGATCTGTTCGTCGTCGAGATCGGGCGCGATCTTCAGCGCGAGCGGCACGAGCTTGCCGTGCATGTCGGCGAGACGCTGCTGCTTGTCCTTCAGCGCGCCGAGCAGCGAATCGAGTTCGTCGGCGCCCTGCAGCTGGCGCAGGTTCTTCGTGTTCGGCGACGAGATGTTGATCGTCACATAGCTCGCAAACGGATAGACGCGCTCGAGGCAGTAGAGATAGTCGTCGGCGGCGCGCTCGATCGGCGTGTCGGCGTTCTTGCCGATGTTCAGCCCGAGCGTGCCGCTATAGCGCGCCGCCTGCACGTTCGCGACGAACTCGTCGACGCCGCCGTTGTTGAAGCCCATCCGGTTGATGAGCGCGTTCGCCTCCGGCAGCCGGAAGATGCGCGGGCGCGGGTTGCCGGGTTGCGCGCGCGGCGTGACCGTTCCCACCTCGATAAAGCCGAAACCGAGCGCGGCGAGCCCGTCGATGCACGCGCCGTCCTTGTCCAGGCCCGCCGCGAGGCCGACCGGATTGCGGAACGTGAGGCCCATCACGGTGCGCGGCGAGTCCGGCAGCTGCTTCGCGAGCATGCCCGCGAGGCCGGTGCGCCCGGCGGCGCCGAGCATGCGCAGCGTCAGATGGTGGGCGTCTTCGGCGTCCATGCGAAAGAGCTGCGCGCGCGCAAGCGGATAGAGAGAACTGAACACGAGGGGGGAGCCGGCGACGGCGAAATTTGAAACCCGCTATTTTAGCCCCTTTGGGCGACGCGTCTTGCGGGGAACCGGAATTGTCCGATTGCGGGGTGGGGCGGGACGAGAGATGCCGAGCGTCCTACCGCCCGGTGCGCTCGGTGCGCGACATCTTTCCCGGCATCGGCGGGGTGCCGGCGGAATGCGTCGTCGCGGGATCGAGCAGCGACCACTGGCCGTCGACGAGCCCTTCCAGCGGGCGGAAATTGGCCTTGTACGCCATCTTTTCGCTTTCGCGGATCCAGTAGCCGAGATAGACGTGCGGCAGGTCGAGGCTTCTTGCCTGCTCGATCTGCCAGAGGATGTTGTAGGTGCCGAAGCTCGTGTGTGCGAGTCCCGGTTCGAAAAACGTGTACACCGACGAGAGCCCGTCGCCCAGGATGTCGATCATGCTGATCATGCGCAGCTCACCGGGTTCGTCCGGGTGGCCCGGATGCGCCGGCTCGCGGAACTCGACGAGCCGCGAATTGATCCGGCTCTGCAGCAGGAACTGCTCGTACTGGTCGCGGCTGTCGCGGTCCATGCCGCCGCCCGCGTGCCGCGCCGACTGATAGCGCATATACAGCGCGTAATGCTCTTCGTCGTAGTGAAGCGGCGCGACGCTCGCGATCAGATCGCCGTGCTGCTTCCAGACGCGCCGCTGCGTGCGGTTCGGCGCGAAGCGCTCGACGGGCACGCGCACGGGTACGCACGCGCGGCAGCCGTCGCAATACGGACGATAGGTGAACACGCCAGAGCGCCGGAAGCCGGCCTTGACGAGTTCGGTATAGACGTCGGAGTTGATCAGATGGCTCGGCGTGGCGACTTGCGAGCGTGCGACATGCCCTTCCAGATAGCTGCAAGGATAGGGCGCCGTTGCATAGAATTGCAGCGCGGAAAGCGGTGAAAGCGGCAGCTCGTTGGGGTGAGTCACGTTGGCGGCTCTCAGAGGCGTCTACTCTCGGTCACGGACACGTCGCGCGACAGTCCTTGTCACGCGGCGGTCATCGAGTTTGCATCGTCGCATCGGGCGCTCTCGTCCGATGCAGCCGTCCGACGATCCTAACGCGCCAGCAGGTCGTCGAGGACGGCTTTGTCGAAGTGCCAGGGGATCGGCGGCTTGACGACTGCGCCCTGCAGATGCGCGACGAAGCGCTTGCGCGGGATCTCGCGGCCGCCCAGCGACGCCAGATGCGACGTGTTCTGCTGACAGTCTATCATCTCAATTTCATGGCGGCGCAAGTGCGAAACGAGCGCCGCGAGCGCGATTTTCGACGCATCGCTCCTGTGCGCGAACATCGATTCGCCGAAGAACATCTTCCCGAACGACACGCCGTACAGGCCGCCCACACGCTCGCCGTCGAACCAGGTTTCGATGCTGTGGGCGTCGCCGGCGCGATGCAGCGTCGAATACGCCTCGACGATATCGGCGGTGATCCAGGTGCCGCGCTGGCCTTCGCGCGGCGTGTCGGCGCAGGCGCGCATCACGGCGGCGAAATCGTGGTCGACGCGCACTTCCCATTGCGGCTCGCGCAGTACGCGCTTGATCGTCTTCTTCAGCGAATCCGAAACCTTGAACTCGCGCGGATACAGGACCATGCGCGGGTCGGGGCTCCACCAGAGCACCGGCTGGCCGTCGGAGTACCACGGGAAGATGCCGCGCCGATAGGCGTCGATGAGACGCGAGGGCAGGAGGTCCGCGCTCGCGGCGAGAAGGCCCGGCGCGCCACTCGACGCGCCGAGCGCGCGCTCGACCGGCGGAAACGGATCGTCGGAGGCGAGCCACGGGACCATGTTCGGCTCCGTCAGCCGTCGCGCAGGGTGCGGAAGATGTCGCCGGTGTGGAGCGTATAGGTGCCGGCAGCGCGGTCGGCGAAGAAAAAGCGCAGCGTCTGGCCGACCGTCGGGAACGCGATCTCGTCCCAGGGGATGTCGCTTTCGTCGAAGAGCTGCACTTCCAGGCTTTCCTCGCCGGGGTCGAGATCGATGTCGAGCAGCCGCGCGAGATAGAACAGATGAACCTGATGCACGTGCGGCACGTTCAGCAGCGTGAAAAGGCTCTGGATCTCGACGCGCGCGCCCGCTTCCTCGAGCGTTTCGCGCGCGGCGCCTTCGCTCGTCGTCTCGTCCATTTCCATGAAGCCCGCGGGCAGTGTCCAGTAGCCGTAGCGCGGCTCGATCGCGCGGCGGCAGAGCAGCACCTTGTCGTCCCAGACCGGCACCGTGCCGACGACGTTGCGCGGATTCTGATAGTGGACGGTGTTGCAACTCCCGCACACGAAGCGTTCGCGGTTGTCGCCGGGCGGAATGCTCAGGCTGACCTCGTGGCCGCAGACGGAACAGAATTTCATGGAAAAAAGAGGAGGAAAGTGTGGTGGGAGTGTATCACCGCGGGGGCCTTCGCTTGGGCTTCGGCTTGGAGTCGAGTTTCGCGTTTCCGCTGAAGTTCAATGGCTTTGTTCCGCTTGTGTTGCCCCGTCCGGGGCGGGACTCGCTTTCTTTGCTGCTGCAAACAAGGTAAGCAGCTTGTCTTCGCTTCACGCCCCAATTCGTCCACACCCCGGACCGACGCGGCAAGGTAGTGTCGCCTCCGCGCGGCCCCTGACCCGGGTCCGAAAGCCATCTGTATCGCCGCGGTTTGTCAACGCGTTGGCGCGGCAGTCCGGTTTGCATTCGCTCCCTTCGCGTCACCGCGATTTCACGATCCATCCGCGCTGTGCCCCGGCGGCGCGATGCGCGCGCTTGTCGCTACAATGAACGCATCGATCATCACGCGCCGCACGCGCCGCGCATCCGAGTCCATGTCCACGCCCGCCTCACGTCCGCCGATGCTCGCCACCGCCGAAGCGCTCGGCATCCTGCTCGCCGCCGCGCGCCGGGTCGATGACATCGAGTCCATCGATACCCTCGATGCGCTCGGCCGCGTCCTCGCCGCCGATGTCGTCTCGTCGCTCGATGTCCCGCCCATGCACACCAGTTCGATGGACGGCTACGCCGTGCGCAGCGCCGACCTCGCGGATGCGTCGGCCGCGCGGCCTGTCGCGCTCGCGGTCTCGCAGCGCGTGCCCGCCGGGCATGTCGCCGGGCCGCTCGCGGCAGGCACGGCGGCGCGCGTCTTCACCGGCGCGACCGTGCCGCCCGGCGCCGACGCCATCGTGATGCAGGAAATGGCGAGCGTGACCGAAGACGGACGGGTCGCCTTCGAAGCGCCTCCCGCGGCGGGCGAGTGGATCACGCGGCAGGGCGCGGACATCAGGAAGGGCTCGGTGATCCTGCCCGCCGGCACGCGTCTCACGCCGCAGGCGCTCGGGCTCGCGGCGTCGGTCGGCTGCGCCCGGCTCGACGTCGTGCGCAGGACGCGTGTCGCGGTATTCTTCACCGGCGACGAGCTCACGATGCCCGGCGAGCCGCTGAAGGAAGGCGCGATCTACAACTCGAACCGCTTCACGCTGCGCACGCTGCTCGCGAAACTCGATTGCGACGTGACCGATCTCGGCATCGTGCCCGACCGCCTCGACGCGACGCGCGAAACGCTGCGCGGGGCCGCCCGCGATCACGACCTGATCCTGACGTGCGGCGGCGTGTCCGTCGGCGAGGAGGATCACGTGAAGCCGGCGGTCGAGGCGGAGGGACGCATCTCGATGTGGCAGATCGCGATGAAACCCGGCAAGCCGCTCGCGTTCGGCGCGGTGCGGCGCGGCGAAGGCGAACAAAAAGAGGCGGCCGGCGAGGCGTTCTTCATCGGACTGCCGGGCAATCCGGTGTCGAGCTTTTGCACGTTCCTGCTGTTCGTGCGGCCGTTCATCCTGCGGCTCGCGGGCGTCGACGCAGTCGCGCCGCGCGTCTATTCGATGCGCGCCGACTTCACGCAGAAAAAGGGCGACCGCCGCAACGAATTCCTCCGCGCGCGGGTGAACGACGCAGGCGGGCTCGACGTCTTCGAGAATCAAAGCTCGGCCGTGCTGACCTCGACGGTCTGGGGCGACGGCCTTATCGACAATCCGCCGAATCACGCGATCAGCGCGGGCGAGATCGTGCGTTTCATTCCGTTCTCGGAACTGATGCGCTAGAAGGAATCAGAGAACCAGAGCAAACATGAAAGTGGAATTGAGGTTTTTCGCGAGCGTGCGCGAAGCGCTCGGCGTCGCGAACGAGAGCGTCGAGGTGCCGGACGGCATCGTGAACGTCGGCGACGTGCGCGCCTGGCTGCGCACGCGCGGCGGCGCGTGGGCGGAAACGCTCGCGGAAGGGCGCGCGCTGCGCATGGCCTGCAATCACGTGATGACGGACCCGTCGCAGCGCATCACCGAAGGCTGCGAAGTCGCGTTCTTCCCGCCGGTCACGGGAGGCTGAGATGACTGCCGTCCGAGTGCAGGAAGCCGATTTCGACATCAGCACGGAAGTCGCCGCGTTGCGCGCGCAGAATCCGAAGGTGGGCGCGGTGGCGTGCTTTGTCGGGACCGTGCGCGATCTGAACGAAGGCAGCGCGGTCGAAACGATGGAACTGGAGCATTACCCCGGCATGACCGAGAAGTCGCTCGAGGCGATCGCGCGGCAGGCCCGCGAACGCTGGCCGGGGTCGGACGTGCTGATCGTGCATCGTGTCGGCCTGCTGAAGCCGCTTGATCAGATCGTGCTGGTGGCGACGACCGCGATCCATCGCGCCGAGGCGTTCGAGTCGTGCACGTTCGTGATGGATTACCTGAAGACGCAGGCGCCGTTCTGGAAGAAGGAAAAAACCGAAGCCGGCGAGCGCTGGGTCGACGCGCGCGAATCCGACGATTCGGCCCTGAAGCGCTGGAACGCCACGGCGGACGACGCGCGCCGGGACTGAATAATTCAGTCCTCGTTCTTCCCCCGCCCGACGAACGTCGCCGGAAACGGTTCGCCGTCGCCGCGCGCGGGCAGATCGGGCGCGGCGTCGCCCGTGCGCAGCCGCTTCAGCGCCGCGAGCAACTTGACCTGCTCGTCCGGAATCCGGTAGTCCCAGCCAAACTTGCTCAGTTGCAGGCTCTGCGCGATGCGCAGCGCCGGCTCCATGAAGAGCACGGCCGCGGCCGGCTCGTAGCGCGATTCGACCGTATTGAGGAACAGCGACAGCCAGCGGGCGAAGTGTTGCGGCTCGATATCGCCGAGCGGCCGGTGCGCCTCCTGCACGTTCCCGCGATACTGCTTCGAACCGAGCACGAGACTCGACCAGAAAGTCGTCATTTTCGCGAGGTGCTCGTCCCAGCGGCCGGTGAGCTCGCGCGAAAAAATGGGCCCGAGGAGCGGATCGTCGTCGACACGCCGGTAAAACTTCTCCACGAGCGCGCGGATGTTGGCTTCGTCGGCTTCGGCGTGACGCGGGGACGTGTCGGCGGTGTCGTTTCGCTGGTTCATGATTTAGACGGTGTTCGGGGACTCGCGCAGGCGGGGCACCGCGGGCCGCGTCGCGCGGAGCGTGACGGCCGGGCGCGATCTGACGCACAATGTCGCCTGACCAATGGCGGCCGCGCGATCCGGTCCGCGGCAACGAATTCTAGCCGCCGACGCAGCCGGCCATGCCATTATCCCTCGTGCGCAACGCGGCTTCCGGCGGATTTGTACGTCCTCTTGCGCCCGCCGGAGCGTTTCTCGCCGCCTGCGCCCGCTTTCAATCGTCGTTTTGCCTCATCGCGCCGTCGCGCGTGCATCGAACCATGCGACTCACCGATTACACCGATTACTCGTTGCGCGTCATGCTCTACCTCGCCGTGCGCACGGAAGGGCTCACGACGATCCAGGAAATTTCCGACGCCTACGGCATTTCCAAGAACCATCTGATGAAAGTCGTCCAGCGTCTCGGTGAACTGGGCTGGATCGAGACCGTGCGCGGGCGCAACGGCGGACTCAAACTGAACGAGCGCTCGGGCGCGCTCACGATCGGCGAAGTCGTGCGCAAGACGGAAAACGACTTTGCGCTCGTCGGCTGCTTTTCCGACGACGAGGCGCATCGCCGTTGCGTGATTCAGTCGCATTGCCGGCTCAAGGGCGTTTTCGCCGCCGCTCGCGATGCGTTCCTCGCAGAGCTTGACCGCCACACGATCGGCGAACTGGCGCAACCCGCGAACGAACTGGCGGGGCTGCTCGGCATCGTGCGTCTCATGCCGTCCGGCGGCAGCGCGCTGGCCGCGGCGCATGGCTAGGCGGCGCGTTACGGGCGAGGCCCGGCGCCGCCCCGGTTTTTGTCGAAAGCCGAGAAAAATGCGCGAGTCACGCATTTAGACGCTTGAAAGCGCCGAAAAACGCCTCATTTTGAACACATTCCGAATTGGAGGTCTCAATAATGAGAATCGACAAACTAACCACGAAGTTCCAGGAAGCGCTGTCCGACGCGCAGAGTCTCGCCGTCGGGCATGACAACCAGTACATCGAGCCGGCGCATCTGCTTGCCGCGCTGATCGCGCAGCAGGACGGCTCGGCGCGTTCGCTGCTTTCGCACGCGGGCGTGCAGGTGCAGGCGCTGCAAACGGCGCTGAACGACGCCATCACGCGCCTGCCGCAAGTGCGGGGCACGGACGGCAACGTGCAGGTCAGCCGCGATCTCGCCGGCCTGCTCAACAGTGCCGACAAGGAAGCGCAAAAGCTCAACGACACCTACATTGCGAGCGAGATGTTCCTGCTCGCGGTCGCGGACGACAAGGGCGACACCGGCCGCATCGCGAAGCAGCACGGCCTCACGCGCAAGGCACTCGAAGCTGCGATCAACGCGGTTCGGGGCGGCGCGCAGGTCAACAGCCAGGACGCCGAGAGCCAGCGTGAAGCGCTCAAGAAGTACACCGTCGACCTGACGGAACGCGCGCGCTCGGGCAAGCTCGACCCCGTGATCGGCCGCGACGACGAAATCCGCCGTTCGATCCAGATCCTGCAGCGTCGCACGAAGAACAACCCGGTGCTGATCGGCGAGCCGGGTGTCGGCAAGACGGCGATCGTCGAAGGGCTTGCGCAGCGCATCGTCAATGGCGAGGTGCCGGAGACGCTCAAGAACAAGCGCGTGCTCTCGCTCGACATGGCGGCGCTGCTCGCTGGCGCGAAGTATCGCGGTGAGTTCGAGGAGCGGCTGAAGGCCGTGCTCAACGACATCGCGAAGGACGAAGGGCAGACCATCGTCTTCATCGACGAAATCCACACGATGGTCGGCGCGGGCAAAGCCGAAGGCGCGATGGACGCGGGCAACATGCTGAAGCCAGCGCTTTCGCGCGGCGAACTGCATTGCGTCGGCGCGACCACGCTCGACGAATATCGCAAGTACATCGAGAAGGACGCGGCGCTCGAACGGCGCTTCCAGAAGGTGCTGGTCGACGAACCGACGGTGGAGGCGACCATCGCGATCCTGCGTGGCTTGCAGGAAAAGTACGAGTTGCACCATGGCGTCGATATCACCGACCCGGCGATCGTCGCGGCGGCCGAACTGTCGCATCGCTACATCACGGACCGCTTCCTGCCCGACAAGGCGATCGACCTGATCGACGAAGCGGCCTCGAAGATCAAGATGGAAATCGATTCGAAGCCGGAAGAGATGGACCGTCTCGACCGCCGGCTGATCCAGCTGAAGATCGAGCGCGAGGCCGTCAAGAAGGAAAAGGACGAAGCGTCGCAGAAGCGTCTGCAACTGATCGAGGAGGAAATCGAGCGGCTCAACCGCGAATACTCCGACCTCGAGGAAATCTGGACCGCCGAGAAAGCAACGGTGCAGGGTAGCGCGCTCCTGAAAGAAGAGATCGAGAAGGTTCGCGCGGACATCACGCGTCTGCAGCGCGAAGGCAAGCTCGAAAAAGTCGCCGAGTTGCAGTACGGCAAGCTGCCCGAACTTGAGACGCGTCTGAAGCAAGTCACGCAGGCCGAGGCCACCGAGCAGAATAATCCGACGCGCCCGCGTCTCTTGCGCACGCAGGTCGGCGCGGAGGAAATCGCGGAAGTCGTGTCGCGTTCCACGGGCATTCCCGTGTCGCGGATGATGCAGGGCGAGCGCGAAAAGCTCTTGCAGATCGAAAGCAAGCTGCATGAGCGCGTGATCGGCCAGGACGAAGCGATCGGCGCCGTCGCCGATGCGATCCGGCGTTCGCGCGCCGGTCTCTCGGACCCGAACCGGCCGTATGGCTCGTTCCTGTTCCTCGGGCCGACGGGCGTCGGCAAGACCGAGTTGTGCAAGGCGCTCGCCGCGTTCCTGTTCGACTCGGAAGACCATCTGATCCGCATCGACATGAGCGAGTTCATGGAGAAGCACAGCGTCGCGCGGCTGATCGGCGCGCCGCCGGGCTATGTCGGCTACGAGGAAGGCGGTTACCTGACCGAAGCGGTGCGACGCAAGCCGTATAGCGTGATCCTGCTCGACGAAATCGAGAAGGCGCATCCGGACGTGTTCAACGTGCTGCTGCAAGTCCTCGACGACGGCCGCATGACGGACGGCCAGGGGCGCACGGTCGACTTCAAGAACACGGTGATCGTGATGACGTCGAACCTCGGCTCGCAGGTGATCCAGGCGATGGTCGACGAGCCGCACGAAGCCGTGAAGGACGCGGTCTGGGAAGAGGTGAAGCTGCATTTCCGGCCCGAGTTCCTGAACCGGATCGACGATGTGGTCGTGTTCCATTCGCTCGACCGCAGCAACATCCAGTCCATTGCGAAGATTCAGCTGGAGCGTCTGCATGACCGGCTGGCGAAGCTCGACATGCAACTCGACGTGTCCGATTCGGCGCTGGAGCAGATCGGCAAGGTCGGATACGACCCGCATTTCGGCGCACGGCCGCTGAAGCGCGCGATTCAGCAGGAGATCGAAAATCCGGTCGCCAAGCTGATTCTGGCCGGCAAGTTCGGTCCGAAGGACGTGATCCCGGTCGATGTGCGGGAAGGGCAGTTCGTGTTCGATCGCGTCGTGCATTAAGCGCGGGCGGTCTGAAATCTGGAGGGCGGTGGAGAAATTCACCGCCTTTTTTTCGTTCAAAAATCCGTGTGCACGGAAGGATTATTTTAGGTGATTGCGGTTGATTGCAATAATCCGTGCAGTTGTACGGAATCGGTGGGACAACGAGTGCTCAATCGAAAAATCTCGTTGATCAAATGGATAAATTGCATATCGTCGTGAACGGCTGCTATGATCCCTGCGATCACACGGATTAAATCCATGAAAATCGACCTCATCGAATCGCACGACATCGGCGTCGCGGTGCGCGCCGCGCGCAAGGCCCAGCGTCTGCGCCAGGACGATGCCGCGGGCAGCATCGGCGTGAGCGAGAGCTTTCTCGGCAAAGTCGAAAAAGGCGCGGAAAGCGTGCACTGGGGCAAGCTGTTCCAGGTGCTGGAAGGACTCGGCGTGCGCGTGAGCGTCGATATTCCGGACGCCGCCGCCGAACTCTTCGCAAGTGAAGAGCAAAAGCGCTACGCCCGCGTCGAGCGCGCGGAAAAGCGCAAGGCGGCGCGGGAGCAAACGGATGGCTGAACATCGGCAGGCCGACAAGCCGCGCGCCGAAGGCACGGCCGCAAGTCATGCCGGACGCAGTCTGATCGCGAGCATCAACGACATCGAAGTCGGCACGCTCACCGCCGACGACGACATCTGGTCCTTCACCTATCTCCCGGCATGGCGCGAGCGCGCGGACAACTACGCGCTGAGCCCGGCGCTGCCGCTCGCCGACGAAACCTGCCGCGACGGCAGTACGCGCCGCTCGGTCCAGTGGTATTTCGACAACCTGCTGCCCGAAGAAGGCCAGCGCACGCTGCTCGCCCGCGACGCCGCGATCCGCAACGAAGCCGACGCCTTCGCGCTCCTCGCGCACTACGGCGCGGAGTCGGCGGGATCGGTCACGCTTTATCCACCGGGCGCGCCGCCGGAGAGCGCGATCGCCGAGCGCCGTCTCACCGACGAAGCCTTGCAGGCGCGCATCCAGGCGCTGCCGCGCGTGCCGCTCACGCACGACGCGTTAAAGCGCATGTCGCTCGCGGGCGCGCAGCACAAGCTCGCCGTCGTCCTGCGCGGCAACGAACTGTTCGAGCCGGCCGGCCACACGCCGTCGACGCACATCCTGAAGCCGAACCATCAGGACACCGACGACTATCCGCACTCCGTCATCAACGAATGGTTCGTGATGAAGCTCGCGGCGAAGCTGCGGCTCGACGTGCCGCCGGTGCATCGGCGCTATGTGCCGTCGCCGGTGTATCTCGTCGACCGTTTCGATCGCGAGAAGAGCGAGGGCGCCTGGCGCCGCCGTCATTTGATCGATGCCTGCCAGTTGCTCGATCTCGCGCGCACGTTCAAGTACGAGCAGGGCAGCGTCGAACAGCTTGCGGCGATTGCCGCGCGCTGCCGCAATCAGGCGTCCGCGCGCACGCGGCTCTTTTCGTGGCTCGTGTTCAACGTGCTGGTCGGCAATTCGGACGCGCATCTGAAGAATCTGAGCTTTCTCGTCTCGCACGACGGCATTCAGCTCGCGCCGTTCTACGACCTGCTGAGCGTCGCCGCATACGGCACGCCGTCGTATCAGAAGGGCGACTGGCCCGCGCGGGCGTCGTTCGCGTGGGACGTGCTCGACGCGCGCCATTACGCCGACTTCGAACGCGCGCTGATGCTGCGGTCCGCCGACGTGCTCGGCATCGCGCGCAAGACGGCCGAACGGCTGCTCGATGCACTCGTCGACAGTATCGCGAAGGCTGCCGCGGACCTGTACGCGCAAGTCGAAGAGGAGAATGCCGTGCTGCTCGGCGGCAATCCGTCGCTCGCCGCGCCGCTCGGCGGCGAGCTGACCTGCCTGCGCGTGATCCGTCATACGATCATCGCGGACATGGTGAAGAAGCTCGCCAAATAGAAACGCCGCCGGCGCTTTCGCGCGGGCGGCGTCATCCGGACATCGATAACGAACGCGCGCTCAGGCGTTCTTGTCGCCTTCGCTCTTGCCGAAGAGGCCCGCGAGGCCGCCGAGGGAGCCCAGCACGCTCGTCAGGTCAAGCTTGCCTTCCGGGGGCACTTCGCCGTTGGGCGTCGCGCGATCGACGAGGTTCGGCAGCACGGCCGCCAGCATGCCCGACAACTGCTCGCCCGAGACGCCGGCCTTCTCCGCGAGCGCGCCTACCTGCTCGTTGCCGAGCACGTTGGTCACCGTATCGGGGCTGATCGGCTTGTTCTCGCCGGTGCCGATCCACGACGAGATGATGTCGCCCGCGCCATGTTCGTGAAAGCGCTGGATCAGGCCGGAGAGGCCGCCCGGCTGATTGTTGATGAATTCCATTGCCGTGGCGATCAGATTGGAGGAACCGCCGCCGCCTTCAGGCGACGATTTGCCGAGGGAAGATGCGAGGGAATCGAGTAGGCTCATGGCTGTCTCACTACGAGGTGACGCGGGTTGGATGCCGCCGCGACGCCGCGCGCAGGTTGCGCACGCGACGTCGCGGCGGGAGGCGCCGTCCGCGCGCGGACGACGAAGATGATGCTGCTGCGCGGTCGCTGCTCGCCGATTGAACGATCCGGCTTCGCGAACCGCGCACCTGGGTATCGAGTGCCGGCCCGCTGATTGGTTCGATTCGGTTCGGTTCGGTTCGATCCGGTTTGAAGCGCTTGCAGTTCGCTGTTATGGATCCGTCGATGCAGTCGCGTTACTGGCTCGCTGCTGCGGCACTCGCGGCCTTGTCCTTTTTCTTGCTCGACTTGGTTGGCTTCGCGTCGCTTGCGCCCGAAGCGGCGGCCGCCGAGGCAGCCTTCTCTTTCTTCGATGCCTTGGTCGCCTTCGTGCCCGATGCGGCCGGCGCCGTCGCCGGCGTAGTCGCAGTCGTGGCGGCGGGCGAGTTCGCCGTGCTCGCCGCTGTCGATGATTTGACCGTCGAATTCGAAGGTGCCGCGCCCGTCGTGGACGAAGGACGCGTCGCGGTCTTGCCGGTCGGCGCCGCGGACGATCCGCCGATGGTCAGGCCCGCCGCCTCCAGGTTCGCCACGGACTTCGTACCCAGCCCCTTGACGCGGGTCGCGAGGTCGTCGGCGTCCTTGTACGGGCCGTTTTTCGTGCGTTCGTCGATGATTGCCTTCGACTTCACGGGACCGAGGCCCTTGACGGACTCGAGCGCCGCCTGATCAGCGGTGTTGACATCGACGGCCGCGAACGCGGCGCCGATCGACAGCATGATTGCAACCCACAGCATCAGAAGCTTTTTCAGCATGACAGGCACTCCAGAAAGAGAGAGCTAGATTGAAAGTCGGGCGGGCGAAGTCGATCGGTGCCGTTAAGCATAGGATAAAAACCGTCCCGGACGATAACCGGCCGCATTTTGCACGACCATCGGGCCGGCGCCGTGCGGCCGCACAATATTTAACGTTACCGTGGCACGACGGGATGACGTGTCCACGACGACGACACCGAAACTTCGTGCTCCCGATGTTCTTTTCGCCGTCATTGCGCCGGATTTGCCGAAGAACTGGCGGATCGTGACGGATCGCGCAAAGGCTTTTTCGAAGCTTGCGGGGTTTTCGCGAACGCGCCCCGCACTTCGAAACCGACTTTATCGAGCACCGCGCCGTTGGCATCGACGAGTTCGAGCGTGTGTCGTCCCGGCCACGGCAGCCACGCCACGCGAGACGTGCGGGCGAACCGCTTGCCGTCGAGTTGCCAGGCCATCGCATCGCGCGCGCCGCCCGCGCTTTCGAACCAGACGCGCTGCGCGGTCGCGGGAATGTCCGGATCGAGCGCGAAGATGGTGCCGTCGGTTGGCGAGCCGATCTTCGGCGCACCGCGATTCGATGCCACCGTGCCCGATGAACCCGCAGCGGCGGAAAGTGCGATGGTCGTCATCTGCGTGCCGCGCAAGAACCAGTCGTCGCGCGAGGGCTCGACGCCGTCCTGATACGCGATGTGAGTTTTCACGACCCCTTCGGGCGCAGTGGGTTCGCGGCTCGCCGTCCTTCGATGCAGGTAGTTGATGAGCGCCGCCCAGACGGGCGCGGCGCCCGTGACGCCGGAAACGTCCCACATCGGCGCGCCGTCCGCGTTGCCGACCCACACGCCCACCGTGTAGCGCGACGAATAGCCGATCGCCCAGTTGTCGCGCATGTCCTTGCTGGTGCCGGTCTTCACGGCGCTGAAGAAGCGGGTCGCGAGCACGCTGTCGAAGCCGAAGGTGCGGGTGCGGGCGTTGTTGTCGGCGAGGATGTCGGTGACGATGAAGCTCGCCTGCGGGGTGAATACGCGCATGCCGGGCGCTGGCGTCGCATTGCTCGCAACGTTGCGCGTCGATCCGGCGATGCCGCCGTTAGCGAGCGCGCGATAAGCGTTGGTCAAGGAAAGCAGCGTTACGTCCGCGCTGCCGAGCGCGAGGCTGAATCCGTAGTAGTCGCCGGTTTCGGAAAGCGGCAGGGCGAGCGCCACGAGCGTCTTCGCGAAGCGATGCGGCGTGACCATCACGAGCGTGCGCACGGCCGGCACGTTCAGCGACGAGCCGAGCGCCGAGCGCACGCTCACCCAGCCCTTGAAGTCGTGGTCGTAGTTCTGCGGAATGTAGAGACCGCCGCCGGTGGCGAGATCGAGCGGGGCGTCGTTGAGCAGCGTGGCCGCTGTCAGCCGCTTCTCGTCGATGGCCTGCGCGTACAGAAAGGGCTTGAGCGTCGAGCCGGCCTGCCGCGCGGCGAGCACGGCATCGACTTCAGGCGCATTCGAGAAACCGCCCGCCGATCCGACCCACGCCAGCACGTCGCCGCTGCCATTGTCGATGACGATCGCCGCGCCATCGTGGACATTGCGCGGAGCGGCGCGCGCGTTCAGTTCGGTCAGCGTGCGCGACAGCGTGTCGCGTGCGTAGCGCTGCAGCCGTGCATCGAGCGTGGATCGTACGCGAGCGCCCGCCGCCGGATGCACTTCGCCCGCCACGCGCCGCGCGAAATGCGGCGCGAGCGCGTCGTAGTCGGAAGACAGCGCGGGCGCGGAGGCCGTGCGCGTGAGTGTCAACTGCACGTAGCTCTCGAGATTCGTGCAGCCATCAGGCGCGTGCATGTCGCGCAGGATCGCGCAGGCGCGCACCGCGACCTTCGCGTACGGCGCATTCGGCGCGCGCACGAGCGCCGCGGCGAGCGCCGCCTCGCGTTCGTTCAAGCCGGAAGGCGCCTTGCCGAACAAGGTCTGCGAAAGCGCCGACAAGCCGACGATCTCACCGCGAAACGGCACGAGATTCAGATACGCTTCAAGAATCTGATCCTTGCGCCACGCGTGATCGAGCCACAGTGCACCGACCGTCTGCTGCGCCTTTTCACCGACGGAGCGGCGGCCCGGCCGGCGGCCTTCGTCGTCGATGAGGGTGGTGAGCTGCATCGTCACCGTCGATGCGCCGCGCGTCCTCGTGTTCCAGAGGTTCGTCCACGCGGCCGCAGCGGCGCCGCGCCAGTCGACGCCGCCATGCTCGTAGAAGCGCTTGTCCTCCGACACCACGATCGCCTCGCGCAACGCCGGCGAGATGTCCGCGAGCGCGACCCAGTCGCCGCGCCGCGCCGACTTGTCGATGCGAACGCGCTGCAGCGGAACGCCTTCGCGGTCGAGCAGCACCCAGTCGGAACTGCGCCAGCTGCCGCGCACTTCGTCGAAGGTCGGCCACGCGTGCGCCTCGATCGCGAACACGCACGCGATGCTGCCGATGACGAAGCGCGCGGGGCGTTTCATGGCGTTACTTCGCCGCGACCGGTTTCACGACCATCGGCGCATTCGGCAGCGCGCCGAATGCCGAGGGCGCATAGAGCGCTTCGACGCGTGTCGGCGGCAATCCGAATGTGCCCACGTTGTTCAGCCGCATCGTGTATTCGACCTGCAGCTTGCCCTTCGGCAGATAGTCGTAATACGCGCGATAGCCGTCGAAGCCACGCTCCACGAAGGCCGGCCACGCGCCTAGCTCACGCTTCTCGCCTTCGGTCGCGACCTCCGAATCGCGGCCGAGTCCCGAGCCGAGGATCGCCGCGCCAGCCGGAACCGGATCGTTGACGACGACCCAGGTCATGTCGCTTTGCGCATCGATGTCGAGATGCACGCGCACGATGTCGCCGCGCGAGAATACGCCCTTTACCGCGGGATCGACCGGGGTGACGGTCTTCGTGATGCGATAGCCCGCCGCGAACGGTGCCTTCAGCGCGACCGCCGCGAGACTTTCGACAGTCGCCCACGGCTTGCCGCTGCCTTCCTGCGTGAGCGTGAGCGCGCCGCTCCACCACGGCAGCGTGGCGCTGGCGGCGCGCGGCGGCGCGGGCCAAGTCACTGTCTTCTCGGTCGAGCCGAGCAGGATCTTCGTCTGCCCGCTGACCGGCGCGCTCTCGAACACGCGCGAGAAGCGCTCGACGGCGAGCGTGCCCCAGAGGTTTGCGGTCGTCGTCTGCCAGGCGCCGTTCTTCTGCATCGCGAGCAGGCCGCCGACGAGCCGCGGCATCTCGTCCTTCCAGCCGGGCGCATCGGCGAAGAGGAGCGCGGTGCGCGCCGCGTTCGATTCGGTGCCGGTCATGAGCCAGTAGAGATCGTCATCGCGCTCGGTCGAGAACGTCAGGCGCGTGCCCTGATACGTTAGCCGCGCGCGCAGGATCTGCTCGACCTGCGCGCGCTTGTCGTCGCGCCCGGCGATGCCTTCGACGCGCGCAAGGATCGCGTAGTAGTCGAGCAGCGCGGACGTGGGCCACTGGTTCGGCGCGATCGTAATCGAGCCGAGCATGCGCGGCTGTGCCATCCCATAGCGTGACAGCGCCTCGATGGCTGCGAGTTTGCGCAGGTCGAGATCCTGGCGCGGCGCCCAAAAGTCGCGCTGTAGCTTCCCTTCGACGAAATTGACGAGACCCGCCGCGAGCTTGCCGCGAAGGTCGTCGGGGAGGGCGAAGCGGCGGTCCGCCTTCGCCGCTTCGTCCGACACGGCGAGCAGATACGCGGAAAGCGTCAGGCTGCCGGTTGGCCGTTCGTCGTCGGCGGGCGGAAAGTAGTTCGCGAGGCCGTCGCGATCGAGGTACGACGGCATGCGCGCGATTACCGTCTGCCACTGCGCAGCATCCGCGAGACCGAGCGCGCGCGAAGTCTGCTGTTCGAGACAACTGTACGGATAGCGCTCGAACCAGCGGCGCACGCCGGGCAGGCCGTCGGCGAGCTTCGGTTGCAGCGATACCGCGATGCCGCCGCGAATCGTGCCGTCACTCGACGCGGTGGCGTCGGCGGGCGGCGCGACGGGCAGCGTGAGCGTGCCGTCCACTTGTGCGATGGTCGCCTGCTGGACCGTCACGGGAATTGCTGCCGTTACGCGCTGCGTGAGTTTGATGGCATCGCTCGCTTTCGCTCCGCCTTGTTCCACGGCGCTGACGTCCCACGCGAGCGCAGCCGACGAGGCAGTGGCGCCGAGCGCGTCGGGCGCGGTCACGTCCCACGCGACTTCCTGCGACGAATCCGGTGCGAGCTCGATCGTCCGCGCTTCCAGCGTGAGCGCCGGAACGCCCGGCGTCACGACGACCTGCATCTTGCGCGAAGTCGTATTGCGCAGCGCGAACTGCGCGCGGAACGCATCGCCGACGCGCACGAGCGGCGACAGTCCCGAAATCAGTTGCAAATCCTGCGTGCTGCGAATCGATGCGCTGCCGCTGCCGAACTGCGCCGCGCCCACGGTCGCAATCGCGACGATGCGAAAGCTCGTCAGCGCGTCGTTCAAAGGCACGTCGACGAGCGCTTCGCCGTTCGCATCGAGCGTCACGCGCGGGTTCCACAACAGCAGCGTGTCGAACAGTTCGCGCGTCGCGCTGTGCCCGCCGCCGCCGCCCGCCGGCACCGCCTTGCGCCCGAAATGCCGGCGTCCGACGATTTCCATCTGCGCCGTCGCGGTTTCGACGCCGTACGCGCGCCGCTGCAGCATCGCGTCGAGCACGTCCCAACTTCGGTTCGGCATGAGTTCGAGAAGCGCCTCGTCGACGGCGGCGAGCGCGATCTGCGTGCCCGCCGGCGCGCTCGTGCCACCCGGCAGCGCGACGCGCACCTTCACGTGTGCCTTCGAGCGCACCGCATAGGACTTCGCATCTGGTGTCACCGTGACGGCGAGCCGGTGCGCCGCCGTGCCGACCTTGATCTCGGCGAGACCGTAGCGGAACGCAGGCTTGGAGAGATCGACGAGCGGCGTCGGCGCTTCGTACTGTCGGCCTTCGTACCAGAAGGCGCGCGCCCATTCGACCGGCGCCTTCCAGCCCCAGGTGAAGAACGAGTACCACGGCACTTCGTGAATCCGCCCGCGCAGTGCGAGCACCGACACGTACACGTTCGGCCCCCAGGATTCCTGCACTTTCAGGTCGATGGTCGGGTCCTTTCCGTTCAGTTCGACGACGCGCGTCTCGACCACGCCTTCGCGTTCCACCGCGACGAGCGCGGTCGCGAAACGAAACGGCATGCGCACCTGAAAGCGCGCGGTTTCGCCCGGCTCGTAGCTGGCCTTTTCGGGCAGCACGTCGATGCGGTCGGTGTTTTCGCCGCCGAACCACAGGTCGTTCTCGCGCGTGACCCATACCGACGTGGTCGCGTTGGCCGCGCGGCCGTCGCCGTCTTTCGCGAGCGCGATCAGATCGACGTTGCCGGCGTCCGCCAGTTTTGCTTCGCAGGAGAAGAGCCCGTGGTCGTCGCTCTTGCCGCTGCAGAGCGTGCCGAGGTCCTTCGTTTCGGTGTGGTTGTCGTAGGCGTAGAAGCCCCCGACCATGCGCTTGCGCGAACTCGACATCAGCCGCGCAACGCCGCGAATTTCCAGCGCGACGCCCGCGCGCGGCTTGCCCTGCAGGTCGACGGCGAGCGCCTGCACCGGCACCGCGTTGCCGACCGATACCCATTGGCCTGCCTTGATGCCGGCTGCGACCGCGGCGGGCCAGAGCGTGGCGTCGCCGCGAATCGTCTGGATTTCGCCGTTCGGGTCCGCGAAGGTGGCTTCCATCGCGAGCCGCTTGGGCGCCTCGACGGCCGGGAGCGATTTCAGCGTGACCGTGCCCGCGCCGTTGCGATCGAGCGTGACCGGCAGCTTGTCGGCAACGAGCTTCGCCGTCGCGTTCTGTTCCTGCGCGCCTTCTTCGTCCTCCGCTGCTGCGCCTGCGCTCGCGCCATCGTCGGCGGGCTTGCGGTAAGGTGCGAAACTGAAGCCGTCGAATTGCGAGGCGAACGCGGGCGACGTGTCGCGCAAGAGCGCCGACACGCGCACCGGCAGGTTCGAAGCCGGACCGCCCGACACGTAGTCGATCTGCACTGCGACCGGCGCTTCCTTCGCCGCGACGAGCGCTCCCGTCTTCTGGTCGCGCACGGCCACCGACCCCTTGAACACCGGCAGCCGGAATTCCTCGACCCGGAAGCTGCCGGCATAGAACGAAGCATTTGCCGAGCCTTCGCCGTCGTCGTCGCTCGCGGAACCGTCGTCGAGCGACACGCTGTATTCGCCGAGCTTCGCCGCCGCGGGCACCGCGAACGAGGAGTCGGCGCTGTGATCGGCGGACCACGTCAGCGGCATGCGATACGTCTGCCCGCTGCCTTCGTGACGGATCGTCACGCGCGACGGATAGTGCTCGGGAAACGCGAAACCCTTGAGCGTTTCGACGCGCATTAGGTGTTTCATCGACACCGTTTCGCCCGCGCGCACGAGCGTCCGGTCGAAGACGGTATGCGCGCGTGTCGTGCGCTCGAGGCCCATGTCGGTCGGCACGTTGAAGCGCCACGACTCGATGCCGCGATTCCAGTCCGAGCGCACGAACGCCATGTCGGGGCCGGTCGCCGGATCGTCCACGCGAGCCGACACGAAAAAGCCGTCGTAGCCGAAGCTGTTTTCATCGCACTGGCGCAAGGGCGCGAGCGGCTTGCTGATCGTCGCGAGGCCGTTCACGTCGGTCTTCCCGAGCGCGAGTTGCTCACCGTTGCAGTCGGTCACGCGTACTTGCGCGTTGGGCACGGGCTTGCCGTTGTCGAGCGCCGTCACCCATACGACGCTGTTCTCCCGACCCTGCTTGAAGTGCACGCCGAGATTCGTGACGAGCACCGAAGTGCGCACGTACATCGGCTGTGCCTTGCCGAGGAGCGAGCCGCCAAGCGCCGGCGACGCCAGCTCGACGACATAGAAGCCCGGTTTCGCAAGCGGAATGCCGAACACTTCGAATGGCCGGAGCGCCTTCGGGTCGGCGGCGGGCAGGTTCAGCGCCTCCACGCCGGGCTGCCGGTTCAGCAGCGACAGCGAACGCACGTCGATCTGCGGATCTTTCGACTTGGCGTTGTTGCTGTTGTCGGGATTGGGGGTGTAGACTGGCGTGGCTCCGTTTGCGAGCGCCTGCGGCATCAGTTGACGGATCTCCGAACGCGCCATCGACGTGCCGTCGAAGCGATCGACGATGCGCATCCAGCGGCGGATGTCCTCGTCCGCGTCGACCTTCAGCTTCGTCACGCGCGAGTTGCCGGCATTCAGTCCCTGCACGTGCAGGTCGGCCTCGACGTGACGCAGCGTGACAGGCAGCATCGCCGGCATGTTCGGCTCGGCGAAGCGCTCGACGATCCCGAACGTCGACGACGAAAACTTCGCGAGCGGCGGCATCGGCGCCGTGGAGGTTTTCAGCGGGAAGAGGTCGGCGTTCGCGAGCTTGCGGCCGCTCGTGTCGTTCAGGTTCGCGGGCAATTCGATCGACAGTTCCGCGCGCTCCGGCAACGGCGCCGCGAACTCGATGCTGTCGACTTCGGCGCTCTTGTCGCTGGCATCGAAACGGGGCGCGACGTTACCGCCCGGGCCGTGCAGGACGATCTTCTGCGCGTCGGCGCGGGTGATCGGCGCGGAAAAGCGCAGCCGCAACGGGCGCAGCGGCGTGCAGGGCGCCTTCGCGTTCTCGCGCTCGCATGAAAAGCTCGCGGTGAAGGGATCGCGCACGGTGAAGTCGAAACGTTTTTCGACATCGTTCGCGATGCCGCTCGGGCCCGCGACGCCCGCGCCATAGACGAGCTGCATCTTGGTCGCGGACGGCAGGGTCTGCTGGCAGGCGAGCGTGAGCACGCGATCGCTTTCCTTGTCGAGCCGGAAATGCTTGAGGAGGGTGGCGCGCGTGTTCACGTCGAGCGACCTGACGGGGATGCGGTTGCCAAGCGCATTCGATTCGCACCAGACGTTCGCGAGCACCGATCCTTCTGTCGCCGGTCCGTTCAGTCGCAGCACGAACGCCTGGTCTTCCTCGATCTCGCCGCTACCGGGCATCACGCGGGTGACGAACGGGCCGCCGGTTTCGAACGCGAAACTGCGTTTGCCCGTGACCCCATTGCCCGCGACGGACTTCAGGCCGTTGTTGAAATCGACCGCGCACCGCATGCCCGGCGGCAGGTCGTTCTCGAAATCGTAGGCCCAGGTTTTCGCGTCGATCCAGCGCGCCGTGCCACCGACGCTTGCGCCGCTGCACGCGACCTTCGCCGGCGCGGCGGCGCCGGGACCGCCGAAAGCGATCATCGCTTCGTCGAACTTGATGACGACCTGGCGCACCTGCGCGACCTTGCCTTGCGGCGATACGCTCACGGCGCGGGCGGCGTCGGCGCGATGCATCGCGGTGCCGAAGACGGCGGCCGTGAAAAGGGCCGTCGCGGCCAGAATCCATTGTTTTCTTGTTGTGACGCGGGTCATTCGCGCTCGCTCCGGAATCGGCAGACGCCGCCGATTCTACCGGAGCCCTACGCGTATCTTTCAACTACCGTGCATGGAAAGCGATGTTTGCGCGTCAAAGTTTGCGTTTCGTGACAGTTCGACGCAGTGACCAGATCAGTTCCGGACGCTGCGCGCTTGCGTCGCGACGGACACATGCCGCGTGCTGACACGGCGCCAGTAGAGAAAGAGTCCGACGCCCGCGACGCCCAGGCTCAGCGTGTTCGCCACCCAGAAGCCGCGCGCGCCCTGCAGCCACTGCGGCACCATGCCGCCGGCGTCGAAGCCGAGCAGATAGCCGCCGCCAAGTCCGATGCCCCAGAGCGCGAGCGCGTAGATGACGGTCGGCACGAGCGTCACCTTGTAGGCGCGCAGGATGAACGCGGTCGAAATCTGCAGTGCATCGAAGAGGTGATAGAAGACGACGATCAGCACGAGCGGCATCGCCGCCGCGATCACCGCTTCGTTCGGCGTGTAGGCCGAGATGATCTGCAGCCGCAGCGCCAGCACGATCGCGCCATACAGACACGCAAGCCCGCTCGCGAGCGCGATGCCGTGCCGCGAGATCGACGCGGCCGCGTCGAAACGTCCTGCGCCGAGCGCCTGCGAGACGAGCGTCGACGAGGCGATGCCGATCGACAGCGGCGTCATGTAGAGCACCGCGCCGAGGTTGCCGGCGATCTGGTGGCCGGCGAGCGACGTCGTGCCGAAGCGCGAGATGAAGAGCGCCATGAACGTGTAGGACGTCACCTCGATCAGATAGGAGAGCCCCATCGGAATGCCGAGCTTCAGAAGCGCGGCCTGACGCCTCCACACCGGCCAGCAGAAATGCGAAAAGATGTCGAACGGGCGGAAGAACTCGAATTTCACGAGCACCGTCATGCCGACGGCGGCGAGCAGCCAGTTGATCAGCGTGCTCGCGAGCGCGCAACCCGGACCGCCGAGCGCCGGCACGCCGAACCCGCCGAAGATGAACCAGGTATTGAGCGGAAACTTGACGATGAGCGCGCCCACTTGCAGGAACATCACGAGGCGCGGCTTGCCGACCGCGTTCGTGAGCGAGCTGTAGACGCGAAACACGAGGCTCGCAGGCAGCCCGAACGACACGATCCGCAGATACTGCACTGTGCGCTCGTGCAGCGCGGGCGGGGCGTCGGCGAGACCGAGCAGGGGCTCGGGAAAATACAGCAGCACGAAACCGATGACAGCGAGCACCGCTGCGAGCCACAGTGCCTGCCGCACTTCCTCGCCGATTTCCTTTTCGCGCGCCGCGCCGAACAACTGCCCGGCGATTGGCTGGAGCGCGACCAGAATGCCCGTCAGGCCGATATAGATGGAAATGTAGACCGACGAGCCGAGCCCGAGCGCGGCGAGATCGGTAGCGGAGAAGCGGCCGACCATCGCCGTGTCGATCACGCCGAACGCGATGATCGCGAGCTGGCCGATCAGCACCGGCCACGCGAGCGACGCGATCCGGCGGACATCGGCGAGCATCGGGCGTGCGGTGCCTTCCATTGCCGGACGCATCGGATTACGGCCGCCGCAGCGTCTTCGGGCGCTCGCGCTTGCCCGGCGGCGTCGGGCGTTCGATGCGCACGTACAGGCGGAAGCGCTCGTCGCGGTCGGCGACGCGCCGGCCTTCCCAGACGAGCTTCCACGCGAACGCCGACATCGACGACGGCTCGCCGAAATCCGCGCGGTCCTGGCGCAGGATTACGTCGCAGTCTTCGTCGAACGAGAAGTGCATGCCGCCGAAATAGGCGAAGGTCGCGATCTGCGCGTCGCCGAGGCGCACGGGCGAGATGCAGCTGTAATCGGGCGGCAGGTGGTCGGCGATCTGCTCGGCGACGTCGCGATAGGTCCGGCTGTAGTTCACGACCGGCAGCCACAGCGTCATCAGGAGCACCCACATGAGCGTGGTTCCCGCGCTCGAGAGCACGACGCTGCGCCACAGCACCTTCGGATGGCGCGCGAGCCGCCAGCGGGCGAGCAAGACCCAGCAGAGCGTCACGGCCACCGCGCACACGAACGACAGGATCTTGAACTCGGGATGAAACCCGGGCGCGAGCCGCGCGAGATTGCGCGCGAGCGGCGGCGGAAAGCCGAAGATGCCGGCCGTCCAGACGAGCCACACGAACGTGCCGAGGATCGTGAAGCTCAGCATCGCAAACCAGTCGATCGCGTTGATCGCGCCGCGCTTCAACGTCGGAAGCGCGAAGGTCGCGAGCACCGAAAGCGGCGGCAGGAGGAGCATGAACAGACGGTTCGTCTCGTGGCTTTGCAGCACGACGAGCACGAGCAGCGGTCCGATCACCGAAAGCGGCACGGCGACATGCGGCGAGCGGCGCTGTCCGCCCCAGCTGACGAAGGTCCAGATCGCGAGCGGCCACGCGGGCCACGTGAAGAGCGGCAGGTTCTTCATCGCGTAGCCGAGCACTTCGGACGGTGGCCCGGTAAACGTGTGAAAGCTGCTGCGCCACCACTGCCGAAGCCACCATTCGCCGTCGTCGGGATAGAAGTGCAGGGTCGGCAGCACCCACGCGGCGATCATCACGACCGCGAGCGGCAGCCCCATGATGACGAGCGGCAGTGCCCGCACCGGCCGCACGACGATTGTCATCGCGAGCGTGCAGAGCAAAAGCGCGAACACGAGCACCGGACTGCTCGACAAACCGACCACGCCGATCGCCGCGCCCCAGATCAGCGCGCCCTGCACGGGCTTGTCGATGCTGCGCACGAGGCCGTAGACGAGCATCGCGCTGCCCGTGAACTGCGCGAGCAGCGGCGAGGTTTCGTGGCCGCGCTCGGCGAGCCCGAAGCACGCGAGCAGGATGAGCAGGGCGCCGTCGGCGAGCGTGCGGCCGTAGTCGCGCGGCTCCGGTTCGCCGCCGAACGCATATTTGAATGGCTGGGCTTCGTCGCGCCGGCCGAGCAGATAAGCCGTGTACCAGACGAACGCGCAGGCAAGGCAGAAGAGGAGGCCCGTCGCGACGCGCGACGCGTTGCTCGCATCGACCCACGGACTCAGCACGCGGATGAAGATGGCGCCGAGCCAGTACATCAGCGGGCCGTCGGCAGTCAGCGCCTTGCCGACGAGATTCGGCAGCAGCCAGTCCTTGGCGTCGCCGTTGGCCATCGTCCACATCACGCCGAAGCCCGCTGCGTCTTCGTTCTTCCACGGATCGCGGCCGAACAGCCCGAACGACGCATAGATGATACAGATGGCGAGCAGAAGCCAGCGCGGCAGGGCGCTGGTGGCGGAAGCGGTCAGGCGGACGACAGAGCGCATGCGAGAAGGAGCAGTGGATGGAAAAACAGTGACTTCGAGGCCGCGAGCGGCGCGGGTCGTTCAGCCGGCGCGCGCTGCCCGACGGTGCATGAATCGAAGCATCCGGCATTGTAGTCGCGAGCCGTGCCGGTCGGCAGAACCCGCGCGCCGCCGATGTCGCGAAGCGCAACCCGTGTCAGGGCACCGCGAACCCGCGCCGCACGCAGCATCGAGCAGGGACAAAAAAGGGCAGCTTTCGCTGCCCTTTTTGCCCGTATCGACGTCTCGCGCCGACCGTCAAACGCTGCCGTCTTACTTCTTCGACGAGAACGCTGCGAACTTCTTGTTGAACTTCTCGACGCGGCCGGCCGTGTCCATGATCTTTTGCTGACCGGTGTAGAACGGATGCGATTCCGACGACACTTCGATCTTCGCGAGCGGATAGGTCTTGCCTTCGAACTCGGCGGTTTCTCGCGTGTTGATGGTCGAACGCGTCACGAACTTGAAGTCGTTCGACATGTCGATGAACAGGACTTCGCGGTAATTCGGGTGAATGCCTTCTTTCATGGTCTTTCCTGATATCTGACGGTAGCCAACCCGCGGGGCGCCTCCGAACGATTCGGTAGATTCGCCAACGCTTGAGCGCGAGTCACTTGCCTGAGGTCGAAAAACGGCGATTATGCCAGAAAATCAGTCGTTTGGCATGATTTTGCGGTGCCGCGCTCACGCCTGCGGCGCCGTGAGGACGCCCATGCCCGCCGGGTCCTGCCGGTAATAGCGCGCAAGCAGCCGGTACAGCTCCGGATAGGCCGCCTCGAACGCCTGCGGCGTGACGAAGAGCGCCTCGCTGCACACCGCGAAAAACTCCGACGGATGGTCGGCGGCGTAGGGATCGATCAGGGATTCGCGCTCGAACCGGCTCCACCGGCGCTCCGGCACGGCGTCGACCTGCGCGCAAAAGTGGTCGTAGGCGTGGTCGAAGACGTCGGCCCAGCCTTGCGCGTCGAGCGGCGCGTGCCAGCGGCGAAAGAGCGGCGGATGGCCGTCGGCTTCGCCGTTCACCATGTCGATCTTGTGCGCGAACTCGTGGATCACGACGTTGTAGGCGTCCGCGCCGTCCGTCATCTGCGCGTCTTCCCACGAAAGCACGACCGGCCCGCCTTCCCACGCCTCGCCGCTTGCGTCGTGCTCGACTTCGTGGACGACGCCGTCCTCGTCCTCGACCGTCTTCCGGATCACGAATTCGCCCGGATACACGATCACGCCGACCCAGCCTCGATACAGGTCGAGGCTCAGGTTGAGCACCGGCAGGCAAGCCTGCGCCGCGATCGAGACGATCATCGCGTCGGTGAGTTCGAGTTCGTGCGCGGTCGAAAACTCCTTTTGCGCGATGAAGAGGCTCGCGCTTTCGCGCAGGCGGGCGCGATCGGCGGCATCGAGATGGCCGAAGAACGGCAGCGCGTCGAGCGTGCGCCGCCAGAGCGCGTCGTCGATGGCGTATTTGCGCAGCGCGCGTTCCCGCCGTTGCGCGCCGAACCAGCGTGAGAAGAGATTGGGCATCGTTTCAGTCGATCTGTTTTTGCCAGCACGCGAACGCGCCGGCGACGAGCGCGACGCCCATCAGGAAATAGAAACCGTCGAGCGACGCGAGAAAGCTCGCCTGCTGCGCCACCATCCGGCTCACGTTCGCGATCGCGAGCGCATGCGCTTCGGCGACGCTGCGTCCGGCGGCGGCGAAACTGTGCGTGAGCGTCTCGACGGTCTGCTGGAACACCGGATTGTACGGATTTGCCCACTCGACGAGGCGCGTCTGATGCACTGCCTGCCGATGCTGCTCGACGATGATCACCGACGCCGTGCCGAACGAAATCGTCAGTTGGCGCACGATGTTCTTCAGCCGGTAGCCGTGCGTGAATTCCTCGATCGCGAAGATGCGGAACGTGAGATTCGCGACCGGCAGCACGATGAAAAGCAGCAGAAGGCCGCGCAGCAGCATCGGCAGGATGAGCGCCGACTGGGCGACCGCGGGCGACATGCGCGTCATCAGCCGCGCGACGAGGGCCGCGATTGCGAACCCAGGCACGATCATCCATTTCTTGCGCGGGAGCAGCTTCGCGTAACGGAAGTAGGCGAAGAGCGCGGTGCCGGAGATCAGCGAGGTCACACCGACGAGCCGCCCCGCGTTCTCCACCGGGTAGCCTAGCCCCTGTTCGAGAAAGCGCGAGACCAGATAGCTGAAGCCCGTCGTCTCGTAGTAATAGAACATGTAAAGCAGCAGGCCGACCTGGAACGTGCGTTCGCGCAGAGCGTGCAGCCGCACGAGCGGCGACGGATGATGCCACTGGTGCCAGACGAACCAGGCGAGTGCGCCGATGCCGGAAACGGTCAGTAGAATCAGCATCGGCGAGGCGGTGAAAAGCTGGAAGCGAACCTGCTGCATCACGATCTGCAGCGCGCCCTGAGCGAATGCGAACAGCAGGTAAGGCCAGAAATGCGACTCGCCGCGCGCTTCGGGTTGCACGTTGCCGGAATCGGGCAGCACGAAGAATGCGAACACCGCGATCGCGACGCCGGCGGGCGCCGTGCAGAAGAAGATCGCGCGCCAGTCGAAATGCGCAATCAGCAGGCCGCCCGCGAGCGGCGCGAGCGCGCTCGACAGCACGATCAGCGCGAGAAAGGAGCGCAGCGCGTTCGCGCGCGGTTGCGGCGCGAAGCTGATCTGGATCAGGATGCGGCAGGCGCCCATCATCGGACCGATGAAATAGCCCTGGAGACCGCGCGTGAACATGAGTTGCAGCGAGGTGTCGCAAAGCGCCGACATCGCCGCGCCCGCCGAGTAGAGCAGGAGACATCCGGCGATATAGCGCCGATGGCCGAGCCGCTCGACCCACCATTGCTGCTGGAGTATGCCGAGCACGGCGGCCACCGCGTAAGCGCTCGACGACCACACGAGTTCGTCCGGCGATGCATTCACGCCGCCCGCGATATAGCTCGCGAAGAAGGAAAAGATCGCGTTGTCGAAATAGTCGAGACCGGTTGCGAGCGCGAGTACCCATGGGAAGAAGTCGCCGCGCAGGCGAGCGGAGGTGCCGGCCTGCGAAGTCATGCGCCGCCGCTCTTCGCGCGCTTCGCCTTCGATGCCGCGCGCGCGTTGCGCCGCGCGTCCAGCAACTGGTCGGCGGGCGTGCCGGCAATGCGAGCCTCTACGTAGTCGAGATCGCGCCGCAGTTCCGCACGCACGGTCTGCGCTTCTTTCAGTTCGCGGCGCACCGCATCGATGCGCGCGTCGAGTGCATCGAGTTGCTGCTGCAGGCCGCCGCGGATCTCGTCGAGCGATTCCGCCGAGTAGCGTCGGCCGCCGGCGTCGGTCGATTCGAGCGGGCGCTTGAGCATCTCGACGATGCCATGCAGCGAAAAGCCCAGCGAGCGCAGACGCAAAATGCGCCCGAAACGTTCGAGATCGCTTTCGTCGTACAGGCGATAACGACCCTCACTGCGGCTCGGCGTAACGAGGCCGCGTTCCTCGTAATACTTCAGCGTGCGCGGCGTCACGCCGAGTCGCTCGGCGGCGTCGCGCACGGTGAGAAGCGGAGTCGATTCGTCGGACATGGACGCGATTATAGTTCAACATGAACGTGAACGTACAGGTTTGACTCTGGCGGCGTCCGGGCGAAAAAAAACCGCTCGGCGAAGCGAGCGGTTTTTCGTGCGGTGCAGCCTCAACGGCGGCGCGGAGAATCAGCCTCCGCCGCGGCGCATCAGGTCGAAGAACTCGGAATTGCTCTTCGTCTGGCGGATCTTGTCGAGCAGGAATTCCATCGCTTCGACTTCGTCCATGTCGTGGATGAACTTGCGCAGCACCCAGACCTTCTGCAGCAGGTCCGGCTTGATGAGCAGTTCTTCGCGGCGCGTGCCGGACTTGTTCAGGTTGATCGACGGATAGACGCGCTTTTCCGCGAGACGGCGCTCCAGGTGCACTTCCATGTTGCCAGTGCCCTTGAACTCTTCGTAGATCACGTCGTCCATACGGCTGCCGGTTTCGATCAGCGCGGTGCCGATGATCGTGAGCGACCCGCCTTCCTCAATATTGCGCGCGGCACCAAAGAAGCGCTTCGGACGCTGCAGCGCATTTGCATCGACACCGCCCGTCAGCACCTTGCCCGACGCCGGCACGACCGTGTTGTAGGCGCGCGCGAGACGTGTGATGGAGTCGAGCAGGATCACGACGTCGTGTTTCATTTCGACGAGACGCTTTGCCTTCTCGATCACCATTTCGGCGACCTGCACGTGGCGCGCGGCGGGTTCGTCGAAGGTGGAGGCGATCACTTCGCCCGCCACCGAACGCTGCATTTCCGTCACTTCTTCAGGACGCTCGTCGATCAAGAGCACGAAGAGCACGATGTCCGGATGGTTCGACTTGATGGCATGCGCGATGTGCTGGAGCATCACGGTCTTGCCCGACTTCGGCGACGCTACGAGCAGGCCGCGCTGGCCCTTGCCGATCGGCGAGATCATGTCGATGATCCGGCCCGTCACGTTCTCCTCGCCGCGCATTTCCCGCTCGAGCGGCAGCGGCTTGTTCGGATGCAGCGGCGTCAGGTTCTCGAACATGATCTTGTGCTTCGAGGCCTCGGGCGGCTGCCCGTTGACCTTGTCCACCTTGACCAGCGCGAAATAGCGTTCGCCGTCTTTCGGCGTGCGCACTTCGCCTTCGATCGTGTCGCCGGTATGCAGATTGAAGCGGCGAATCTGCGACGGGCTGATATAGATGTCGTCCGTACTCGCGAGATACGAGGTCTCGGGCGAGCGCAGAAAGCCGAAGCCGTCGGGAAGGACTTCCAGCGTGCCGTCGCCGAAGATCGTGTCGCCCGTCTTGGCGCGCTTCTTGAGAATCGCAAACATCAATTCCTGCTTGCGCAGGCGGTTTGCGTTTTCGATCTCGAGGCCATTGGCCATCTCGATCAGTGCTGACACGTGCTGAGACTTGAGCTCGGATAAATGCATACAGATTTCCCGCCAGGGAGAAGAGGTGCGACAGAAAGATTTGGGAGATGAGGTGAGCGGAACCGCTCTAGGACTTATACGTCTTTGAAGTCTTGTGATTCTAGCATAGCACACGCCGGGCGAGCCCCGGGTGGCGCTGCGACGCGGCTTTGGCGCGCATGTTGTCGCTTCACAACATGGGCCGGCTTTCGCCCGATGACGCAGAAGCAAATCAGGGCGCCTTTGCAGCGCCCTGATTTGCACTTAAGACCGGGTGTCACAGATTGCTGTCGAGGAACGCGGTGAGTTGCGATTTCGACAATGCGCCGACCTTCTGCGCAGCCACTGCACCGTTCTTGAACAGGATCAGCGTAGGGATGCCGCGCACGCCGAACTTGACCGGCGTCGACTGATGCTCGTCGACGTTGATCTTCGCGATCTGCAGGCGATCGCCGTAATCCTTCGCGACTTCGTCGAGGATCGGGGCAATCATCTTGCACGGACCGCACCACTCGGCCCAGAAGTCGAGCAGGACAGGTTTATCCGACTTGACGACATCCTGTTCGAACGATGCGTCGCTGATATGCTTGATTGATTCGCTCATTATCTGAATACCTCTATGGATTCGAGGCCCGCGTTTGAATGCTCGCCACGATACACCAAAACAAGAAAAGTTCTTCGTTGCTGCGGAGTGAAAACCGCTCGCATGCCGCACGCGGGAAGCCTTGCTGGCCGGGCCGCGGACGTGCCTGAGCACGTCGGTTACGGGTGATTCACATGTCATCTTAGCCTACTTTGCTATCCGTTGCCGGATGCTGATAGGGGCGTCGACCGGGTATCGATACGACCCAAATGCGGGCGCAAGCCGAAAGCGCAAGAGGCCGCCGAAACGCCCACGGCACAAGGCCCGACGGACGCTCGCGCCAGTGCAGTCGAAAGCCGGAGGTGCGCTTCTGTCCATCCGATGATACAATTCGTCGTGACGGGCCTCCTCGCATGGCGGCGCGGTCAACCTGGTCAGGTCGGGAACGAAGCAGCCACAGCCGTTTTCCGCCAGTGCCGAGGGTCGGGCTCGTCACCTTCCGCTTTTTTCTGCTTTTCTCCTCGTTGTTTTCCCCTGTTTTTACGTCGTGTCGGCACGCTTTCAGCGCATGCCCGAAGCACCATTGCGGCCGCCTTTGTCGCATGAGGTTGCTGATACAATTTCATGCATGACCTATCAAGTTCTCGCACGCAAATGGCGGCCGAAATCGTTCGCGTCGCTCGTCGGCCAGGAGCATGTCGTTCGTGCGCTCACGCACGCACTCGACGGCGGCCGCCTGCACCACGCCTATCTGTTCACGGGCACGCGCGGCGTCGGCAAGACGACGCTCTCGCGTATCTTCGCGAAGGCACTCAACTGTGAAACGGGCGTGACCTCCGCGCCGTGCGGCGTGTGCCGCGCGTGCCGGGAAATCGACGAGGGGCGTTTCGTCGATTACGTCGAGATGGACGCGGCGAGCAATCGCGGTGTCGACGAGATGGCGGCGCTGCTCGAACGCGCCGTGTACGCGCCGGTCGATGCGCGCTTCAAGGTCTATATGATCGACGAAGTGCACATGCTCACGAACCACGCGTTCAATGCGATGCTGAAGACGCTGGAAGAGCCGCCGCCGCACGTCAAGTTCATCCTCGCCACGACCGATCCGCAGAAGATTCCGGTGACCGTGCTGTCGCGCTGCCTGCAGTTCAACCTGAAGCAGATGCCGGCGGGGCACATCGTCTCGCATCTTGAGAACATTCTCGGCGAAGAAAAGATTCCGTTCGAGCCGCAGGCGCTGAGGCTTTTGTCGCGCGCGGCCGACGGCAGCATGCGCGACGCGCTCTCGCTCACCGATCAGGCGATCGCCTATTCGGCGAACCAGGTTACCGAAGAGGCCGTGCGCGGCATGCTCGGCGCGCTCGATCAAAGCTATCTGATCCGGCTGCTCGACGCGCTTTCAGCCGGCGACGGCGAGACCGTGCTGTCGGTTGCCGATGAAATGGCGTTGCGCAGCCTGTCGTTCTCCACCGCGTTGCAGGATCTGGCGGGTCTGTTGCACCGGGTCGCGTGGGCGCAGTTCGCGCCGGCGTCGGTGCTCGACGAGTGGCCCGAAGCCGAGGACATCCGGCGCTTCGCCGATACGCTCTCCGCCGAACAGGTCCAGTTGTTCTATCAGATCGCGACGGTCGGACGCAGCGAACTGGGCCTGGCTCCCGACGAATACGCCGGCTTCACGATGACGCTCCTTCGCATGCTCGCATTCGAGCCGGCTGGCGGTCCGGACGGCGGCGTCTCGGTCAATGCGCCGGCGAGCGGTTCGGCTCGCAAGGCGGGGGCGCCGGCCGCGACGGCTGCGAGTGGAAGCGCCGGCCGTGCGTCCGGGCAGGCGCCTCGCGCGAACGAAACCGCAACGACCGAACGCGCGGCGCCAGCGGCACCGACGCGAACCGAGGCAGCCCCGGTTATGCCGGTTGTGTCGGCCGATGCGAAACGCGCTGAGGCCGGCGAACGTGCCGCCGCGTCTGCTGAACCGGTGGCGCCAGAGCCCGATGCAGCTTCCGCCGACTCGACGCCTGCCGACGCCTCGACCGATCCGCAGCCGTCATTGGGCGGCGAAGAATCACCCGACGCTCCCGTCGCGCCGATTGCGGCCGCGGCCCAGCAGGCCGCGACAGCGGCCGGACGCGACGAAGAACCGCTCGCTGACAATATCGACCGTACGGTTGTGTCGCGCGCCGCATCCGGCGCGAGTGCTGCGTTGGAAGTACTGCGCAGCGCCGGCATGCGGATATCGTCCGATCGCGGAGCGCGCGCTGCGCCTGCAACTCCGAAGCCAGTCGCACCGAAGCCTGCAGCTCCCGCCGTCCAGGTACCGACGCCGCGCCGTCCGGCTGCGGCGCAGCCTGTCGAATCGACGCCGGCTGCCGCGCCGAAGCGCAACGCCGCCGCGTCCTTGCCGCCGTGGGAAGACATGCCGCCGGACGATTTCCAGCCGGCGTCGGCGGAAGACGCCTATTTCATGCCGCCGGACGACGGCTTTGTGCCCGCGTTCGAAAGCGGCCCCGACGACCTGCGCTTCAATGCGACACAACCGCCCGCGCCTAAAACCGACACGCGCCCGCTGCCGCCCGCGGTACCGCTCGACGCGATCGGCTTTGCGGGCGACTGGCCCGCGCTCGCCGCCGATTTGCCGTTGAAAGGCATCTCCTATCAGCTTGCGTTCAACAGCGAACTGACCGCCTGCGATACCACGTCGATTTCGCTCAGCGTGCCCGTGCCGCAATACGCCGAAGCGTCGCAGGTCGCAAAGCTGAAGGCGGCGCTCGCCGACAAGCTCGGCCGTGCGCTCGAAGTCAGCGTGACCGTGGGGCCGGCGCGCCGCACGGCAGCCGCGCTCGATGCCGCCGCGCGCGCGAAGCGTCAGTTGGAAGCCGAGCAAGAGATCGCGCGGGACCCGTTCGTGCAGTCGCTGATCCGCGACTTCGGCGCGAGCATCGTGCAGGGGTCGATCAAGCCGCTGGCATCGTCGGGCACAGCGCCCGGCAATTGAGTACCTGAAAGCGCCGGCCTCGCGATGACCGCCCCGGCGACGCGATACACGAATACGCAGCACGCAGCATCGAACAGGCAGGACGCAGCGGACCAGCAGACGCGTGCGCCGATATCCGCACCCAAATGCGCACCGATGCGCACTACACCGATTCCCAAGCAAGGAGCCACATCATGATGAAGAATCAACTCGCCGGGCTGATGAAGCAGGCCCAGCAGATGCAGGAAAACATGAAGAAGATGCAGGACCAGCTCGCGCTGATCGAAGTGGAAGGGCAGTCGGGCGCGGGCCTCGTCAAGGTGACGATGACCTGCAAGAACGACGTGCGCCGCGTGCAGATCGACCCGAGCCTGCTCGCCGACGACAAGGACATGCTCGAAGACCTCGTCGCCGCCGCGTTCAACGATGCCGTGCGCAAGGCCGAAGCCACCACGCAGGAAAAAATGAGCGGCATGACGGCCGGCATGCCGATGCCCCCGGGCTTCAAGATGCCGTTCTGATTGCCTGTGCTCGCCGAACACAGGGAAACATGAAACAGCCTTCTGCCTTGTCGGCGCTCGTCGAGGCGCTGCGTGCGCTGCCGGGCGTCGGTCCGAAGTCCGCGCAGCGCATGGCTTACCACCTGATGCAGCACGACCGCGCGGGCGCCGAGAAGCTCGGGCGCTCGCTCGTCTTCGCGACCGAACATCTGAAGCACTGCGAGAAGTGCAACACGTTCACCGAGGCTGCGATCTGCGAGGTGTGCAGCGATCCCGAGCGCGATCCAGCGCTGCTGTGCGTCGTCGAGACGCCCGCCGACCAGGTCATGCTCGAACAGACGCTCACCTATCGCGGGCTCTATTTCGTGCTGATGGGCCATCTGAGCCCGCTCGACGGCATCGGTCCGAAGGAAATCCATTTCGACCGTTTGATCAGCCGCGCGAATGATGGCGTCGTCGAGGAAGTCGTGCTGGCTACGAACTTCACGAACGAAGGCGAAGCGACCGCGCACTATCTCGCGCAGACGTTGAAGTCGAAGGGCCTGAAGGTGACGCGCCTGGCTCGCGGCGTGCCGGTTGGCGGGGAACTCGAATATGTCGACGCCGGCACCATCGCACGCGCGATGCTCGATCGGCGCTCGGTATAGGAAACAGCGGGAACAGTGCATATGACGGAAGAAGAAGCCAGGGCGCTCGCCACACACCGGCATTACAAAGGCGGGCTGTATCGCGTGATCGGCGTGGCGCGGCATTCGGAGACGGAAGAACGGATGATCGTCTACGAACACCTGTGGCCACATGAGCGCGGCCTGTGGGTGCGGCCGGCGGAGATGTTCAACGGCACGCTCGCGGACGGCACGCCACGCTTTCAGGCGCTCGACATTCCGCTGTAGCGTTAGAAGCCCGCCGTCAAGACAACAAAAGCAAATATCTTGCATGGGAGCAGGGGAGGCGCATGGGACTAGAGTAAGCGCCAAGCGCCAACTCTAATCGACTGCGCCGACTCTGGTCGACATCGGAGACACAATGACCACATCAACCGGGCCGCTCGCCGGCGTCAAGGTGCTGGAACTCGGCACGCTGATCGCAGGCCCCTTTGCCGCGCGCTTCATGGGCGAATTCGGCGCGGACGTCATCAAGATCGAAGACCCGAACGGCGGCGATCCGCTGCGCAAGTGGCGCAAGCTTTATCCGGAAGTCGGCGGGACGTCGCTCTGGTGGGCCGTCCAGGCGCGCAACAAAAAGTCCGTGACCGTGAACCTCAAGGCCGAGGAGGGCAAGGAAATCGTCCGCCGGCTCGCGAAGGAAGCGGATATCGTCGTCGAGAACTTCCGGCCCGGCCTGCTCGAAAAGCTCGGGCTCGGCTATGAGGTGTTATCGGCGGAAAATCCCGGGCTCGTGATGGTGCGCCTCTCGGGCTACGGGCAGACCGGCCCCTATCGCGACCGGCCAGGCTTCGGCGCGATCGCGGAATCGATGGGCGGCTTGCGGCACATCACGGGCTATCCGGATCTGCCGCCGCCGCGCATTGGCATCTCCATCGGCGATTCGATCGCGGCGCTGCACGGCGTGATCGGCGCGCTGATGGCGTTGCACCACAAGAAGGCGAACGGCGGCAAGGGACAGGTGGTCGACGTCGCACTGTATGAGGCCGTCTTCAACATGATGGAGAGCGTCGTGCCGGAGTACGGCGTGTACGGCCTCGTGCGCGAGCGCACGGGCGCGTCGCTGCCGGGCATCGTGCCGTCGAATACCTATCCGTGCCGCGACGGCAGCATCGTGATCGGCGGCAACAGCGATCCGATCTTCAAGCGCCTGATGAACGCCATCGAACGCGACGATCTCGCGAACGATCCCGCACTCGCCTCGAACGACGGCCGCGTGCCGCGCACGCAGGAAATCGACGACGCGATCGCCGCGTGGCTCGCGACGCGCAGCATCGACGAGGCGCTCGCGGTGCTCAACGCCGTCGACGTGCCGGCCGGCCGCATCTTCAGCGTCGCCGACATGTTCACCGATCCGCAGTACATCGCGCGCCAGATGCTGCAGCGTTTTCCGTGGCAGGACGGCCGCGAGATCACGCTGCCGAACGTGACGCCGAAACTCTCGGAGACGCCCGGCGAGACGCGCTGGCTCGGGCCGCAACTCGGTGAACACACGGATGAAGTACTTCAGTCGCTCGGGTATGATCCTGACGATATCGCGAGGCTGCGGGCCGCGAAGGTGATCTAGGCACCTTGCTGGAAAACGCGGCCGCTGAAAAGAACACAAAGACCGGAGATGGAAGTCGATGAAACGCAGAACGTTCGTGGCGAGCGGTGTCGTGCTCGCAGGTGGGGCATTGTCGGGCGCGCCGCTCGCCTTTGCGCAGGCGAAGCCCGAGCAGTCGAAGGTATCGGTCGCGGTCGGCGGCAAGAACCTGTTCTATTACCTGCCGCTCACCATCGCGGAGCGCCGCAACTACTTCAAGGATGAGGGGCTCGAAGTCGAGATCGCCGACTTCGCCGGAGGCGCGAAGGCGTTGCAGGCGGCGGTCGGCGGCAGCGCCGATGTCGTCTCCGGCGCGTTCGAGCACACGCTGCTCTTGCAGGCGAAGAACCAGTATTTCCGCGAATTCGTGCTGCAGGGACGCGCGCCGCAGATCGTGCTCGCGGTATCGAAGAAGGCGATGCCGAACTTCAAGACCGTCGCTGACCTGAAGGGCAAGAAGATCGGCGTGACGGCGCCCGGTTCGTCGACGTCGATCATGGCGAGCTACGTGCTCGCGAAGGCCGGGCTCACCGCGAGCGATGTCTCGTTCATCGGCGTCGGTGCGGGCGCGGGCGCGATCGCCGCGCTGCAGTCGGGCCAGATCGATGCGATCGCGAACCTCGATCCGGTGATGACCAAGCTCGAACGCGCGGGCGACATCCGCATCGTCTCCGATACGCGCACGCTCGCCGACACGAAGAACGTCTTCGGCGGCAACATGCCGGCGGGATGCCTGTACGCATCGCAAAGCTTCATCACGAAGAATCCGAACACCACGCAGGCGCTCACCAACGCGATGGTCCGCGCCCTGAAGTGGCTGCAGACGGCCTCCGGCTCGGAACTCATCGCCACGGTGCCCGAAGGCTTCCTGCTCGGCGACCGCGCGCTCTACCTCGATGCCTGGCAGCACGTGAAGGAAGCGATGTCGCCGGACGGCCTGATGCCCGCCGACGGTCCCGCGACGTCGCTCAAGACGCTCCAGGCGTTCGACCAGTCAGTGAAGGGCAAGCCGATCGACCTGTCGAAGACGTGGACCAACGACTTCGTGAAGAAGGCGCTTTCGACGGTCAAGGCGTGATGCCGATGCAAGCCTCTCCCAAGGATTACGCGCTCGCGCTGGAGAACATCACCTGCACGTTCGCGTCGCGCGAGAACCAGGCGGCGCGCTACACCGCCGTGAAGGACACGACGCTGCGCATCGCGCCGGGCGAATTCGTGTCGGTCGTCGGGCCGACGGGCTGCGGCAAGTCCACGCTGCTCAATGTCGGCGCGGGGTTGTTGCAGCCGTCTTCGGGCGCGGTGACCGTGTTCGGCGAAAAGCTCGACGGCATCAACAAGCGCGCCGGCTACATGTTCCAGGCCGAAGCGCTGATGCCGTGGCGCTCGGCGCTCGACAACGTGACAGCCGGCCTGTCGTTTCGTGGCGTGACCAAAAACGAGGCGCGCGAACGCGGCGAGGAGTGGCTAAAGCGAGTGGGTCTCGGCGGCTTCGGCGACCGTTATCCGCACCAGCTCTCGGGCGGCATGCGAAAGCGCGTCGGCATGGCGCAGACGCTGATCCTCGATCCGGACATCATCCTGATGGACGAGCCGTTCTCCGCCCTCGACATCCAGACGCGCCAACTGATGGAAAACGAGTTGCTCGATCTCTGGGCCGCCAAGCGCAAGGCCGTGCTCTTCATCACGCACGACCTGGATGAAGCGATCTCGATGTCCGATCGCGTCGTCGTGCTGTCGGCGGGGCCGGGCACGCATCCGATCGGTGAATTCGCGATCGACCTGCCGCGTCCGCGTGACGTCGCCGAAATCCGCTCGCATCCACGCTTCGTCGAACTGCATGCGCAAATCTGGGGCGTGCTGCGCGAAGAGGTGTTGAAGGGCTATCAGCAGCAGCTCACCGCCGTCTAACCAAACTCCGCGAAGGCCGAATCAAGATCATGTGGAACAAATTGCGCCCGAATCGCGCAAATCTGGTGGTATGGCAGTGGCTCCTGCTCGTGTTGTGCTTCGTGCTCTGGTACGTGCTCACGAGCCCGACGCTGCTCCCCGCTTTCTATTTCGACGACAACAACAAGGCCGCGTTCTTCTTCGGTGAGCCGCAGAAGGTGCTGCTGCGCATCTGGGAATGGTTCACGACCGGTGAAATCTACGTCCACCTGTGGGTGACGCTGATCGAAACCGTACTCGCGTTCGTGATCGGCACGGTGATGGGACTCGGCGTCGGGTTGTGGCTCGCGCTCGCGCCGATGATGAGCGCGCTTCTCGATCCGTACATCAAGGCCGCCAACTCGATGCCGCGCGTGATCCTCGCGCCGATTTTCGCGGTCTGGTTCGGGCTCGGCATCTGGTCGAAGGTCGCGCTGGGCGTCACGCTGGTGTTCTTCATCGTGTTCTTCAACGTCTACCAGGGCGTGAAGGAAGTGAGCCCGGTCGTGCTGGCGAACGCGCGAATGCTCGGCGCTAACCGCAAGCAACTGCTGCAGCACGTCTATCTGCCGAGCGCGACGAGCTGGGTGTTTTCGAGCCTGCATACGTCGGTCGGGCTGGCGTTCGTCGGCTCGGTGGTTGGCGAGTATCTCGGCTCGGCGCGCGGCGTCGGCTATCTGATCCTGCAGGCCGAAGGCACCTTCGACATCAACACCGTCTTCGCCGGGATTCTCGTGCTGACGGCGTTCGCGCTGGTGCTCGACGGTATCGTCGCGCTGGTCGAGCGTCGGCTGATGAAATGGCAGCCGAAGACCGGAGAAACCGAGAAGCTGTGAACCGCTCTCATTTGCGATGAAAAAAGCGCGCCGGATTACCCGGTGCGCTTTTTATTTGCGCGCGTGCCGTCGCGCGGTTCGTTTGCGTCGAGCCTGCTTGCAGATTACGCAGCGAGTCAGCGTGGGCTACTCACGGCACGATGACCACTTTCCCGGTCACCCGCCGGTTCGCCATGTCGTCGAGGGCCTGCGGTGTCTCGTCGAGCGAATAGCGTTTCGAGACGTGCGGCAGCAGCTTGCCTTCCCTGATCCAGCCGATCATGTGCTCGAACGCCGCCGCGCCGAGATCGGCTTCGCGCTTCATGTGCTCGCCCCAGAACACGCCGACGATGCTCGCGCCTTTCAAAAGCGGCAGGTTGAACGGCAGCTTCGGAATTTCGCCATTCGCGAAGCCGATCACGAGATAGCGTCCGCGCCACGCGATGCTGCGAAACGCCGGCTCCGCGTAGCTGCCGCCGACCGGATCGAAGATCACGTCGGGGCCGCGGCCGTCCGTCAGCGCCTTGATGCGTTCGCGCAGGTCCTCGTGCGCATAGTCGATGATCGCGTCCGCGCCATATTGCGTGCACAGCGCGAGCTTCTCGGCGCTCGATGCCGCCGCGATCACCCGCGCGCCGAGCGCTTTCCCGATCTGCACCGCCGCGAGGCCGACGCCGCCCGCCGCGCCCAGCACGAGCATGGTCTCGCCGGCCTTGAGCGCTGCCCGGTCGACGACCGCGTGATACGACGTGCCGTAGGCGAGGGTGAACGCAGCCGCTTGCGCGAGATCGACGTCGTCGGGCAGCGGCACGCATGACGACGCGCTTGCGAGCGCCTGCTCGGCGAACGCGCCGTGCGCGGTGTAGGCGGCGACGCGCATGCCGGGCGCGAACTGCGTCACGCCCGCACCGACTTCGCGCACGATGCCCGCGAGCTCGGCGCCCGGCGTGAACGGCAGCGGCGGCTTGAACTGGTACTTGTTCTCGATGATGAGAACGTCGGGGAAGTTCACGCTCGCGGCTTTCACGTCGATGACGACTTCCCCCGCGCCCGGATGCAGGTCCGGCAAGGTCTCGAGGGAAAGCGTTTCGGGCGGTCCGTACTGGTTGCAGCGAATGGCGCGCATGTCGTCTCCTGATTGGGGTTCAAGGCGTCGCGCATCAGTGTAGAGCATGGTCCTGGCCGTCGTCCGCGTGCCATCTTTCCTCGGTTACAATCGTCGGATGCGAATCCTACTCAGCAACGACGACGGTTATCTGGCGCGCGGCATCAACGTGCTGCACGAAGTCCTGTGTCCGCTCGGCGAAGTCACCGTGATGGCGCCGGAGCAGAACTGCAGCGGCGCGTCGAACTCGCTCACGCTCTCGCGGCCGCTCAGCATCCATCAGGCGACGAACGGCTTTTACTACGTGAACGGCACGCCCACCGACTCCGTTCACATCGCGCTCACCGGCATGCTCGAAAACAAGCCGGACCTCGTCGTGTCGGGAATCAACAACGGTCAGAACGTCGGCGAGGACACGCTTTATTCGGGTACCGTCGCCGCAGCCACTGAAGGCTTCATGTTCGGCATTCCGGCGATCGCGTTTTCGCTCGTCGGGCGCGACTGGCTGCATCTCGATGCCGCCGCGCGCGTCGCAGCGGAAATCGTCGCGCATTTTCTCGAGCATCCGATGCCCGGCCATCCGCTCCTGAACGTGAACATCCCGAGCCTGCCTTACGAGCAGTTGGGCGAATGGCAGGTGACTCGGCTCGGCAAGCGCCATCCGTCACAGCCGGTAATCCGCCAGACGGATCCGCGCGGCAATCCGATCTACTGGATCGGCCCGTCGGGCGACGCGCTCGATGCCAGCGAAGGCACAGATTTTCACGCCGTCGCCAACGGCCATGTCTCGATCACACCGCTGCAGCTCGACCTCACACATACGAAGCTGCTCTCGGACACGCGCGAATGGGCGCGCGCCGGGAGCCATCGCTCATGACCGACGAGCGCGCGAAGCGCTTTCCGCTCGCGCTCGCCGATCTCGTCCGCGAGCCGAAGAAGCCGGGCGCCCGGCCGAACGATGCGCGCGCAAAGGCCACTACGGCCGCGAGTGGTGCGCTGCGATCGGTGCCGGGCGTTGGCGCGGCGAATTCCGCGACTCAAAAAGGCAAGGCCGGCAAGCCGGTCGTCGCCGTTCAGGCCGCGGTCAAACCGGCCAAGCCGGCTGTGCCGAGGGCGGCGACTCCTGCACCCGCCGCCTCGGTCAGAATGACGCTGCGCACCGTCGCGCCATCGGCGCCGTCCAGCCCCAGGGCGTCCAGCGCCGTCGCGCACCAGTTGCCGGGCGTGCTGCGCGCGGCGCCGCGCCAGAACGAGCATCGCGAAACGCTCGCGAGCGTGACGAGCGTGAAGCGGGGCGCGCCGAACGTCGCGCTGAACACGGCGCACGCGCTGACCTCGGAACGGGTTCGCGAGCGCATGGTCGAAAGGCTGCGCGGGAACGGCATCGCCGATGCACGGGTGCTCAACGCGATGTCAGTCGTCCCACGCCATATGTTCGTCGATCCCGGACTAGCCGCGCAGGCCTATGAAGACGCGGCGCTGCCAATCGGCCATCATCAGACCATCTCGAAGCCATCGGTGGTCGCGCGCATGATCGAGCTCGTCGCGGCGGGCCGCACGCTCGCGAAGGTGCTCGAGATCGGCACCGGCTGCGGCTATCAGGCGGCGGTGCTGTCGCAGGTCGCAACGGAGGTTTATTCGATCGAGCGGGTGCGCCCGCTGTCGGAGCGCGCGAAGCTCAATCTGCGCCCGCTGCGCGTGCCGAACATCCGCCTGCATTACGGCGACGGCCGCCTCGGCCTCCCGGCGGCGGCGCCATTCGATGCGATCGTCATCGCGTGCGCGGGGCTCGACGTGCCGCAGGCGTTGCTCGAGCAACTGGCGGTCGGCGGCAGGCTCGTCGCGCCAGTCGGCTCGCAGGACGCGCAGTCGCAGGTGCTGACGCTCGTCGAGCGCGTATCGCCGACGCAGTGGCGGAAGTCGCAACTCGATCGTGTTTTCTTTGTACCCTTAAAATCCGGAGTGATTTGACACCGATGAGTATGTTGCGTGTTGTGCGAGAAAGGAGCGTGAAGGTCCGTCGGACGGCGGTCGAGCGCGGTGTGTGCATCCTCGCGCTGTCCATGCTGGCAGCCTGTGCGACGCGGATGGATCAGGCGCCGGTCGTCGACCGGACCGGCGCGCCGCTTTCCACCGAAGCGGCCCAGGCGGCGCAGAACGGGCCGCCGCCGCCCGGTTATGTTCGTGTGAAACCGGGCGACACCCTATATCGGATCGCACTGGAAAACGGTCAGAATTATCGTGACATCGCGGCATGGAACAACATGACGAATCCGAACCAGATCGAAGTCGGTCAGCTGGTTCGGGTGGCGCCGCCGGGTGCGAATCTCGCCGCGACGACGCCGGGCGTGTCGACGGCGCCGATCGCGGGCGGCGGCGTGCAGGCGCAGCCGCTCAGCAATTCGATGTACGGCACGCCGCAGCCGGGCGTGACGACCGGAACAACCGCGGCGCCGCCGGTGTATGGTTCGGCCTCGGGGATGGGGACGGCGCCGGGAACTGCGCCGGGCATGGCACCGGGCGTCGGCGCGGGAGCCGCGGCGGGCATGGCCGGTGTCGACAATGGTGCGGCGACCGCGCCGGCGGCGCAGCCGGCGTTCATCTGGCCGGTGCGAGGCCCGATTATCGGCACGTTCGACGATGCAAGGAACAAAGGCTTGAACATTGGCGGCGCGCCGGGCGAGCCGGTCAATGCGTCGGCAGATGGACGCGTGGTTTACTCCGGAAATGGGCTGCGCGGCTACGGCAATCTCATTATCATCAAGCACGACGCGACTTTTCTCACGGCATATGCACATAACCGCGCTTTGATGGTAAAAGAGGGTGACGCGGTGACAAAAGGGCAGAAAATCGCTGAGATGGGTAACAGCGATTCGGATCGCGTGATGTTGCATTTCGAAGTCCGCCGGCAGGGCAAACCTGTCGACCCGCTGAAGTATTTGCCGCCGCAATAAAAAGCGAAACCATCATGCCTAAAACGAAGCGCCGCGTCCCTCAAGCCGAGACTGAGTCGATCAGCCGACCTATGCAAGTGTCGGTGGAAGACGGTGCTTCGAGCCATGACGACGAAGACACCGAAACCGTCGACGTCGAAATCGATTCCGCCGACGACGAATCCGGAATACGCACCAAGGACACAATCGACGACACGGGCGACGCCGCAAACGATTCCGCGCCCGACGCCGACGATTTCCGCTCGATTTTGCAGGCGGAACTCACGGCCGACACCATCCAGCATTATCTGAATCGGATCAGCGTCAAGCCGCTTTTGACGGTCGAGGAAGAGCAGCGTTATTCGCGGCTCGCGAAGGCGGGCGAATTCGAGGCGCGCCAGGTGATGATCGAACGCAACCTGCGGCTCGTCGTGAGTATCGCGAAGGGGTATTTGAATCGCGGCGTGCCGCTGCTCGATTTGATCGAGGAGGGCAATCTCGGCCTCATGCACGCGATCGAGAAATTCGATCCGACGCGCGGTTTCCGCTTTTCGACCTACGCCACCTGGTGGATTCGCCAGAGCATCGAGCGCGCGATCATGAATCAGGCGCGCACGGTGCGGCTGCCGGTGCATGTGATCCGTGAGCTGAACCAGGTGCTGCGCGCGAAGCGTCATCTGGAAAAAAATTCCGCGAATTCGAACACGGCGATTGCGCCGGACCGCCGCGACGCGAGCATTGATGACATCGCCTATCTGACCGGCAAGACGCCCGAGGAAGTCACCGACATCCTCGCGCTGAACGAACACACCGCATCTCTCGACGCACCGCTTGATCTCGATCCGGGTTCGAGCCTGCTCGACCTGCTGTCCGACGACCAGAGCCAGTCGCCCGACGCCGAAGTGCAGCATCGCGAACTGGAGACGCTCACGCGGCTGTGGCTGTCGCGTCTGTCGGACAAGCACCGGCATGTGATCGAGCGCCGTTTCGGCCTGAACCATATCGAGCCTGCGACGCTCGAAGAGCTCGCCGACGAAATGGGTCTCACGCGCGAGCGTGTGCGCCAGATTCAGCAAGAGGCGCTCGTGCGGCTCAAGCGCTTTTTCGCTTCCAACGGCGTGCGCAAGGACGCCGTGCTCTAGCATTCGATGACTCCAATCCTCGTTTTCGACATCGAGACGATTCCCGATGTCGACGGTATTCGCCGTCTCGAAGATCTGCCCGCCGACCTCACCGACGCTGAAGTCGCCGAATTTGCCTTTGCCGCGCGCCGCGAGCGCGTCGGCAACGACTTTCTGCCGCACCACCTGCAGCGCATCGCGGCGATTTCCTGCGTGTTCCGCGACAACACCGGCTTTCGGGTGCGCTCGCTCGGCACGCCGCAGGATCCGGAAGCGTCGCTGATCCAGTCGTTCTTTCGCGTGATCGAGAAGTACACGCCGCAACTGGTCTCGTGGAACGGCGGCGGGTTCGACCTGCCCGTGCTCCATTACCGTGCACTGGTGCACGGCGTTACGGCTTCGCGCTATTGGGACGCTGGTCAGGACGACCGCGAGTTCAAGTTCAACAACTATCTGAGCCGTTACCACACGCGCCACACCGACCTGATGGACGTCCTCGCGATGTACCAGGCGCGCGCGAATGCCCCGCTCGATGCGCTTGCGAAGCTCTGCGACTTTCCGGGCAAGCTCGGGATGGACGGCGGCAAGGTCTGGGACGCGTACCGCGAAGGCCGCATCGACGAAATCCGCGCCTATTGCGAGACGGACGTCGTCAATACGTACCTGATGTATTGCCGGTTCCAGCTGATGCGCGGCGGCTTTTCGCCCGACGAGTACGGCGACGAGATCAATTTCGTGAAGAACGCGCTCGCGCTCGAACCGGCGCCGCACTGGGCCGAATATCTGGCCGCGTTCGGCCCCTGACGCGCTGGCGTTTCCGCCTGCCGCGCTCTGACGTTCGTCTACAATCTCGCCTTTGCCATGTCAGTCAGGAAGTACGCAGGTGTCTGAAGCCGCTCGAAAACCGCATCGCCGCCGCGCCGCGCCGGCCCGAAACGTCGTCGCCGATCCTTCGTTCGTCGCGCCCGCCATCGAAATCGATTCGCTCGACATGGACGCGCGCGGCGTTGGCCGCACCGTCAACGAGGACGGCGAGCCGGGCAAGGTGATTTTTGTCGAAGGCGCACTGCCCGGCGAGCGCGTCACGTATTCCAGCTATCGCAAGAAAGCGAGTTTCGAGCAGGCGCAGGTCGTCGACGTGCTGCGCGAAAGCGTGATCCGCACCAAGCCGAAGTGTCCGTTTTTCGGCACGTGCGGCGGCTGCTCGATGCAGCATCTCGACGTGCGCGCACAAATTGCCGTGAAACAGCGCGTGCTCGAGGACAACCTCCAGCACCTGAGCAAGCTGCGCGCGGAAACCATGTTCCGGCCGATCCACGGTCCGTCGTGGGGCTATCGTTATCGCGCAAGGCTGACCGTGCGGTATGTCGAAAAGAAGGGCGGTGTGCTGGTCGGCTTCCACGAAAGGAAGAGCAGCTACGTCGCCGACATGACGAGCTGCGAAGTCCTGCCGCCGCACGTTTCCGCGATGCTTGTGCCGCTGCGGCATCTGGTGGCGGGGCTGTCGATCCGCGATCGCATGCCGCAGATCGAACTCGCGGTCGGATCGGACGTGACGGCGCTCGTGCTGCGCATCCTGGAGCCGCTCACCGAAGCCGACGAGGCGCTCCTGCGCACTTTCGCCGACGAGCACGGCGTGCAGTTCTGGCTGCAGCCGAAAGGGCCGGACACCGTCTATCCGTTCTATCCGCTGGACAAGGAACTGGCTTACACGCTGCCGGAGTTCGCTATCCGCATGCCGTTCAAGCCGACCGATTTCACGCAGGTGAATCACCAGATCAACCGAGTGCTGGTCAGTCGTGCGCTCAGCCTGCTTGCGCCGTCGAAGACCGATCGCGTTCTCGACCTTTTTTGCGGCATTGGCAATTTCACGCTGCCGCTGGCGCGGGTGTCGCGCGAGGTTGTGGGCATCGAGGGCAGCGAGGTGCTCACGACGCGCGCGCTGGAAAACGCGAAGGCAAATGGCGTCGATGCGCACACGTCGTTCGCGTGCCGCAACCTGTTCGAAGTCACCGCCGACGACCTGCGCGCGTTCGGCGCCTTCGACAAGTTCCTGATCGATCCGCCGCGCGAGGGCGCGCTGGCGATCGTAAAGGCGCTGGCGGAGATCGCGCAGAGCGGCGACGGAGCGCTGCCAAAGCGGATCGTCTACGTGTCGTGCAGCCCCGCGACGCTCGCCCGCGACGCCGGATTGCTCGTGCACGAAGCCGGCTACCGGATGAAGGGTGCGGGCGTCGTGAACATGTTTCCGCACACGTCGCACGTCGAATCGATTGCGCTGTTCGAGCGGGATTGAGCCGCGCTCGCGGCGCGCGGACGTAAAAAAACCGGCCCGAGGGCCGGTTTTTCGTTGGGCAGGCGCCGGATCAGTTGCGGTTGCCGCCGAAGATGCCGAGCAGCGCCAGCAGGTTCGTGAACACGTTGTACAGATCCAGGTAGATCGCGAGCGTCGCGCTGATGTAGTTCGTCTCGCCGCCGTTCACGACGCGCTGCACGTCGAACAGCATGTACGCCGAGAAGATCACGATCGCGAGCACGGAGACCGTCAGCATGAGCGCCGGCAGCTGCAGGAAGATGTTCGCGAACGCCGCGAGCAGGATCACGAGCACGCCCATGAAGAGCCATTTGCCGAGGCCCGAGAAATCACGCTTGCTGACCGTCGCGATGGTCGCCATGGCGGCAAAGATCACACCCGTGCCACCGAACGCCATCATGATGAGCTGCGGCCCGTTCGAGAACCCGAGGATGAAGCTCAGGAGGCGCGAGAGCATCAGCCCCATGAAGAACGTGAAGCCGAGCAGCACGAGAACGCCGATGCTGCTGTCTTTCGTCTTCTCGATCGCGAACATGAAGCCGAACGCGATGGCGAGGAACGCGATGAAGCTCATCGTCGGGCTGGTGGCCGCGAAGAGCGAGAAGCCCGTCGCGACGCCGACCCAGGCGCCGAGCACCGTCGGCACCATCGAGAGCGCCAGCAGCCAGTAGGTGTTGCGTAGCACGCGATTGCGCGTTTCGACCGACGTGACCGTGCCGTTGCGGCCAAAACTGTAGGGTGATTCGTTCATGGTTTCTCCTTGCCTTTGCCTTGAGTGTGTCGAACAAGACATCCGTAAAGCGGTGGTTTTGACGCATCGGCGCCGCGTCCGCCGGTCGCACGCCGCACATATGGGTCTATCTTGCACCGAATTCAATAGCGCTGCACCGAAGCGCGCGCCCTCCGGAGCCATCTGTGACGCTTTGTTTGATCCTTACGGTACCGTAAGGTTTCAATCGCAATCATACATGTCTTCGTGCTACAATTGTCGATTCATTTAAATTCGTAACCCGTTCATTTTTTGGAGTTTTTCATGGCGATCGAGCGCACCCTGTCGATTATCAAGCCGGACGCAGTGGCAAAGAACGTTATCGGCCAAATCTACAGCCGTTTCGAAAATGCTGGCCTCAAGATCATTGCGTCGCGCATGGTCCATCTGTCGCGCGCCGACGCAGAGAAGTTCTACGCTGTCCACGCTGCGCGTCCGTTCTTCAAGGACCTCGTCGAATTCATGATTTCGGGCCCGGTGATGATCCAGGCGCTCGAAGGTGAGAACGCAATCGCCAAGAACCGCGACCTGATGGGCGCGACCGACCCGAAGAAGGCCGACAAGGGCACGATCCGCGCGGATTTCGCCGACAGCATCGACGCGAACGCAGTGCACGGTTCGGACGCGGCGGAAACCGCACGTCAGGAAATCGCGTTCTTTTTCCCGGAAGTGAACGTCTACTCGCGCTAATCTACAGATGATGGCGCTGCTGCCTCGCGGCGGCGCCTCTCGTTTGGCGCGAACGGCCCGGGCGGCTAGCCCGGGCCTCGCTCAAGACAGAAATGGCAGAATTCGACATGACGAGCAGCTCAACCGTCAACCTTCTCGATCTCGACGCCGCCGGGCTCGTGGCCTACTGCGACAGCCTGGGGGAAAAGCCGTTTCGCGCCAAGCAGTTGCAGCGCTGGATCCACCAGTACGGCGTCGACGACTTCGACGGCATGACCGACCTGGCAAAATCCCTGCGCGAAAAATTGAAGGGCCGCGCCAACATGGCGATGCCCGGAATCGTCAGCGATCACGTATCCACCGACGGCACACGCAAGTGGCTGATCGACGTCGGCAACAGCAACGCGGTCGAGACCGTTTTCATCCCCGAAGAAAATCGCGGCACGCTGTGCGTTTCGTCGCAGGCGGGCTGCGCCGTGAATTGCCGCTTTTGCTCGACGGGCAAACAGGGTTTTTCGCGCAACCTGACGACCGGTGAAATCATCGGTCAATTGCGCATGGCCGAATTCGCGCTGCGCAAGTCGCTTGGACGCGAAGTCGGCGGACCGGGCAAGGGCGAGCGCGTCGTGACTAACGTCGTGATGATGGGCATGGGCGAACCGATGCTGAATTACGACGCAGTGGTCCCCGCCATGCGCCTGATGCTCGACGATAACGCCTACGGCCTGTCGCGCCGGCGCGTAACGCTCTCCACCTCGGGCGTCGTGCCGATGATGGACCGTCTCGCCGCCGATCTGCCGGTGGCGCTCGCGGTGTCGCTGCACGCGCCGAACGATCCGCTGCGCGACATGCTGGTGCCGCTGAACAAGAAGTACCCGTTGCGCGAGCTGATGGCGGCCTGCCAGCGCTATCTGAAGGTCGCGCCGCGCGATTTCATCACGTTCGAATACTGCATGCTCGACGGGGTGAACGACACCGAAGCGCACGCGCGGGAATTGCTGGCCGTGACGCGCGACGTGCCGTGCAAATTCAACCTGATTCCGTTCAATCCGTTCCCGGAGTCCGGCCTCGTGCGCTCGCGCAATGAGCAGATCAAGCGTTTCGCGCAGGTGCTGATCGACGCCGGCATCGTGACGACCGTGCGCAAGACCCGCGGCGACGACATCGACGCCGCCTGTGGGCAACTCGCGGGCGCGGTGCAGGACCGAACACGGCTCGCCGAGCGCATGGGCCGGCAGTCGAAGGTGATCGAAGTCCGGGCCGTGTGACCCCTTGTTCGCGACCGATCCCACGGGTGCGCGAACCGAACAGGCGCGTTTTCAGCGCAAAAAAGAAAGAAAAACGAAGCAAGCGATCGGATGCGGTACAAAAATCCGCACATTTTGTTATAAAGCGGTCTGCAAGAAGCAGCGGGTTGTATTGTGCGCATGGCGCTGGCACCCCAACGCTTTGAAGCGTCAAACAAAAGAATCGATGCGAGGAATTTGGCATGAGTGAACCGCAGCACCCGACGCCTTTCGGCAGTCGAACCGGCAATCCCTCCGGCCACGAGCCGGATGGCGAGGCTTTGGCCGGCCAGGCGGCGTCGAGCGGGAATCAGGCGGGGAGCTTGGAATCGATCGCGGCGGTCGGAGCGCGCCTCGCGCAGCTTCGCACGGCCAAGGGCTGGTCGATCGACGATGTTTCGGCGCGGCTGAAGGTGTCGCCGCAAAAGGTGCGTTCGCTCGAAGCGGGCGACCTGAGTCATCTGCCAGATCGCACCTTCGCGGCGGGAATCGTGCGCAGCTACGCGAAGATGCTGGGTGCCGATCCGGCGCCGTTTACGCAGGTGCTACGCCGTGTGAATGGTCCGGTCGAGCAGAATCTGTCGCTGCCGGCCGCGGCGGGCGGCGGTTTGCCGCGTGCACGCGTGTCCGTGCCTCTCAATAGCACGGGGCGGCGTCGCTCGTGGTTGTGGGGCGTCGCTGCGGTGATCGTCGCGGTGATCGCGCTCGCGATGTGGCACACCGGCGGTGACTCCGCCGCGTGGCTCGCCCGCCTGAAGGTGAGTGCGAACGGCACCTCGTCGCTCGCCGGTTCGAACGGAAACAGCGGAACGGGCGCGGCTTCGGCCGTCGCGACGCCCGACGAACTGGCCGCCGCCAATACCGGCGAAGCGTCGTCGGCGGAAGCTGGCGCGGCCGGAACGCAGCCGATGCCGCATCCGCTCGGCACCAACGCGCTGCCGAATTCGTCGTCGACGATCGCGGCGGTGCAGGGCGCAAGCGGTGCCGTCGCGACACCCGCAGCGCCTGCAGTCGCACCGCCGGCGCCGGCGGCAACGGACGCCCTGGCTTCGGCATCGGCCGTCGCGGGCACGGGGTCGAATGCGCTGGAACTGAAAGTGAAGCAGGACAGCTGGCTCAGCGTGCGCCAGAAAGACGGCAAGGAAGTATTCTCTGGTCTCGTGCACGGCGGCAACGTCCAGCGCGTGGAAGGCGAGGCGCCGTTCAAGGTGACGATCGGCAATCGCGCGGGCATGGAGTCGCTCATGTTCGACGACGAACCAGTCGATCCCGCCAAATACGCCGCGGCAAAAGGCAACGTCGCGCGCTTTTCGGTGCCCTGAGGCGCGCCGTCCGGCGCGTACCGCGACGCACGCAAGCAACGTATCGAGAGCGCCGCCGGCCCCGCCGGCGGCGTCGGTTTGAGGGTTCCACATACGCCGCCGCATGGCAGCCGGCGACGCAAGAGGGTTTTTCGATGCAATCCGAAGCTCAATCCCTGATCAGCAGCACAATTTGTTCGGTCGAACCGGTGTTCGGCGGTCCGCTCAGGCGCCGCGCGTCGCACGCGGTCGACGTCCGCTGGGGCGGTCAGCTCGTGACGATCGGCGGCGATGCGCCGGTGCGCGTCCAGTCGATGACCAACACGGACACGGCGGACGCGATCGGCACGGCAATCCAGATCAAGGAACTGGCGCAGGCCGGCTCCGAACTCGTGCGCATCACGGTCAACACGCCGGAAGCGGCGGCCGCCGTGCCTCACGTGCGCGACCAGTTGGACCGCATGGGCGTGATGGTGCCGCTCGTCGGCGATTTTCACTACAACGGCCATCTGCTGCTGCGCGACTATCCGGCGTGCGCCGAGGCGCTGTCGAAGTACCGGATCAATCCGGGCAACGTCGGGCAGGGCGCGAAGCGTGACACGCAGTTCGCGCAGATGATCGAAGCAGCCGCGCGTTATGACAAGGTGGTGCGCATCGGCGTGAACTGGGGCAGCCTGGATCAGGACCTGCTCGCGCGCATGATGGACGAGAACGCAACGCGGGCCACGCCGTGGGACGCACAAAGCGTGATGTACGAAGCGCTGATCCAGTCGGCGGTCGGCTCGGCGGAACGCGCCGTCGAACTCGGGCTCGGACGTGACCGCATCATCCTGTCGTGCAAGGTGAGCGGTGTGCAGGACTTGATCGCGGTGTACCGCGAACTCGCGAAGCGATGCAGCTTCGCTCTGCACCTCGGCCTGACCGAGGCGGGCATGGGCTCGAAGGGCATCGTCGCGTCGACGGCGGCGCTTTCAGTGCTGCTGCAGGAAGGCATCGGCGACACGATCCGCATCTCGCTCACGCCCGAGCCGGGCGGCGCGCGCACGGGCGAAGTGGTCGTGGGCCAGGAAATTTTGCAGACCATGGGCCTGCGTTCCTTCACCCCGATGGTGATCGCGTGCCCGGGCTGTGGGCGCACGACAAGCACGCTGTTCCAGGAACTCGCCTCGCAGATTCAGACTTATCTGCGCAACGAAATGCCGGTCTGGCGTGACCAATACCCGGGCGTCGAGAAGATGCACGTCGCAGTGATGGGCTGCATCGTCAACGGGCCGGGCGAATCGAAGCACGCGAATATCGGCATCAGCCTGCCGGGTTCGGGCGAGAATCCGGCGGCGCCCGTGTTCATCGACGGCTTGAAGGTCAAGACGCTGCGCGGCGAGCACATCGCCCAGGAATTCCAGCAAATCGTGAGCGACTACGTCGCGCGCACCTACGGCAAGCGCGAAGAAACGGCCGCGGCATCACTCTAAAGACAGATGACAGAACAGAAGAAACGGCTCGAAAAACTGAGCGGCGTGAAGGGCATGAACGACATCCTCCCGCAGGATGCCGCGTTGTGGGATTTCTTCGAATCGACGGTCAAGTCGATGCTGCGCGCCTACGGCTATCAGAACATTCGCACGCCGATCATCGAACATACGCAGCTTTTCACGCGCGGGATCGGCGAAGTGACGGATATCGTCGAGAAGGAAATGTACAGCTTCGTCGACTCGCTCAACGGCGAGCATCTGACGATGCGTCCCGAGAACACGGCGGCTGTTGTGCGCGCGACGATCGAGCACAACCTGCTCTACGACGGCCCGAAGCGCCTGTGGTACATCGGCCCGATGTTCCGTCATGAGCGTCCGCAGCGCGGGCGGTATCGTCAGTTTCATCAGGTCGGCGTGGAAGCGCTCGGCTTCGCAGGCCCCGATACCGACGCCGAAATCATCATGATGTGCCAGCGTCTCTGGGACGACCTAGGTCTCACCGGCATTCGCCTCGAGCTCAATTCGCTCGGCCAGGCCGATGAGCGCGCCGCGCACCGCAAGGAACTGATCGCGTATCTCGAAAAGCACGCCGACCTGCTCGACGAGGAAGCGAAGCGGCGTCTCTACACGAACCCGTTGCGCGTGCTCGACACGAAGAATCCGGCGATGCAGGAAATCGCGCAGAACGCGCCGAAGCTGGTCGATTTCCTCGGTGAGGAATCGCGTGCTCATTTCGAAGGCGTTCAGCGTCTTTTGAAGGCGAACAACATTCCGTTCAAGATCAATCCGCGGCTCGTGCGCGGCCTCGATTACTACAACCTCACCGTGTTCGAATGGGTCACCGACAAGCTCGGCGCGCAGGGCACGGTGGCGGGCGGCGGGCGTTATGACCCGCTGATCGAGCAGCTTGGCGGCAAGCCGACCAAGGCGTGTGGCTGGGCATTGGGCGTCGAGCGGATTCTCGAACTGCTGAAGGAAGAGCAACTCGTGCCGGAAGCCGAAGGCACCGATGTGTACGTCGTTCACCAGGGCGAGGCGGCGGCCGAGCAGGCGTTCATCATCGCCGAGCGGCTGCGCGACACGGGTCTCGACGTGATCCTGCATTGCAGCCCGGAAGGCGCATCGGCGAGCTTCAAGTCGCAGATGAAGAAAGCCGACGCGAGCGGTGCGGCGTTCGCCGTGATTCTCGGCGAGGACGAGCTCGCTCAGGGCACGGTCGGCATCAAGCCGCTGCGCGCGGTCGAGGGCGACGGTCAGAAGAACGAGCAGTCGAACGTTCCGCTGGAAAACTTGACCGAATTTCTAATCAATGCGATGGTTGCATCCGCCGACGACGGCGCTGATTAATTTTTAGGCAGCGACCGTGCGCGCAGTGCGCGATCGAGAGGATCGCGCGTGGTGCGCGCCAAAACCAAGGCGCAGAAGGAATAGTTGGGCAATGAGCTATCACGACGAACAAGAATCGCTGGAAAATCTGAAGCACTGGTGGATCAAGTGGGGCAATGCGACTACGTGGATCGTCCTTGCCGTGCTGATCGTGGCCGCGGGCTACAACGGCTGGAATTTCTGGCAGCGTCGCCAGGCGGCCGAGGCCGCCGTACTGTACGACCAGGTGCAGCAGGCGGTCAACGCGAACGACAAGGCGAAGATCGTGCGCGTCGCCTCCGACATGGAAGACAAGTTCGGCCGCACCGCGTATGCGCAGATGACCGCGCTCGCCGCAGGCAAGGCGCTCTACACGGCGGGCGATGCCGCCGCCGCGAAGGCCCAGTTGCAATGGGCCATCGATCACGCCAAGGACGACGAGTACAAGCAGATCGCGAAGCTGCGTCTTTCGCTCGTGCTCCTCGACGAAAAAGCCTACGACGCCGGCCTGAAGGTGCTGGCCGATGCGCCGCTCGACGCGTTCAAGGGCGTCGTGTCGGATCGACGCGGCGACCTGCTCGCGGCACAGGGCAAGCGCGACGATGCGCGCGCCGCCTACAAGCTGGCGCTCGACGCGCTCCCGTCGAGCGACACGTCCGCGCGCCAGCTGGTCCAGTTCAAGCTGGATGCGCTCGGCGGCTGAGGCGGGCGGCCGACATCCACCGCACCCGAACCATCGCCGCTCCGTAAGCCGACGGGCAAGCGCCGGGAAGCACGCCGGCGGCGCTCGCGGCACACGCCGATCAATCGAATCTCCTATATCAATGTTGCGTCCACCGATGACTTTTCTGAAACGCTACGCTCTCCCGCTCGCCTGTGTGATGACCGCCTTGCTCGCGGCCTGCTCAGCCACCAAGGACGAACGCCGCGTGCCGACGCCGCTCGTGGAAATCAAGCCGGTCCTGACCGTCGAACAGGCGTGGAAGTCGAGCGTCGGCAAGGCCGGCCGCTATCTGTTCACGCCGGTAGCGTTCGGCGACATGGTGTTCGCCGCGGGCGCGAACGGCACGGTCGCCAAGATCGATGCGAAGACCGGTCAGGACGTGTGGCGCACGAAGCTCAAGGACGATCTGTCCGCGGGCGTCGGCAGCGACGGCAACCTGACGGCGGTAGGCGGCCTCAAGGGTTCCGTCTACGTGCTCGGACCGGACGGCAAGCAACTGTGGACGGCTTTGGCACCGGGCGAGATCGTGTCGCCGCCGCTCGTCGGCAATGATCTCGTGATCGTGCGCACGATCGACGGCAAGGTCGTCGCGTTCAATGCACAGACCGGCGAGCAGAAGTGGGTGTTCCAGGTCCGCGCGGTGCCGTTGAACCTGCGCGTCGCGGCAGGCATGACGTTCGCCGGCAATCAGGCGGCGCTCGCGGGTTTCCCGGGTGGCACGTTCGCCGCGATCAACCTGCAGACGGGCGACGCCTTCTGGCAAACGCCGGTGTCGTTCCCGAAGGGCGTCACCGAAGTCGAGCGCATCAACGACGTGACCGGCGCGCCGTCGCTCGTCGGCGCGCAAACCTGCGCGGTGACGTTCCAGGGCCGCATCGGCTGCTTCGATGCGAATTCGGGCCGTCCCGTCTGGGAAAAGGCATTTTCGAGCGATAGCGGTCTTGCAGCGGACGATCAGGTCGTTGCCGCCGGGGACGACTGGTCGGTCGTCAACGCGTACCGCGCAAATGACGGTGCGCTGCTCTGGAAGAGCGACAAGCTGAAGAACCGTCAGGTCAGCGTGCCTTATATCCTGGGCCGGGCGGTCGTCGTCGGCGATTTCGAAGGCTATGTGCATTTCCTCGAAACGTCGAAGGGCGAACTGGTCGGACGCGCGAAGACGGACGGCAGCGGGATCTCCGCCGCGCCCGTGCTCGCGGGCGACACGCTCGTCGTTCAGACAAAGGACGGCGGTCTCTTCGGCTTCCGCCCGCGCTGAGTTTTCGTAGTGAAATAACCTGCGAGCCGGCGCTGCCGGCTTGCGTGCTTCTTTATCGGCGTGTCGTTCGCATGATGGCGCGTCGCGCGGCAAAGAAGTCGCCCACGCGCCGCGTACGTAGCGCGTTCGATAGAAACAGAAGTAGAAGCGAGGCGCCAGGCATGAGCGCACACTCGTACGAACAACGCGCGGCGTCAGCACGCGGCGAGCGTCGAAACGGCGACGCGGCAGCCGCAAAAGAGCGCCAACCGGCGCCAGGCTTCGAGCCAACTCCGCGCATCCGACGCGCCCAAGGGCGCCGCATGCCGAATCCATGCTAATTTTCGACAAACGCAGGCTTTTCCGCGGCGTTTCCGTGGCCTTGGCGTTTCACGCGCCGGTCTCGCCCGCCTTGCGTTCAACTGTGAACACGATCTGATGAAACCCGTAATTGCCCTCGTGGGGCGCCCCAATGTGGGGAAGTCGACCCTTTTCAACCGGCTGACGCGCTCGCGCGACGCGCTCGTCGCCGACCTGCCCGGACTCACGCGCGATCGCCACTACGGTGAAGGCCGCGTGGGCGATCGTCCGTATCTGGTCGTCGACACGGGCGGCTTCGAGCCCGTCGCGAAGGACGGCATCCTGCACGAGATGGCGCGGCAGACGCGCCAGGCGGTGGAAGAGGCGGATGTCGTCGTGTTCATCGTCGACGGGCGCAACGGGCTTGCGCCGCAGGACAAGGCGATCGCGGATTATCTGCGCAAGACGGGGCGGCCGCTCTTTCTGGTCGTCAACAAGGCGGAGGGCATGAAGTACAGCGCGGTCGCCGCGGACTTCTACGAACTCGGCCTCGGCGACCCGCGCGCGATCTCGGCGGCGCACGGCGACGGCGTCACCGAAATGATCGGCGACGCGCTCGAAATTGCCTACGCCGGCCAGCCGGAAGAGGACGACGACGAAAAGGCGCAGCACGGCGTGAAGATCGCGATCGTCGGGCGGCCGAACGTCGGCAAGTCGACACTCGTGAATGCGCTGATCGGCGAGGAGCGCGTGATCGCGTTCGACATGCCGGGCACGACGCGCGATTCGATCTATGTTGATTTCGAGCGACAAGGCCGCAAATACACCCTGATCGATACGGCGGGCCTGCGACGTCGCGGCAAGGTCTTCGAGGCGATCGAGAAGTTTTCGGTCGTGAAGACCTTGCAGTCGATTTCGGACGCGAATGTCGTGATCCTCCTGCTCGACGCCCAGCAGGATATTTCCGAGCAGGACGCGCATATCGCGGGCTTCGTGGTCGAGCAGGGCCGGGCGCTGGTGGTCGGCGTGAACAAGTGGGACGGGCTCGATTCGCACGTGCGCGAGCGGACCAAAGCGGATCTCACGCGCAAGCTCAAGTTTCTGGACTTCGCGAAGTTCCACTACGTCTCGGCGCTGGAGAAGACGGGCATTAGCCAGTTGATGAAGTCGGTCGACGATGCGTACGCCGCCGCGATGGCAAAACTGCCGACGCCGAAGTTGACGCGCGCGCTGATCGACGCGGTGGAATTCCAGCAGCCGCGGCGTCGCGGGCCGGTGCGTCCGAAACTGCGCTATGCGCACCAGGGCGGACAGAATCCGCCGATCATCGTCGTGCACGGCAACGCGCTCGACGCGATCACGGATACGTATAAGCGCTACCTCGAAGGGCGCTTCCGCGAAACTTTCGGGCTGGCCGGGACTCCATTGCGCATAGAGTTTCGTTCAAGCCGAAACCCTTACGCGGACAAGGGCTGAGTCCCGCGCGCACCATGCGTTTGGCCGCTCCTGGCGGCGCTGGTGCGGAAAAGAAAATCGGCTATAGTGTAGCGATTGTTGGCGGATCTCTTTTTCTTCGCACACAATTACGTTCAACCTGCAAAAAAACACGGAGTTTGCTATGAGCAACAAAGGGCAATTGTTACAAGACCCGTTTTTGAACGCACTGCGTAAAGAGCACGTGCCGGTGTCGATCTATTTGGTCAACGGCATCAAGCTTCAAGGGAACATCGAATCGTTCGACCAGTACGTCGTGTTGCTCCGCAATACGGTCACCCAGATGGTCTACAAGCACGCCATTTCCACGGTCGTGCCTGCCCGTCCGGTGAATTTCCACCCGGACGCTGAATCGTCCTAAACCTCGTCGCGGCCGGCGAACTAACGTCAATAAAAACTGACTCGCCGGTCGCTTCAAAAACCAAAACCTCAATTTGATCAACGCCGCGCTCGTCGGCATCGACTTCGGTAAATTCGATTTCGAAGCCAGTCTGGAAGAACTCAGCCTGCTCGCACAAAGTGCGGGCGCCAATCCCGCTGTCACGCTCACCGGCCGCCGCTCGAGCCCCGATGCCAAGATGTTCGTCGGCAGCGGCAAGGTCGAGGAACTGCGTCTCGCCTGTGAAGCGAACGACGTCGAACTCGTCATCTTCAACCACGCCCTGGCGCCCGCGCAGCAGCGCAATCTCGAAGTCGCGCTGAACCGCCGGGTGGTCGACCGGACCAGCCTGATCCTCGACATCTTCGCGCAGCGCGCCCGCAGCCACGAAGGCAAGCTTCAGGTCGAACTCGCGCAGCTCCAGTACCTGTCGACGCGGCTCATCCGCGCGTGGACTCACCTGGAACGCCAGAAGGGCGGTATCGGCCTGCGCGGCCCGGGCGAAACGCAGCTCGAAACCGACCGGCGCCTCATCGGCGAGCGCATCAAGGCGCTTAAGACGCGGCTCGAGAAGCTGCGTCGCCAGCACGGCACGCAGCGTCGCCAGCGGGTGCGTAACCGGACGATGTCGGTTTCGCTCGTGGGCTACACGAACGCCGGCAAGTCCACGCTGTTCAACGCGCTGACCAAGGCGCAGGCCTATGCCGCCGACCAGCTCTTCGCCACGCTCGATACCACGTCGCGCCGCGTCTTTCTCGGCGAGGAAGCGGGGCACGTCGTGGTGTCGGACACGGTCGGGTTCATCCGCGAGTTGCCGCACCAGCTGGTCGCGGCGTTTCGCGCGACGCTCGAGGAAACGATCCACGCGGACCTGCTCCTGCACGTGGTCGACGCATCGAGCGCCGTGCGGCTCGATCAGATCGACCAGGTGAACGAAGTGCTGCGCGGCATCGGAGCCGACACGATTCCGCAGATTCTCGTCTTCAACAAGATCGACGCGGTGCCCGAACTGGCGGCCCGCGGCGACGCGGTCGAAAGGGACGAGTATGGTAATATTTCGCGCGTCTTTTTGAGCGCACGCACGGGCCAGGGGCTCGACGCGCTGCGCGCTGCCATCGCCGAAATCACGGTAGCCGAGGCCGGTGTATCGGGTCCAGAAGCGGGGTCCGTATTGAGCGGGCAAAGTGAATTGCCCGACGTCACGGAATCGGCAGAATCCACAGAATCAACCGAATCAACGCAATCCTCGTCGCACGATGCAACCGCGCTGCCGGAAGACCACCGGCCGGCCGAACAGCATGACGAACACGACGACCGCAAGATCCCCGAGCACGGGCATTGAGCGCTTCAGATGCATTGACCCGGCTGTCCAATGGTGAATCACCGAGTGAACGACTACAACGAGCGGAGTAACCGGCAGCATTCGCATGCCGTCTTTTCGATCGACGATCCGCGCTGGGGGCGGGGCGACAGCAATGGCGGCAGCAAGAACGACCAGAAGCGTCCTTCGGACCCGAAGCGTCCGGGCAACGGGCGGGACGGCGAAGGCCCGCCCGATCTCGATGAAATGTGGCGCGACTTCAACCGGCGCCTCGCCGGCCTGTTCGGCAAGAAGCCTGACAACGGCGCGCCGCGCACCGATAACGGCCGGGGCGCGAAGATCGGTTTCGGGATCGTCGTCGGCGTTCTGATCGCGATCTATCTCGGCAGCGGCGTGTTCGTTGTACAGGACGGACATGTCGGCGTCGTGTCGCAGTTCGGCAAGTTCAAGGCGACTGCAGATCAGGGCATCCACTGGCGGCTGCCGTATCCGTTCCAGTCGCACGAGATCGTCAACACCGCGCAGATCCGTTCGGTCGAAGTGGGCCGCAACAACGCGCTCACGCAGTCGAACGTGCGCGACGCATCGCTGCTCACGCAGGACGCGGACATCGTCGACGTGCGCTTTGCCGTGCAGTATCAGATCAAGTCCCCGACCGACTATCTCTTTCGCAATCTCGATCCCGACCAGAGCGTGATGCAGGCCGGCCAGGCCGCGATCCGCGAGATCGCGGGCGCCGAGCCGACCGACAACCTGCTCTACAACGATCGAGAGGCGCTGCGCGCCCGGCTGATCGATACGATCCAGCGCTCGCTCGACGCGTACAAGACCGGCCTTCAGGTGACGGGCGTCACGCTGCAGAGCGTGCAGGTGCCGTCGCAGGTGCAGGCCGCCTTCGAGGAAGCCGCAAAGGTGCGCCAGGACAACGAGCGCGCCCGCGATACCGCCCGCGCCTACGCCAATCAGCTGCTGCCGCGCGCGAAGTCGGATGCGGCGCGCTCGATCGATGAAGCGACCGCATACAGCAATCGCGTGGTTGCGCAGGCGCAAGGCGATGCCGAGCGCTACAAGCAGGTCTACTCCGAATACTCGAAGGCTCCCGCAGTGGTTCGTCAACGCATGTACCTGGACACGATGCAGCAGATCTATTCGCGGGCGACGAAGGTGTTCGTCGACAGCAAGGCGGGCAACAACGTGATCTATCTGCCGCTCGACAAGCTCGCCGAGGCGACGAAGCAGCGGGCCGGCGAAGCGGCCGGCGCGACCGGTGCGGCAGACGCGGCAAGCGGCGCGTCAGCGGCTGTGGCGCCGGCCACTGCCTCGGGCGCAGCGGCAGCCACCGCGCTGCCGGCCAGCGCCGCCAGCGCAGGCGCTGCGAGCGGCGCGAGCCAGGGCGCGGCAAACGATCCGCTGCGCTCGCGCGATGCGTTCCGCACGCGCACGCGTCAAGACGACCTTCAATAAGGAGCGCGATCATGAATCGAATCATTGCGCTCGTCGTGGCTGTCGTCATCGTGCTGTTCATCGGTTCGTCGATGATCTTCGTCGTGGACGAGCGGCATGCCGCCGTCGTGTCCGCGCATGGCGAAGGCAATCCGAAGCTCGACGGCCCGGGCCTGCACTTCAAGCTGCCGCCGCCGTTCCAGACCCTTACGCTGATCGACACCCGCACGCTCACCATCGACGAGCCGGGCTCTGACCGCTTCACGACCTCGGACAAGAACGAGGTGCTCGTGAATACGGTGATCAAGTATCGCGTCGCCGATCCGCTCAAGCTTTTCGTGAGCAACGAGAAGAACACGCAGACCGCGCAGGAACGGCTCACCGCGCTTGCGCGCACGTCGCTTGCCAGCGCGTTCACGAAGCGCTCGCTCAACGACGCGCTCGCGCAGCAGCAGGCGCTCGCAAGCGAAGCGCTGAAGTCGGTTCAGGAGCCGGCGGCTGCGTTCGGCGTCGAACTCGTCGACCTGCAACTGACGCGCATCGACTTCCCGCCTGCCGTCGCGGACTCGGTCTACAAGCGCATGATCGCGGCGCGCCAGCAGGCGGCCGCCGACGAACGCGCGAAGGGCACGGCCGACGCCGACAAGATCAAGGCCGACGCGGACCGCCAGCAGCAGGCGATTCTTTCCGAAGCCTACAGCCAGGCGCAGACGATCAAGGGCGAAGGCGACGGCAAGGCCGCCGCGATCGCCGCCGAAGCGTATGGCGCCGATCCGCAGTTCTACCAGTTCTATCAGAGCCTCGAAGCGTATAAGAAGACGTTCAAGCCCGGCGACGTGATGGTCGTCGATCCGAGCAGCGACTTTTTCCGCTTCATGCGCAGCCCGAATGGCGGGGCGGACGTGCTTCCCCCGCTCAAGCGCTAGTTGTCCGCGTGCCGCCTCGCGGCGGTACCTTCATGCATATGGATATGGCTGCGACGTTACTGCTGGCGCTTGCACTGATGCTGATCATCGAAGGGATGTTTCCCTTCGTGTTTCCGACCGCCTGGCGCGACACGTTCCGCCGCATCGCGGAGCGGCCGACGCACCATATCCGCATCGGCGGCCTGATTGCGATGGCGCTCGGGTTGATCCTGCTTTTGATCGCGACCTGAATCTCCGGCGCGCGGCGCTCACGCGCTGTCCGTTCTGGCCTTTCTTTTCCGGATAAGCCCGCGCGCCGCTCAACACCCGTAGGAAAGTATCGATGTCGACCTGGTTACTCCCCGAGAATATCGCCGACGTGTTGCCGTCGGAAGCCCGCAAGATCGAAGAGCTGCGCCGGCGGCTGCTCGACCGCTTCCGGTCGTACGGCTACGAACTCGTGATGCCGCCAATGCTCGAGTATCTCGAGTCGCTGCTCACGAGCGGCGGCACGGACCTCAACCTGCGCACTTTCAAGCTTGTCGACCAGTTGTCCGGCCGCACGCTCGGCCTGCGCGCCGACATCACGCCGCAGGTGTCGCGCATCGACGCGCATCTCCTGAACCGGCAGGGCGTGACGCGCCTCTGCTACGCGGGCAACGTGCTGCACACGCGTCCGCGCGGACTGCACGCGACGCGCGAGCAGATTCAGATCGGCGCGGAAATCTACGGTCACGCGGGTATCGAGGCGGATCTCGAAATCCAGACGCTGATGCTTGATTCGCTGCATCTGGCGGGGCTGTCGAAGGTTCGGCTCGACTTGTGCCACGCGGGCGTGCTCGCGGCACTGCTCGAACTGGAGCCGGCGGCGGCGTCGCTTGGCGAGGCGCTTTTCGACGCGCTCGCGAGCAAGGACGTGCCGCGTCTGGCCGAACTCACGGCGCATCTGGGCCAGGTGCCGCGCGAGGCGTTGCGCGCGCTGCCGTCGCTCTACGGCGATGCATCGGTGCTCGAAACCGCGCGCGGACGCCTGCCGAATCTGCCGGTCATTTCCCGCGCGCTCGACGACCTCGCGTTCCTCGCGTCGCAGGCGAACGGCGCCGAACTGATGATCGATCTCGCCGATTTGCGCGGCTACGCGTACCACAGCGGCGTGATGTTCTCGGCGTACGTCGATGGCGTGCCGAACGCGGTCGCGCGCGGCGGCCGCTACGACGACGTGGGCCTTGCCTACGGCCGCGCGCGTCCGGCGACGGGCTTTTCGCTCGACCTGCGCGAAGTCGCGCGCATTTCGCCCGTCGACGCACGCGGCAGCGCGATCCTCGCGCCATGGAAGCACGACGAGCCGCTGCGCGCGGCGGTCGCGGCCTTGCGCGACGCGGGCGAAGTCGTGATCCAGGCGCTGCCGGGCCACAACCACGATCTCGACGAATTCGCGTTCGACCGCGTGCTCGTCGAGCGCGACGGCCGGTGGACCGTCGAGGCCCGCCAGCACGACGCGCCCGGCAACACTCAGCCACATCCTTGATCGGCAACGAATTTTTTCAGCATCCGCTGATCGACTCGCGTTCACGAATACCCGGAAAAACTCGGAACCTTTCGCGAACATAGGTAAAATACGGTTTTAACCAGCTAACGAATCAACATGTCTGCCAGTGCAGTGAATGTGAACCCGGGGCGCAATGTCGTCGTCGTGGGCACCCAGTGGGGTGATGAGGGCAAAGGAAAGATCGTCGACTGGCTGACGGACCACGCCCAGGGCGTCGTGCGCTTCCAGGGTGGTCACAATGCGGGCCACACGCTCATTATCGGCGGCAAGAAAACCATCTTGCGTCTTATTCCCTCGGGCATCATGCGCGCTGGCACGGCGTGCTATATCGGCAATGGCGTCGTGCTGTCGCCGGAAGCGCTCTTCAAGGAAATCGGCGAGCTCGAAGCCGCCGGCATCGACGTTCAGAAACGTCTGTTCATTTCCGAAGCCGCCACGCTGATCCTCCCGTATCACGTCGCCATCGACCAGGCGCGCGAAGCACGTCGCGGCGCGAGCAAGATCGGCACGACGGGGCGCGGCATCGGCCCGGCATACGAAGACAAGGTCGGCCGCCGCGGCTTGCGCGTGCAGGATCTGTTCGATGCGCCGCTCTTCGCCGCACGCCTGCGCGAAACGCTCGACTTCCATAATTTCGTGCTGACGCAGTATCTGGGCGCGGCAGCGGTCGACTATCAGGAAACGCTCGATACGATGCTCGGCTACGCCGATCGTCTCGCGCCGATGGTCACCGACGTCTCCCGCCGTCTCTACGACGAGAACCACGCCGGCCGCAACCTGTTGTTCGAAGGTGCGCAGGGAACGCTGCTCGACATCGACCACGGCACTTATCCGTACGTCACGTCGAGCAACTGCGTCGCGGGCGCGGCCACGGCGGGCGCGGGCGTCGGTCCGCAGAAGCTGAACTACATCCTCGGGATCACGAAGGCGTATTGCACGCGCGTCGGCGCGGGTCCGTTCCCGAGCGAACTGTACGACGCCGACAACGCCGAGCGCCAGGAGCAGGTCGGCCTGACGCTCGCGACGGTCGGCAAGGAATTCGGATCGGTCACGGGCCGTCCGCGCCGCACCGGCTGGCTCGACGCCGCCGCGCTGCGCCGCTCGATCCAGATCAACGGCATTTCGGGCCTGTGCATGACGAAGCTCGACGTGCTCGATGGCCTCGACGAAGTGAAGCTGTGCGTCGGCTACACGCTCGACGGCAAGCTAGTAGACATCCTGCCGCGCGGTGCCTCGGAAGTCGAGCGTTGCGAGCCGGTGTACGAGACCTTCGGCGGCTGGAAGGAAAGCACCATCGGCATTACGCAATGGGACAGCCTTCCGGCAAATGCGCGCGCTTATCTCTCGCGCGTGCAGGAAGTGGCGGGCGTGCCGATCGACATGGTGTCGACCGGTCCGGATCGCGACGAAACCATTCTGCTGCGTCATCCGTTCAAGGTCTGAAAGAGACTCTGAACCGATCGCTTCGAAAAAGTATGGCCGCATCGAGCGGCCATATTTCATATTCAACCGCTGTACGCATTTGAAAGAGCACGACCATGATCGCGATGAAGGATCCGCGCAACGACGACAAGAACCTCTGGGTCGGCTGGGATGAATATCACCGGCTGATCGAACTGCTCGCGCTCGCGGTGCACGAATCCGGCTGGAAGTTCGACAAGATCCTGTGCCTCGCGCGCGGCGGGCTGCGCGTCGGCGACCAGCTTTCGCGCATCTACGACCTGCCGCTCGCGATCCTCGCGACGAGTTCCTACCGCGAAGCCGCCGGCACGGAGCAAGGCGATCTCGACATCGCGCAGTACATCACGATGACGCGCGGCGACCTGTCGGGCAACGTGCTGTTGGTCGACGATCTCGTCGACTCGGGCGTCACCCTCGCGCGCGTGCAGGAGCATCTGAAGGAACGTTATCCGGCGATCACCTCGGTGCGCTCCGCGGTGCTCTGGTACAAGGCGTGCTCGAAGGTGAAGCCCGACTACCACGTGCAGTACCTCGAAACGAATCCGTGGATCCATCAGCCGTTCGAAGAGTGGGACACGGTGCGCCCGCACAATCTCGGCGCGTGGATCAAGCGCGGCACGCAAAACGGCCGCGCCTGATTGCACATCGACCTGCTCCGGCTCGACGCCGTCCGCTCATGCCAGAGGCATGGCCGGACGGCGTTTTCATTGGTATGTCGTGCATGCGCGGTGTAATCGGCATCGCGACGCGCTCGCGCGGACCGGGCGCGTGCCCGCGCACCTCTGCCATTCTGACGCAATGCTAAACTGCCTCGTCTTCCCCGCTCCCGTGGCGTCCCGGCAACACGGAACCGGCGGTTTGCGTGCGACGTTAGAATGGCGTTCGTTTTTTCCGCCTCAAACGGATACCTCGCGTTTATGACCAATCTGACTCACGCGCAAGAGCGCAAGCAGCCTCTCCCGACGCTGGCGCTTGCCGCCATCGGCATAGTGTTCGGCGACATCGGCACGAGTCCCTTGTACGCGCTGAAAGAGGCGTTCAGTCCGTCGCACGGCATCGCGCTCTCCGATGCCTCCATCCTCGGCGTCATCTCCTTGCTGTTCTGGGCGATCGTGATCGTGGTCGCGATCAAGTACGTGCTCTTCGTCATGCGTGCCGACAACAACGGCGAAGGCGGCGTCCTCGCGCTGATGACGCTTGCGCTTCGAACCTTCAGCAACACCGGGCGCATGTCCGGCATCCTGATGATGCTCGGCATCTTCGGCGCGTGCATGTTCTACGGCGACGCGGTGATCACGCCGGCGATGTCGGTGATCTCGGCGGTCGAAGGCCTCGAGATCGCGGCGCCGAAGCTCTCGCCCTACGTGCTGCCGATCACGATGATCATCCTTGTCATGCTCTTCTGGATCCAGCGGCGCGGCACGGCGGTCGTCGGCCGTCTCTTCGGCCCGATCATGCTGCTTTGGTTCGCGACGCTCGCGGTGCTCGGCGTCTATCACATCGTGCTCGAACCGCGCGTGATCATCGCGCTGAATCCGTACTACGCGATCTCGTTCATGGCTGAGCATGTGCTGCAGGCGTATATCGTGCTCGGTTCCGTCGTGCTCGTGCTGACCGGCGCGGAGGCGCTCTACGCCGACATGGGCCACTTCGGCGCGAAGCCGATCCGGATCGGCTGGTACTTCCTCGTGATGCCGTCGCTGCTCTTGAACTACTTTGGCCAGGGCGCGCTGCTGATGCATTCGCCCCAGGCCATCCAGAGCCCGTTCTTCCTGCTCGCGCCCGACTGGGCGCTGCTGCCGCTCGTGATCCTCTCGACCATCGCGACCGTGATCGCGTCGCAGGCGGTGATCTCGGGCGCGTATTCACTGACGAGCCAGGCGATCCAGCTCGGCTACGTGCCGCGCATGAAGATCCTGCATACGTCGGATCTCGCGATCGGCCAGATCTACATTCCGCTCGTGAACTGGATGCTGCTCTTCATCATCCTGTGCATCGTGATCGGCTTCAAGAGTTCGGAGAACCTGGCGGCGGCCTACGGCCTCGCCGTCACCGCGACCATGATCGTCACGACGATGCTCGCCTCTGTCGTCATGACCAAGCTCTGGGGCTGGAACAAGGCCGTCGTATGCGGGATCATCGGCGTGTTCTTTCTCGTCGACCTCGGCTTCTTCGGCGCGAGCCTCCTGAAGATCGAGCAGGGCGGCTGGCTGCCGCTGTGCATCGGCGGGGCGCTCTTTTTCCTGCTGATGACCTGGTACAAGGGTCGCATGATCGTGAAGGACCGTACCGCGGCCGACGGCATCCCGCTGATGCCGTTCCTGCAGGGATTGCTCGCGCATCCGCCGCATCGCGTGTCGGGCACGGCGATCTACCTGACCGGCAGCGATTCGCTCGTGCCGGTGAGCCTCCTGCACAACCTGAAGCACAACAAGGTGCTGCACGAGCGCACGATCTTCCTCAACTTCAAGACGCGCGACATTCCCTATGTCGAGGATACGGAGCGCCTCGAAGTGAAGGACATCGGCGGCGGGCTCTTTCTCGTGAAGGCGGCCTACGGCTTCAACGAGACGCCCGACGTGAAGGCTGTGCTCGAACAGATCGGCCGCACCCACGCGATGACCTTCGAGCTGATGGACACGTCGTTCTTCATGGCGCGCGAGACGGTCGTGCCGACGGAGTTGCCGGGCATGTCGGTATGGCGCGAGCGCGTGTTCGCCTGGATGCACCAGAACGCCGCAAAGCCGACCGATTTCTTCAGCATCCCGGCAAATCGTGTCGTCGAACTCGGGACGAAGATCGAAATCTGAGTCGCGGCGGTGTCCTTGATGCAAACGAGCCCCGGTCGGGGCTCGTTTGCATTTGGTTCGGTCGAATGGCGCGATTCAGTGCGCGGGCGCTTCCATCTCGGCGCGCGTCGGCGCCCTCGCCACCGCGTGCTGGCGGACCGACCAGCTCACGCCGCCCAGCAGCAGCACGATCGCCAGCACCTCGGGCACGCGCGGTAGCCGTTCATCGTAGACGAACGCGTAAAGCAGCGCGAAGAGCGTCTCGAACGCGATCATCTGTCCCGACAGCGTGAGCGGCAGCCGCTTGGCAGCAGCGTTCCACAGCGTGTTGCCGAGCCACGACCCGCCGAGCGCGAGCGCGAAGCTCACGATCCAGAAGGTCTGCCAGCGCGCCGGCGCGACGCTCGCCTGCACGGTTCCGGCCGGCAGCAGCATCAGGACGATCCACACGACGGCGCCGAGCACGCCCGTCACGATGCCCCACAGCACGGACCACTCGTTGCCGTCGAAGTGCGTATTCGCCTGCAGATAGCGCGAGTTGACGACCGCGTACCGGGTCCACGCGGCGAGCGCGCCGGCCGCGCACGCGAGGCCGCCGAGCTTCGTCGCGACGCTCGTCGTGCTGCCGGACGCGTCGCCGAAAACGTCGACGTTGATGCACACGATGCCCGCCACCACCATCGCGAGCGGCCAGAAGAGGCGCCGCAGGTCGATTGCGCCGTGATCTCGCCGGCCGGCGAGCGTCACGGTGACAGGCAGAATCCCGACGATCAGTGACGCCGGCGCGACGCCCACCATCTGCACGGCGGTTGCGAGCAGCATGTAGTAGAGCAGGTTGCCGACGAGCGCCAGCTTGACGAGCGCGACAAGGTCGGCGCGCGTGAGCTTGGCCGCGAGCCGCCGGGCGAACGGCAGCGCGAACGCGAGCGAGACGAGGCCGTACATCACATAGCGCCCGATGCTCAGGTAGAGCGGCGAAAAATCGGGCAAAAGGCGCGGCGCAAGAAAAATGAAACCCCAGATGGCACCGGCCATCACCCCATATGCGACACCGCGTTGCATCGACTGCTCCAGCATGACGTAGGAAAGGCGCGCAGCGTATCACGCTGACCGGGGAGGCCGTCTTGTCGAAAGCTGCAATCGGACGCCGGCCGGCCGCATGAAAAACGCTCGCGAAGCCAGTCGAAAATCCGAAAACGGCGCGAAAGCGGGATGAACCGCAAAGCGAAATCGGTGGTCGAAGGAGGACGAAATTGGGGCCCGGAAATTGCTCCAAAAACGCGTAAGCCAATGTTCGGTCAGTGAAAAACCGGGGAACTATCGGTATAATCTGCTTTTGCGCCCATAGGATTTGCCATGCGTCTGATCCATCAAGCACTCACGTTCGATGACGTGCTCCTCGTGCCCGCGTTTTCCAACGTTCTCCCGCGCGACACCAGCCTCAAGTCCCAGCTGACCCGCAAGATTTCCCTGAACATGCCTCTCGTGTCGGCCGCCATGGACACGGTCACCGAAGGCCGCCTCGCGATCGCGATGGCCCAGATGGGTGGCGTCGGCATCGTTCACAAGAACCTCACCGCCGCCGAGCAGGCCCGCGAAGTCGCCAAGGTGAAGCGTTTCGAATCCGGCGTCGTGCGCGATCCGATCACCGTGCCGCCGCAAATGCGCGTGCGCGACGTCATCGCCCTCACGCAGCAGCACGGCATTTCGGGCTTTCCGGTGGTCGAAGGCCCGCAGCTGATCGGCATCGTGACCAACCGCGACCTGCGTTTCGAAGAGCGCATGGACGAGCCGGTGCGCAGCATCATGACGCCGCGCGAGCGCCTCGTGACAGTCAAGGAAGGCACGCCGCTCGCTGAAGCGAAGGCGCTGATGCACAGCCATCGGCTGGAACGCGTGCTCGTCGTGAACGACGCGTTCGAACTGCGCGGCCTCATGACCGTGAAGGACATCACCAAGCAGACCGAGCACCCGGACGCCTGCAAGGACGAGCACGGCAAGCTGCGTGTGGGCGCGGCGGTGGGCGTCGGCGCGGACAACGAGGAACGCGTCGAGTTGCTGGCAGCGGCGGGCGTCGACGTGATCGTCGTCGATACGGCGCACGGCCACAGCCAGGGCGTGCTCGAACGCGTGCGCTGGGTGAAGCAGAGCTATCCGCATATCGAAGTGATCGGCGGCAACATCGCGACGCCCTCGGCGGCCAAGGCGCTCGTCGAATACGGCGCGGACGCGGTGAAGGTCGGCATCGGCCCGGGCTCGATCTGCACGACGCGGATCGTCGCGGGCGTCGGCGTGCCGCAGATCACGGCGGTGTCGAATGTGTCGGAAGCGCTGAAGGGCAGCGGCGTGCCGGTCATCTCGGATGGCGGCGTGCGCTTCTCCGGCGACGTCGCAAAGGCGCTCGCCGCCGGCGCGGACGCGGTGATGATGGGCAGCATGCTCGCGGGCACGGAAGAGTCGCCCGGCGACGTGTTCCTGTTCCAGGGCCGCCAGTACAAGTCGTATCGCGGCATGGGCTCGGTCGGCGCGATGAAGGACGGCGCGGCGGACCGCTACTTCCAGGACAACTCCGCGAATATCGACAAGCTCGTGCCCGAAGGCATCGAAGGCCGCGTCGCGTACAAGGGCTCGGTCAACGCGATCCTGTTCCAGGTCGTCGGCGGCGTGCGGGCGAGCATGGGCTACTGCGGCTGCCGCACGATCGGCGAGATGCACGACAAGGCCGAGTTCGTGCAGATCACCGCGGCGGGCATGCGCGAATCGCACGTGCACGACGTCCAGATCACCAAGGAAGCTCCCAACTACCACGTGGACTAAACCATGAAACCGTTGCTGCGGGCCGTACTCGTCATCAATGCCCTGATTTTTCTCGCGTTCGGCGTGCTGTTCCTGCTGACGCCCTGGGCTGCGTTGTACAGCGCGCTGCAACTGGTTCAGGTGCAGCCTGCGTTCGCCGGGCAATTGTTCGGGATCGCGCTGATCGGGCTGTCGTGGCTTTCGTTTCATGCGGCCGTCAACGGCGCGCTCACCGTGACTGTCGCGAGGGTGACGGGGCATGTCGAGTGGCTCTCGGGCGTCGTGTTGCTGGTCTGGCTGCTCGGACTGCGCACGCCGGAGCTCGCCGCGTTCGGCCAGGTCGTTTCCGCGCTGGCCGGTGTCGTGCTGCTGATCCTCGGGCTCGGCAGCGTACGGCTTGCATCGGCCGTGCGCCGGCGCGAACGCGCGCAGGCGGCCGGTTCAGCGTCGGCGGGCCGCGCCGAGAAGCGCGCGGCGGACAAGCGTGACGAGATTCGCACGACGCCGCCCGTGGTTCCAGCCGTGACCCCGGCCGCGCGCCGCGTCGATCCGCTCGCGGGAGAGCCGGTCGCGGGGGAATCGTTCGATGTAGCGGGCCGTCCTGCGGCGCGCGCGCCTGCCGCCACCGCGATCGATCCGGTGACGGGCCGCGCAATCGACCCGGCCACGGGCCGCACGACCAGCCCCGCTTTCGATCCGGCGACGGGACGCAGTATCGACCCGCCGCACGGCCACAAGATCGATCCGGTCACTGGCCGGGCGATCGACCCGCTGACGGCCCGCACCATCGATCCCGCGACGGGCGAGCGCGTGGAGCCGCGCATTGCGCCGGACCCGCTGCGCCCCGACACGCGCTGAAATCCGCATGAGCGAAACGCGCTTCCTGCGGACCGGGCGTTTTGCGATGACAAGACCACCTGCGGTCGGCCTTCGCGCCGGCCGCCGATTTTCCGGCGCGAGCCGTGCGTCGCGATGACGTCCGGCCACAGCGCCGCTCCTTACCGTAACCGTTCTCTTCGCCTTTGGCCGCTGCCATGCACGACAAAATCCTGATCCTCGATTTCGGCTCCCAAGTCACCCAGCTGATCGCGCGACGCATCCGCGAATCGCACGTCTACTCGGAAATCCATCCGTACGACGTCGACGAGGTCTTCATCCGCGAGTTCGCGCCCAAAGGCATCATCCTCTCGGGCGGTCCGAATTCGGTTACCGAAGCCGGATCGCCGCGCGCGCCGCAGATCGTCTTCGACCTCGGCGTGCCGGTGCTCGGCATCTGCTACGGCATGCAGACGATGGCCGACCAGCTGGGCGGCAAGGTCGAACTCGGCCGCGTGCGTGAATTCGGCTACGCCGAAGTGCGCGCGCACAATCACACGAGCTTCCTGAACGACATCGAGGATTTCCGCGACGCCGCCGGCCACGGCATGCTGAAAGTCTGGATGAGTCACGGCGACAAGGTCGCCGACATGCCGGCCGGCTTCAAGCTGATGGCGTCGACGCCGTCGTGCCCGATCGCCGCGATGGCCGACGACGAGCGCCGTTTCTACGGCCTGCAATGGCATCCGGAAGTCACGCATACGGTGCAGGGCCGCGCGATGCTCGACCGTTTCGTGCTGGAACTGTGCGGCGCGAATCCCGACTGGGAGATGGGTCATTACATCGACGAAGCCGTCGAGAAAATTCGCGAGCAGGTCGGCAACGAGCACGTGATTCTCGGCTTGTCGGGCGGCGTCGATTCGTCGGTGGCGGCGGCGCTTTTGCATCGCGCGATCGGCGATCAGCTGACGTGCGTGTTCGTCGATCACGGTTTGCTGCGGCTGAACGAAGCAGAACAGGTCATGACGACTTTCGCCGATCACCTCGGCGTGAAGGTGATCCACGTCGATGCGAGCGCTGAGTTCCTCTCGAAGCTCACGGGCGTGACCGATCCTGAGGCGAAGCGCAAGATCATCGGCGCGGAGTTCGTTGAGGTGTTCCAGGCCGAGGCGAACAAGTTGACCGATGCGCAGTGGCTCGCGCAAGGCACGATCTACCCGGACGTGATCGAGTCGGCGGGCAAGGGCAAGAAGGGCGCGCATACGATCAAGAGCCATCACAACGTGGGCGGACTGCCGGAGACGCTGAACCTGAAGCTGCTCGAACCGCTGCGCGAACTGTTCAAGGACGAAGTGCGCGAACTGGGCGTGAAGCTTGGCTTGCCGCCCGCGATGGTTTATCGGCATCCATTCCCGGGGCCGGGCCTCGGCGTGCGGATTCTCGGCGAAGTGAAGCGCGAGTTCGCGGACCTGCTGCGCCGCGCGGACGCAATCTTCATCGAGACGCTGCGCACGACCATCGACAAGGAAACCGGCAAGTCATGGTACGACCTGACGAGCCAGGCGTTCGCGGTGTTCCTGCCGGTGAAGAGCGTCGGTGTGATGGGCGATGGGCGGACGTATGAGTATGTCGTGGCGCTGCGCGCGGTGCAGACGCTCGATTTCATGACGGCGCACTGGGCGCACCTGCCGCATGAACTGCTCGGGCATGTGTCGAATCGCATCATCAACGAGGTGCGCGGGATCAATCGGGTCGTGTACGACATTTCGGGGAAGCCGCCGGCGACCATCGAGTGGGAGTGAGGGTGGGGCGCCCGCTCGTGTCGTTCGACAGCATGGGGGGCTTCCAGGGCGGGGCAGCGTCGCGATGGCTGCCCTGACCGATTCTCTCTTCTTCGCGATCTACCCCGACGCGGCGGCCGCCGCGCGCATCGCGCAGCTGGCGCTCAGGCTCAATGTCGAGCACGGCCTGAGAGGCAAGCCCGCCGCGACGGACCGCTTTCATGTGACCCTGCATCACCTGGGCGCGTTTGCGGGTTTGCCTGATGACATCGTGGCACGCGCGAAGGAGGCGGCGTCGAATGTGTCGATGCCGCCGGTGGATGTGGCGTTCGATCGCGTGTCGAGTTTCCCCGGACGACGGAACAAGAAGCCGTTCGTCCTTCGAGCAGGCGCCGATGCCAATGCCGGCGCGCTGCACGATTTTCAGAAGACGCTTGGAATCGCGCTACAGACCGCCGGCCTCGCGGTCAAAGTCAACTCGCACTTTACCCCGCACGTGACCTTGCTCTACGACGAGCGGCATCTCGGAGAGCAGACCGTCGAATCGGTTCGATGGACCGCGCGTGAATTCGTGCTCGTGCGGAGTTTGCTGGGGCGGTCGCAATATGTGCAGCTTGCGCGGTGGTCTCTCGCCGCATGAATGCACGTCGTCTGTGCCTTTTGTCAATCACCCCCGGATTTCAATAAGTTTTATTAGCTGTCACATGAATATTGGCCCGGTCTAATGTTTGTCTCAAAATAGCGGACGACAAGACCACCGACGCGCCGATGCCGACTTCCCTCGCGAAGACACTCGAAGCATTCTCCTCCGGACGACCCGCGCCGCTGACGCCGTGGGATGCACCGCACGCCGTCCGCGCCGCCAGCGGCAATCCCGGCTATCCGGCCAAAGCAGCTTTCCCGTCCCGCTCGTCAAATCGATCTTCGCCCGCGACCCTGAATCCGCGCTCGGCTGCGCAGACCATCGACCTCCCGCGAGCCACGCGCCTTATCGTCGACGACACAACGTCCCGCGCACGAAGCGCCGCCGCGTTCTCCCCACCGCTTCAGAAAAGAAGATGACCCAAGCACGCCTCATCCAGATCACACCTGAATCCCACCACGTCCAGATCGACCTCGCGTACGCGACCGATCGCAATTTCACTGGCAAGCCGATCTACAAAGCCGCGCATTGCCTGCTGCTGGAACCGGCCGAGGCCGCGCTGCGCCGTGCTGTCGGGATCGCGCAGAGCATCGGCACGACACTGAAGATCTTCGATGCCTATCGCCCGCCGCAAGCCCAGCAGGTGCTCTGGGACTTTCTGCCGGACCCCACCTTCATCGCCGAACTGGGTCGCGGCTCGAACCACAGCCGCGGCACGGCGATCGACCTGACGCTCGTCGATGCGAACGGCGCCGAACTCGACATGGGCACCGGCTTCGACGCGATGGTCGCGGCGTCCGAGCATTTCCATCCCGGCCTGCCCGAAGATGTGCAGCGCAACCGCACGCTGCTGCTTGGCGTCATGCACGGCGCGGGCTTTACTCATATCGCGAGTGAGTGGTGGCATTATGAATTGCCGGGCTCGCGCGAACTCGCGGTGATCGACAACAGCGAAAGCGGACCGCTGCGCCTGATGTAAAGCGGAAGCACAGCAGCAGACAACAACCATCGACCGAACGGGAACGCGAAGATGAAACTCGTATTGCCTGACGTAAAAGCAGCCCTCGCAGCACTCGCAGTCGCATCCACGTTGACACTCACGCTGACGGCCGCCGGCCCGTCGCAGGCCGCGACGCCGAAGGACATGTTCGTCATGGCGACCCTGCTCGACGAATTCACCACGCTCGATCCGGGCGAAATCTACGAACTGGTGCCGGAGGAATACGTCGCGAACACCTACGACCGGCTCGTGCGAGTCGATCTGAAAGACCCGTCGAAGTTCAACGGCGACGTCGCGCAGTCATGGACCGTGAGCCCCGACGGCCTGACGTTCACCTTCAAGATCCGCCCGGGCCTCAAGTTCCACTCGGGCAATCCACTCACCGCCGACGACGTCGCATGGTCGATCCAGCGCACGGCGCTCCTCGACAAGGGCGCGGCCGCGGTGCTGGCGGGCATCGGCCTGACGAAGGACAACGCGCTGAAAAACGTGAAGAAGGTCGACGACACGACCGTCTCGATCACCACCGACCAGAAGTACGCGCCGACCTTCGTCCTGAACGTGCTCGGCGCATGGCCGGCGTCGGTGGTCGATCGCAAGCTCGTGGAGTCGCATGCGAAGGGCAACGACTTCGGCAACGAGTGGCTGAAGACGAACGAAGCAGGCTCTGGCGCCTACAAGCTCGTGAAGTGGACCGCGAACGATTCGATCGTCCTGCAGCGCTCCGAGGGCTATCGCCTGCCGCTCGCGATGAAGCGCATCGTGCTGCGCCACGTGACCGAAGCGGCGAGCCAGCGCCTGATGATCGAGAACGGCGATATCGACGTCGCGCGCGACCTGAGTCCCGACGATCTCGACACGCTCTCGAAGGCCGGCAAGATCAAGGTGTCGTCGGTGCCGCAAGCGACGCTCATGTATCTCGGCCTGAACAACAAGAATCCGAATCTCGCGAAGCCCGAAGTGCAGGAAGCGATGAAGTGGCTCATCGACTATCAGGGCATCCAGAAGAACGTGATCCGCACGACTTACAAGGTGCACCAGACCTTCCTGCCCGAAGGCTTCCTCGGCGCGCTGAATTCGAATCCATATCATCAGGATGTCGCGAAGGCGAAAGCGCTGCTCGCGAAGGCAGGTCTCTCCGACGGCTTCACCGTGAAGATGGATGTGCGCAACGACTATCCGTACAGCGAGATCGCGCAGGCGGTGCAGGCGAACCTCGCGCTCGGCAACATCAAGGTGCAGTTGATGCCGAGCGACAACAAGCAGACGCTCGGCCGCTATCGCGCGCGTCAGCACGACATCTATATCGGCGAATGGTCGGCGGATTACATCGATCCGCACAGCAACGCGCAGGGCTTCGCCTGGAACCCGGACAACTCGGACAAGTCCAGCTACAAGATGCTCGCGTGGCGCAACTCGTGGGACATCCCCGCATTGACCAAGGAGACGCTCGCGGCGCTCGCGGAATCGTCGACGCAAAAGCGCGCGCAGATGTACCAGGCGATGCAGAAGGAGATGCTCGCGAACTCGCCGTTCGTGATCATGTTCGAGAAGGTGTCGCAGGTAGCGGCGCGTCCGGGCGTGACGGGGCTCGAAGTGGGGCCGATCAATGACCTCGTGTCCTACCGCGACCTGAAGAAACAGTAAGTGACGACCGGGCTTCCGACACTCGACCGCATGCGCGCGCTCGCCGCGCGCCGTGCAGACGTGCGCTTGACGCTGCGCCTCGCGCGCTGGATCGCGATGCTTGCCGTCACCTTCACGGGGCTGCTCGCGATCACGTTCTTCATCGGCCGCAAGATTCCGATCGATCCGGTGCTCGCGATTCTCGGCGACCGCGCGTCGGCTTCGGCGTACGCGGCCGCGCGTCTCGAACTCGGGCTCGACAAGCCGCTCATCGAGCAGTTCATCATCTACGCGCGGGACGTGTTGCACGGGCACCTGGGCGTGTCCCTCCTGACGGCGAACCCCGTCATCGACGACATCAAGCGCGTGTTCCCCGCGACGCTCGAACTCGCGACGCTCTCGACTTTCGTCGGTGTGATGGTCGGCGTGCCGCTCGGCGTGATCGCGGCCGTGCGCCACAACCGCTGGATCGATCATGCGGCGCGCTTCATCGGCCTGATCGGCAGTTCAGTGCCGGTGTTCTGGCTCGCGCTGATGGGGCTCTTGCTCTTCTACGCGCGCCTGCACTGGGTCTCGGGGCCGGGCCGTCTCGATCCGTTGTACGACGGCATGGTCGATACCAGAACAGGCAGCCTCCTGATCGACTCCGCCATTGCCGGCGAGTGGGACGTGTTCGTCAATGCGTTCTCGCATATCGTGCTGCCGGCCGGCATCCTCGCGTTCTATTCGATCGCGTATCTGAGCCGCATGACGCGCTCGTTCATGCTCGACCAGCTGAGCCAGGAATACGTGACGACCGCGCGCGCAAAAGGCCTGACGGAGCGTCGCGTGATCTGGCGGCATGCGTTCGGCAACATCGCGGTGCCGCTTCTGACGGTGATCGCGCTTGCGTACAGCTATCTGCTCGAAGGATCGGTGCTGACCGAGATCGTGTTTGCCTGGCCGGGCATCGGCTCGTACCTGACGGGTGCGCTTCTCAACGCCGACATGAACGCCGTGCTCGGCAGCACGCTCGTGATCGGCGCGACTTTCATCACGCTCAACCTGCTTACGGACGCGCTCTATCGCGTGTTCGATCCGCGTGCGCGCTAAAGCGCCTTATCCATGCACATGCCTCCGCCAACCGACGATTCGACCCAGGACTGGCCCATGAAGGACAAGCGCGGTCAGTGGAAAGCGTGGCTGCTCACCGATACGCCCGCGTCGCGCCGTCAGGCCGCGCTCGGCCGTGCGTATCGGCGCTGGCGGCGCTTTTCGAGCAATCCGCTCAGCATGTTCGGCCTCGCGATCCTGATGGTATTGATCGTGGCCGCCGCGATCGGCCCGATGCTGGTTGCCGAGGACCCGCTGCGGCAAGTGCTCTCCGACCGCCTGATGCCGCCGGGCGCGGCGGCGCACTGGCTCGGCACCGATCAACTCGGCCGCGACATTCTCTCGCGGCTCGTGCACGGTTCGCGCCTCACGCTTTCGATCGCGATCCTCGTGGTGGTGCTGGTCGTGCCGGTCGGGCTTCTGATCGGGACGGCGTCGGGATTCTGCGGCGGCTTCGTCGATACGGTGCTGATGCGCCTCACCGACGTCGCGCTGGCTTTCCCGAAGATCGTGCTCGCGCTCGCGTTCGCGGCGGCGCTCGGGCCGGGCGTGTTCAACGCGGTCATTGCGATCTCGATCACCGCGTGGCCGCCCTATGCGCGGCTCGCACGCGCGGAAACGCTGAGGCTCGTGCAGGCGGATTTCATCCACGTGGCGCGGCTGCAGGGCGCGTCGTCGATGCGCATTCTGCTGCGCTATATCGTGCCGCTTTGTTCGTCTTCGGTGATGGTGCGCGCGACGCTCGACATGGCGGGCATCATCCTCGCGGTCGCCGGTCTCGGCTTTCTCGGGCTCGGCGCGCAGCCGCCGAGTCCCGAGTGGGGCTACATGGTCGCCTCGGGCCGCAACGTGCTGCTCGATGCATGGTGGGTTGCGACCATCCCCGGTCTCGCCATCCTCTTCGTGAGCCTCGCGTTCAACCTGCTCGGCGACGGCCTGCGCGACGTGTTCGATCCGCGTCATGGAGGCTGACATGCAAGCGCCTCTGTGTGAAATCCAGAACCTGCGGATCGGGTTTCCTGCGCACGATGGCACCGTGGCCGACGCCGTGCGCGGCATCTCGCTGACGCTGCAAAGGGGAGAGCGGCTCGGCATCGTCGGCGAGTCGGGCTCGGGCAAGTCGCTCACGGGCCGCGCGCTGCTCGGGCTTTTGCCGCCGTCGGCGCAATGGTCGGCCGATACGCTGCGCTTTGACGGCCAGGATCTGCTCGCGATGCGTCCGAAGGCGCGCCGGCGCCTGTGCGGCACGCAGATGAGCATGATCCTGCAGGACCCGAAGTATTCGCTGAACCCGGTGATGACGGTCGCTCAACAACTGCGCGAGGCGTTCCGCCGGCACGAGCCAAAGCTCAACGCGCGCGCGATGCGCGAGAAGATCGTTGCTGCGCTTGCGGCGGTGCATATCCGCAATCCGGAGCGCGTCGCCGACGCATATCCGCACGAATTGTCGGGCGGCATGGGGCAGCGGGTGATGATCGCGATGATGGTGTCGGCGGGACCGCGCCTTCTGATCGCCGACGAGCCGACGAGCGCGCTCGACGTGCTCGTCTCGATGCAGGTGCTGGCCGTCCTCGACGAGATGATCGAGAAGCACGACACCGGGCTCGTCTTCATCAGCCACGACCTGCCGCTCGTGATGTCGTTCTGCGACCGCGTCGTCGTGATGTACGGCGGACGCGTCCTGGAGACGTGCGCCGCGCGCGACCTGAAGCACGCAGAGCATCCGTACACGCGCGGTCTGCTCGCCGCAAACCCGCCGCTGACCGATCCGCCCGACGAGCTGCCGACCTTGCGCCGCGATGCCGCGTGGCTCATCGAGCCGTCGGTCAAGGAGAGCTAGGCGATGATCGACGTAAAGAACGCGCGCATCCGCTTCAAAACGAAGACCGGCCACGTCGACGCGGTACGCGACGCGTCGTTTCATGTCGGCGAGGGCGAGGTGTTCGGACTCGTCGGCGAATCGGGCTCAGGCAAGTCGACGATCCTGCGCGCGCTCACCGGTCTCGTGCCGCTCGCCGAAGGCACGATGCAGGTCGGCGCGCACACGCTCGGCAGAAAGATCGACCGCGCGTTTCGCCGCGACGTGCAGATGGTGTTTCAGGATCCCTATGGATCGCTGCATCCGCGCTTCACCGTCGATCAGACGCTGCGCGAGCCGCTCGCGATCAACGGCATCGGCAACGAGGACGAACGCATCCTGAACGCGCTGCGCGAAGTGGGGCTTGGGCCCGCGTTCCGTTTTCGCTATGCGCATCAGTTGTCGGGCGGCCAGCGGCAGCGCGTGTCGATCGCGCGTGCGCTGATCGTCGAGCCGCGCGTGCTCTTGCTCGACGAACCCACTTCCGCGCTCGATGTCTCCGTGCAGGCCGAGATCCTGAACCTGCTGCGGCGGCTGCATCGCGAGCGCAAGCTCACGATGATCCTCGTGAGCCACAATCTCGCGGTCGTCGGATTCCTGTGTCAGCGCATCGCGGTGATGCGCAACGGCGAAGTCATCGAGCAGCTTTCGATCGACGCCGTGCGCTCCCGCGACGTGCAGCATGAATACACGCGCACGTTGCTGCTCGCCACCGACGGGTACAAGCGGAAAGTGGCGGAAGTCATCGGTGTGGATGCGGCGCTTTAGAGCACCCTTGGCGCGGCGTCAATAGCGGGCCGTTGCGTAAAGCAGACTGGCTTCGAACGTTCGTGCGTTGCGGCCGAAGCGCCGCGCGCCGACTGATAGAATGCGAGATGAATTTCCGATGCGTTCGACACGGCGAGCACCGCCGCGCCGGACGTTCCGGCCCCAAGGCCACTTCAACGAAATCGCGAAAGACCGGCAGGCCACAAGCTGCAAGCTGGTCGTAATCCCCGATGAAACTGCTAGATGCCTTAGTCGAACAGCGGATAACCGCTGCCGCCGCGCGCGGCGAGTTCGACGATTTGCCCGGTGCAGGCGCGCCGCTCGAATTCGACGACGACGCCCTTGTTCCTGAGGAAGTTCGCATCGCGAACCGCATTCTGAAAAACGCCGGCTTCGTGCCGCCCGCCGTCGAACAATTGCGGGCGCTGCGCGATCTGCAGGCCGAATTCGACCAGGTGACCGATCCCGCAGCGCGTTGTCGTCTCCAGGCGAAGATGCTCGCGCTCGACATGGCGCTCGAATCGCTGCGCGGCGGTTCCACCGTGCCCCACGAATATCGCCGGCGAATTGCCGAGCGGCTCTCCGAGCGGGCGCAAAACCGCGCTGCGGAGCCGAAGTGAGCGCGCCGGCGCCCGCTACGACCCTCATCGCCGATCCGGATGCGGCCGCTAACGCCGCCGAACGCGACCGCCGCTTCATGGCGCTCGCGCAGGAAGCCGCAGAGGCGGCTCGCGCAGCGGGCGAAGTGCCGGTGGGCGCCGTCCTCGTGCGCGGCGACGAGGTCATCGCGACGGGCTTCAACCATCCGATTCGCGGACATGATCCGTCCGCGCATGCCGAAATGGTCGCGTTGCGCGCGGCCTCGCGTGCGCTTGAAAACTACCGGCTGCCCGGCTGCGAACTCTATGTCACGCTCGAACCGTGCATCATGTGCGCCGGCGCGATCATGCACGCGCGCATCGCGCGGGTCGTGTTCGGCGCAGCCGATCCGAAGACGGGCGCATGCGGCAGCGTCATCGACGTGTTCGCCAGCGAGCGCCTGAACCATCACACGACGGTCGTAGGCGGCGTACTGGCCGACGAATGCGGCCACGCGCTGCGCAATTTCTTCGCGGAGCGGCGGCAGCTCGCGCGCGCCGAGCGCGAACTGCGCAAGGCGCGCGATGCCGCGGATTCAATCGATACCCCTCCAACCGAGAGCCCATGATCGTCAAGCCCCGCACCATCGATTTCGTCGCGCCTTCCGGTTATCCGCACGATCCCGCGGCGGTCGAACGGGGGCTGCAGCGATTGCGCGCACAGGGGCACCGGCTCGAAAACCTGCGCGCGACCGAGCGGCGTTTCCAGCGCTTTGGCGGCACCGACGGCGAGCGCGCCGCCGACCTGAACCGCCTCGCCGATCCCGCGCGCCGCTTGCCGGACATCGTGCTGGCGGTGCGCGGCGGCTACGGCGCGGCGCGCATCCTGCACGGACTGGATTTCGAGGGACTGCAGCGACGCCTGGAGGGCAAGCCAATTGCGATCGTCGGCCATAGCGATTTCACCGCGATCCAGTGCGCGCTTTTCGCGCGCGCGGGCGTGAAGAGCTTCGGCGGTCCGATGTTCGCGGGCGACTTCGGCGCCGAGCATCCGAGCGCGTTCACGATGCAGAACTTCTGGCACGCGATCACGCGTTCCAGTTTCACGGTGACGGGCAACACGCCGCAGCAGCAGTCCGTCGATGCGACGGGCATGCTGTGGGGCGGCAACCTCGCGATACTGGCATCGCTCGTCGGCACGCCGTACATGCCGCCGGTGGAAGGCGGCATTCTCTTCATCGAGGACGTCAACGAGCATCCGTTTCGCGTCGAGCGGATGATCTATCAACTGCACTTGTCCGGCATTCTCGGGCGGCAGCAGGCGCTCGTGCTGGGCGAATTCTCGGGCGCCCGTCTCGCGGACTACGACAACGGCTATTCCTTCGACGCGATGCTCGAACAGGTGCGCGCGGTGATCGGTATTCCGGTGGTGACAGGATTGCAGTTCGGCCACGTCGAGAACCTGCTGACGCTGCCGTTCGGCGCAACGGCGCACCTGGTCGCACGTCCGCAGGGATTCAGGATGACGCTCAGCGACTATCCGCACCTTGCGTGAAACAAGGGCGCCCGGGCAAGGGCGCTTTTTTGATCTCAAGTTACGCAACTAACGGTCGAATTAACCTCTCCGGGTTAACCCTGACGAAATACGCGACGAACTAATTGTCGACAAAAATGTGCGCTGAATGATGACAAAAACTTAGCGTATTGACGTACAGCCTTATCTGTATTGGATCTCAGGCCGGCGAGGTTGCCATTCCAAACGCGATTGATGACGATTCCCTAAATGAATTGTTGACAATCTTTATGTCGGTTCTAAGATGACCAACATGCGAGCGAACACATCATGTCCGACCCAAAAATCAGCGCTTCATTGAACGTAACCGGCACTGCGAATGCCGAGTCGATCGCCGAGAACATTCGTGCCGCGATCCTCGAGCATCGCCTCGCGCCCGGCGCGAAGCTGACAGAAGCGCAATTGTGCGAAGTATTCGAAGTGAAGCGCGGAACGGTGCGCCAGGCGCTCGCGCAACTCGCGGGCGAACGGCTCGTCGATCTGGAGCCGAATCGCGGTGCATTCGTCGCGAGTCCGACGCTCCAGGAAGTGCATGAAGTGTTCGAGATGCGGCGGATCATCGAAATGGCGGTGGTAGAACGCATTTGCAGCGGGCACGGCACGCGGCGCCTGAAGTCGATCAGTTCGACGATCGGACGCGAACGCCGCGCCTTCGAAAGCCACGATTTCACGGCGTGGATACGGCTCTCGGGCGAGTTTCATACCGAACTCGCGGCGCTCACCGGCAATACGGTGCTGTGCGAATGCCTGTCGGGACTCGTGGCGCGCTCGACGCTGATCTCGGCGCTGTATGAATCGCTCGGCAAGAGTTCGTGCTCGTTCGAGGACCACGAAGGGATTCTCGCGGCGCTCGATGCGGGCGACAGCACGAAGGCAACGGAACTGATGGCGCGACATCTGCGCGACGTCGAATTGAAGATGCTGGAGCGGCCTGCGCGCGGCGCGGTCGACCTGCGGGAAGTATTTGCAAAGCCTGTCGAGCGGAACAAGCCGCCCGGCATGTGATGGAAGGCAAGCCGGCCAGGACCGGCGCCGGATCAAGAAGGAATGGAGACCGCGCCCCGCCAGAGGGTGCGTGACAGCAGGATCGATGGCCGCATGCGCCTTGTATGCGCAGCATGCGGCCGCACTGAACGAAGCGCTCGACCGAGCGCGGATGAAAGCCGTCCCGGCGTCGTTTCGAGGCTCGCTATCAGCATGAGCCGGGCGAAGCACTGCCGGGAGAGATTCGACAATCACAAAGAATACCGCGCATGAAATGCGAAGGTATCCGAATCGATTTGTATTGCGTGAAAGCACACTCGAGCGCACGCACCGGAATTTTCATTACCCCAGTTGCCTTTCTCATCGAAGGAGAAGTCATGGCCCAGTTCAGTGCAGCATCCAGTGAAAGCACGCTGCCGCCGTACGGCGAGCAAGCGGGCGGCCACGAGTCGCATCTTCCGGCAGGCTACAGCGACCGCCTCTACAACGAAGACCTCGCGCCCCTCAAACAACAGACCTGGGGCGCGTACAACATCTTCGCGTTCTGGATGTCGGACGTGCACAGCGTCGGCGGCTACGTGTTCGCCGGCAGTCTCTTCGCGCTCGGCCTGACGAGCTGGCAGGTGCTGGTGTCGCTTTTGATCGGCATCGGGCTCGTGAATGCGCTCTGCAATCTGATCGCGAAGCCGAGCCAGCAGGCGGGCGTGCCGTACCCGGTCGCGTGCCGCGCGACCTTCGGCGTGCTCGGCGCGAACATTCCCGCTGTGCTGCGCGGGCTGATCGCGGTTGCGTGGTATGGCATCCAGACGTTCCTCGCGTCGAGCGCGCTCGTGATCGTCGTGCTCAAGTTCGTGCCGCAATGGATGCCCTACGCGGACGTGCACAAGTACGGCTTCGTCGGCTTGTCCGCGCTCGGCTGGGCCGGCTTCATGCTGCTGTGGGTGCTGCAGGCCGTGGTGTTCTGGCGCGGCATGGAGATGATCAAGAAGTTCATCGACTTCGCCGGTCCTGCCGTGTATGTGGTGATGTTCATTCTCGCTGGCTACATGGTGTGGCGTGCGGGCCTGAAGAACATCGGCCTGAATCTCGGCGGCGTGAAGTATCACGGCATGGAAGTCGTGCCCGTGATGATCACTGCGATCTCGCTCGTCGTCTCGTACTTCTCGGGTCCGATGCTCAACTTCGGCGACTTCTCGCGCTACTGCAAGAGCTATCGCAGCGTGAAGCGCGGCAACTTCTGGGGCCTGCCGGTCAACTTCCTGGCGTTCTCGCTCGTCACCGTCATCACGACCGCCGCGACGCTCCCGGTCTTCGGCCAGCTCATCACCGATCCGGTGGAAACCGTCGGCCGGATCGATCATCCGACGGCCGTGATCCTCGGCGCGCTGACCTTCACCATCGCGACGATCGGCATCAACATCGTGGCGAACTTCGTGTCGCCGGCGTTCGACTTTTCCAACGTCGCGCCGCGTCACATCAGCTGGCGCATGGGCGGAATGATGGCCGCGGTCGCATCGATCTTCATCACGCCGTGGAATCTCTTCAACAATCCGGCGGTGATCCACTACACGCTGGACGTGCTCGGCAGCTTCATCGGACCGCTCTATGGCGTGCTGATCGTCGATTTCTTCCTGGTGAAGCGCGGCAAGCTCGTCGTCGACGACCTGTACACGGTCTCGGAAACGGGTCGTTACTGGTACACCAAGGGCGTGAATCGCCGTGCGGTGGCGGCGCTGTTGCCTGCCGCGGCGATCGCAGTCGCCTGCGTGATGATTCCGTCGCTCGAAGGTGCCGCGAACTTCTCCTGGTTCGTCGGCGCGGGACTGGGCGCGGTGTTTTATTGGTTCCTGGCAGACCGGAAGGGTTCGAACTAACCTGAGAGAAAGGCGCGGGCGATTTGCGCCCGCGCCGCAGACAAAAGCACCAGAAGCACTGAAAGCACAAGAAGGAGCAGGGCCATGAGAATCAAGCTGATCAACCCGAACACGACCCAGCGCATGACCGAATCGATGGGGCGTTGCGCGCGCGAGGTTGCGTCCCCGGGCACGGAAATCGTAGCGGTGAGCCCGACGATGGGGCCGCCCTCGATCGAGGGCTATTACGATGAGGCGATTGCCTCGCTCGGCATGCTCGCAGAGGTCGAGGCGGGCGAGCGCGAAGGCTTCGACGGCTACGTGATCGCGTGTTTCGGCGATCCGGCGCTCTACGCGGCGCGCGAACTGGCGCGCGGGCCGGTGATCGGCATCGCGGAGGCCGCGATGCATGCGGCGAGCGTGATTGCGCCGGGCTTTTCGGTCGTCACGACGCTGGCGCGAACCTGCGGCATGGCGTGGCATCTGGCGGAGCGCTACGGCATGACGCGCTTTTGCATGAACGTGCGCGCGACGGACGTCGCGGTGCTCGATCTCGACGTGCCGGGTTCGGCCGCGCGCAGCATCATCATCGACGAATGCCGCCGGGCGCTCGACGAAGACGGCTCGGACGCGATCGTGCTCGGCTGCGCGGGCATGGCGGAGTTCTGTCACGAAGTGGAGGATGCAATCGGCGCGCCGGTCGTCGAAGGCGTGACGGCCGCGGTCAAATGGGCCGAGGCGCTGATCGCGCTGAAGTTGCACACGTCCAAACGCGGCGACTTTGCGCGGCCGCTTGCAAAACGCTATGACGGCGTGCTCGCCGACTACAGCCCGCGGGACGCGGCGGCTCACATACACCGCAAGTGACCCGCATTATCTGCCTGGCCGTATGGGCGCAGGGGGGTGTTTTCGCTAAACTGGACCATCGATTTTCCGCTCATCGTCATCAATGTCCTCATCGCTATGTCAAACGATTCGAACGACCCGAACTACCCGCGCGACCTGATCGGCTACGGCCGTAATCCGCCGCAGGCGAACTGGCCGGGGCGTGCGCGCGTCGCCGTGCAATTCGTCCTGAACTACGAAGAGGGCGGCGAGAACTGCGTGCTGCACGGCGATCCGGGCTCCGAGCAGTTTCTTTCGGAGATCGTGGGAGCGGCTTCGTTTCCGTCGCGGCACATGAGCATGGAGTCGATCTACGAGTACGGATCGCGCGCGGGCGTGTGGCGCATCCTGCGCGAGTTCGAAAAGCGCAAGATGCCGCTCACCATCTTCGGCGTCGGCATGGCGATCGAGCGGCATCCGGAATTGGCACGGGCGTTCGTCGAACTGGGGCATGAAATCGCGTGCCACGGCTATCGATGGATCCACTATCAGGACATGTCGCCGGAACGCGAAGCGGAACACATGCGCCTCGGCATGGAAGCGATCGAGCGCGTGACGGGCGTGCGGCCGCTCGGCTGGTACACGGGCCGTGACAGTCCCAATACGCATCGGCTGGTGGCGGAGTACGGCGGCTTTCTCTACGACTCCGACAACTACGGCGACGACCTGCCGTTCTGGACGGAGGTCGAAGTGACGGGCGGCAAGACGACCCCGCACCTGATCGTGCCGTACACGCTCGACACGAACGACATGCGCTTCGCCACGCCGCAGGGCTTCAATACCGGCGATCACTTCTTCACGTACCTGCGCGACGCATTCGACGTGCTCTACGAAGAAGGCGACGAGGCGCCGAAGATGCTGTCGATCGGCATGCACTGCCGCCTGCTCGGACGCCCGGGGCGTTTTCGCGGACTGCAGCGCTTTCTCGATCACATCGAAAAACATGACCGCGTGTGGGTGACGCGTCGCGTGGATATCGCGCGGCACTGGCGCGAACATCACCCTTACGAAGGCGGCAAAAATACCAACGGGACGACGGCATGAAGGCGATGCAAACCACACTCGATCAACTCAACGCGCTGCCCGCCGACACTTTCGTGACGGTGCTATCGGGCATTTTCGAGCACTCGCCGTGGGTGGCTGAAGTCGCGGCGCCGCAACGGCCGTTCGCGAGCGTCGATGCGCTCCACAAGACGATGTCGGGCGCCGTGGAAGCCGCTGGCGAAGAGAAGCAGCTGACGCTCATCAACGCCCACCCGGAACTCGCGGGCAAGGCCGCCGTGCGCGGCGAGCTCACCGAGGAATCGACGCGCGAGCAAAGCGGCGCGGGCCTCAACCTCTGCACGCAGGAAGACTTCGACCGCCTGCAGGCGCTCAACGCCGCGTATCGCGAGAAGTTCGGCTTTCCGTTCATCCTCGCCGTGCGCGGCTACGACCGCCACGGCATCATCGCGAACTTCGAACAGCGCGTGAATCACAGCCGCGCCGAAGAGCTCCGCACGAGTCTCGAACAGATCTACCGGATAGCGCGCTTCAGGCTCGATGATTTGATTCAATGACCTGACTCGATGACCTGATGCAAGGCTGATCCGTTTTTCACCGCAGAACGAACAAGGACGAAGACAATGGCAATCCCGACACTCGATCCCAACGCGCCCGAATTCACGCGCCGCTATGTAAATCTCGCGGACCCGCGGCTCGGCGCGCAGGCGCTCGAGACGAGCGACGACTTCTTCGCGCCGAAAGAGCGCATGCTGAACCCGGAACCGGCGGTGTTCATCCCCGGCAAGTTCGACGATCACGGCAAGTGGATGGACGGCTGGGAAACGCGCCGCAAGCGCTCGACCGGCTATGACTGGTGCGTCGTGAAGCTTGCGCGTCCGGGCGTCATCAAGGGTATCGATCTCGACACGAGCCACTTCACCGGCAACTTCCCGCCGGCGGCGTCGATCGAAGGCGCGCACGTCGCCGACGGCGCACCGAACCAGTCCACCAAGTGGACCGAGATCGTCCCGTCGACGACGCTGCAGGGCAACAGCCACCATTACCTGGATGTCAGCGCCGAGCAGCCGATCACGCACCTGCGCGTGAACATCTACCCGGACGGCGGCATCGCGCGGCTGCGCGTGTACGGCCAGCCGCAGCTCGACTGGAGCAACGCTAGCCGCAGCGAACTGTTCGACCTCGCCGCGATGGAAAACGGCGCGTATCTCGTCGGCACGAACAACCAGCACTTCGGGCTCGCCTCTACGCTCCTGATGCCGGGTCGTGGCGTCAACATGGGTGACGGCTGGGAAACACGGCGCCGTCGCGAGCCGGGCAACGACTGGTGTATCGTCGCGCTCGCGCAACCGGGCGTCATCAAGAAGATCGAAGTCGATACCGCGCACTTCAAAGGCAACTATCCGGACCGCTGCTCGCTGCAGGCGGCGTACGTCACGGGCGGCACCGACAGCTCGCTCGTCACGCAGGCAATGTTCTGGCCGATGCTGCTCAACGAGCAGAAGCTGCAGATGGACAAGCAGCATTTCTTCGAGTCGGAACTGGCGGCGCTCGGCCCCGTGACGCACGTGCGCTTCAACATCATCCCGGACGGCGGCGTATCGCGTCTGCGTCTCTTTGGAACGCTCGCATAATGAAAAAGCTCGCCATCGAACCGTTGACGCGTGCTGCGTTCGAGCCTTTCGGCGACGTCATCGAACTCGATGGCGCGAAGCAGATTCCGATCAACCTCGGCACGACGATCCGCTTTCATGATCTCGCGAAGATCGACGTCGAGGAGCAGAACGGCCGGCCGCTCGTGAACCTCTTTCGCGGCCAGCCGCGCGTGCTGCCGTTCGAAGTGAAGATGATGGAGCGGCATCCGCTCGGCAGCCAGGCGTTCGTGCCGTTGAACGACAAGCCGTATCTCGTGGTCGTGGCGCCCACGGGCGATCTCGACGAAGGCGCGATCCGCGCGTTCGTCACGCGCGGGTGGCAGGGCGTGAACTATGCGCGGGGCGTCTGGCACCATCCGCTGATTGCGCTCGGTGAGGTGAGCGACTTTATCGTCGTGGATCGCGGCGGCGACGGGCTCAATCTCAACGAGCAGGACCTGCGTGAATCGCTGTGGCTTACCGAGGACGCGATGCGCTGATCCGCCGCTTGGCCGGGCAGCAGGGTAACAGCGAAAAAGGACCGGAAACGGTCCTTTTTCTTTATGCAGCCGCTGACGAACACCCCGTCGCATACTGGTATCTCAGAGGTATTACAATCTCCTTTCGTCGCGCCCTATCGCGGTGCGATCGACCCGGCGTGCGTCGCATCGATTCGCATGCGGTGGCAGACACAGGAGGATGGGCAATGCAGACCGAACAGCAGAAAGAACACGCGTGGCTGATGAAGCTGTGCGGCGACTGGACATCGAAGGGCGAGATGGCGGGCGAGCCCGGGAAGCCAGCGGAGACCTGGGAATCGACGGAACGCGTGAGTCCGGTCGGCGACATCTGGGTGCAGTGCGAAGGGCGCACCGAGATGAAGGACGGCACGATCGGCACGACCGTCATGACGCTCGGCTACGATCCGGCGACGAAGGAATTCGTCGGCAACTTTATCGCGTCGATGATGACGCACATGTGGATCTACGAAGGCGCGCTCGATGCCGCTGAAAAGGTGCTGACGCTCAACACCGAAGGCCCGGATTTCGGCAAGCCGGGCACGTATGCGAAGTACAAGGACGTGATCGAGATCATCGACGACGACCATCGCACGCTGACGAGCTGGATGCATACCGACGACGGCAACTGGAACCAGATCATGCGCGCGGACTACTCGCGCAAGAAATAAAAAAAGGCCATGAATCTGCATTCATGGCCTTTGTTTCAAGCGCGAAAGCCGCTTACCTGACTGCGCCGCCATCGAACCACGCGGCGATCTTCTGGCGTTCCGCGTCGGTCATTTGGGTGACGTTGCCAAGCGGCATCGCCTTCAGCGTGACCGCCTGCTGATGCACGCGCTTGGCGTTCTGCGAAATCTCATCCGGCGTATCGAGGATCACGCCGGCCGGCGCGCTGCCCATCATCGTCGGATGCGCGGAGTGGCAGGACGCGCAGCGCTGCTGGATGATCGGCTGAATGTCGGCCACCTTGATCGCCGGAGCACCCGCTGCCTGCGCGACCGGCACCGTGGGAGCCGGCATCGTCCACGCGAACGCGCCCAGCACCAGCACGAGACCCGCCACCGGCATGTACCACAGCACCTGTCCGCGATGGCGCATCACGAAGAACTGCCGGATCAGCGCGCCCGCCAGCATGATGAGCAAGAGAATCAGCCAGTTGTACTTGTGCGTGTAAGTCATCGCGTAGTGGTTCGACAGCATCGCGAACACTACCGGCAGCGTGAAATACGTGTTGTGCACCGAGCGCTGCTTGCCGCGCTTACCGTAGATCGCGTTCGGCGTTTCGCCCTTCAGCATCGCCGCGACCATCTTGCGTTGACCCGGAATGATGACGAAGAAGACGTTGGCCGACATGATCGTCGCGATCATGGCGCCGGTGATGAGATACGCGGCGCGCCCTGCGAACACGTGGCACGCGATGTAGGCCGCGATCAACACATAGATCCCGACGCAGATGCCGAGCAGCTTGTCCTTGGTGCCGAGCAGACGGCACAGCGAGTCATACACGATCCAGCCGGCCATCAGGAAACCAAGTGCGGCGGATACGGCGACGACCGGCCCCATGTCGAGGACGTTCTTGTCGATGAGATACGTGCTCGGCGACAGCAGGTACAGCACGAGGAACAGGCCAAATCCCGACATCCACGTCGTGTAAGACGGCCAGAACGACCAGTGCAGGTTCTCCGGCATGTCCTGCGGCGCGACGGAGTACTTCTGCATGTGATAGAAGCCGCCTCCGTGCACGTGCCAGAAATCGCCGAACACGCCGCGTCGCTTAGCATTCGGGTCTTGCGGCGGTTTCAGACTGTTGTCGAGCGCGACGAAGTAAAACGATTCTCCGATCCACGCGATCGCGACGATGACGTGCAGACAGCGCAATACGAGATTGAGCCAGTCAGTGACAAAACCTTCCATGAACTCCTCCACTACCGATTCGTTATGCGCACATCGTCGACTCTGGTCGACGGCAACCAGGTTGCATGGTCGACCGCAACCGAGTTGCATGGGACCAGAGTAGGTGCTAAAGCACTAACTCTGGTCGACAAGGGACGGGCGCGATGTGCTGGTCTGATGCAATGATCCTGCGGCCAAAACGGCCGCTTCAACTTCCCCGATACGTGCTGTACGCCCACGGCGAAACGAGCAGCGGCACGTGATAGTGCGAGTTCGCATCCGCGATACCGAAGCGCAGCGCCACACGATCGACGAAGCGCGGTTCCGGCACTTTCACGCCGATCGCCGCGAAGTAATCGCCCGCGTGGAACACGAGCTCGTATTCGCCGATGGCGAGTGCGTCGCCTTCGAGCAGCGGCGAGTCGCAGCGGCCGTCGTCGTTGGTGAGGGTGGTTTTGAGCGCGCGGCGGGTGTCGCCCGACAGCGCGAAGAGTTCGACCTTGATGCCGGCGCCGGGACGGCCGTGCGCGGTGTCGAGCACATGGGTTGTGAGCTTGCCCATTCGCATGTTCCTTGTGTTGTGCGATGAACGACTGCGCATCGATCCAACCAGTGCGTCGGCGGCGGATCGAGGCTCCACTCGTGAGTGGCTACATACCCGTCGGCGTGATCAGATGCGCGCCGTGTACAACATTCTAGAAACTCGGCAGCCGCTGTGCGGCCCCGATAGGAAAGATAATCCACGGCACATGACAGCGGCGCGTAAGCTTCGCGCCGCAAGAGTGTTCATGACGCATTCGTTATGCGCTTCAAACGTGTACGGCTACCGGGCGATGCTACCTGCGCCAAAATTCCCGAATATATTGGGGGCGTGAAGGCGACTATGCCGGCGTTCACATTGCCAGCGGGATTTTGGCAACCGACATTGAGGCCTCGCGCAGAATGGCTGTGCGTCCCGAAGACGGCGATCGACGCTGGGTAACCGGGGCTTTTTACTCACCCTTGTTTCCCCGCCGATATGGAGATCGACCGCATGGAACCACGCGCCAGAACGCTGCTCGTCAAAAATGCTCAGGTGCTAGTCACGATGGATGGTGCGCGCCGCGAGATTCGCGACGGTGGCATGTTCATCGAAGGAAACCGGATTGTCGCGGTCGGCGCGACGGAGGATCTGCCCGCCACCGCCGACGAAGTGCTCGACATGCGCGGCCACCTCGTGACTCCGGGTCTCGTGAATACGCATCACCACATGTATCAGAGCCTGACGCGTGCGATTCCCGCCGCGCAGAACGCCGAGCTGTTCGGCTGGCTCACGAATCTGTACAAGATCTGGGCGAACCTAACGCCCGAGATGATCGCGGTATCGACGCAGACGGCGATGGCCGAACTGCTGCTCTCGGGCTGCACGACGTCGAGCGACCATCTCTACATCTACCCGAACGGCAGCCGCCTCGACGACAGCATCGCGGCGGCCCGCGAGATCGGCATGCGCTTTCACGCGGCGCGCGGCAGCATGAGCGTCGGGCAGAAGGACGGCGGCCTGCCGCCGGATTCGGTCGTTGAAAAGGAAGACGCAATCCTGAAGGACACGCAGCGCGTGATCGAAACGTACAACGACGAAGGCCGCTACGCGATGCTGCGGGTCGTCGTGGCGCCCTGCTCGCCGTTCTCGGTCAGCCGCGAACTGATGCGCGACTCGGCACTCCTCGCGCGCCAGTACGGCGTGTCGATGCATACGCATCTGGCCGAAAACGTGAATGACGTTGCGTACAGCCGCGAGAAATTCGGCATGAAGCCCGCCGAATATGCCGAGGATCTCGGCTGGGTGGGCCATGACGTGTGGCATGCGCACTGCGTGCAACTGGACCGCGCGGGCATCGACCTGTTCGCGCGCACCGGGACGGGCGTCGCGCATTGTCCGTGTTCGAACATGCGGCTCGCCTCCGGCATCGCACCGATCCGCGCGATGCGCGATGCGGGTGTGCCGGTGGGAATCGGCGTCGATGGCTCGGCGTCGAACGACGGCGCCCAGATGGTCGGCGAGGTGCGCCAGGCGCTCTTGCTGCAGCGGGTCGGCTTCGGGCCGGATGCGATGACCGCGCGCGAAGCGCTCGAAATCGCGACGCTCGGTGGCGCAAAGGTGCTGGGCCGCGACGATATCGGCGCACTTGCGCCCGGCATGGCGGCGGATTTTGTGTCGTTCGACCTGTCGCAGGCCGCGTTTGCGGGGGCGCTGCACGATCCGGTCGCGGCGCTTGTGTTCTGCGCGCCGTCGCAGGTAGCGACGAGCGTGATCGACGGAAAGGTGGTCGTGCGGGAAGGGCGGCTGACGACGCTGGAACTCGGTTCGCTCGTCGAGCGGCACAACCGGCTGGCGGGGCAACTGGCGAACGCGGCCTGATCAAAAAAAGGCCGGCGCATGAGCGCCGGCCGGCGGGATTCAAGGCTGATCGATCAGCGAGCGCGTCGCTTCCCCGACGAGCCCGCGCAGCCAGCGCACTTCGTCGGAGTAATGGCAGCGCTCGTGCCAGAGCTGGTAATACTGCATCGGCGGGAAGTCGAGCGGCGCGGGCACCACGGCGAGTGGCAGGAAACGCGCGTAGTGGTCGGCGAAGAGACGCGTCGTCGTGAAGACGAGGTCCGACTTGATCAGCACGTAAGGCGCGAGATTGAAGTAAGGCAGCGTGACGACGACATGGCGCTTTAACCGCTCGCGCGCCAGATGCACGTCGATGGCGCCGCGCTGGCCGACGGAATAGGGCGTCGGCGCGAGATGCGGCGCGTTCAGGTATTGATCGAGCGTGAGCCCGCCGCGCTTGGCGAACGGATGCGTGTTGGAAACAAGACACACGATCTTGTCGACGAAGAGATTCGACAGATGCAGTTGCTCCGGCGGCTCCGGCCAGTTGCCGACGACGATATCGAGCTTGCCGTCCTCCAGCGCGAGTTCGTAGTCGAACGCCGGCCCGAGCGAATGGAATTCGAGCGTGGCGTTGGGCGCGGCGATGCGAAAGCGCTCGACGACCGTCGGCACGAAGAGCACGTTCAGGTAGTCGGGACAGCCGATGCGATAGCACCGCACGGAGGTCGCCGGATCGAAGTTGTGCTGCTGGACCTTGATGCGCTCGATTTCGCGCAGTGCGTTCTGGGTCGGTTCGAGCAAGCGCAGGCCGTATTCGGTCGGCACCATGCCGGACTTGCCGCGCACGAGAAGGGGATCGCCCGTGATGTCGCGCAGACGCCTGAGCGCCGCGCTGATGGCAGGTTGCGACTGATTGAGCTTGACGGCCGCGCGCGTGACGCTGCGCTCCATCAGCAAGGTGTGCAAGACGCGCAATAAGTAAGTATCGATCGCCTCGCGCTGCTGACTCATGTTATCTCCGGTATATGTTCTAGCTGATCGACAACTGTGTGGACCATATCATTTTTAATATGACACAAGGATTGCGTCAAGGTGGGCTTACCCGCAAACACTGGCTTCACGAGGTGTCCCCGGCTTTTTTGAGTTATCGACGGATGGCGTCGAATTGGGTATCTTCTGCCCGCGGCACGGTTTGCCCGTCTTTTTGTTGCTCGGGCGAACCGGCTTTCCGAACCCCGGCAACGCGGACTCTCTGACCTCATGGGCGACGCTACTTTCACCTCCAATCCGCCGCCGCGTCTCGCGCTCACCGGCATCAGCAAGCAGTACCCGGCCGTGAAGGCCAACGACGACGTCACGCTCGTCGTCATGCCCGGCGAGATTCACGCCGTGCTCGGCGAGAACGGCGCGGGCAAGTCGACGCTGATGAAGATCATCTACGGCGCGGTGCGGCCGGACGAAGGCGAGATCCGCTGGGAGGGCCAGACGGTCGAGATCGGCAGCCCGGCGGCCGCGCGCAAGCTCGGCATCGGCATGGTGTTCCAGCACTTCTCGCTGTTCGAGACGCTGACGGTCGGCGAAAACATCGCGCTCGCGCTCGACGACAAGTTCGACCTGAAGACGCTCGGCAAGCGCATCCGCGAGGTGTCGGCGGATTACGGGCTCGACGTCGATCCGCAGCGGCACGTCCATAGCCTGACGGTCGGCGAGCGGCAGCGGGTCGAGATCGTGCGATGCCTGTTGCAGAATCCGCGTCTGCTCATCATGGACGAACCGACCTCGGTGCTCACGCCGCAGGCGGTCAAGAAGCTTTTTACGGTGCTGCGGCGGCTCGCGTCGGAAGGCTGCAGCATTCTCTATATCAGCCACAAGCTCGACGAAATCCAGGCGCTCTGCGAAACCGCGACGGTGATGCGCGGCGGCCGCGTGACGGGCAGCGTCGATCCGAGGACGGAAACGCATGCGTCGCTCGCGCAGTTGATGGTCGGGCATTCGCTGCCCGACTACACACGGCGCGCGCACACGCCGGGCGATGCCCGGCTCGTCGTGAAAAGCCTTTCGGTGGCGAGTCCCGATCCGTTCGGCACGTCGCTCGACAACGTCTCGTTCGCGGTGAAGGCTGGCGAGATCTTCGGCATCGCGGGCGTCTCGGGCAACGGTCAGGCGGAACTGCTGGCGTCGCTCTCAGGCGAAATCCGCGACAAGCACGTCGCCGCCGACGCCGTCACGATCTGCGGCAAACCCGCCGCGCGACTGTCTGCGGGCGCACGCCGCTCGCTCGGCTTCGCCTTCGTGCCGGAAGAACGGCTTGGACGCGGCGCGGTGCCGGCGATGTCGCTTGCCGAAAACGGCCTGCTGACCGCGCATCGCGAAAACATGGTGAAGGGCGGCTGGATCAGCGCGAAGACCGTGCGCGCGTTCGCCGACCGCTGCATCAAGTCGTTCGACGTCCGCTGCGGCGGCAACGGCGCGCTCGCGCAGAGCCTGTCTGGCGGAAACTTGCAGAAATTCATCGTCGGGCGCGAGATTCTCCAGGAACCGAAGGTGCTGGTCGTCGCGCAGCCGACCTGGGGCGTCGACGTGGGCGCGGCCGCGTTCATCCGACAGCAGTTACTCGATCTCGCGGCGCGCGGCGTCGCGATCCTCGTGATCTCCGAGGAACTGGAAGAACTCTTCGACATCTGCGACCGGCTCGCGGTGCTCGCGCGCGGCAAGCTCTCGCCGGTGCGCGCGACGGGCGAAACCAACGCGGAAGAAATCGGCCTCTTCATGGCAGGGCTTTTCGACGGCAAGCGCGCCGAGCCCGCCGCCATCGACTCAATCAACAAGTAACGACGATGATCTTTCCCTACCGACTCGAAGCGCGCCCGACGCCGTCCCGCGCGATGCAGCTTGCCGTGCCGCTCGTTGCGGCGGTGGCGACTCTCGTCATCGGCTTCCTGATTTTCAGCCTCGTCGGGCAGGATCCGTGGCGCGCCATGCACGCGTTCTTCATCGAGCCGCTCTCGAACGTGAACGGCTGGTCCGAGCTTGTGCTGAAGGCGGCGCCGCTCTGTCTGATCGGCCTCGGGCTCGCGGTCGGCTATCGCGCGAACGTGTGGAACATCGGCGCGGAAGGGCAGATGCTGCTTGGCGGGATCGTCGCGGGCGGCATCGCGATCCACGTCGGCGACGCGTCCGGCTGGTGGACGCTGCCGCTGATGATGCTGGGCGGCGTCGTCGGCGGGATGGCGTGGGCGGCGATTCCGGCGCTGCTCAAGAGCCGCTTCAACACGAACGAAATCCTGACGAGCCTGATGCTCACCTACGTCGCGACGCAACTGCTGATCTACCTGGTGAGCGGCCCGTGGCGCGACCCCGAGGGCATGAACTTCCCGATCTCGGCGATGTTCGTCGACGACGCGCTGTTTCCGCGTCTCTACGGCGACTGGCACTGGGCGTGGCTGAAGGGCACGCGGATCAACGCGTCGGTGTTCCTGACGGCGATTGCGATTCCGCTCGTCTGGGTGTTCATGAGGAAGAGCTTCGCGGGCTACCGGATGAACGTCGGCGGTCTCGCGCCGCTCGCCGCGCGCTACGCCGGCTTCTCCGACAAGAAGACGATCTGGACCTCGCTCCTGCTCTCGGGCGGCCTGGCGGGCCTCGCGGGCATGGGCGAAGTCGCAGGGCCGATCGGCCAGTTGCAGGCCGGCTGGTCGCCGGGATACGGCTTCACGGCGATCATCGTCGTGTTCGTCGGGCGGCTGCATCCGCTCGGCATCGTGCTCGCCAGCCTTTTGATGGCGCTGCTCTATCTCGGCGGCGAAGCGGTGCAGACGTCGCTGCAACTGCCGCAGGCGCTTGCGGGCGTGTTCCAGGGCCTCTTGCTGTTCTGCCTGCTCGGCGCCGATCTGTTCGTCAACTATCGCGTGCGGCGCCGGGTTCCCGCGCATCACGCGGCGCATTCCTGATTGCTCTGAATCTTCGCGGGGACTCGAAAAAATGGATATCAACCAGGCCAGCACGCTCGCGTCGAGCGCCGTCGTCGCGGCGATTCCGCTGATGTTCGCAGGCGCGGGCGAACTCGTCGCCGAGAAGTCGGGCGTGCTCAATCTCGGCGTCGAAGGGATGATGCTGATGGGCGCCGTCAGCGGCTACGCGGTCACCGCGATCACGGGCAATCCGTGGCTCGGCATCGGCGCGTCGATCCTCGCCGGCCTCGCGATGTCGCTGCTGTTCGGCTTTCTCACGATCACCATGCTCGCGAATCAGGTCGCGACGGGGCTCTCGCTGACGATCTTCGGCATTGGTTTTTCCGCCTACGTCGGCAAGCCGTACACGTCGGCGGCGGTGCGCGCCTCGATCGAGGTCATGCCGATCCCCGGCCTTTCGTCGATTCCCGTGCTCGGCCCCGCGATCTTCTCGCTGACGCCGCTCGGCTATCTCGCGTTCATCATGTTCGGCGTGATCGGCTGGTTCCTGTACCGCACGCGCGCGGGGCTTGTGCTGCGCTCGGTCGGCGAATCGCCGGCGGTCGCGCATTCGGTAGGCTTTCCGGTCGTCGGCGTGCGCTACGGCGCGACGCTCTTCGGTGGCGCGATGGCGGGCATCGGCGGCGGCTACTACTCCATCGTCTATCTGCATATCTGGCAGGAACAGCTGACCTCGGGACGCGGCTGGATCGCGCTTGCGCTCGTCGTGTTCGCGACGTGGCGTCCGGGGCGCCTCATGATCGGCGCGCTGCTTTTCGGCGCGGTGATGGCGCTGCAGTTCTACGCGCAGGCGATCGGCGTGCCGGTGCCGACGCAGTTCCTCGCGATGCTGCCGTATATCGCGACGATCGTCGTGCTCGTGCTGATCTCGCGCAATCCGAACACGATCAAGCTGAACGCGCCGGCGTCGCTCGGCAAGCCGTTCTTCGCGGCGAGCTGAGTGGTCCGGTTGAGCAGGCAGGTGCGGCTGGTGTTGTACATCGGCTGCACGGCGGCGCTCGCGGGTTCCGCTCCCATTTTTGACAGACGAAACTCACAGATCACGCGCCACGACACGCAAAAATCCGGCTTCGCTTTTCACAAACAACATCGACCAGGAGAATCACAATGAAGAAATCATGGCTGAACGCGCTGACGGCTGCGTCCACTGCAGTCGCGCTGTCCGCCACGCTTGCGGCGGCGAGCGCCCGCGCGGCCGACGCGCCGGGCATCGCGTTCGTCTATCTGGGCAATCCCGGCGACGCGGGCTGGACGTTCGCGCACGACGCCGGCAGCAAGGAAGCCGAGGCGACGTTCGGCAGCAAGGTGAAGATCACGCGCGTGGAGAACGTGCCGGAATCGGCGGATTCGGAGCGTGTGTTCCGCGATCTCGCGAACAAGGGCAACAAGGTCATTTTCGGGACGAGCTTCGGCTACCAGGACTTCCAGCTGAAAGTGGCGAAGGACTTCCCGGACACCATCTTCCTGACGGCCACCGGCTTCAAGAAGGCGAAGAACTTCGGCACGTATGACGTGCGCATGTATCAGGGCGCTTATCTGGCGGGCGTCGCGGCGGGCTACGTGACGAAGACCAACACGCTCGGCTTCGTGGCATCGGTGCCGATTCCCGAAGTGATCCGCAACATCAACGCCTACACGATGGGCGCGCGTTCGGTGAACCCGAAGATCCACACGAAGGTCATCTGGATCAACAGCTGGTTCGATCCGGGCAAGGAAAAGCAGGCGGCCGAGACGCTGATCGGCCAGGGGGCCGACGTGCTCCTGCAGAACACTGACTCGAACGCGACACTCGCCACGGCCGCGGAGAAGAAGGTGTTCGCATTCGGCTGGGATTCGAACATGAAGAAGTTCGGCCCGAGCGCGCATCTGGGCTCGGTCGTCGCACACTGGGGCGTGTATTACAACGCAGTGATCCAGCAAGTGCTCGACGGCAAGTGGAAGAACGATCCGGTGTGGCTTGGCATGCCGCAGAAGGCCGTCGATCTCGAAGACCTGAACAGCACGGCGATCCCCGCGAAGGCGATGCAGGCCATCGCTGCGAAGCGTGAAGAGCTGCACGGCGGCAAGTGGGACGTGTTCACGGGTCCGATCAAGGATCAGTCGGGTGCGGAGAAGGTCGCGGCCGGTAAGACGCTCACCGATCCGGAAATGCAGCGCATCAACTGGTACGTGGAAGGCGTGGACGGCTCGCTGCCGAAGTAAGCGTGTGCGGCCGGGCTTCGACGCCCGGCAGCCAGTGCAGAGCCAAGGAAAAGGCCGCGCTTCGCGAGAAGCGCGGCCTTTTCACATAGGAGTCTCACGCAAAGTCGCGCCCGATCTCAGTCCTCGAGCCGCAGTCCCACTTTCAGCGTGACCTGCCAGTGCAGGACCTTGCCGTCCTCGATATGTCCGCGCGTTTCCATCACTTCGAACCAGTGCATGTTGCGCAGCGTCTTGGCCGCCTTCGTCAGCGCGACACGCACGGCGTCGTCGCTCGACTGGGGCGAGGAGCCGGTGAGTTCGATCATCTTGTATACGTGTTCCGACATGGTCTTCTCCTTGGAATGAAGCAGATTGACGTTGCATCGCTAAGATATGCAACGGTGTAGCAGCAAGGCGTGCGCCACGGCTTTGCTGGTCGTGCTCCGGAAATCGGCGTGCGGCGTGTGTGAACTCAATTAAAGGACATGAAGGAGCGACGGTGAAGATCGGATTTTGCGGACCGGGCCTGATGGGGGCGCCGATGATCAGGCATCTGTTGAAGGCTGGCCATTCGGTGCAGGTATGGAACCGCTCGCGCGAGAAGGCGCTCGCGCTGGCGAACGACGGCGCGAGCGTCGTCGACGCGCCCGCGGCGCTCGCGGGCAACGAGGCGCTGTTCCTGTGCCTCTCGAATGCCGAAGCGGTCGAGGAGGTCGTGTTCGGCGGGGCGGGCGTGCTGAGCGGGACGGCCCGTCCCGCGTGGATCGTCGACCATTCGAGCATCCGGCCCGATGCGACCCGCGACTACGCGGCGCGTGCGGCCCGGGAAGGCGTCGCGTGGATCGATGCGCCGGTATCGGGCGGTGTCGGCGGCGCAGAGGCACGCACGCTCGCCGTGATGGCGGGCGGCGACGCGGCCGCCATCGACGCCGTGCGCGGCGCGATCGGCGCGTACGCGTCGCGCGTCACGCACATGGGACCGCCCGGCGCGGGCCAGACGGCGAAGATGTGCAACCAGGGCATCGTATCGGCGACGGTCGCGGCGATCGCCGAAGCGGTCAATCTCGCGCAGAAGAGCGGCATCGACGCCGCGCGCCTGACGGAAGCACTCACGGGCGGATGGGCGGACTCGGTGCTGTTGCGGACCTTCGTGCCACGCATGACGAGCGCGACGCGGCCTGTGACCGCGACCATCCGCACGCTTCAGAAGGACACCGACGCGATCGGGGCGGCGGCGCTCGAAGCAGACGCATCGATGCCGCTTCTCGCCGTCACGCGCAGTCTGCTCGGAGAGGCCGCAAGGCGCGGCCTCTCCGAAGACGATTTGTCGGCGGTGATCGAGGTGTTGAAGTCGCCTGGACACTGATGCGCCAGGCGACGAAGCGATGGACGTCAGCGCAGCGGCCGCGAGGCCGCGTCGCCCGCATCCTGCCGGCGCGTGCCGCGGCGCGTGCGCGTAGAAGCCGATGCACCGAATTCGCTCAGGATCTGCGAACGGGCGCGGCTTGCAAACACGAGGAAGCCGAAGCCGTTGGCCTCGTACCAGTAGCCGCCGTTCTCAAGGCCGTCGAGCGGCTGTTCGAGCGCATTGGTGATGGATTCCATGCAGCGCCGGTGCAGTTCCTCGGTGGCGGGATAGGGCGGCTGCGCACCGCGGACACTGCACAGGAGAACGTCAAGTCCGGGCAGGACGTGTGCGTAGAGCACCGGCTCGTCCTGGGCGCGGGCGCGCGCGATCTTCGTGTCGAGTTGACCGAACGGCTTGAAATGACGAAGCACGGCGAGGAACGACTCGTCCCCGTCGACCTTCACGCGCTTACGCTTTTTCGGGAAGGACATAAAAATTCGCCTGAAAAAGAATTGCAAGAAACGCAGCGTCCTCATGCGGCCACTCCCGTCTTGCGGGCCGTACATCGATCTTTGCACGTCGATCTTTTATAGCACATCGAAGTGGTCGGTTCACGGTGATTCGGGAAAGGGCGCTGCACGTCGCCGGCGATGATTCTCCGACGATGCGCGACGCGCACGAATCGTGCCGAAGACCTGCGGCGGCTCGCTTGGCATCAGTCTCAATAATAGTCCCGCAATTCCGCGTGCGACGAAAAATCTCGCAGAAAAAAGATGCATCGCACACCAACGCGCGTGGCGCAGACGTAAAAAACCCGCGCTGTGGCGCGGGTTCAGTGGCAAGGCGTACAGACGAAAGCGGCTTGGCGAGGCTCATGCGCCGCTTCAGTGCAGCGACGGCCGCAGGGCGGGAAAAAACTCAGATGCGCGGCGAGCTCTTCAGCGAATCGCGGATCTCGCGCAGCAGCAGCACGTCTTCGGGTGTGGCGGCAGGCGCCGTTTCCTCGGGCTTGCGCAGGTTGTTGATGAACTTGACCATCATGAAAATGATGAACGCGAGAATGATGAAGTTGATCAGCACCGTGATGAACGAGCCGTAGCCGAACACGGCGACGCCCGCTGTCTGCAGGTCCTTGTAGGAGCCGGGATTGCCTTTGAAGGTCTCCGGTATGGGCCCTAGCCTGACGAACATGTTCGAGAAGTCGAGCCCGCCCGTCGCGAGCCCTACGACCGGCATGATCAGATCCTTGACGATGGAGTTCACGATGGTCGAGAACGCGCCACCGATGATCACACCGACGGCGAGGTCCATGACGTTGCCCTTCAGGGCGAAGTTCTTGAATTCCTCAATCATGCTCATGCGCGGCTTCCTCCAGTAAAAAAGTTCGCGTGGATCGACACAGGCGGGCAGCAAGGGATGTGCCAACGGGAAGGCGGGTGAATATTCATCGGATTCGTTCCATCCGCCGGGTCTTCGGGGCAATGATAGCCGCTCGATTCGCGTGGCGTGCGCGGTTTTTTCCCGGCTGGCCATCCGGACGAGGCTACTTCTCCGGCGGCGCCACCTTGATGTGTCCCTTCGCGATCGCCGCGACGAACGCCGCGTGGTCGGCCACCGTCTGCGTGCCGTAGCGCTCTGCCCATCCGGCGTAGGCGGCATCGAGCTTGTCGGAACTGCCGCAATAGCCCGCGATCAGCGCGGCGTCGCCGGTGCGGGCGTGGGCGCGCGCGAGCAGCAGTCCGAGACACCACGCATAGAAGTCGAAGGTCGCGCCATGCAGCCAGTCGACCGGAATCGAGCCGCGCATGTCCTTCATCTGGCGCACGTAGAAGTCGCGGCCCGAGATGGTCGTCCAGCCGAGCAGCGCATCCGATGAACTCTGCAAGAGGCGCTGCCCGTGCACGACGCGGCGTCCCTGATGGCGGAACGGCTCGTCGAGCGGCGGCACGAAGGGCGCCGCAGCCGGAACGATGCCTTCCTTCACCTGGATGAAAAGCGGGTCGCCGAGCGCGCGGCCGATCATCAGCACGAGATACGCGCGCATGCCGACGCTGCCCACGCCCACCACGCGATGCGCGACATCCGCGACGTCGTAGCGCTCGAGCATCATGCGCCACTCGCCCGCGATGGTCTGCAGATACGCCTTCAGCCCGTCGACGACATGATTGCGCTCGGCCGCGTCGAGCTTCGTGAGGATCGGCGGATCGTCCTTGAAGCGCCAGCTCTTGCCGGTCGGTTCCGCGACCTTCGCGAGCATCGTCGTGTGCGAGCGCTTCATCGCACGCTCGACCGTCTTTTCGATTGTCGCGCGCTCGGCCGCGTTCAGGTGCGTCGGGGCGTCGATGTGCGTGGCGCTTGCGTACGAGCGCATCTGCCAGAGGTCGTAGGGGCTCACCTGCGCGAGTTCCGCCATCGTCGTGCGGTAGGCGGCACACGCCGAGCGCACCGCGCGAGCGCGTCCTTCGGCGTCGACGCCGTTCTCGCGCGCCGCGACGTTGAAGCTCGCGGTCAGCCGCTTCAGGTCCCACTCCCAAGGCGCGACGATGGTCTCGTCGAAGTCGTTCAGATCGAACACGACGTCCTGGCGCGGCGTGCGGAAGAGGCCGAAATTGCTGACGTGCGCGTCGCCGTCGATCATCACGTTGTGGCCGATCGAGGGCGACTGCGCGAGATCCCACGCCATCACGGTCGCCGAGCCGCGCAGGAACGCGAACGGCGATTCGGCCATGCGCGCCATGCGCAGCGGAATCAGCCGCTCCTGTCGGCCCGCGTTGCTGGCGAGCACGCGATCGACCGGGTCCGGGCGGCCGGCTGCGGGGTGCCAGTCGGCGTGAGCGTCGAAGGGGACTGCGTCGCGCAGCGTGCGGCCTGCCGCGCGGCTCTCGTCGGCGGTGCCGCCTGATGCGTGCTGGCCTGGCGACGAATCGTTCGTCGGGTTGGGGTGCGTGGGCAAGCGGTTCTCCTCGGGTCGTTGTACCGTGGCAATGCGGTATGTGACGTCGCCTCAGCGGGCGGCAAGCACGACCTGCGCCACGTCCGAGCGCAATCTGCCGCGTCGCTTTCGACATGTAGGTTTTACACCGGCAGCGGATGATGAGCGAGGCGACGCCGGCGAACGCCGCGCGTCGGCCATCTCGCCGGACGTCGGCAGCAGGCTGAGACCCATGCACCGCCATTGCGCGCGGCGATGCGAATCGGCCCACGCTGCACCAGGGCCGCTGCATCGCCCCGGCGGCCGATGCGTGCTCGGGCATGCAACCTGCTTGAATCGACCCGCTCGGGAGTCGCGCGTGGCTCCTCAAGTCCGTTTAGCTGCCGCACCGGTCAACACGGATGCGGCGCATCACCATCACCGAGAAACACCACCACATGCCGAACGATATCCGCATTGCCGAAGGTTCGCCGTTTCCGCTCGGCGCCACCTGGGACGGCGAAGGCGTCAACTTTGCGCTGTTTTCCGCGAACGGGACGAAGGTCGAACTGTGCCTGTTCGACGAGAAGGGCGAGAAGGAACTGGAACGCATCGAACTGCCGGAATACACGGACGAAGTGTGGCACGTCTACGTGTTCGGCCTGAAGCCGGGCACGGTGTACGGCTATCGCGTGCACGGGCCTTATGAGCCCGAGGCCGGACATCGGTTCAATCCAAACAAGTTGCTGCTCGACCCGTATGCGAAGGCGCACGTCGGCGAGCTGAAGTGGGACCCGGCGGTGTTCGGATACACGCTCAACGCCGACGGCGACGATCTCACCTTCGACGAGCGCGACAGCGCGCCGTTCATGCAGAAGTGCCAGGTCGTCGACCAGTCGTTCACCTGGACCCACGCGACGCGCGTGCGCGTGCCGTGGGAACGCACGATCTTCTACGAAACCCACGTGCGCGGCTACACGAAGCGCCACCCGGCCGTGCCCGAGCACATGCGCGGCACCTTCGAGGGCCTGGGGCAGCAGGAAGTCATCGAGCACATCAAGAGCCTCGGCGTGACCTCCGTCGAGTTGCTGCCGATCCACGCCTTCGTCAACGACAGCCATCTGCTCGACAAGGGGCTCACCAACTACTGGGGCTACAACACCATCGGCTTCTTCGCCGCCGATCCGCGTTTCTTCTCGCGCGGCCCGGGCGTCGTCGCCGAGTTCAAGGAGATGATCGACCGGATGCACGAGGCCGGGCTCGAAGTGATTCTCGACGTCGTCTACAACCATACGGCCGAGGGCAACGAGCGCGGGCCGACGCTCTCGTTTCGCGGCATCGACAACGCGTCGTACTACCGCCTGATGCCCGAGGAACCGCGCTACTACATCAACGACACGGGCACCGGCAACACGCTGAACCTGTCGCACCCGCGCGTGCTGCAGATGGTCACCGACAGCCTGCGCTACTGGGTCACGGAGATGAACGTCGACGGTTTTCGCTTCGACCTCGCGACGATCCTCGGGCGCGAGCCGTACGGCTTCGACGAAGGCGGCGGCTTCCTCGACAGTTGCCGCCAGGACCCGATTCTCTCGAGCGTCAAGCTGATCGCCGAGCCGTGGGATTGCGGTCCGGGCGGCTATCAGGTGGGCGGCTTTCCGCCGGGCTGGGCCGAGTGGAACGACAAGTATCGCGACACGGTGCGCTCGTTCTGGAAGGGCGACGACGGCGTTGCCGCCGAACTCGCGACGCGCATCACTGGCTCGGGCGACAAGTTCAATCACCGCGGGCGCCGTCCGTGGGCGAGCGTCAACTTCATCACCGCGCACGACGGCTTCACGCTTAATGATCTCGTGTCGTACAACGACAAGCACAACGAGGCGAACGGCGAAGACAACAACGACGGCCATTCCGATAACAAGTCGTGGAACTGCGGCGTCGAAGGTCCGACCGACGACCCGGAGATCCGCACGTTGCGCGAGCGCCAGAAGCGCAACATGCTCGCGACGCTGCTCTTTTCGCAGGGCACGCCGATGGTGCTCGCCGGCGACGAGTTCGGCCGCACGCAGCAGGGCAACAACAACGCGTATTGCCAGGACGACGACATCAGCTGGGTCGACTGGGAAGGCATCGACGACGACGGCCGCGCGCTGACCGAATTCGTGCGCAAGCTGACGACGCTGCGCCATACGCTGCCGGTGTTGCGTCGCGGGCGGTTCCTGACGGGCGAGTGGCGCGAGGACCTGCAGGTGGCCGACGTCAAGTGGCTGAGCCCGACAGGCGACGAACTGACGCCCGAGCAATGGGACGATCCGTCGATGCGCTGCTTCGGCCTCGTCATCGACGGCCGCGCGCAGGCGACGGGCATCCGCCGGCCGGCGTCGGATGCGACGTTGCTGCTCGTCGTGAACGCGCATCACGATGTCGTCGACTTCACGTTGCCCGACGTGCCGGGAAGCGATCAATGGAGCTGTCTCATCGATACCAACGCGCCGATTCGCGAGGAACTGGAAGACTTCGATTCGGGCGCGGTGTATCAGGTGACAGGGCGCTCGCTGTTGCTCTTCGCGCTGCATGCGCGAGGCGCGACGCGGCGCATCTTCAAGCGGCTGGAGGAAGCGCTCACCGATGAAGTGGAGCCGGAGGGCGAGGCGTCAAAGAAGGAATAGGCCGCATGGCCCATCTCGATGGGCAGGTTCGTTCGACGCGCTATCATGCGGGGCTGCCGATGCGGCATGTCCCGCTTTTCCATTTGACGCGAGCGCCTTCCGAACGATGATCGAAACGAACACGCAATCCCGAACCTGCTTCCGCGCAGCGACATGATTCTTCACGCAATCGCGCGCGTTGCGGGTTGGGACCAGTTGGAGCGCGTGTGGGAGTTCATCGTCGGGTTCTTCAAGTTTCTGTGGGCGTTGTTGCGTTTTCTCGGCGGCGGTTGAGCCGCGGATCGACGCCGTACGACACGCAATAAAAAAAGGCTCCGGTCATCACACCGGAGCCTTTTTGCTTTCGAAACCGACATCGACGAAGGTGAATCAGGTATCGCGCCAGTTGTCGTCGTTATTGCCGAGGTCCAGACCTCCGCCGCCACCGCCGTCGTTCCAGTCGTTCGAGCCGTTGCCGAAGTCGAGGTCGCCGCCGTCGCTGCCGCCATTGCCTGCGTTGTTATCGGGCGTGGGCACCTGACGCTCGACCACGCGGTCACGCCCATGCGACAGCGCCTCACCGAGCAGCACACCGGTCAGCAATCCGCCCATGCCGCCGCCGAAACCTCCGCCGCCTTGCTGAATGATGACCGGCCCTTGCTGCTGCGGATAAGGCTGCTGAGGCGGGTAAGGCCCTTGCTGATTGCGTCCGAAACGCTCGGCTTCCTGCGCGTACACGGAATCGCTTTCGCGCGTCGAAGCAGGCGCGGCGTTTGGATCGGGCCGTCCCTCGGCGCGCGCCTTCAGGCTCTCGACGCGGTTGGCGAGGTCCTCGACCTGATACGGTGGCACCGGATTCTTCGCATTCGACAGCGCCTCGACCAGCTCGCGCAATTGCGCCTCGACGCCCTCGACGTCCTTCAGCAACGCCTCGTGACCGGGCGTCGTGGAAAGCCGCACGTCGAGCTTGAGGGTGCGCACATCGTTGAGCAGTTCGGTCGCGCGTTTCAGTTGCGTGCGGCGGTCGTCGTTGGCGCGGCCGTCGTCGCGCGCGCGGGCACGGCGCAGACCCCAGCGCAACACGAGCGCGATCGCCGCGAACAGCACGGCGATGCCGACCCACGAGCCTATCGACGGCCCATGCTTTTCCTGCGCCGGCGCGGGATTGAACGACGGCTTTTGCGCGACCGAGCCGGTCTGGTTCGCCTGCTGCCCGGCGCCGGGCACGTTGGCGACGACGTTAGCGCGGTTCGCGTCGCCGCGAATGCGCGCTTCGGTGGCCGCGAAGCGCATCGGGTCCGTGAACTTGAGTTGGGGATCGAGCGACTTCGCCTGCCGCAGATGGGAGAGGGCGTCGTCGTAGCGGCCTTCGCGATCGAGCACCTGCGCGTAGAGATAGTGCGCGTGCGCATTGTTCGGATGCGCCTGCAGGACTTCGCTCAGACCGGCGTCGGCTTTCTGCCAGTTGCCCTGCGACATCGCCTGCTCGATCTGCTGCGCGGTGGGCACCGCGAACGCCGACGAAGCGACGAAGAGCAGCGACGCCGCAACAGCCGTCAAAAATTTTTTCATGATGCGGGCCGGGCGCGATGAACGCCCGCCTCCAGTCGATCCCAATCGGTGACACATTCCAGTGCGACGCGCGTCGAGCGGACAAGTTCGCCGCGAGCCGCCTGGTACAGCCTTATGAAGCCTACTGCGACGGCGAGTTCAACTGTTTCTTCAGCGCTTCCAGCCGGTCGTCGACCGACGGGCCGCGGTTGAGCGCCGCGAGCTTGTCGTCGAGCGCCTTGCCGGACTTCTGGTCGGCGGAATTCAGGCGGGCGTCCGAGCGGGCGTTGGCCAGTTGCACCTTGTCTTCGAGCTTCTGGAAATCCTCCGACAGGTTTTTCCCGCCGATGCCGCCGAGCGCGGTTGCCGCGACGTCCTTCGCCTGGGCGATCTGCTGCTTCGCCTGCAGGATGCTGGAGCGCGCATTCAGGTCGTTGCGGCGCTGGCGCATGTCGGCGATCTGCTGCTTCAGATGATCGACCGACGGTTCGAGCGTGCCAAGTTCCGCGGCGAGCGCGTCGCGCTCGGTTTCCGCGTTCGCCTGCGCGGCGAGCGCCTCGCGGGCAAGCCCTTCGTCGCCCGTCTGCAGCGCGCGCTTTGCGCCGTCTTCGTACTTCTTCGCCTTGTCGGCGGCGACGTCGCGCTTGCTTTGCTGCGTGGCGACCTGTGCTTCAATCTCGATCAGCGCATTTTCCGCCTTGGCGATGCTGTCGTCGAGTTCGCGCACGATCTGGCGCGAGTCGCGCGACGGGTCCTGCATGGTGTCGGCCGCGTCGTTCAGCAGGCCCTTGACGGTGCGCGTGATGGAATCCAAAAGCGACATGTGTTTCTCCTTGATGAAGGCTGCGGATCGCCCGAGGCTGCCACGCGGCTGTCGTGCGCGATCCGCGCCACGTAAGTTCGGGCCGGGCGCGCGGATTGCAAGCACTAGCTTCAATAAGACGCGCAGCCTGGGTCGAATGCTGTTTCTCGCGTCGTCTATTAGAGCACGATGCGGCTTAAGCGGGTCTTAATCGGCCGGGCACCCAGCGTTAAGGAATGTAACGGCAGGAGCGGCGCCGCAAGCCGCACGCGCTATCGAAATCAGCCAACGGAAACATCATGTCGAAGATGCTCGTCGTAGCGTTCGCGGTCGGGGCCGTCGTGTTTCTCGTGCTCGATGCGCTGTGGCTCGGGGTAGTGGGGCGCGGTCTCTATCAGCGCGAGATCGGCGCGCTGCTGCTCGAACGGCCGAACTTCGGCGCGGCGGCCGTGTTCTATGTGCTGTATCTCGCCGCAATGACGTATTTCTGCGTGATGCCCGGTCTCGCCGAGGCAAGTGCGGCGCGTGCGCTCATCAATGGCGTGCTGTTCGGAGCGATCGCGTACGCAACTTACGACCTCACAAATCTCGCGACGTTGAAGGGCTGGAGCACGACGGTCGTCGTCATCGATATCGCGTGGGGCGCGTTCGCGACAGCGGCCGCGTCGGCCGCAGCGGTCGCGGTGCCGATGCGTTTTGTGTCGTGACACATGACACCGGAGCTCATTGCTCCGAGTGTCCGCCCGTGAGCGATGCGCCTTCGTCGGAGTCGCCGGGTTCGACGCTCTCCCCGTCATCCGGCGGCTCGGCTTCGGGCTTTGCCTTTGCGAGCGCTGCCATGTGCGCCGCAGCCGCGTTCTTCGACGCATTCGCCGCCGCGGTCTTGGCCTCGCGCGCGGCGGCTTTTTCCGCGACGTTACGTAGCGCGACGTTGAGCGCATCGGGCGTTTTTGGCGCGCGCAAGCGGTCGACGAGACCGGCCACCTTGATCTGCTCGCTCGTGGCGTTGAAATTCAGTACCGCCCGCCGCATGAGTTCGCTCACGCTGATGCCGAGTCCCTCGGCAGCGTTGCTGATGGCGAGTTTCTGCGCGGGTGTCACGAAAACAACGATGCGTTCGCTGGGTTTGATAGACATGAGCGGCTCGCAAACAGTAAGGCGATTGCAAAGAAGCGATGCGACAAAGTTACCGCAAGATGGATCGCCGGCCACGTTCGTTCGACCTCTCAACGGCGCATTCCGGCACATCCATCATATCGTTTTGTGCTTCGGCGTGGGTGGACAGCAGCTTCGCGCCGAAATCGGGGCACACGCCAAAAGTGGCGCGCGCTCAATGACTTGGCCATTTTCTCATACGGTTGTCCACAGTGCTCTCAACAGTTTCTGTGGGTAACCTGTCCGTGCGCGTGCGCACCATCGGCGTGATTTGCTTACAAAAAAATCGGGCGTCTCGCGTAGAAGTCCGCTCGAATTCTTTAAAATGCGCTGTTACCCTGCGCGTGCAGCCGAAAAGGCGCTTTGCCGCCGCGCGCGGCTCAAAGCGGCCGCGCGGTGCTGCCCGGCCATCGCCGGCATTCATCGCTCGCGCGGTTCAGTTCATCGCGGCGCGTGGCGCGCGGCCGCAAGCCGCGAGCCTCATGCGACCGACTCACGTGACTGGTTCAGTCAGCCGGCTCATCTGAGCGAGCACTGCGTCCAAGTCACGCGCCGAACCATCGAAGTCATGCCAATCATCAAACGACCGAATTCCTCGAACCCCTCACGCGACGTCCGGCACTACATCGGCGACGGCAACCGTAACGACGACGACCGCAACGACCGCAGCGACCGCAGCGACGGCCGCTATCGCGACGAGTCCGAAGGGCGCTCGTTCTTCGCGCGCATCGCGTTGTGGTTCGCGGGGCTGTTCGCGCTCGCGGGCGTGATCGGTGCGCTGATCATCGGCTATGCGCTCGTCGTGATGGGGCCGAACCTGCCCTCGCTCGAAGCGCTCACCGACTACCGGCCGAAAGTGCCGCTGCGCGTCTATACCGCCGATCACGTGCTGATCGGCGAATTCGGCGAGGAACGGCGTTCGCTCGCGCGCTTCCAGGACATCCCCGACCAGATGAAGAAGGCGGTCCTCGCGATCGAGGACTACCGTTTCTACGATCACGGGGGCGTCGACTTCGTCGGCATCCTGCGCGCGGGCGTGAGCGACGTGATGCACGGCGGCGCATCGCAGGGCGCAAGCACGATCACGATGCAGGTCGCGCGCAACTTCTTCCTGTCGAGCGAAAAGACCTATACGCGCAAGATTTATGAAATGCTGCTCGCGTACAAGATCGAGAAGGCGCTCACGAAGGACCAGATTCTCGAGCTGTACATGAACCAGATCTATCTGGGCGAGCGCGCCTACGGCTTCTCGGCCGCGGCGCGCGTCTACTTCGGCAAGGACCTGAAAAACATCACGCTCGCGGAAGCCGCGATGCTCGCCGGCCTGCCGAAGGCACCTTCGGCGTATAACCCGGTCGTCAATCCGAAGCGCGCGAAGATCCGGCAGCAGTACATCCTGAAGCGCATGTTCGACCTGAACTACATCACGCGCGCTCAGTACGACCAGGCCGTCGCCGAGGAGATCCACACGAAGTCCGCGGGCACCGAGTATGGCGTGCATGCGGAATATGTCGCGGAAATGGTGCGGCAGATGATGTACGCGCAGTACAAGGAAGAGACCTACACGCGCGGCCTGACTGTCACGACGACCATCGATTCCGCCGATCAGGACGCTGCCTACCGCGCGGTGCGCAAGGGCATCATGGATTACGAGCGGCGCCATGGCTATCGCGGGCCGGAAGGCTTCGTGAACCTGCCGAAGGACGACGACGACCGCGAGCAGGCCATCGAGGACGCGCTCGTCGATCATCCGGACGACGGCGATCTGGAGTCCGCGGTCGTGACGGCCGTGAGCCCGAAGCAGGTGACGGCGCAGTTCGTCGGCGGCGAGACGGTGAACATCGCCGGGGACGGCCTGCGCTTTGCCGCGCCGGGCCTGCGCAGCAACGCACCGGCGGCGGTGCGGCTCAAGCCCGGTTCGATCGTGCGCCTGACAAAGGACCCGAAGGACAACTGGCAGATCACGCAGTTGCCGCAAGTCGAAGGCGCGCTCGTGTCGCTCGTGCCGCAGGACGGGGCGATTCGCGCGCTCGTCGGCGGCTTCGACTTCAACAAGAACAAGTTCAACCACGTGACGCAGGCATGGCGCCAGCCGGGTTCGAGCTTCAAGCCTTTCATCTATTCGGCGGCGCTCGACAAGGGGCTCGGACCGGCGACGATCATCAACGACGCGCCGCTCTATTTCCCGCCGACAACGCCCGGCGGCCAGGCCTGGGAGCCAAAGGACGACGACCAGCCCGACGGCCCGATGTCGATGCGCACCGGTTTGCAGCGTTCGAAGAACCTCGTGTCGATCCGCATCCTGTCGTACATCGGCACGGGTTACGCGCAGGAGTTCGTTACAAAGAACTTCGGTTTCGACGTCGACAAGACGCCGCCGTACCTGCCGCTCGCGCTCGGCGCCGGACTCGTCACGCCGCTGCAGCTCTCCGGCGCGTATTCGGTGTTCGCGAACGGCGGCTATCGCATCAATCCGTATCTGATCGCCGAAGTCACCGATGCGCGCAGCACGGTGATTTCGCGCGCCGATCCGCTGACGGCCGGCCGCAATGCGCCGCAGACGCTCGAGCCGCGCAACGCGTACATGATGAACAGCCTGCTGCACACGGTTGCGACGCAGGGCACGGGTGCCGCGACCAACGCGCTCAAGCGCAACGACCTGCAAGGCAAGACCGGCACGACCAACGACGCGAAGGACGGCTGGTTCGCGGGCTACCAGCACTCGCTCGTCGCGGTGGCGTGGATGGGCTACGACCAGCCCAAGTCGCTCGGCAGCAAGGAGTTCGGTGCGCAGCTTGCGCTGCCGATCTGGGTCGATTACATGGGGCGCGCGCTGCGCAACGTGCCGCAGCAGCAGATGCCGAAGCCCGACGGCATCACCGATTTCGACGGCGAACTCTTCTACGCCGACAAGACGCCCGGCAGCGGCTTCATCGCGAGCATCGGCATGGACGCGGCCGATCCGGCAGGCGCCGTGACGACGACATCGGGCGGGATCGGCCCGGGCGGCATGCAGGCGCCGAACGTGAACGCCGACGAGCGCAAGCAGATCATGGATCTGTTCAGCAAGCCGTAGCCGCAGACGACCCGCAGCAACAAAAAAGCGCGCCGCAGTGTGAACTGCGGCGCGCTTTTCATTGGGCGTCGTCGGTCAGTTGCCGAGCGCGGAGGGCGGCTTCACGGTGCAGGTCGTGCTGATCTTCGAGTGATCGGCGAAGGAAAGCGAGAGCGGGACCGTCGAGCCGACCTGGAGCGGCTTGCCCGCGCCTTCGAGCATCAGGTGATAGCCCTTCGGCGCGAAGCGCAGCGTGCCGTGCGCAGGGACTTCCGCCGATGCCACGTGCGACATCGTCGCGGTGCTGCCGTTGCTTTCGGACTTGTGCAGCATCGCCATGCCGAATGCGGGCGTCTCGGCGCCGACGAGCGATGCAGGTGCGTCGCCGTCGTTCGACACTGTGAAGTAGCCTGACGACGGCAGGTTCGGTGGCATCGAGCGGATCCAGCAGTCGCTGACCGAGAGGCTCGCCGCGTGAGCGAGCGGCGCGCCGAGCAGCGCGCCGAGGAGCGTGGCGCAGAGCGTAGTGAAAGGGGCGGTGATTTTTTTCATGCGAGTCTCACTTGACCTTGAAGTTGTAGTGGCCTTGCGTGCGATGGCCGTCGTCGGCAACGGCTGTCCAGTTCACGCGATACGTCCCGGGCGGGAGCGCGCCGAGCGCCACGCTCATGTGCTTCTTGTCGCTGGCGTCGACGGTCGAAGGTGCCGTGTTCACCTGCTTGCCGCCCGCATCGACGACGACCAGCTTGCTAAACGACGGCTCCAGCGCTTCGCCGAATTCGATGGCGACTTCGTGTGGTGCGGAGACGGTCGAGTTGGGCGCCGGGTCCTGCTGTTTGGGCACGGCGTGCGCGAAGGCGAATTGCGCAGCGACGAGAAGGCTCACGGCAAGCGCGCCGTGCTTCGTGATGGATGAGTTCATATCGATTGACTCCCGCCTGTTGGGAAGGTGTTGACGAGCGGCGTGCGCGCGAGATGCCGATGTCGGCTCATGCGTGCGTCGCGAAAGACTGGGTAAATTCAGGCGAACGAGGGCGGGGCGCGCGGCTGGGCTGCGATGATGGCCGCATGCGGCCGCTGGAACGTATCCAGTCGCGCGACGGGCGCCGGGTCCGCCAAAGCAGGCATGCGAGGCGCGTGCGCAGGCGGTGGCGTGAAGGGCGTATGGGAGGCGAGGTTGCAATACCCGCAGGCTTGCAAGTGCGCGAGGGCGGCGTCGCTGCTGGCGTGCTTGGATCTCGCGGTGTTGCCGTGACTCGATACGGCTGGCGTCTCGGCCGAGCAGAATGCCGCGAGCATCGATTCGATGCGCGTACGTTCCAGCATCTGCGATGCGGCAGGGGCGAGCGTCGTCATCAGGATCGCGAGCAATCCGACGATACCGCCGATCTTCCGTATCAGGGCGCTACGCATGAATGCGTGGATGCATCGAATGGGGAACGAGCAGGCGATTATGCCACGCACGATGACCGCCGCCCGGGTCATGCCGCGTGATGCGGCGATTTGGCGGCGATTGGCTGCAATCGGCGTCGATTGGTCGATTGCGCGCGAGGCCGGAAAAGCAAAAAGCCCGGCTCGCCGGTAATGCCGTTCAGTTAATGTTCTTTTTGAGGTATCGAACGGTGTAGCGTTTAGGGCGGGATTTGACGACTCGGTCGC